>NZ_JBVVQL010000006.1:0-342887 GCF_055811195.1 Mesorhizobium sp. WSM4823
GGGCGCGGTTCGGCCCCCCCCGCGGGGCGGGGGGGGGGGGGGGGGGCGCCGCCCCCCCCCCCCCCGCCGGCGCGCGGGGCCCCCCCCCCCCCCCGGGGGGGGGGGGGGGGGGCGCGCCCCCCCCCCCACGGAGAGGGGACGACCTACGCGAAGGCCAAGCCGGATGAGGAATCGCCAGGGCGAAACCGACGAAGACCTGAAACCTTCAGCGGCGAAAATCGCCAGCGCACTGCGCGATTGCCCCTCTCCGTCTCGGCTTCGCCGAGCCACCTCTCCCCACTTCGTGGGGCGAGGAACCCAGATTTTGCGAAGACAGCAATAAAACGAGGAGTGGACGATGAGCAGGAAGACCGCCCCGAAGGCCAAGCCCAAGCCGCCGAAACTGGCGCCGCCTAGACTGGCAAAGGGCGAGGCCGAGCAGGTGCGCATTCGCAGGGAGATCGGCCATGATTTCGCGCTGAAGGACGACGCCTTCGGCCGCAAACGGCTGGCGGCGGGCACGCTGGAGGCTCGGCGCGTCTACGAGGTTTCCAATGACGGCCACACCGCGACCGGCGGCGTCGTACGCGTGCGCAATGTCGACCCGCTGAGCGGCATCACCTCGCTGTCGCGCCAGCAGCGCGAGGCGGGCATGCGCTACCGCGAGGGTTTTCGCGTCTCGCAGCAGGACGGCGTCAAGCCGACGGCGCTGACCGAGCGGGTCGACGGCGGACGCATCGGCGGCGGCGTTGCCGACAGCATCCTGTCCGCCGGCCGCGCCTATGCCGACGCCACCAGGGCGCTTTCGCATTGGGAGATAGCGGGCGTTGTGCAGAAAGTCTGCTGCCACGGCGAGACGGTGAAGAGCCTGGCCGAACAGACCGGCGAGCCGCGCGATGCTGTGTCTAAATTGCTCAAGATCGGGCTGGATCTGTTGGCGGTGCATTACGGGATGATGCTGATGCGGCGGCCGCGGTGAGGGCGGCCTGGGGAGTGCCGCATCGATGGGTGATCAGGCCAAGAGGCCAGCCTCGATCGGCCCAGGTCCTCCACACGTCCTCCAATTGAAGGGCGCAGGGTTCCCCATGGCCTGTTACGGTGCGCCATTGCTGGTAGATCGCAATGTTAAAGCCGCAGCTAGACCCGCATTTCGCAGACGACGCGCCGACGTCTTCGGCGCTGACCGGCTATGATGAGGACCACATGCTTACTTACATCCGGCTGCTCGATGCGTCGGCGGACGGGGCCGATTGGCGTGAGGTCGCCCACACCGTTCTGCACATTGACCCGAAAGAGGAGCCGGAGAGAGCATTCCGGGCCTGGGCGACGCATCTGGCGCGTGCCCGCTGGATAACTCGCAATGCGGCTTCGCGCCGGTCGCCACGATAGCTTGGATGACGCCCGAGTATTTTCCGTGGAACTGCCGTCCCGGTTTGCCCGTTTAGATAGGAAATCAACATGGGAAAGCGCTCGATGAACTCTTGGCAAATCAACACTTTGGAGGCGTGCTGCCTGCTTGCCGTTCCGCTGTCGCTTATCCTTACAGTCCTGGTGGCGAGTCTCATCCTTGGCTGAATGCTATTATCTCGCAGCTGTTTATCCGATTTATCCCGGCCATTCCGCCGAGCGTTCAGGCAGATTAGCCCACCTGTTGGGAAATCTACCTAGCGCTCCGAATCACACGCAGCACCCGTACAACCTCTGGCTTCGACCGAGCGTCAGGTCTTCGCAGTCGCGTTTACCCCCGCCTTGAATTTTGGCGGACTGTATAGTGCTTGGCGAAAACCTCGGCGGACAGGTCGAAGGCGGCGCGTTCCTTTTTGAGCTGCGCCAAGGGCCAGTTCCACCACTGGATTTCCAGCAGCGCAGCAACGGTTTCGTCGGAAAACCGGCGCTTGATCACCTTGGCTGGATTGCCGCCGACAAGCGTGTATGGCGCAACGTCCCTGGTCACGACGCTGCCGGCGGCGATAACTGCTCCGTCGCCGATGGTCACGCCTGAAAGGATGATTGCACGGGCTCCGACCCAGACATCATTGCCGACAAGGATCGGGCCTTTCGAAACGAGGTACTCCAGGTTCTTTTTCTGCCGGAAAATCCGCGACTGAAAAGGAAAAGTTGAAGCCGTATCCGTTCGGTGATCAGTCTGACACAGAAAGAGTGTCCCTGGTCCGATAGAACAAAATGCGCCTATCTCGACTGGTGATTCTGCCGTGCAGTTGAGGAATGTCCTACCGTGGACACCATAGGTTTCGCGTCCGATTTTAGCGTGACGCGAGATCGCTGCGGGATCGTTTCTCAGTCCCAGCCAAATCCGCAGTTTCTTGAAAGCCATCCCGGTTTACCACCTGGATACGGTGAGCCTGCAAGCGACGCCACCGTGTCGGTCTGCGCGATTACCTTAAATGTCATTCCTCAAGCTCTGCTAAGGGGTGGAGCATTGCTCAAGAGAGGGCATTTCGCAAGGGCGCCTTGGCCGCGCGGCGGATCGGCACGCCCGCCAACACGAGGATTTCCGCGTCTCGCAGCAGGACGGCGCCAGGTCGATGGCGCTGACCGAGCGCGTCGAGTACGATCTGTCCTTCAATTGTTGAAGCCGATGTGGGGTGCTGAGTGCCCCTCAATCCTTCGCCCGCTCCACATATGCACCGTCCGCCGTCATCACCACCACGCGGGTGCCGGCGCTGATATGCGGCGGCACTAGCGTGCGCACACCGTTGGACAGGGTTGCCGGCTTGTAGGAGGAGGACGCCGTCTGGCCCTTGGTCACCGGCTCGGTCTCGACCACCTCGAAAGTGGCGCGCTGCGGCAGCACGAGTGAGATGGCGATGCCATTGTACTGCGAGATCTGCACCGCCATGCCTTCCGTGAGATAGGGCGCCATCTCGCCGACCACGCTTTCCGACACCGCGACCTGGTCGTAGCTTTCCGGGTTCATGAAATGGAAGCCTTCGCCGTCACGGTAGAGGAAGGTATGCTCGCGCTCCTCGACATAGGCGCGCTCGACCTGCTCGGTGGTGCGGTAGCGCTCCGAGACTTTCACTCCGTCGGAGATGCGGCGCATGTCGAGCTGGGTCACCGGCGTGCCCTTGCCGGGATGGATGTTTTCAGCAAAGAGGATCACATAGAGCTTGCCGTCCTTTTCGACGACATTGCCTTTGCGTAGGGAACTGGCGATGACCTTCACGGGCTTTATTCCTAAGAGCGTTGACTGGCCTGGAAGCGCCGACTGGCGCAAATCGGCTGCGGGAGCCGTCTGGTGCGGCCTAGCGCATCTTGGCTGCAATCGCCAGTCCTCGATGCAAATCCTGTCGTCATGACCGCCGCCTCGCCCTGGTGGACGCCCGATGTCCACACCGACCGCCGGCCGCGGCTGATCCTGCGCAATGCCATCACTGCGGCCCTGCGCGATTGGTTTGCCCGCCGCGACTTCGTCGAGGTCGAGACAGCGGCGCTGCAGATCTCGCCCGGCAATGAGGCGCATCTGTCGGCCTTCGCCACCGAGGCGATCGGGCCGGACGGGCAGCGCCAGCCGCTCTATTTGCACACTTCGCCGGAATTCGCCTGCAAGAAGCTGCTCGCCGCCGGCGAGAAGCGCATCTTCAGCCTGAGCGCCGTCTATCGCAACCGCGAGCGCGGCCCCTTGCACCATCCGTCCTTTACCATGCTCGAGTGGTACCGGGCTGATGAGACCTATGAGTGCCTGATGGAGGATTGTGCCGGGCTCGTCGCGCTGGCCGCCGAGCGCGCGGGCACAAAAATTTTCTCCTTTCGCGGCCGCGAGGCCGATCCATTCGCCGAGCCCGAACGGTTGAGCGTCGCCGAGGCTTTTGCGCGCTATGCCGGCATCGACCTGCTGGCCACCGTCGCCGCCGACGGCAGCACCGATCGGGAGGCGCTACACGCGGCCCTGATCAAGGCTGGCTTACGCACCGCGCCCGACGACAATTGGGCCGATCTGTTCAGCCGGGTGATGGTGGAAAAGGTCGAGCCGGCGCTGGGGCAGGGGCGCGCCACCATCCTCCATGGCTATCCGATTTCAGAGGCGGCACTTGCTCGGCCGAGCGCCGATGACCCGAGGGTTGCCGAGCGCTTCGAGCTCTATTGCTGCGGCGTCGAGCTGGCCAACGCCTTCGGCGAGCTGACCGACGCCGCCGAGCAGCGCCGGCGCTTCATCCTCGAGATGGACGAGAAGCAGCGCATCTATGGCGAGCGCTATCCGATCGACGAGGATTTTCTGGCAGCGCTTGAGATCATGCCGCAGGCCAGCGGCGCCGCGCTCGGCTTCGACAGGCTGGTGATGCTGGCAACCGGGGCGAGCAAGGTGGAGGATGTGATGTGGACGCCGGTGGCGGGGTGAAAGTCAGCGCCTGTCCGCGCCGGCCTCGATAATTATGTGCTGGCAGACATTGTCGAGGTCGCGAATGACGTCGTCATTCCAGAAGCGCAGGATGGTCCAGCCGCTGCTCTTCAAATAAGCGCTGCGTGCCGCATCGCGCTCAAGGTGTTCAGCGTCCGCGTGCTGGCTGCCATCGACCTCGACGACCAAGCGGTGTGTGGGACAGGCAAAATCAACAATGTAAGGTCCGATCGGCACCTGCCGGCGAAAGCTCAGGCCCATCAATCGATGGGCGCGAAGCTCGTTCCAAAGTTTGAGTTCGGCGTCGGTCATGACGCGACGCATCGATTTTGCGTTCTTGCGCTGACGTGGCGGAACGAGATCGTGACCCATCAGGCACCCTCGTCTTCGTGATTGGCGAAGTCATGAGTGACGGCCGATCTCCCCCCTTGCGGGGGAGATGCCCGGCAGGGCAGAGGGGGTGCTGTCCCTCCGGCCTATCAACGAATTGCTGCCACGTCCTCTGGCTGGTTCCGGGTTGCCAATGGGTCACGTCGAAAGTTGGCGATCCTTCCCACCCCCCTCTGTCCTGCCGGACATCTCCCCCGCAAGGGGGGAGATCGGCTGTCATCGACGCTTTCGCCAGCCTTGCCGTGGTTTCCATCCCTACCGCCCCATCAGCAAAGCGACGATGAGCTGCTGCAGATTGCCGCGCGGGGCGAATTCTACCCGGTCGAAATCGCGGCTTGCCTGGCGCTGCGCCTGGGAGAGTTCGGCAAGCCGCCTGGTCATTTCGGTCCTGATCTTTTTGCAGCCGGGATCGTCGGGGACCGACAAGCCGATGGTGGCCGTCTCGATCTTGCGGACCATGTCGACGATGATGTCGCCATGCACCTTTTCGTGAGCGGCGAGGCCGGCGGCAAAAACCTCCCAACTTTTCTGCACGGCGGCCGGCAGCGGCCCGGAGGTTTTGGGCAAGGTGTAGGTTATGATGAGCTTCGGCCGCGCCGACACCAGCACGCAGGCATTGCCTTGTCGCTGATAATCCCTGACCCAGGTCAGCTTGAAATTGGTGTAGGCCATGGCGCGGACCTTGCTCTTGCCGATCGTCGGCCCCCGCTCGCCCATCGAGGCATGGAGCTGGGGACCGGTCTGCCCTGAAACGGCGTAGGTCTCGACCTTTTCGATCGGCTTCCATCCCGCCTGCGCCGGCGACGCCAGCAAACAGGCCAGGAGCAGAGACGTCAGAACGGCTGTTTTCATGCGAATCCCCCGAGGCGATGCGTTTGGTGCGCTAGATCATCAACGCGTGGCCGGAATGCGGTCAAGGCGCCTTGCCGTAAACCTCGGCTTCGCATTTCGCGTCGAATGAACCAATCAACGGCGATGTGCCGCAAACTCAATCCGCTTGGCGGGCTCGTTTTGAAATCTTCTCGCTCATTTAATTCTATAAACTCACTAGAGTTATATGCATAAGCCGTTTTGCGAGGAGACCGAAATGTCAAAAAAGCTGGTGGTGGGGCTGTCGGGCAACCTGACCCGTCCGTCGAAGACCAAGGCGTTCATCAGCCATATCGTCGCCGAGGTGGCGAGCAGCACCGGTGCAGCCTCGACCGTTTTCGACATCGAGGATCTCGGCCAGTCCTTCCCGCTGGCACGGCGCATCGGCGATCTCGATCCGCTGGCCAGGAGCATCGTCGAGCGATTGCTAGGCGCCGATGTCCTGGTGGTTGGCTCGCCGACCTTCAAAGGCAGCTACACCGGGCTTTTCAAACATTTCTTCGACCTGCTCGACCCGTCATCCCTGAGGGGAAAGCCGGTCATCCTTGCTGCGACCGGCGGCGGCGATCGTCATTCGCTGGTGGTCGAACATCAGCTGCGGCCGCTGTTCGGTTTCTTCGAGGCACTGACCCTGCCGACCGCGATCTACGCCTCCGACAAGGACTTCGCCGACGGCGTGCTGGTCTCCGAAGCCATCCATTCTCGCGTCAGGCAAGCGGTCGCCGAAGCATGCCGGGTGGCCGGAACGCCACGCAGCGTCGGTCTTGCCGCCTAAACACCGGTCAGCCGATTCCCTTTCCGCACAGCACAGAAGGAACCCGCAATGACCAGACCCAGCAAGTCCAGGCAGATCAAGCTTGGCGCCTTCCTGCCCGGTGGCGGACAGCATATCGCAGCCTGGCGCCATCCTGACGCGCCGGCCGACGGCGCAACGAATTTCGAGTTCCACAGGCAGCTCGCGCTGACCGCCGAACGCGGCCTGTTCGACGCCTATTTCCTCGCCGACAATCTGACCGTTGGCCTCGGCGCCCGCGAAGGCGGCAATGCCAAGATCGCCGGGTTCGAGCCGGTGACGCTGTTTGCCGCATTGGCGCCGCTCACCACCCATCTGGGCTTCATCGCCACCGCCTCCACCACCTATGAGGAGCCGTATACGCTCGCCCGCAAATTCGCTTCGCTCGACCTTCTGTCGAATGGCCGGGCCGGCTGGAATGTCGTGACCTCGGCGGGTGACGACACCGCGCGCAATTTCAATCGCGACGCCCAGCCGAACCACGCAGAACGCTATGCCCGCGCGCATGAGCATGTCGAGACGGTCAAGGCGTTGTGGGACAGCTGGGAAGACGATGCCTTCATCCGCGACAAGAAGTCGGGGCGCTTCTACGACAAGGACAAGCTTCACGACATCGACCACAAGGGCCAGCATTTCAGCGTCAAAGGCCCGCTCAATGTGCCGCGCCCGGTGCAAGGGCACCCGGTGGTGGTGCAGGCCGGGCAGTCCGAAGACGGCCGCAAGCTCGCCGCCCAATCGGCTGAGGTCATCTTCACCGCCCATCAGAACCTGGCCTCGGCGCAAGAATTCTATCGCGACATCAAGGCGCGCGTGAAGGCTGCCGGCCGCGATCCCGGACAGGTGCTGATCATGCCTGGCGTAGCGCCCTTCGTCGGCCGCACCGAAGAGGAAGCCCGCGCCAAGTACCAGCAGCTGAACGAGCTGATCCTGCCCGAGGATGGCGTCGCCCTGCTCAACGGGCTGGCCGGCCAGACCCTCGACATCACCGGTTATCCGCTCGACGGACCGCTGCCGCCGAGCAGGGAAACCGAAGGCATGAAGAGCCGCCAGGCGCTGATCCGCCAGATTGCCGACAAGCACAACTTCACCATCCGCCAGCTCTACCAGTGGGTGGCGACGGCACGAGGCCATTACACCGTCATCGGCAGCGCGGTGCAGGTCGCCGATCAGCTGGAGGAATGGTTCGGCAACGAGGCCGCCGACGGCTTCAACATCCTGCCGCCATGGCTACCTGGTGCGCTTGACGATTTTGTCGACCTAGTGATTCCCGAGCTGCAGCGCCGCCGCCTGTTCCGCACCGCCTATGAAGGTAGGACGCTGCGCGAGAATCTCGGCCTCAGGCGGCCGGAAAATCCCTGGACCGCCGCCCGCTCGAAGGTGCTGGCCGCCGAATAAATTCTTTAAGCAAAGGGCAAGACGATGAGTTTGCAACACGTCGAGCAGCCGGTCACGATCGCTGCACATGACGGCAGAACCAGCGTTGGCGTCGATTTCCCGCGCCTGGTCAACCGGACTGTCGGCCGCTTCTTGTCCCGTTACGGCATCCTGCTCGCCTTTCTCGCCATCTGGCAGGTTTCGAGCAGCGCGGGATGGGTCAACGCCGCGGTCTTGCCGCCGATCGACACGATCGTCGCCGCATTGTGGAGCGGCCTGGCCGGCGGCACCTTGCTTGGCGACATCGCCATCAGCCTGCAGCGCGCCGGCCTCGCCTTCGCGGCGGCCGTGGCGGTCGCTATCCCGCTCGGCCTGTTCATGGGCCAGGTGCGCGCCGTCGAAACCGCGCTCGATCCGATCCTGCAGGTTTTCCGGCAGACCTCGGCGCTGGCGCTCTATCCGGTGTTCATCCTGCTGCTCGGGCTGGGGGAGGCATCAAAAGTCTTCGTCATCTTCTGGGCGACGCTGTTTCCGCTGCTGCTCAACACCATCAGCGGCGTCAAGCAGGTCGATCCGAAACTGCTCGAGATGGCCCGCGTCTATGGCGCCGCGCGGCTCACCGTGTTTCGCCGGGTGGTGCTTCCGGGTTCCGTCCCGTCGATCTTCGTGGGCTTGAGGCTGAGTGCGACCACGGCGCTCTTGCTGCTGATCGCCTCCGAAATGATCGGCGCCAACAAGGGCATCGGCTTCCAGGTGATGAACGCGCAGTACAACTTCCAGATTCCGCTGATGTTTGCGGCGATCGTCATCCTCGCCGGCCTCGGCCTGATCGCCAACCAGGCGCTGGTCAGCCTGCAGCGGCGGCTCTGCCGCTGGAGCGATCCCATCGACTGACCAGCTTTCACCATCCTCTCCAACAGGCCATCCTCCAACAGGCCATCCTCTTCCAACAGGAAAGACCGGACCATGCCAATCACTCGCCGTTCCCTGCTTGCCGGCGCTCCCTTTGCCGCCGGCATCGCCGCCGCCGGCCTGCCCCGCTTCGCCGTTGCGCAAGCCGCGCCGGTCACGTTGCGCTACCTCGCCAGCCGCGGCAGCATTTCGCCGCATGAGCTGGCGGACGAGCTCGGTTATTTCAAGGATTTCGGGGTCAAACTCGAGAATGTCGGCTACTCCGGCGGCGGCCCGGAATCGCTGTTCGCGCTCGCCTCGGGCAGCGTCGATCTCGGCTCGGCCGCAACCGCTGCGGTGATCAATTCGATCTCCGGCGGCAATGACTTCGTCGCCGCCTATCCAAGCAACGGCATCAACAGCCAAGTGCGCAGTGTCTTCTACGTGCTGGAAGACAGCCCGATCAAATCGATCGCCGACATCGCCGGCAAGACCATTGCGGTCAACACGCTCGGCGCCCATCTCGACTACACCGTGCGCGAGGCGCTGCACGGCATCGGCCTGCCGCCGAATGCCGCCAACCTCGTCGTGGTGCCCGGGCCGCAGCTTGAACAGACCTTGCGGTCGCGCCAGGTCGATATCGCGGCACTGGGTTACTGGCAGGCGACGTTTGCCGGCGCGCTGGTCGACAATGGCGGCGTGCGCGGTGTGTTCAACGACACCGACGTGCTGGGCGAACTGGCCGGCGGCTTCATCGTCCTGCGGCGCGATTTCGTCACGGCGCATCCGGATGGCGCCCGCAATTTCGTCGAACAGTCGGCCCGCGCCGCCGACTGGTCGCGTCAGAACCTGGACGAGGCGCGCAAGGTGCTTGCGGCCATCCTCGACAAGCGCGGCGAAAATGGCGCGCTGGCGCGCTATTGGACCGGCTTCGGCTTGCGCGAAGGAGCGAAGGCCGACGACCGCGACATAGATTTCTGGGTCAGCGTGCTCGAGCGCGACCGCCGCCTGCCCAAGGGCAAGCTGAAAGCCGCCGATATCCTTTACCGGCCCGGCGAAACGAAAACCAACTGACCGGGAGACTGCGCGATGGCCAGCAAGAGCGGCGGCGAGGTCACGATACGCGACCTCTCCAAATCCTTCACCCTCAGTGGGCGCCCGCTTGCCGTGCTGAGGGCGCTGAACCTCGATATCCGCTCCGGCGAATGTCTGGTCATCGTCGGCGCCAGTGGATCGGGCAAGACCACGCTGCTGCGCATTCTTGCCGGGCTCGAGGATGCCGACAGCGGCGGGGTCGCGATCGACGGCAAGCCGGTCCATGGCGTCGGCGCCGAGCGCGCGGTGATCTTCCAGGAACCGCGCCTGCTGCCCTGGCTGACAGTGCTCGGCAACGTCGCCTTTGGCCTTGAAGTACGGGGCGTGCCAAAGGCGGAGGCCGAGGACAAGGCCCGCTTCTATACCGCGCTTGTCGGCCTGGCCGATTTCAGCGATGCCTATCCGAGGCAGCTTTCAGGCGGCATGGCGCAGCGCGTCGGCATCGCCCGGGCTTTGACCGTGCAGCCTGAAATCCTGTTGCTCGACGAGCCGCTAGGCGCGCTCGACGCCATGACCAAGATCGGCATGCAAGAGGAACTGGCGCGCATCTGGAGCGAAGAGAACGTCACCATGGTCATGGTCACCCATGATCTGGAGGAGGCGATCTATCTTGCGGACAGGGTGCTGATCCTGCCCCGGGAGAAAGGCGGCAAAGCACGGTTGGTCGACGTTGAACTGCCGCGCCCGCGCGATCGCAGCGAAAGCCGGTTCGTGCGCTACCGCGAAGAACTGCTGCGTGAGTTTGGCCTGCACTGAGACACAGCGGGCACTGAGACACAGCGGGCACTGAGGCAGCGGGTGAAAAGCGCGTGCGCCGTGTCCTTACTTCTGCGCCGCCACGTTGGAGAACAGCGCGCGCTCGACCAGCGGCTCCAGCGTTTGCGCAAAGGGCGTCGCCATATGGTGGCGGTCGCGGTAGGCCAGCTTGCCGTCGATGAAGACATGGCATGTCTTGGCGTCGCAGAACCGATCGGTCATATCGATATAGGTCGCGTTGGGGACGGCGCGCACGATGTCGCGCTCCACCGCGGCCACCGCGTCGTTGGCGGCGTCGGTTCGCGGCGCGTCGCATACCGAGGGCGTCTGTCCCCGCCACAGCGCGCGGGCCACGCAGGTGTCGACAAACATCCCGTTGAACGGCACATCGCGGATGAAGGCGACTTTCAGCCCGGCCTGGCTGAACGCTTCCAGCGTTGCGCGCAGGCCGGCCCGCCAATCCTGATCAAGGCTGTCGGATTGCTGCGCCTCGGGCGACAGTTTGCGCGAGCTGGTAAGCGAGATCTCCGAGATCACCACCAGGCTCGGGCGGAGCGCGACGATCTCCTTGATCGATTGCTCGCGCCATTGATCGCACTCGGTGTAGTTGCGCTTCAGCTTTGAGCTCCACACCGTCAGCCGCGAGGCCCGGCAGGCGGATTTGAGCCAGGTGACGACCTTGTAGTCGTTCTTCTTCGCCGCCTCGATCAGCGGCGTCGACCAGTGATCGGCATGCGAATCGCCGAACAGCGCGATCGACTGTTCGGCATCCTTGGCGCCGAACACGCAGGGCTTCGGCGTGACGGTCTCGTAATCGAGAACGCAGCCCGCCTTGGCGCGCGCTGTGGAGGGCTGTGCGGCCGTTTCGGCAATGATGCGTTGTGAAGGGTCGAGATCGTGCACGGCAAGGCGCGCATTGGCATAGGTCGCTGCCACGCTGGCGCCGGTCAGCATTGCGGCGGGGACAAGCGCACGCGCCGCACTCGCCATCAGCCAGCCGTTGCGGCGGATCGGGTTCTCGATGAAATTATAGGTGAAGATCGACAGTGCCAGCGTCAATGCCGCGCAGGCAAGCCGCCCGGGCCAGGCGAGGTCGGGAACCATCATCGTCGCATAGACGATGACCGGCCAGTGCCAGAGATAGAGCGAGTAGGAAAGTTTCCCCACCCATTGCAACGGCGGCAGCGCCAGCACGGCGCTGGGGCCTCTTTGAGCATTGCCGGAACCGCTGAGCAGCAGGAGCACGGTGCCGGCCACCGGCACCACCGCCGCGAGGCCGGGGAAGGGGGTGTCCTGTTCGCTGAAGGTGAGATAGGCCGCGGCGATCAGCGCCAGGCCAAGCCATGCCAGTGCTGCGCCCAATTGTGGGCGCTCCCGCCAGAATTTTGCCGGCGCCATCGTAGCCAGGCCGCCGGCGGCGAATTCCCAGGCCCTGAGCGGCGAGAAATAGAAAGCCCAGGGCTGCGACACGGTGGTGAGCCAGGCGCAGACGGCGAACGACACCACGCCGACGAGCCCGATCACCAGGATTGCCGCGCCCTTGCCCGGGCGCAGCCATGCGGCCAGCAGAAGGAGCCCAGGCCATACGAGATAGAACTGCTCCTCGACCGAGAGCGACCAGAAGTGGATGAAAGGGTTGTTCGCCGCATCGGGGGCGAAATAGTCGAACGACCAGCGGATCAGCCAAAAATTGATCGCATAGGCCGAGGCGTACATGGCGCCTTTCGAATAGAGCGACTGTTCGTCCGGCGACAGGATGAAGTAGCCCGCGACCAGCGTAACGAGAATGACGAACAGCGAGGCCGGCAGCAGGCGCCGGGCGCGTCTTGCATAGAACCGCCACAGGTTCAGCCGGCCGTCCTCGGCGATTTCGCGCAGCAACTGGCCGGTGATCAGATAGCCGGAGATGACGAAGAAGATGTCGACGCCGGTGAAGCCGCCCGGCAGATCCGACAGGCCGAAATGGAACGCGACGACGCCCGACACCGCCAGCGCACGCAGCCCTTCGATATCAGGCCGGAACGATGCTGACACGGCGAAACCTCGTGTATGTCGTTGAAAAGCCCACCCGTTGCGAAGAATCGACGCGATGCGCTGATATTGCAATGCAACAAATTTAACGCAGTGCAACATAAGTGGATTCGCGGCGTGCAGAGCAGTGTGCTCGCCGGCGCGTGCATGACGAGCGCCGCGCCAGCGCTGGCATTCTGTTTGCACTGCGGCGGCCGATTTTGAGCAGAAGCAGAAAATCAACCCGGCGCGACCATGGCGTTCGTTCCGCACCGCGGCGATGCAGTGTCTGCCGTCATCCGCGTGCGCAATTCAGAGGTGCCGGTTTCCGGAGGCTCCGGCTTGCAGGATCGGGGAGCCGCGCGGATCATGGCAGGCGGCTCCCCGGCGATCACGCCTTTTTCAGGAATTCGGTTTTCAGCACCAGGCCCTTCACTTGCTTGGTGTTGCACTCGATCTCGCTCGGGCTGCCGGTGAGGCGAATGTTCTTCACCAGCGTGCCGCGCTTAATCGTTTCCGACGTGCCCCTGACCTTCAAATCCTTGATCAGGGTCACGGAATCGCCCTCGTTCAGCTGGGCGCCGTTGCTGTCTCTTACGATCGCGTCTGTCATATCTGGGTCTTTCAAGGGCCGGTCCAGGGACTATCCGGCGGATGGCGGCCAGGTCAAGCATACCGGGCAGCCACGTTGCCCATATCAGGTGCTTCGGCTATTGACCGACAGCCAATGCCGGCACAGGTCAAACGGAGCCCGACCATGACAGGGAAGACCATCCTCAAATTCGGCACGGTCGAAAACGCCGAGGCGGGCGATCTCGCGGGCTGGGTCGTGGTCGACGGCAACCCAACCATGAAGACCGCCGTCCAGCACACTACCGAGGACGGCAAGGTCATGTCGGGAACATGGCAGGCTACCCCCGGCACCTACCACGCGACCTACAGCGACTATGAATTCGTGCACATGATATCAGGCCGCATCATCATCACGCCCGACGGCGGCGCGCCCGTCGAAGTCGGTCCCGGCGATGCCTTCGTGGTCGAGGCCGATTTCAAGGGAACTTGGAAGATCATCGAGCCGGTGACGAAGCATTTCGTCGTCAGGATCGCCTGAGGTCGAGAGCGAACAGAGCAATCCCATCACGGACTAACGCGCCGCCGCCAAGCAGTTTACCCCCGGGATCTGTCGATCCCCGGGGCACCGCAAGCGTGGGACGGCCGAATAAAAGGATAGAGCCCCATCCACTAGGGATGGATGAGACTCTAAAAATTGAAATAGATCGCTGGCGGATACGGACTGGACACATCCTTGCCGGCCGGCGCTGCTATCGCGCTGGGCCATGCGGTGATCCCGCCGGTGGACTTATTGTCGAGCAGCGGCCGGACTTTCTCGGCTGTGGCCGCTTTCGCATCGGTGGCAACGACTTTCGTTTTAGCCTCCACGGTTTGCGACAGTGGGAGCACGGCGAGAAGTGCAGTCAGAGCAAGTTTCATGACAAGTCCCTCCATGGTTAACGTAAGGTTAACCCCGGCAGCCGGCTCGAACACGGCCGCTGTGTGGAAGGGCGTGGAATTCTGTGGAATTCCTGGAATATCGGCTTGTCGAAAAGTGCGACCCGTGGAGAACGCAGCAGGTGCCGGCGCGTGTTAGGCTCGCAGCTGCATCGGGCAGCCGAAGCCCGGAACGGCGCGGCCGAACACGGACATCCAGTCGCGCTTGGCCGCTCAATGTCGCGGCCAGCGCCGGTGTGAGATCAATCCTTGAAGCCGGTGGAGTCGAGCAGGGCGACCTGCTTGCCGTCAATGTAAAAGCGTATCACGTGCGCGCCACCGTCGACTTCGATGCGCGTCGGCTCGATGGCAGGCTTAGCCTGCTTGCCATATGTCGCTGCAGCGCGCGAGCCGGCAGCAGCTCGCGACGGTCCGTCCGGCCCCAAGATCAGCAGCAGCAGTGCGGCGGAGCCAGCCGCAACGGCAGTGAAGGAGATTTTGGGAGAAGCATTCCAGGACATCGAATTATTCCTTCCTTGTTGAGGCGGCATCTTGTGCTGGTTGCGAGAACTCACTTCGCCGTCGTTCAAATGACTGAGGAAGGGGGTTGGCGTTCAAGCCTACATAGCGTGAGTTTCATATGATTTGCCCTTGCCCTCCGCGACCTTAGCGCCGCTTGCCGGGGCGAAAAGGGCAGGCGCGTGGAACGGCATGGAATTCTGCGGATTTCCTGGAATATCGACTTTAGGAGAGGTCCGGCCCGCGATGAATGCGGTGGGAGCAAGTGCTGGCACATGTTATGCCTTGCGGTGGCATAAAGGGGCACGTGGGATGGCACAGCATATCGCGCAGAAGTTACGGCTGACTGTGGCTCTGCTGGGAACCGTCAGCCGCAAGGACCTTGCGGCGGCGTTCCGGGATGTCAACCCGAACACGGCGTTCGATCTCGGCCGTGCCGACAAATGGCTGCAGGGCCGCGCCCAGCCACGCCAGCTCAGCGTCTACGACGATTGGTCGAAGCTTCTCAAGCTGGAGCAGCCCGGTGCCTGGATTGCCCAAAGCGATCTGCCAAGCTTTACCGCCGCGATCTGCGCCCGACACGACATCGACAAGAAGGAACTAGAACGTCGTGCCGGCGCGCAGCTCGAGGCATCATATGGGCATGAGGAGCGAAGCTTCGGATTGGCCGTTGCCGGAACCTATGCGTGCTATTCGCATGCTTTGTCGCCCTATTATCGCGGCCAGCTGATCAGGGGCAGCCTGTCGATAGAGACCGGGCCGGGGGCGCACGGGCTGACCGCCACCTATCGCGAGGTGTTGCCGACCGGACAACTGCTGGTCGGCGGTCCGGTGAGCCCGGCAAAACGCGGCCTTTATGCGCTTCTGAAGGAAACCGGCGGCGATGCCCATTTCTTCCTTTGCCTGTTCCCGCACTCGCGGCCGGGAAGCGTGCTTGGCGGCTATATGTGCGGCGGCGCCATCATCGGTCCGGAGCCGCAACCATCCCTGACCAGGATCCTGATCGTCCGCTTGCGCGATCCGACGCCCGAGGCCTGGGGCGGATATCTGCCGCCCGGCGGGTCGATCGCCAGGGATTTGGCGTCGCTCGGCGTGACCGTCGAGCAGCCGGAAGCGGTCGACCGGCAGCTGGCGCAATTCCTCGTGGCAGACAGCAAGGACGGCGGTGCCAGCCAGATCCCACCGGCCGAATTCCGCGCCATTCTCGACGTGTTCGACCGGCATTGGCTGAGCCATTCGGACTAGGCTGGAGCTCGTCCTCTGCCTCTGCGGAACCGATCACTACCTCAGTTGTTGTGTCCGGCGACCAAAGCGCCCGTCCGGCTGTCCAGTTGGGCCGCCAAGCGCCCGCCCTTGCCGCTCGCGTCTTCGAACTCGCCGGCGCGAAGAGGCGAAAGTTGCACGCCGGCTCAACATGCCCGATCATGGCCATGGCAGGGCGGAGGTATCAAGTGGCGGCCAATCCTCGAAACGGCATGCGACCCGCCGAGCCCGTGCTGATGGGCATGGTTTCCCCTGCCAGAACCCTCCCGCGCATGTCACTGCCCACCGTCGCGACTGTCGTGGCGGCGGTTGCGGCGCTGTATTTCGGGCGCGAGGTTTTCCTGCCGATCGCAATCGCCCTGCTGCTTACCTTCGCGCTCGCGCCTATGGTTTCGGCACTCAAACGAGTCGGCCTCCCCCGTCTCCCGGCCGTCATCGCCAGCGTGCTGAGTGCATTCACGGTCCTTGCGCTGTTCTCCTTCATTGTCGCCACTCAGGTCAGCGAACTGGCGCAGAACATCCCGCTTTACCAGTCGAATATCCTGACCAAGGTCAGGTCCCTGAAGGAAACCGGCGTCGGCGGTGGCATCATCGCCAGGCTGGGCGGCGTGATCGAACGCGTAGGCCAGGAACTCGACAGACAGGAAGCCTCACCGCCTACCGCAGATGAACCAGAGCGCGAGCCGGTGCCTGTCGAGATCATCGCGCGCGAAAGGCCGCTCCAGGTTCTTCAGAACCTGATCGGCCCGCTGATCAGCCCGCTAGCATCGGCCGGCCTGATCATCGTCGTCGTCATCTTCATGCTGCTCGAGCGCGAGGACCTGCGCGATCGTTTCATACGCCTCGTCGGGTACGGCGATCTTCATCGGACCACCGAGGCGCTCCAGGAAGCGGGCAAGCGGGTCGGCCGATATCTACTCATGCAATTGGTGGTGAACATCATCTATGCCGTGCCGATTGCATTCGGGCTTTGGGTTCTGGGCATACCGAATGCGATGCTGTGGGGCCTGCTGGCGTTGGCGCTGCGCTTTGTTCCTTATATCGGCCCGATCGTTGGTGCGTTGCTGCCTTTGTTCCTAGCGCTTGCCGTGGCTCCCGGTTGGTCGCTCGTGCTGTGGACCGCCGGTCTGTTCGTGGCCATGGAAATGCTAACCGGCAACGTCGTCGAACCATGGCTCTACGGTTCACGCACCGGGCTTTCACCATTGGCCATTATCGTTGCGGCTATCTTCTGGACCTGGCTTTGGGGGCCGCTGGGCCTGGTTCTGTCGACGCCGCTCACTGTCTGTCTCGTCGTGCTCGGCAGGCACGTGCCGCAGTTCGAATTCCTCGACGTCCTGTTCGGCAACGAACCTGTGCTCGAACCCCATGCCCGGCTCTACCAACGGCTGTTGGCCAGCGATCCAGAGGAAGCCACAGATCACGCCGAGGAGATCCTGGAGGAAAAATATCTGTTCGAATTCTATGACAAGGTCGCCATTCCCGCACTTCTGCTCGGCGAACAGGATCGCGTGCGGGGCGTCATGGGCGATGAGCAAAGACGGCAGGTGGCGGCCAGTGCGCAGACGCTGGTGGCGAACCTCGACGACAGCGCACAGGAAGAAGCAGAGGAGGAGGAAGACCCAGCCGCCGCCGAGGAAACCGGCTCGCGCAAGGACAAGGAGACTCAGGGGGAAGGCGAGGACGACATCGAGTTGCCTGATGGAACGGACAGGTCGGTCCTGTGTGCCGGCGGACGCGGCGAACTCGACGATGCCGCCGCCGCCATGCTGGCGCAGGTGCTCGAAGTCCAGGGGGCGACGGTATCGAAGGCGAGCTTTGCCGACATGGAACCGGCGAGCATTCGCCGGCTTAAGCTCGACGCTGTCGACACCGTTGTGGTCGGCTTTCTGAACCGCGACTCAGTCAAGCACGCCCGTTTCCTGGTTCGTCGGCTGAAACGTGTCAAAAGGGCGTTACGGGTGGGCATCGTGTTCTGGTCGGACGCCGGCGACGCCAGCGAGACAGCCGTCAAACTGGCCAATGACATCAACGCCGATTTTGTGGCCCATGGCATGGTCGATGCCGTGTTGGGCGCGTTGTCGAGCGATCCGCCCATCGCCCTGAAGGCCGCTGCCAGGCGCCGCATGCGCCGTCGGCCGCCGGCCGCCAAGAAAGCGCCACGTGCGGCTGCAAAATAAGGCTGTAGTTCGCCCTCAGGTCCAGAAGTAGCGAACCGTGTGAAAGAAAACCGGGGCGGCGAAGACCAGGCTGTCGGCGCGGTCCATCATGCCGCCATGACCCTCGATCAGATGGCCCCAATCCTTCACCCCCTGATCGCGCTTGATGGCGGAGGCGACCAGCCCGCCAAGGAATCCCATCAGGCAAGCGACGAAGGCGACGGCCGCTGCTTGAAGCGGCAAGAACGGCGTCAGGAACGACAGCAAAGCGCCAAGCAGGCTAGACGTCGCCAGCCCGCCGACCAGGCCCTCCCAGGTTTTCGACGGCGACACCTTCGGCGACATCAAATGCCTGCCGAACAGCTTGCCGAAGATGTATTGCAGCACGTCGCTGCCTTGCACGGTGATGATCAGGAATGCGATCAGCAACAGATTGCGGCCCTCGAAACCGGCCACCTCGAGTGTCAGCAGCGCCGGCACGTGGCTGACGCAGTAGACCGAGATCATGACGGCCCATTGCTGCGCCGAGACGCGCTCGAGAAAGCGTTCGGTGTCGCCGTGCAGCGCAGTGATCGCCGGCATCAGCAGAAAGCAGTAAACCGGGATGAAGATGGTGAAGAGGCCGTACCAGGCGGTCCATACCAGCCAGTACTGGAACGGGATGATGATGCCGAACATGCCGAGCAGCACCCAGTGGTCGCTGCGGCGGCTGTGCGTCAAAGTCACGAATTCGCGCAGCGCCGCAAACGAGATCAGCGCGAACAGGATGGTCATGCCGGAGCGGCCGAAGAAGAAGGCGACGGTGATCGCCACCACCATCACCCACCAGGCGTTGATGCGCTGGTTGAGGTTGATCAGCGTCGGGGACAGCGGCTTCGGCGCGCGCCACGACAGAATGCCGGCGACCAGGCTTGCCGTGGTCAGCACCGCAGCGAGGCCGACAACCAGAATAAGGGTTTCGTGCATTGGCATGTTGTTCTAGTCGTCTCTTAGGGGTCGCATGATGGTTTTCGGAAAACCGGATTCCACTTTTCCGCATCATGCGCTGGCGGGCGGGGGTTCAGCGCAAGCAGTGTTTGGCGGGCGCGGTCGAGAAAGGCGCGGCGTTCCTCGCCGGGCGCAATCGCGATCGGCGCGCCGAAGACGACGCGGCAAAGCAGCGGCACCGGCACGAACTGGCCCTTGGGCAGCACCCGCGACATGTTCTCGATCCAGCACGGGATGAGTTCGACGTCGGGCCGCGCCATCGACAGATTGTAGAGGCCGGAACGGAACGGCAGCAGCGGCTGGTCGGTCATGTTGCGCGTGCCTTCGGGAAAGACGATCAGCGAATGACCCTCGTCGAGCACCGACAGCATGATCGAAATCGGATTCTGCGCCTCATCGGTCCACTGCCGGTGAATGAGCACGGAGGACAGCATGTCCTGCGCGATGAAACGGCGCAGCCGCGATTTTCCCCAATAGTCGGCGGCAGCGACCGCGTGGGTGCGGGCGCGCTCCTTCTCACTGAGGCAGGCCGACAGCAGGATGAAGTCGCCGTGGCTGGCATGGTTGGCGAAGTAGATGCGCTGCCGGTCAGACGGCTGGCTGCCGTTCCAGATCGGCCGCACGCCGGTCACCGCCCAAGCCAGCGCCGACAGGCCTACCGAGGTCACGGTCTGCAGCAGGGTGAAGGTGCGAGTGCCGAGCTTGCTCATCGGCTGGTTCAGATAAAGGCCGCGACGAGGGACGCCGCCCCGAACAGGCCGATCGCGATGCGCTGCCTAGCCAGCAGGCGCTGGGTGCCCGCCATGCGCCGGTCGAGCGAGCGGCCGCCGGCAGAGGGAGGTTTCAGCCGCATGCGCGCCAGCACCTCGTCGACCGCGGCTCCGGCTGCGGCCTCGCTGGCGTGGCTCGCCATCAGCCGGAACAGCAACGCGTCGAAGGCAAGCAAAGCAGAGTAGGCGAGGGTGGCCGCCGCGCTCGCCGCCGCGATCAGCCAGGCCGCGGCCGATATGGGCGTTGCCTGCGGCCCGGCCACCGCGCCAATGATCGGCGCGGCCATCAAGGCGGCCGCCAGCAGCAGAATCGGCCACGCCGCCTGCACCATCAGCGCGGCTGCGAACGCCTCGGCCCTGTCCTGATAAGCGTCGCTTTTCATGCCGGCTCGTCCACCCCGATGTGAAGATGCACCGGCCGGCCCGATGCCGCGAGCCGCTTGTGCGCCTGCGCCGGCGTCGGCGAGCGTCCGGTGGCAACCAGCCATTCGGCGACGACGCCGGCGCTGCGCTGGAAACCGAGCGCGCAGCAGACCAGCACGGTGCCGTGGCTGCGAGCCGCCTCGATCGCCGCCACCGCTTGCGCTTGCGCCTCCGGCGACGGCGGCAAAAGATCGACCATGGCGATAGCAGTCCAGCGACAGGTCACGCCGCACGGCCGTTCCAGCTCGCCGGCAAGATCGATCACCGTGCCGAAAGTGTCGGCCTCGGCGGCCGTCGGAAAGCGGCCGAGGAAGACGCCGTCGGCAACCGCGATCTGCGCCGGCAGCTTGCGCGTCCATATCGATACATTGATCCTGGCGCCAAGCCGGTAGGGCAGCAGCAGAATACGACTGGCCAGCGAGACGCGGCCGTCGGCCGCTTTCTGGAACACCTTGGCGCCGGCCCCGGCATAGGCGAAGGCCACGATGGCCAGCGCCAGCGCGGGCCACAAAAAGATGAGCCACAGCGCCGAGACGAAGGCGCCGGCAACGGCGCCGGCCAGCGCCAGGGCTGCGCCAAGCGCATAGAACCGAGCCAGCAGCCTGGCCCTGGCATCAGCCGTCAGGTGAAAACCGGCGAACGGCAATTTGTCGTCGCGCGGGAACAGCCATAGGGCGAAAAAGCCAAGCAGCGCGCCGGTCGGGATATCGATGACATGGTGCTGCCACGTCGTCAGTACCGAGGCGCCGATCAGCAAACACCAGGCGTGCCAGACGATGCCGGCCATGCCTTTGAGCCGATGGCGCCAATGATCCCAGATGATGACCAGCAGTGCGATATGCAGCGACGGCGCCTGGTTGAACGGTTTGTCGAAGCCGCCGAGCACCGCGAACATGAAGCCCGGCAGGCCCGATGTTTGCGGCCGCACGAAGGTCGCCGTCAGCGGAAACAAGATGAAGCAGGCGACGGCGATGATCTGAGCGGTGAGATAGCGGCCGGCGAGCCGGTCGACGCCGCTCTTGGTATCGTTCAACAGCAGCGACAGACCGTAGAACAAGTTGATCGACCAATAGGGTACGATGGTCCAGGCGATGAATGGGACGGAGCGCTCCCAGGCGAAGACGACGCTGCCGACATCGTCGCGCTGCGACGCCAGCCAGTTGGCGAAGCCATAGGTCGCGTAAAAGGACGGCGCCAGAAACGCCAGCCACAATGCCGCCCGCAACACGATTCCGGCGTACGGCTCGCGTGCGGGGGCAGAAGTGGCAGCGGCGGCGCCAAGGATCGGCACCATGCTCAGACCCGCCGCGCGACGGAAACGGTGAAGATGCCCCATTGGTCGATGCGCTGGTCGAGTTTTTCGAAGCCGGCCGCGGTCACCAACTGGTCCATCTCGCCCTGCGTGCGCCGGCGCATCACCCAGGCCTGGCCGCCGCGATGCGAGGTCAGGCTGCGGGCGATCATTTCGAGCTGCGGATGCCAGGGCTGGTTGGTGTAGAGAAGCAGGCTGCCAGGCTGCATCACCTTGGCCAGCCCGCCCAGCGAGCGGGCGATCATGGTGTTGTCGGAAAACAATTCGTAAAGCCCGGAGACGATGGCGAGGTCCGGCGCCGGCTTCAGCCCGGCAAGCATTCGGGCGTCGAAGGCGTCGGCCTGGTGGAACGAGACGCTGGTCGGCAGGTGCCGCTCGGAGATCAGCTTGCAGCCGCGCGAAACGTTGAGCTCGGAAAAATCCTGCAGCCTCACGCTGGCCGGCGGCGCCGCGCATTTGGCGATGGCATCGAGCACGTAGCGGCCGTGGCCGGCGGCAATATCGACGATATGGACCGGCCGGCCGCCGGCTTGAAGCCTCTCGGTGGCGCTACCGATCAGCTCTTCCAGATTGAGCTTGCGCTGGCGGATACCGCGCCAGCCGATGGCATCGAGAAAGGTGCGGTCAATCATGCGGCCGAGCGCGCTGCTGCCCCGCGCCTCGTTCTCGTAGACATAGTCGAGCGTCGAGCCGGAATCGAAGCCGGTGGCAATGCCTGTTTGCAGGCCTGATGATAGCCAGGCGCCCATGCGGATCGAGGCACGGCTCATTGCCCAATAGAGGCCCTTTGGCGACAGCAGGGCGAGCGGCGAGGCCAGCCGGTCGGCCTCGTCACGTGTATAGCCAACGCGGTCGGCTGCGGTCAGGTCGACCGACTTCTCCGGTGCCGCGAACTGTCTTTCGAGAAACGGCTTGATCAGGTCGAGCGCTTGGCTGCGGTCGCGTTCGCCCAGCGTGTCGTGGAAGAAGCCGGGCAGCACATGCCGTTCCTTGGCCGGGCTGGCAAGATCGACGAAGAATTCGTGCTGCGGTGCGTGCCGCACCACCCAGTCGCTGCCCGAGATCAGCAGTTGCGTCGGCACGGTGATGGCGCGGGCATCCGAGACGATACGCGCGGCGTGGTCGTAGAGCTCAACCAGGATGTTGGAAGCGATCGGCCGCGTGATCAGCGGATCGGCCTCGAAGGAGGCAATGCGCTCGGGATCATGCGTCAGGAACTTGGCCTTAACGTAGGAATTGACGAAGAAGCGCCCCTTGATCTTCTGCCACAGCGCAATCCCTTGCTTGGCGAAGGGCACATAGAGCTTGACCGAGAAGGCCGGCGAGGCCAGCACCAAAGCCCGAATCTGCGGCGCATAATCATGCGCCCAGGCGGCGGCGAGCACGGCGCCGAAGGATTGCGCGATCAGCGCGATGTCACGCTGGCCAAAACCGTCCTTGCCGATCTCGCGCACGAAACAATCGATGTCGCGCACAAGTGCTGCAAAGGACGGCGCGTAGCCGCGCTCGCCGGCCGAGCGGCCATTGCCGCGCGCGTCCCAGGCGTAGAAGGCATGATCGGGCATGTCGAGTTCGTCGACCAGATGCGCCATGCGGCCGCCATGCTCGTGGCCGCGGTGGAACAGCAGAACCGCGCCCTTGGCGGGTTGCCCGACAGCCGGCCAGTAGCGGTAGAAGATCTCGGTGCCGTCATGGCTCTTGAAGGCGCGCTCCTGCCCCACCCGCTTGAGGTTTGCCAAAGCCGCGGCGGCGGCGATCGTCTGTTCGTGAAGCATGGTTTCCCCTGGCGGACGCGACCGGAATTTCAGTCGCCGCTCCCGTTAAGGCCGCTGCGTATCCGGTTGATGGCGGTCACCAGCGAGAGTGTAGCCATTGCCGGAAACACAAACGGCGCGATCGCCGCGATCCACAGTCCGCAGGCGATGAGGAAGGCGATGATGCCGAGCGCCAGCGCCCGGTCGCTCTTGCCGAACGGCCCGGCATAATTGCGCCCCGTGCCCGCCGCTATGCCGAGCACGCCGGTGAACTCCACGATGATCGCCGCGATGGCGAAAGCGACGACGCCCCAGCCTGGGAAAATGGCGGCAAAGGCCAGGATCAGCGCGAGGTCCGAAACGACGTCGCAGAGTTCATTGAGGTACATGCCAAGCTTCGAGGCCTGACCATGCTCCCGCGCCAGCATGCCGTCGATGGCGTTCAGCGCCATGCGCGCAAACAGCACCACCGGCATCAGCAGGAAGACCGCGCGATGGCCGGCAAGAGCCGCGACCAGAATGCCGGTGGCGACCGATAATGCGGCGGCCAGCAGCGTGATCTGGTTGGCGGTGACGCCGGCCACGGCCAGCCGGTCGGCGAGCGGCCGCAGCTTGGCCTGGAACGCCGGTTTCAACGCATAAAGTGTCGGCATGTGCGGAACCCCCCGACATAGTGCCAACGACGATGATCAATTGACGCCCGAGACGCAAGGGCTGCGAGCGGTTGTACATGGTTACGATCGGCGGCACCGGACAGATCATTTGAGAGCTAAGCCCTAAAGTTCCGGCGCGGCCTCCGCTTCGAGGCCGAGCGCGTCTGCGGCCGCTATCATGCCGGATCGAAACAGCGTCCGCCGCTTGGTCGCAGCGGATGGCTCATTTCTCGAATAAGAACTTTACAAATATTAGTAAATATGTGAAGTTATGTCCGCCAAAGGGTCATCCATGACTGCCAATCGTTTCGCCACGCGCCTGAATTCCTTTGCCTCGCGGCCACAGGCCGAGTGGCCGGATCTTGTCGGCAAGCCGTCGATGCTGCAGATGGCGGCGCGTGCGGCGAAGGTTGCGGGGCTGACCGACCTCGACTTGAATTTTCCCGACCATGTCGGCGAAAGGCCTGCAGGAATGGCGCGAAAGCTCGGTGAGTTCGGGCTTTCGATCAATGGTTTCGCCATGCGTTATTATTCCAATCCGGCCTTCAAGCTCGGCGCGTTCACCAATCCCGATCCCGCTGTTCGCCGCGAAGCCATCGACCTAACCAAGGCCGGCATCGACGCAGCGCGTCAGGCCGGCGCCAATCTGATGACGCTGTGGCTCGGGCAGGATGGCTTCGACTATGCATTCCAGGCCGATTACGCGACACTGTGGCAACACGAAATCGATGGAATTCGTGAAGTTGCATCGCATGATCCCGATTGCCAGATCAGCCTGGAATACAAGCCCAACGAGCCACGCTCCTATAGCCTGATGCCCGACGCGGCGACGACATTGCTGGCGATCCGCGAGATCGGGCTGCCCAATCTCGGCGTGACGCTCGATTTCGCCCATGTGCTCTATGCCGACGAGCAGCCGGCCTTTGCCGCAGCACTTGTGACGCGCCATAGCAAGCTGCTCGGCGTGCATCTCAACGATGGCTACGCCAAGCGCGACGACGGCCTGATGGTCGGCGCAGTGCACACGCTGCAGACGATCGAGCTGCTCAGGCAGATCCGCCGCGACGGCTACGCCGGCGCCATCTACTTCGACACGTTCCCCGACATGACCGGACTCGATCCGGTCCACGAATGCGAAGTCAACATCGCAACCGTCAAGCGCATGCTGCGCGTCGTCGATCGGCTGGAAAAGGACAACCGCCTGTCCACCGCCATCGACCGTCAGGACGCGGTCGCGTCGCAGGCCATCATCCAGGAAGCCATGCTCGGACCGGACAGCTGAGGCTCCGGCGGCATAGACCGTTTTTCAACAAGGGAGGAAAGACCATGAAATTTCTGCTTGCCACCGCCACCGCTGCCCTGATGGCGCTGTCCATCGGCTCCGCTTTTTCCGCGGACCTCGCGCCGCTCAATTCCGACACCGAGAAGGATCGCATCGACTGGTCGCAGCTCGAGGCCAAGTTCGGTGCGTTTCCCAAGCTACCCGACGGTACCAAGGCCGGCGCTGTCTCCAAGACGCTGACCAACGAATACTGGCGCTCGCTGGGTGAGGGCTACAAGTCGTTCGGCGACCGTGTCGCTGTTCCGGTCGTCTACCAGGCGGCGCAGAGCGAGGGCGACCAGCTCGGCCAGCTCACCATCGCCGAAGGCCTGGTCACACAGGGCTACAACGTGCTGCTCGTCTCGCCGCAGACCGACTCCAATCTGCAGCCGATCATAGAACAGGCCAAGGCCGCCAACGTGCCGGTGGTCAACGTCAATGACGCGGTCATCCCGCAGGCCGAGCACTATGTCGGCAATGTCCAGCGCGACAATGGCGTGCGCGTCGCCAAATGGTTCATCAAGAACCGGCCGGACGGCGGCAAGGTCGCCATCGTCGAAGGCCAGGCCGGCGTCTATGCCGCCGTCCAGCGCACCGACGGCTTCAAAAGCACGATCACCGAAGCTGGCAAATTCGAGGTCGTCGCCAGCGTCCCCGGCAACTGGGATCGCCAGACCTCCTACGACGCGGCCACCAACATCCTGCAGCAGCATCCCGACCTGATCGGCTTCTATGCCAACAATGACGGTATGGCACTGGGCATCGTCGAGGCGGTCAAGGCCGCTGGCTTGCAGGACAAGGTCGCCGTCTTCGGCACCGACGGCATCTCCGACGCTTACGCCTCGATCCGCGCCGGCGAGCTGACCGGCACCGTCGACAGCTTCCCGGTTTTGACCGGCGAGGTGGCGCTGGAATCGGCGCTGCGACTGGTGGCCGGGCAAAAGCTGCCGCGGGTCGTTGCCACGCCGCAGGCGCTGATCACCAAGGACAACGCCGACCGTTATTCCGGTGCCGGCGAGGCCGTGCGCAAGGCGCTGCTCGAGGATGCGGCAGCGGGCAACTAAGGGCACAAGGGCAGGTGCCGGCCAGAGCATTATTGCTCACGGCTGGCACCCTTGCCCGGAGAATAGAACCCATGTCACCCCGGCTGCAATTCGAGGGCATTTCCAAGGTATTTCCGGCTGTGCGGGCACTCTCTGGTGTGTCCTTTTCGGTCGGCGGCGGCGAAATTCATGGCCTGCTCGGTGAGAACGGCGCCGGCAAGTCGACGCTGCTGCGCATCCTGTCGGGGGTCTACAGGCCGACGGCGGGAAGGGTGCTGATCGACGGCAAACCGGTGACGCTGAACAATCCGGTCGCCGCACGCGCCGCGGGCGTCGCCATGATCCATCAGGAATTGCAGCAGGTGCCGCACCTCAGCGTCGCCCAGAACATGTTCCTCGGCCATCCGCTGACGCGCGGCGGCATCTTCGTCGCACGGCGCGAGCAGGAACGCCGCGCTGCGGAAGCCCTTGCGGCCATCGACCTAACGATCGATCCGGCAGCGCCGCTCGGCAGCCTGAAGGTCGCGCAGCGGCAGATCGTCGAGATCGCCCGGGCGCTGCTCGATCGTGCGCGCATCGTGGCGATGGACGAGCCGACATCGAGCCTGACGCCGAAAGAATTCGAGCGCCTGGCCGAAGTCATTGCCGGCCTGGCCCGCGACGGTGTCGCGGTCGTCTATGTCTCGCACAAGCTAAACGAGGTGTTCGGTATCTGCCAACGCGCCACCATCATGCGCGACGGCGTCGTGGTCGGGTCCGTCGATCTTGCGCAGGTGTCGGAAAAGGCCGTCGTTTCGATGATGGTCGGCCGCGAGCTTGCCCAGGAACAGCACCGCTCGCACACCTCCAGCGAGGTCAGGTTGAGCGTTCGCGGCCTCGCCTCGCCGACCAAGGTCCATGACGTCTCGTTCGACCTGCATCGCGGCGAGGTGCTGGGCATTGCCGGCCTGGTCGGCTCGGGCCGCACCGAACTGCTGCGGCTACTGGCCGGCGCCGACCGCGCCTCATCAGGTGCGGTCGAGATCGACGGCAAGGCGGTAAAACTTTCCAGTCCGCGCGATGCCATCGCCGCCGGTATCGGCCTGGTGCCGGAGGAGCGCAAACGCGAAGGCATCGTGCCGCTGCGCTCGATCTCCAGCAATATGGCGCTGGCATCGATGGGCGTGTTCGCGCCGCGCGGCGTCATCGATCACACCAGGCTGAAACGGGTCGCGGCCGAGAAGATGAAGCGGGTCAATCTCAGGCCGTTCCTGCTCGACCAGCCGATCCGGCTGTTCAGCGGCGGCAACCAGCAGAAGGCGATTATCGGGCGCTGGCTGGCGGCGGGAACGCGCATTCTGCTGTTCGACGAGCCGACGCGCGGCATCGATGTCGGTGCCAAGGCGGAGATCTATCACTTGATCGAGGAGCTCGCCGCCGAAGGCCATTCGGTAATCGTCGTGTCGTCCGAGCTTCCCGAGGTGATCCGGCTCGCCGACCGCGTGCTGGTCATGCGCGATGGCACGGTCGCGGCCGAACTCGGCCGGGCTGATCTCAGCGAACAGGCGATCGCGGCACACGCAATACCCCAATCGGAGATTCAGGCCGGCAAGGCGCAAGGCCATCGAGCCGATGCATGACGGACAGGACCAGCGGATGACTGATATAACCGAACACACAGCAGCGCCCCCACGGGCGGATTTCCTGCACCGGTTTTCCGTGCGCGACGCCGGCACGCTGATCGGCCTGGTGGTGATCCTCGCCGTCTTCGGTGCGCTGGTCCCTGGCTTCTTTGCCGAGCGCAACCTGATCAACATCCTTCAGCAATCGAGCATCAACGCCTGCCTGGCGCTGGGCATGACGCTGGTGATCATCTCGGGCGGCATCGATCTGTCCGTCGGGCCGACGGCAGCCCTTTCGGCCGTCATCTCTGCCTCGATGCTGGTCGCCGGCGTGCCGTTTCCGCTGGCCATCGCCGCCGGCTTCGCCATCGGCCTCGTCTGCGGCCTGCTCAACGGCGTGCTGGTCGCCTATGTCGGGCTGCAGCCTTTCATCGTCACGCTGGGAACGCTGAGCACTTACCGGGCGCTGGCGCTGATCTACACCGGCGGCAATCCCGTGCTCGGCCTGCCTGCCGGCTTCCGCGCCATCTTCAACGGCTCGCTGTTTGGATTGCCATTGGCGGTCATCATCGTGGCCGTGGTCGCGCTGATCGCCTGGATCATCCTCAAGAAGACGCCGTTCGGCGAATATCTGCTCGCCGTCGGCGGCAATGAGGAGGCGGCCTACATAGCCGGCGTGCCGATCGCCCGCACCAAGATCGCCGCCTATATGATCTCGGGCCTGCTTGCAGCCCTTGCCGCGCAGATCCTGATCGGCCGGCTGGGTGCTGCCGAGCCCATTCTCGGCAACCTCTGGGAGCTCGATGCGATTGCCGCGGCGGCCATCGGCGGCGCTTCGCTGATGGGTGGCAAGGGCAGCGTGGTCGGCACCATCCTGGGCGCCGTCATCCTCGGCACCATGCGCAACGGCCTGACGCTGATGAATGTCCAGTCCTTCTATCAGCTGCTGGCAACTGGTCTTATAATCCTCGCCGCGATGCTTATCGATCGCGTGACGAGGGGACGTGGATGACCTTGACCAGCCTGGACCTGAAAGCAGTAGGACCGCGGATCCGCATGATGATGCCGCATCTGACGCCGCTCGAGGCCAAGGTGGTGGAAACCGTCTTCGGACGGCGCGGCTTCGACGAGACCATTCCGCTCAAGCAGATCGCCGAAGAGGCTGGCGTGTCGGAGGCGATGGTGGTCAAGATCGCCAAGAAGCTGGGCTTTTCCGGCTATCGCGATTTCCGCACCGCCGTCTACGAATACAGCCGCCTGCCGACCGCCGAAATGCACCAGGAGCTGTCGGTCGACGACAGTTCGGCCGAGATCGTGCAGAAGGTATTCCGCACCTCCATCCAGGCGCTGGAGGAAACGCTCGCCATCCTCGACATGGACGATTTCGACCGCGCCGCCGATCTTCTCTACCGCGCCCAAAACCGGGATTTCTATGGTGTCGGCGGCTCGGCGCAGATCGCGCGCGACGTCTCGCACAAATTCCTGCGCATCGGCATCCGCGCATCCGTCTATGACGATTCGCACATGATGCTGATGTCGGCCTCGCTGCTCGGCGCCGACGACATCGCCGTCGGCTTCTCCCACTCCGGCAACACCAGCGCCGTCATCGACGCGATCCATCTCGCCCGCAAGAGCGGCGCGCGGACGCTGGCGATCACCAACTATGACAACTCACCGCTGGCCGCAGTCGCCGACATCGTGCTGTGCTCGACAGCGCAAGGCTCGCCGCTGATGGGCGAGAACGCGGCGGCGCGCATCGCCCAGCTCAACATTCTCGACGCGCTGTTCGTGGCAGTGGCGCAGCGTGACTACCAGGCGGCAGAGCGCAATCTCGGCCGCACCATGTCGGCGGTGACGTCGAAGCGGCGGGACAGGGGCACATGACGCCGCCGAGACCGCTGGTCACCGTGTTCGGCAGTCTGCATTACGACATCATGGTCGAAGCCCCCGACCGCCCGCGCAAGGGCGAAACCGTGACCGGCCATGGATGGCGGCCGAAGTGCGGCGGCAAGGGCGGCAACCAGGCAGTCTCTGCCGCACGGGCCGGCGTGCGCTCGGCGATGATCGGATCGGTCGGCGACGACGATTTCGGCCGCGCGCTCCTTGACAATCTCGACCGCAACGGCGTCGACCGGCATTTCGTCCGGGTCACGCCTGGCGCCGGCTCGGGCATGAGCGTGGCGATCTTCGACGACGGCGGCGACTATGGCGCCGTGATCGTCTCAGGCAGTAATCTCACCTTTGATGCGAAGGACATCGCAGAGGCGGCAGAAATGATCGCGCACACTTCGGTGCTGCTGCTGCAGAACGAGGTGCCGGAAGCCGCCAACGTTGCTGTAGCGCGGGCGGTGAAGGCGCATGGCGGCCGCGTCGTGCTCAATGCGGCACCCGCCCGGAAACTGTCGGACGAATTGGTCGCGTTGGTTGATGTCGTGATCGTCAACGCTATCGAGACGGAATTTCTGGCCGGCGTTCCGGTCGTCGACACGCTCGGGGGTGCTGCCGAGGCGGCACGCATGCTGGTCGATTTCTACCCGGCCGCGATAGTCACCGCCGGCGGAGAGGGCGTCGCCTATTGCGACCGTGACGGTCAGGCGTTCGCGCTGGCGGCCATTCCGGTGAAGGTCGCCAGCACCCATGGCGCCGGCGACGAGTTCGTTGGCGCGTTCGCGGCAGGCCTTGCCCGCGGGCTTCAGGTCGAGGCTGCCATCGCTGCCGCCAACGCCGCCGCGGCCTTGCTGGTCGCTACGCCGGAACGGGAGCGCGAGGCGATCTGAGGCAAGGGTGCTGAGAGGGGGGCGCGCGCCTTCCGCCTGGCCCCGGCGGCTTCGACATCGCCGGGGAGCTCTTTTACGGTGCTTCGTCGGGCACGCGGCAGATGCGTAACAGCCCTTGGAGAGCCATTTAATTGGAGGACGCGGGGTAGGGGTTCGCGGCCTAGGATTGTTGCCGCCCGGTTAGGTGACGACCGGGTCGGTCATAAACATGGGTATTTTAGTGGAACCTAATTTAAATGACGCGGTTAAGCGTGCATGAGAGAGCATGAAATCCAGACTGTTACTGAATACCGGATAGCGGGCAACCAGCTGGCCGATGATCCGGTGATCGCTCTCGATATTGCGGAACGGATATTACAGGCGGCCGAGAACGACAGGATTGGCTATGTCGTCGTCCGGGCGGCCCACCCCGGAGCTGATCTCATCGAGAAAAGAGAGCCGCAACAGATCAGCGCCACCACAGGCTTTTTCCGCGATTTTGAAGTTCTGCTGCTTGTTCTCTATGCGGCCTATGCCCTCGTCGTGCTGGGCGTCACCGCTTTCGTGGTGCTGGAATTGGGCCCTGTTCTGTAGGCGTGCTCCGGCACCACTCATGCCTATAGAGTTCGACAAAGCCCGCCGCCTTTCGGACGGCGGGCTCCGTTGCCTGGGCGTCAGGGATGCCACGGTAGCGATGTCTCTACCGGTGCTTCCGCAGACCTTTCAATATGCGTCCGGCGCGCGGTCCGGCGCATCGGCCGAACAAATGAACCCGTGCCTCTGGCGAGAGCGCGGGCCAATCTCGCGGCGGCGCAGCAGGCTTCGCCCTTCGACGAAGCGGCGGTAAGGGACGCGATGGCGGCAGTGCGCACTGCCACGACAAACCTTCAGGCGACGATGCAGGATTACCTGCTGACCGCGCTGAAGAACGTCAAGGGCAAGCCGGCCGCCGGCGGCTGATGATATCGGGCGCAGCCGGGCGCTTGCGCGTCCGGCTGCCGATGTGGTCAGTGTTTGCTCTCGCCGGAACTGACTTTGCTGCCACTGATGGCGATGCGCTTGGCCTTCGTCTGCGCGCGCTGGGTCTTCGGCAGCGTCACGCTGAGCACGCCATTGTGGAAGGCAGCGTTCACCTTGTCTTCCTCGACCTCGTAGCCGAGCGGGATGCGGCGCTCGAAGCGGCCATAGAACCGCTCGGAGAACTGCCTGTCCTTATCTTCGGTCTCGGAGCGCTTCTCGCCACGCAGCGTCAGCACGCCGTCATCGAGCATCACCTCGACGTCCTTCTCGTCCATGCCGGGAATTTCGGCGGTCACGCGGATTTCCTTCTCGCCGTCGGAGATTTCAACGCTCGGCCAACTGCCGCGCGCCGACGAAAATCCGCTAAGCGAGGGCATGCGCGTTTCGAAACCGCGGAAGGCGTCGTCGATCAGGCGGTTCATCTCGCGATGCAACGCCATGAACGGGTCCCGGTCATCGTCGCGATAGAGACTGGGCACCGGACTGTTCTCGCGGCCCCAGGGAATGAGATCACGAATAGCCATTGATGTTCTCCTTTCTCGACTGGTTGTGCCAAAGCCGACGCCAGAGATCGCCTTGGCTCAGGCGGCCTGCTTCGGCTTCTCGACCTGCCCGGCCCTCGGCGCGCCGTCTTCTTTGGCGATCGCGATGCGCCGCGGCTTCATCTCTTCGGGCACTTCCCGCACGAGGTCGATCGTCAGCAGGCCGTTGTTGAGCGAGGCGCCGTTGACCGTCATGTGATCGGCAAGCTCGAAACGCCGTGTGAACGGTCGCACCGGCAGGCCGCGATGCAGATATTCCACCGTGTCCTGCTCCTTGCGCTCGCCTGAGACGATTAGAAGGTTCGGCTCGTGACTGATGTCGAGCTCGTCTTCGGAAAAGCCGGCGACGGCGATCTTCACGCGATAGCTGTTCTCGCCGCTTCGCTCGATGTCATAAGGCGGCCAGCTGTCGACCGCCTGAGGCGCGTTTTCCAGCAGGTTGAAGACACGGTCGAAACCAATGCTCGACCGATAGAGCGGGGAAAAGTCGAATGCGGTTCTCATAGCTACATCCTCCATTGAGCAACATAGTACGAGGGACGCCAAAGAGCTTTGGCGCTCCCTGGGTTCTGCCGGCCCCATTCGGCAACCGGCAATTTCGATTTGGTCATTGCCAGCTCGAAATCAAGACCCAGATTCTGTCCCGCTGCCAGAATTTTTTGTTGCCAGATTGTAGCGGGTAAAGCCGGTTTCAACCTTCATTTGTGGGTCGCGCCGGCACGCCGCATGGAGGATATCATGACCATGACACGCGACGACATCATTTCGGTGCTGGGACCGGCGGACGACGCCGTCATCGCCGACATCGCCTCGACCGGCGCGACGATCGAGGAGTTACGCGAGGCCTTTGCGTGGGTCGGTGCCGATGAGGCGCTGGTGAACGAGGGCCGCCCTCTGCCGTCGGCAAGGGTGGCGACGCTGATCGGGCTTCTCGAACCGCCTGATGACGACATATAGCCGGCCGTTGCGTCGGGGCAGGGATTGGGCAGGGAGCTCTTGAAGCGCGCGGGCAGACGAACCATCTCGTCCACCGGCGCCGATCGGACATCGGCCGCCTCCTGCTTATTCGAGCATGTTGCTTGCTCTAAACAGAAAGAAGGAGGAAGTGATGAACGACGTCCCATTTTCCGAGCCGATCACGCTCAAGCTGCAATCCGTCGGAGAGCGCAAGGTCGCCAGCAGCTGGGAAGCCATCGAATGTATGCAGCAATGGCCGGAACGGGCGCGCGGCCGGAGCTGGCGCGCTGCCTATCGCGCCTGCCGCGACGCGCTCGACGGTTGGCGCACCGCCCGCGAAGCCCGTACCGCCTTCGTCAAGGCGGCTCGCACGGCCGGACTGCTTGTCAGGGTGCGTAAATCCACCTGAACGTCCGTTGCGCGTAGCGACGGTGCGGATAACAGCCCTCTCTCAGCCCCACCGATCAATGAAGCGTAATGACGCCGTCCACCGCCCGCCATTCGGAGGGCTGGATCAGACGGTGATGGGCGACGCGCACGGAATGCAGCGGACCTTCGATCTCACGATCCCAATAGTCGAGGAAATCCTTCAGCGTCGGGAAGTCTGGGGCGAGGTCGTATTCCTGCCAGACGTAGAGTTGCAGCAGGCTTGGATGATCGGGCAGATGGTAGTGGATCTCGGCCGTGGTGAGGCCAAAGCCCTGCATCTGAAGCTGAAAATCCCTGCTGGTCATGTGATGCTTTCCTTTCGAATGAAATCTAGGTCCGCAAAAAACGCTACGGCTCCACATAGGTTCCGGCCGGCATGCCGGAAAGGCGCGGATGTGCCAGCAATTACAGGGCGTTGGCACTCTCATCAGGTGAGTGCTAAAATTTTTTCGCGATCCTCTTGAAACCCCAAAACGGCAAAACTAGTTCGTATGCGCGCGATGCCTGAGCAAGGGTCGCGCACCCTGCGCCGGACCGATATTGCCGGTCTGGCCGGGAGGGCCTTCGAAAACCTGTTTGTCCAAGAGGAGAACAACATGACGTTCCGTCCGTTGCATGACCGTATCCTGGTCCGCCGCATCGAGGTCGACGAGAAGACCGCCGGCGGCATCATCATTCCTGACACTGCCAAGGAGAAGCCGCAGGAAGGCGAAGTCATCGCTGCTGGTCCCGGCGCGCGCGACGATAGCGGCCAGTTGCAGCCGCTCGACGTCAAGGTCGGTGATCGTATCCTGTTCGGTAAGTGGTCGGGCACTGAGATCAAGCTCAATGGCGAGGACCTGCTCATCATGAAGGAAAGCGACGTGCTGGGCGTGATCGAAGCTGCTGGCGAATTGAAGAAGGCCGCCTGAGCGGGGCCACAATCAGTCAACGAAAAGCTGCCTATTTGAAGGAGTTATCCAATGGCTGCCAAGGACGTGAAATTCCATACCGAAGCTCGCGAAAAGATGTTGCGCGGCGTTGATATCCTAGCCAACGCGGTGAAGGTGACGCTCGGCCCCAAGGGCCGCAACGTCGTCATCGACAAGTCGTTCGGCGCCCCGCGCATCACCAAGGACGGCGTTACCGTTGCCAAGGAAATCGAGCTGGAGGACAAATTCGAGAATATGGGCGCACAGATGGTGCGCGAAGTGGCTTCGAAGACCAACGATCTCGCCGGCGACGGCACCACGACGGCGACCGTACTTGCCCAGGCGATCGTTAGGGAAGGCGCGAAGGCCGTGGCCTCGGGCATGAACCCGATGGACCTGAAGCGCGGCATCGACAAGGCGGTCGACGCCGTCGTCGCCGAGCTCAAGGCCAATGCCCGCAAGGTGACCAGGAACGATGAGATTGCCCAGGTGGGCACTATCTCAGCCAATGGCGATGCCGAGATCGGCCGTTTCCTGGCCGAGGCGATGGAAAAGGTCGGCAACGAGGGCGTCATAACCGTCGAGGAGGCCAAGACCGCCGAGACCGAGTTGGAAGTGGTCGAGGGCATGCAGTTCGACCGCGGCTATCTCTCGCCTTACTTCATCACCAACCAGGACAAGATGCGGGTCGAGCTCGATGAGCCCTATGTGCTGATCCACGAGAAGAAGCTATCCAACCTGCAGGCGCTGCTTCCCGTGCTGGAGGCGGTTGTCCAGTCCTCCAAGCCGCTGCTGATCATCGCCGAGGATGTCGAAGGCGAGGCGCTGGCGACGCTGGTGGTCAACAAGCTGCGCGGCGGCCTGAAGGTTGCAGCCGTCAAGGCGCCGGGCTTCGGTGATCGCCGCAAGGCGATGCTGGAAGATATCGCCATCCTGACGGGCGGCACAGCAATCAGCGAGGATCTCGGCATCAAGCTCGAAAACGTCACTCTGGAGATGCTCGGCCGCGCCAAGAAGGTGGTGATCGAGAAAGAGAATACCACGATCGTTGACGGTGCCGGGCGCAAGGACGAGATCCAGGGGCGGATCACCCAGATCAAGGCGCAGATCGAGGAGACCACCTCCGATTATGACCGCGAAAAGCTGCAGGAGCGGTTGGCCAAGCTCGCCGGCGGCGTGGCCGTCATCCGGGTCGGCGGCTCGACCGAGGTGGAAGTCAAGGAGCGCAAGGACCGCGTCGATGATGCCATGCACGCCACCCGCGCCGCGGTCGAGGAAGGCATACTGCCGGGCGGTGGCGTAGCGTTGCTCAGGGCGGCGAAGGCGCTCGATAACGTCCCCGTCGACAATCCCGACCAGAAGACCGGCGTCGAGATCGTGCGTCGTGCAATCGAGCAGCCGGTGCGCCAGATCGCCGAGAATGCCGGTGCGGAAGGCTCGATCATCGTTGGCAAATTGCGCGAGAAAACCGAATTTGGCTATGGCTGGAACGCTCAGACCAACGAGTTCGGCGACCTCTACGGCCAGGGCGTCATCGACCCGGCCAAGGTGGTGCGCGCCGCTCTGCAGGACGCCGCGTCGGTAGCCGGCCTGCTGGTGACCACCGAGGCGATGGTGGCTGAGAAGCCGAAGAAGGAAGCGGCTGCTCCGGCGATGCCCGCCGGCGCCGGCATGGATTTCTGACGCCGGGCTTCTGAGGACAATGGCCGTGTCCGACGAGGGCGGGCACGGCCGTGCCCGGACTATATGCAGGTGTTGCCATGGACATGATGAACAGTTTTGGAAACATCGCCGCGCCGACTCTTCCCAGGACCGATTTCAACTATGAAACGGAGTGCAAGACGGCGCTGGCGCCGCTTGTCGACGGATTGCTGGATGCGGTCGCGTCGGCCGGCTGGGACCGTCGCAAGGCGGCCTATACGCTGATGTTCCTGTCGGCTCAACGATTGGGAGCCGGCAAGGAGGAGCGCAAATGATTGCTGCGCGGATGCGTGAGTGTCTGCGCCTGCTGAGGTGGTCGGAAGCCGATTTCGCCGAAGAGGCGGGCTATCCGGTCGCCAACGTAAAGGCCTGGCTCTACGGGCGTGAACATCCGCCTCTTGTCGTAATGGCCTGGCTGGAGACGCTGGCCAAGGTGCACCGGCTGCTGCCACGGCCGAGCATGCCGCCGCGGCCTGCAGTGTTGCATTCGCTGATCGGCGCTGTCATCCCGCAGGCCGCTCTTGAGGATCGCAGCGGCCGGCCAGTTGAGCCGGGAAAGGCGCCAGTTGAGCTTCCAAAGGAGAGTGTGATGGATCGTTCTTCTTTTGAAAAGCCGGTCACCATCCTTACCGGCCTCGGCATACCGACCAAGATAGAAAGCGCGGCTGAAGCCTATGCGCTGCTTGTCGACTGGCCGTCGGCGAGCCGGACGGCCGCGCATGATATCGCGGCAAAGGCCTGCCGGGCCGCAATGGACGGAGAGATCGACGCCGAGACGGCGCGGGCGACCTTCGTGGCGTTCGCCCGCCGCAACGATCTTCTCGCGCCGCAGACGAGCTCTACGGTTGCGGGCGGGACGGTCGTCGATTGGGCGACGCGTTCGCAGCGCGTCAACGCACCGGCGTGAGTGGAAGACGAGGCGCGCCGAGCGCGGAACCATGCGGCCTGACCTAAGCCCGTGGCAGCGGCCTGCGCATGATGAATGACGCATGGCCTTCCACGCCGTGGGACGCGGGCCTGCGCTCGACCACTTCGAACCCGTGCTTGCGATAGAAGGCCAGTGCCCGGTCGTTTCCCTCGATCACTTCCAGGGCGATGCTGGGGATGCCCGAATGGGCGGCAAAGACAGCGTGCAGCATATCGGCGGCCAGCCCTGTGCCGAACTCGCTGTTGTCGATGTGGAGCCGGTCGAGCATGACATCGCCGTTTTCATCCATCTCGGCCATCGCGTAGCCGGCGATCGAGCCGTCCGGCCGTTCCGCAACGAATGACATCTTGTTGTCGTCGGCCAGTTCCGCCGCGATCTTCTGCGGCGTGTGACAGTCGTCCGAGATGCGTGCCGTGGTCTCGGCCCCCATGATTGGCGAGTAGGTCCGGCGCCAGGACTGTCCAAGGAGCCGTGACACCGACGGCACGTCCTGTTCGGTCATGGCCCTGATTTTAGTCATCGCTACCTCCGGCAGTTTATTGCATCGCAGCCTTCGCTCCTCGGATCATCGCCTCACCCGCGATTTCAGCCAGCGGTCGAAGGCCACCGCGAGAATGAGAATCAGGCCGATGACGATGCTTTGCGTGTAGGACGAGACGTTGTTGAACTGCAGCCCGTTCTGCAGCACGCCGATCAGTGCCGCACCGACCACCGTGCCGCCGACCGAGCCGATGCCACCGAACAGCGAGGTGCCGCCGATGACGACGGCCGAGATCACCGTCAGTTCGTAGCCGATGCCGGCGACGGCTTCCGAGGAGTTGAGCCTCGCCGACAGCACGAAGGCGGCAAGGCCGGCGAAGAAGCCGACGATGACATAGACCGAGATCAGGATGCGATCGACGCGCAGGCCGGACAGCCTTGCTGCTTCGGCATTGCCGCCGACGGCGTAGACGGCGCGGCCGTAGCGCGTGTAGCGCAGCACGATGTGGCACAGGATCGCGGCAATCGCGAAGATGATCGCCGGCACCGGCACCGGGCCGATCAGGCCGGTGCCGAACCAGCGCATCGAGGCATCGAAGCCGGAGATCGGGCCGCCGTTGGAGATCGTCAACGTCAGGCCGCGAAACACGGTGAGACCGCCGAGCGTGACGACGAAGGGCGGCACTTTCAGCCTGGTGATGGCAAAGCCCTGGACGCCGCCGGCCAAGGCGCCGACGACGACGGCGGCCAGAAGCGCGGCGAACCAGCCATAACCTTGCGTCCCCGACGTCGACAGCGACAGCGTGTTGGCGGTGCCGCCCTTGGCCACCACCGCCGCGACCATGCCGCAGAAGGCCAGCAGCGAGCCGACCGACAGGTCGATGCCGGCGGTGAGAATGACGAAGGTCATGCCGAGCGCGATCAGCCCGGTGATCGAGATCTGCCGCATGATGTTGAAGATGTTGATGGGATCGATGAAGCTCGGCTTCAGGACGGTGAAGACGACGATCAGCAGCGCCAGGAACATCAGCGGGCCAAAGCTCATCAGCAGGCGCGCGACATTGATGCCGCCGCGCTGGCTCGGTTCGGTGGTGCTGGTCATTGCATTGCTTCCTGATTCTGGGCTTCCTGCATTTGGTCGAGCGCCATCAGTTCCATCAGTTTTTCCTCTGTCGCCTCGATGCCGGGCATCTCGCCGGTGATGCGTCCGCGCCGCATGGTGACGATCCTGTCCGACACTGCCAACACTTCGGGCAATTCGGAGGAGATCATCATGATGGCGATGCCGCGCGCCGCTAGCTGCACCAGGATCTGGTGCACCTCGGCCTTGGCGCCGACATCGACGCCGCGCGTCGGTTCGTCCACGATCAGCACCTTGGGATCGCGCGCCAGCCAGCGGGCAAGGATGACCTTCTGCTGGTTGCCGCCGGACAGTCCCTCTATCGGCTGCTCGGGCGAGGCCATGCGGATCGACAGCGTCTTCCTGTAGCTTGCCAGCGCTTCGCGCTCGCGGCGCTCGGTCATGAAGCCTGCGGCGTTGGAGTAGCGGCCGAGTGCCGCGATCGAAAAATTGGTCAGGATCCCAAGCGCGGCAAAGATCGCCTGATGCTTGCGGTCTTCCGGCACCAGGCCGATGCCGAGCGCGATGGCGTCGGCGGGCGATGCTGGCGCGATCGTCTTGCCGTCCAGCATGATGGTGCCGGCGGCGATGCGGTCGGCGCCGAAGATAGCGCGGGCGAGCTCAGTGCGGCCGGAGCCGACGAGGCCGGCGACACCGAGGATCTCGCCTGCCTTGAGATCGAGGTCGACGCCTTCGAGCACGATGGCGTGCGGCGCCTGCGGATCGCGCACCGTGCGCAGGCCGCGCACGGAAAGCCTGACGTCGCCGGCAACGTCGCGCTGCGTCGGCCTGGCATAAAGCTCGGAGGCGGCGCGACCGACCATCTTCTCGATGATTTTCGGCAGCTTGATCGGCCCGCCCTCGCGATCGAGATGGCCGGCCAGCCTGCCGTCGCGCAGCACCGTCATGCGGTCGCAGATGGCGGAGGCCTCTTCCAGCCGGTGGGTGACGAACATGATGGCGACGCCATCCTTGCGCAGCCGGTCCATGATCGACATCAGCTTCTGCACTTCGGTTTCGGTCAACGCCGAGGTCGGCTCGTCCATGATGATAAGACGGCTTTTCAGCGATAGCGCGCGGGCGATCTCGACCAACTGCTGCTCGGCGACAGACAGTGCCGACACCGGCGTCGCCGGATCGAGGTCCAGACCGACGCGGGCGATGATGCCGCGGGAGTCGTCCTCCATCTTGCGCCAACTGACCAGGCCGAGCGGACCAAGCGGCGCGCGGCCGATGAAGATGTTTTCCGCCACGATCAGCGTCGGGATCAGGCTCAGTTCCTGGTAGATGGTGACGATGCCGAGGCGCTTGGCATCCTGCGGGTTGTGCGGATTGAATTCGACGCCGTCGAAAACGATGCGGCCGCTGCTAGGCGGCATCACGCCGGACAGGATCTTCAGCAGCGTCGACTTGCCGGCGCCGTTCTCGCCGAGCAGGCCGAGGATTTCGCCGGGCCGGACCTCGAGCGAGACGTCGCTGAGTGCGGTCACGCCGGCAAAGCGCTTGGTCACGCCCTCGACGGCGAGGAGGGCGGGGCTCTGTGATTGCTTCAAGGCTTCGGCTGGCAAAAGATGCTCCTCGATGCAGTTGTTCAGGCCGAGCTTGAACACCCCCCTCTGTCCTGCCGGACATCTCCCCCGCAAGGGGGGAGATTGGGCGTCACTTCGGCTTTCGCCAATCTCCGGCGTCCGGAAGAAGGCGCCCCGCCGAAACTGCCGATCTCCCCCCTTGCGGGGGAGATGGCCGGCAGGCCAGAGGGGGGTACTGTCCCGCCGGCCTTACCAATTAGCCTACTTCGTCTCGCCGAGCCTTTCAGCCTTGTCGAGATTGTCCTTGCCGATGACGATCGGCGTTAAAAGCACCAGCTTTTCCTTTGGCTCGGTCTTGTCCTTGGCGTAAGCGACGGCGATCTGCACCGCGGTGCGCGACTGCTCGCCGGGGAACTGTTCGACCGTGCCGGCCAGCTTGCCGTCGCGCACGGCGACCAGCGCTTCGGGAAGCGCATCGAAGCCGTAGATCTTGACGTCGGTGAAGTTGCGCGCCGCGCAGGCTTCAACCGCGCCGAGCGCCATGTCGTCATTGGCGCAGATGATCGCGTCGGGCTTGCCGTTGGCGGCAAGGCCGGCCTCGGTGACGGAGAGCGCCTCGGCGCGGGCGAAGTTGGCGGTCTGCTCGAAGACGATCTGGTATTTGTCCTTCAGCGGATCGAGAACGTTATGCACGCCCTTGTTGCGGTCGATCGCCGGACCGGCGCCGGGCTGGCCCTGGAGATGGAAGATCTTGGCGCCGTTCGGGAACGCCGCCACCATGGCCTGTGCCTCGGCCTCGCCGCCCTTGACATTGTCGGCGCCGACATGGGCCAGGATGCCTTCGACGCCGTCGACGCGGCGGTCGATGGTGACGACGGGAATGCCGGCCTGCACCGCCTGCTCGATGGCCGGGGCGAGCGCATTGACGTCGAGCGGCGAGATGACGATGGCGTTGACCTTCTGCACGAGCGCCGCCTCGATATCGGCGGTCTGTTTGGGCGCCGAATTCTGGCCATCGCTCTCGGTCAGGTTGACGCCTTGCGCCTGCGCCTCCGCCTTGATCTGGTTCAGCATGTGAACGAAGAACGGAAAGCCCAGGCTCGGCACCGAACCCAGGATGGTCAGCTTGTCCTGGGCGAATGCCGGTTGCGGAGCGGCCAGCGCCAATGTGCCTATCGCCACGGACGACAGCAGGAATTCACGTCTGTTCATCAATTTAGTCTCCTCCACCATGAGCGCACGACCCCGAAAACCGGAATGGGTCTCCGGCAGGTTCATGCGTCGATCTAAAAATGGAGTGTCTTTGAGCGCCCAAGGGGACGCAACGGCGCTCCAGCCGGTCCACCGCGACGTTCTCCTCCGCTCGGTGCCTGCGGGCGGATGCTAGCCAAGGCCGGAGGTTTGCGCAAGAACGGGAAACTGAATGGAGCCGCGTCCGAAGGGCGACGGCACAATCGGCCAGATGCGGTGTTTTGGGTTCACCATTTGTAGTATCCTGCGTCGGCAGCCAGTTGAATTCATCTCTCCGTCCGGTGGCAGGAAATTTGCCGTGAACCGCATCGCGACGCCTTCGCCAGCTCTCTCCGACCGCGAGCGCGCGGTCGCGGAGAAATTTGCCGCCGGCCTGACCTATCGCGAGATCGGCGAGGCGTTGTTCATCGCTCCCTCGACCGTGCGCACCCATCTTGCCTCGATCTACGATAAGCTTGGCGTTCGCAACAAGGTCGCCCTCGCAGCGCATTTTGCCGGTGCCTCCGGCACCCGGCCAGAGGGGCAGCCACCCCTTTCGGACGCTCCGCCGGTGCTCGCCATGTTTCCGATCGAATGCTTGAATTCGGAAGAGCGTTGGCGCCGCTTCGCCGACGGCCTGTCGTCGGACATCACCATAGATCTGGCGCGATATGCAGATTTGCCTGTCATCGCCTTCCACACGATGAAATCACTGGGCAGCAAGCCAGCCGATTTCGCGGCGGACGGCAAGGCGATTGGCGCTACCTACATTGTTTCGGGCCAGTTGCGCGCCGACGATCAGAGGGTTCGCCTGACGATCGAGCTTGCCGACGCAGGCAATGGCGTCAGTCTTTGGAACGAGCGCTACGACCGCCCGGTCGAGGATATTTTTGCGCTGCAGGACAGCCTGACCGAGAACGTCATCAATGTGCTGGCCGGCAGTTTCGGCACACTCGGTACCGTCGGCCGCAATGCGGTTCGCCGCAAGCCGCCAGCCAGCCTGCGGGCCTACGACTTTTATCTGCTTGGCGTCGAACAGCACAACATGTTCAGCCGCGCCGGAAATGCGGGGGCAATCCGCCTGCTTTCACGAGCGCTGGAGCTTGACCCAACTCTGGTAAGGGCCTGGACCGAGCTTGCCTATGCCTATTCCATCGAGGCCTGCAACGGCTTTGGCGACGACGTGCCGGGCTCAATCGAGAACTGGCGGGCGGCGGTCGAAAACGCCTTGCGCCTCGACCCGACGGACAGCGCCGCCCACACCTGCCTTGGTGATCTCAAGGGATGTCTCGGCGACTTTGAGGGGGCAGAGCGCGCGTATCAGCGTGGCTTCGAATACGGCTCCAATCATGCCGACACACTGGCGTTGCTGGCCGGCAGCAGGGCCCTTGTCGCCGGCGATCCGGCCGAGGCGATCCCGCTCATCGAGCGCGCCATGCGCCTCAATCCGCTGGCCCCGCCTTGGTATTTCGGCATGCAAGGCCGCATCCTGTTCGTCGCCGGCAGGCATCGTGAAGCCATCGCAGCGCTCCGCCGGAGTTCGCCGGATTCTCCGAACGTGCTGATGTTTTTGGCGTTGGCGCAAGCAGCCGTGAGCGAGACCGGCGAGGCGGCCAGGATTGCAGCCCGCCTGAAAGCAGAATTCCCGGACTTTTCGGTCGAACGCTTCATCGCAGCCTATCCCGTGACAAACCCGCATGCCGTGCAAGCCATACGCGACGCCGCAAAGCTGGCAAGGCTAGGTTGAGGCCTTGCCGAGGAGGCCGCGACCAGGCATTGCCCCGATAATCTCTCAGTCTGCCATCGCCGGCTTGCTGATTTCGGATTTGTCGGTCGTCATCGACAGCAAGGTGATTGATCCAAATACAAATGCAGCACCGACTGCTCCGACCGGCGACAGCCGCTCGCCCAGAAATATTGCCGCGCCAATCGCTCCGAACACGCTCTCCGCGCTGACGATCACCGCGGCATGGCTGGCAGACGTGAAGCGTTGGGCAATCGTCTGGATGCCGAAGGCGGCACCGGTCGAGAAGATGCCGAGCACGGCGAGTTCCGGGCCAGCATCGCTGATGGCAGCCAGCGATAAATTGCCCTGAATGGCGCCGAGCGGCAGAGTGAGCACGGCGGCGCCGAGGAATTGCGCGGCAGCCGTCGCGACCGGCGCGCCGTGGGTCTGCATGTGGCGGCCAAGCTCGACCATCCAAAGCGCATAGCACACGGCAGAAAGTATCGCAGCGAGATCGCCCTGACTGAAGCTGGCGGTCAAGCCCCCGGACAGCAGCAGGACACCGACCAATGTCATGGCAGCCGCAAGCCCGCCGACAGCAGTCGGACGCTCGCCAATCAGGAACCAGGCCGCGAGCGGTGTCATCACCGTTGCCGTGCTCACCAGGAAGCTGGCATTGGTAACCGACGTGTCGAGATAGGAGACCTGCTGGATGATGATGGAAATCGAAAACAGAGCGCTGACTTTGGTGAGGCTCATCCGATAGCCGGGCCCGAATTTCCTTCCCCATTCGAGCATCGTCAGCGGCGCGATCATGAGCCCCGCGATCAGACAGCGCATGCCCACGGCGCTGAGCGGATCGAGATGGTCCAGCACGGTCTTCTGCGCAACGTTACCGAAGCCCCAAAAGGCAGCAGCAAGCAGAAGCAGACAGTTGGCCTGCACCCTCGACATATCAATGTCTCGACAAAGCTTCTGCCGCAAAGGGCGGATCGCTGGTTGCTAGCGGGCAGCCAGCTTGTCCAACCGTTTGCAATACAGGCGGACGCCGACGGGCACGATCTCATAGCCGGCGTGGTTCAACTGGACCTTCATCTCCTCGAAATGCCGCTTTGAACCGCTGACGATCGATTCAGGCGTGTAGTCCCAGCCGTTGCGGGCGGCATTGGCTAGAATGTCGGCATAGAGGCGCATGCTCGTGATTTTCACATCCGATTCCAGCACCTGCCTGCATCCTCTTGCGAACGACGGCGACTGGGCGGCTGAAAGACTCAAGATCGTGCATGCCAGCACTATGGAAACAGGACGCATGGAAACCTCCCCTGATTGCAGCTTGTTGCTGCAAGCGATCTTGCAACGCGTGCGCCTGCGGCGGGATCGGGCAGATGCAGTATTCGGCCTCCCGCATTTGTAGTATTCTGCCCTGGGGCGGTTTTCATCATGACGGTCAATGACGCTTCGAAAGCGCAGACGCTCGATGCTTTGTCGGGCCGCGAGCGCGCGGTCGCGGAAAAATTCGCAGCCGGCATGACCTATCGCGAAATCGGCAAGGCACTTTTCATTGCCCCGACCACTGTTCGCACCCACCTTGCGGCCATCTACGAAAAACTTGGGGTGCGGACCAAGATCGGGCTCGCGGCGTATTTTGGTGGCGCTTCCAGCGCTCGGCCGGACGGGCTATCACTCCCGTCGGACGCTCCGCCAGTGCTCGCCATATTTCCGATCGAATGCCTCAATTCCGAAGAGCGTTGGCGCCGCTTTGCCGACGGCCTGTCGTCGGACATCACCATCGACCTGGCACGTTACGCGGGCTTGCCTGTCATCGCCTTCCACACAATGAAATCGCTGGGCAGCAAGCCGGCCGATTTCGCGGCGGACGGCAAGGCCCTCGGCGTCACCTACATCGTATCGGGCCAGTTGCGCGCCGACGACCAGAGGATTCGCTTGACCATAGAGCTTGCCGATGCCCGTAGCGGTGTCAGCCTGTGGAGGGAGCGCTACGACCGCCCGTTCGAGGACATTTTCGTGCTGCAGGACAGCCTGACCGAAAGCATCATCAATGTGTTCGCCGGCAGTTACGGAACGCTCGCCACCGTCGGCCGCAACGCGGTTCGCCGCAAGCCGCCGGCCAGCTTGCGGGCCTATGACTGTTATCTGCTTGCTCTCGAACAGCACACTACGTTCAGCCGCGCCGGAAATTCCGAGGCAATCCACCTGTTTTCACGCGCGCTGGAGCTTGATCCTACCTTCGCCAACTGCTGGGCCGAACTCGCCTATGCCTATTCGGTCGAGGCTTGCAACGGCTTTGGCGACGACGTGCTGGCGTCGATCCAGAACTGGCGAACGGCGGCCGAAAACGCCTTACGCCTCGACCCGACGGACAGCTGCGCCCACGCATGCCTTGGCAATGTCAGGGCGTGCCTTGGCGATCTCGAAGGAGCGGAGCGCGCGCACCGGCGCGCACTCGAATACGGCTCCAACCACGCCGGCATACTCCTGCTGCTGGCCGGCAGCAAGGCGCTTGTCGTCGGCGACCCGGCCGAGGCGATCCCGCTCATCGAGCGTGCCATGCGCCTCAATCCACTGGCCCCGCCCTGGTATTTCGGCATGCAAGGGCGAATCCTGTTCGTCGCCGGCAGACACGAGCAGGCCATCGCGGCGCTCCGCAGGAGTTCGCCGGAGTCGCCGGACGTGCTGATGTTCCTGGCGCTTTCGCATGCGGCCATGGGCGAGGCCGGCGAGACGGCGCGCGCCGCGGCCCGCTTGAGAACCGAATTTCCAGGCTTCTCGGTCGAACGCTTCATCGCAGGCTATCCCGTGACCAACCGGGATGCGTTGCTTGCCATCCGCCACGCTGCCGGACTGGCGAAGCTCCCGTAGATCCCTACCGGTCGATCATCGCCATGACGCGTTCGTTATAGCGCGGTCCGGCGACCTTGCCCGGCGCCAGCGCGTCATCGAGCGCCTGCATTGCGGCGTCGTCCAGCTTGACCGCCGCAGCGGCGACGTTCTCTTCGAGATATTTTCTGCGCTTGGTGCCGGGGATTGGCACGATGCCCAACCCGAAGTCGCTGCCCTTGTGCAGCAGCCAGGCCAGTGCGATCTGGCCCGGCCTGGCGCCTTGGGCCGTGGCGATGTCACGGACAATTCCGGCCGCCTTCACGTTGGCTTCGTAGTTGGCGCCCTGGTAGCGCGGATCGCCGCGGCGAAAGTCGCCCTCGGGATAGTCCTCGGCGCGCTTGACGTCGCCGGCGAGAAAGCCGCGGCCAAGCGGCGCGAACGGCACCAGGCCGATGCCGAGTTCGCTGAGCAGCGGGATGATCTCCGGTTCCAGATTGCGTTCCCACAGCGAATATTCGCTCTGCACCGCCGACACCGGATGCACGGCATGCGCGCGGAGGATATTGGCCGCACCGGCCTCCGACAGGCCGAAGAAGCGCACCTTGCCCTCAGCGATCAGCTCGCCGACAGCACCCGCGACATCCTCGATCGGCACCGCCGGGTCGATGCGGTGCTGGTAGAGCAGGTCTATATGGTCGGTGGCGAGCCGGCTGAGCGAGCCTTCCACCGCCTCCCGGATATGCTCGGGCCGGCTGTTGCGGTCGGTGCCGATCTGCTTGCCGTTTTCGATGCGGAAGCCGAATTTGGTGGCGATCGTCACCTCGTCGCGCCGGCCCTTCAGCGCGCGGCCGAGCAGTTCCTCATTGGTGTGAGGGCCATAGACTTCCGCCGTATCGAGGAAGGTGCAGCCGAGCTCGATGGCACGGTGCAGTGTGGCGATCGATTCCGCCTCGTCGGCCGGACCGTAGGATTGGCTCATGCCCATGCAGCCAAGGCCGATCACCGATACCTGCAACCCCTGGCTGCCCAGCTTGCGTGTGCCCAAAGTCATGGATGAGATCTCCGGATAATGTCAGGGTTCGTGTGCGTCAGGACGATATAGAGCGTTCGCTCAGTTTCTACAGGCGCCTGGCTGTGGGCCAATTGCACGATCGCGTGAGCCGAGGAGGATCACCGTCAGCCTTTCCTGGCAACCAGCAGCAAAGGCTCGCGCTCCGGGGTCGTCACCGAAAAGCCGGAGGGGCCGACCGTGTCGAAGAAGCGGTGGAATATGTCGATGAAGACCCGCACGAAGAGCGGCTTTGCCGAACCGTACATGTCGGCGACGATTAGTGTCGGTGGCGGCAATTCGTCGAAGATCGGTTTTCGAACGATCTCGTCGCCATCGGCGGTGGCGCGGCCGATCGGTCGCATGTTCAAAATGGCCATGCCGAAGCCCGAGGCGACGGCCGAACGGACCGTCTCGTAGGAGCGCGTGCGAAAGCGCACCTCCGGTCGTTTGGCCAGCACGTCAAACAAGGTCAGGAGATAGGTTGCGGTGTGCGGCAGATCGAGCAGGACCAGCGGCCGCGCGGCCAGTTCCGCCAGCCAGATGCCGTCGCGCGCGGCGAGGGGATCGTCCGCGTTGAGCACGGCATGCGCCGGCACCTTGCAGATGCGGGTGACGCTGTCGATGCCGATCGGGCCGATGTCGTAGAGAATGGCAAGATCGATTTGGCCGGCGACAAGCCGTTCCTGCAACTGGACCTGGTCGGCCTCGACAAGGTCGATCTCGACATCGCCGACACTGTCGAGGTAGCTGCGCAGCATCTCCGGCATGAACAGCGCGCCGAACGGCTCGAAACAGCCGATGCGCAGGACTTTCGGCATGCGCCCGCTGAGGTCGCCGATCGACCGGTTGAACTCCGTCTCCGCCGCCAGCATGACGCGGGCGGCGGCGACGAAGCGTTGGCCGGCCGGCGTGATGGAGACGCCGCGCGCCGGCCGCCTGTCGAAAATGCGCGCCCCCATCTCGGCCTCGGCAAGCGTGATCGCCGCCAGAATGGAGGATTGCGAGATGTAGAGCGACTTGGAGGCCGCCAGCACGCTGCCGAGGCGAGCGACCTCGCAGACGTAGCGCAACTGCCGGACGGTCAGGTTCATGGCAACTCGTTATTGCATTTTATAGCGCATGTTACTCACAATAATACATTTTGTGGAAGTGAAGAAACCCGGCAAACTGTCTCTGCTGACAAGGCTGCCGGAAGAGTAGCCATGGAACGAGGGGTTCGAACTGCATGCCGAATGGGATCTCTCCCATCGCCGACGCCGATGATCTGTGCCGCCTGAGCGCCGCGGAACTCAACGTCGCTTACCGCACTGGTGCACTGTCGCCCGTCGAGGTGACGACGGCGGCGGTTGCTCGCGCCGAAGCGATCAATCCGCTGTTCAACGCCTTCACCATGATCGATCGCAAGGCTGCGATCGAGGCCGCCGGCGCTTCCGAAAAACGCTGGCGGGCAGGCGAGCCACTATCGGCCGCGGACGGGATACCGACGACGCTGAAGGACATTGTCTGGGTCGAGGGCTGGAGCGTTCGCTATGGCAGCAGGACCACGTCGGCTGCGCCTTGCGACAGTGATGCTCCCGCCGTTGCCCTGCTGCGCCGAGCGGGCGCCATCTTCATTGGACAGACGACGACGCCTGAATTCGGCTGGAAGGCGATCACCGACAGCGGACTTTACGGCATCACGCGCAATCCCTGGAATGCCGAAAAGACGCCTGGGGGTTCTTCCGGCGGCGCCGCAGTGGCGGCCGCCACCGGAGCCGGCGTCTTCCACCTCGGTACCGATGGCGGCGGGTCGATCCGTATCCCGGCATCTTTCACCGGCATCGCCGGACTGAAGCCGACCTTCGGCCGCGTGCCGGCCTATCCGTCGAGCGCGTTTGGAACCGTCGCCCATATCGGGCCGATGGCGCGGAGCGCCGCCGATCTTTCCGCTATGGCGGAGACGATGTCCGGTCGCGACCTAAGCGACTGGCAGCAAGGCGCGGGAACGCTGGCGCCGCTCGGGCGGATCGAGGCGACGCTGGAAGGCGCCCGGATCGGCTATTGGTCGAAGCCGCCATCCGGCGCGCTGGATGACGAGATTGCCGCGGCGATTTCGCAGGCGCTGAAGCATTTCGGGAGGTTCGGCGCAACGGTCGATGCGGTTGACCTTCCGGGCGGCGATCTTCTCGGTCTTTTCCAACACCACTGGTTCACCGGTGCCGCCGCGCGTCTGGCGCTTATCCCTGAGACCGAACGGGCAGGCATCGATCCGGGTTTCCTGGAGATCGCCCGGGTCGGGGCGGCGTTAGACGCCAAGGCACTGGTTGCCGCACAGTTACAGCGCGGCGAATTCGGCGCCGCCATGGACCGTCTGCTCGACGCCTATGACTTCATCGTTTCGCCGGGGACATCGGTTCCGGCCTTCGATGTCGGGCTTGAAGTTCCCTCGGGCAGCGGCCTGTCGCGCTGGACCGAATGGGCGGCGTTCAGCTATCCAATCAATCTCAGTCAGCAACCGGCCTGCGTCATCCCCTGCGGCATGACGGCGGCGGGCCTGCCGGTCGGCTTCCAGATCATCGGCGCGCGCGGCGATGATGCCCGCGTGCTTTCGGCGGCGGCCGACCTGGAAGCCGCATTTCGGCCGCTGACGCAAACGTTTGGCCTGAAGGATGTCGCCTGACCCGTTTCGTATAAAGAACAGACCATAACCGACGACAAAAAAGGGGAATTTTGCCATGATCAACAGACGTGCAATGCTGCAAGGGGTGGTCGGCGCGGGCGCAGGTGCCGCTCTTCTTGCCGACATGAACAATGCGGCGATGGCCCAGGACACCACCCCCATTCCGGTCGGCTCGGCCCTGCCGATGTCCGGCATCGCCGCCGCCGACGGCATCGAGTTCAAGAACGGCCTCGAGCTCGCCGCCGAGGAGATCAACGCGGCGGGCGGCATTCTCGGCCGGCCTGTCGAGATCCACATCGAAGACACCAAGGAAATGGGCGCCGACTTGGTCAGCCAGTCGATGCAGCGCCTGATCGACCGTTTCACGGCACCGGTCATCATCAACGGCTACAATCTCGGCACCAACATGATCGAGATGGACGTCGCCGCCGACAACGACGTCATCATGATGCACTACAACACGCTGATTTCGCACAATGAGAAGTTCAAGACCGACCCGGCCCGCTACTACAGCTCCTTCCAGGGCGACCCGCCGGAATTCTGGTATGGCCCCGGCTGCCTGAATTTCCTGAAGACGCTGGCCGCGGACGGCAAATGGAAGGCGCCGAACAAGAAGATCGCCATCATCCCGTCGGCCAATGAATATTCGATCGTCATCGCCAATGCGATCCGCGACAAGGCCGCCGAATACGGATTCGAGGTCAGCCTGTTCGAGACGGTTCCGTTCCCGACCAACCAGTGGGGTCCGACCCTGGCGAAGCTCCGGCAAGATCCGCCGGCGGCGATCCTGGTGACGCATTTCCTGCCGCAGGACCTGGCGCAGTTCATGGTCCAGTTCCTCGCCGAGCCGATCAACAGCCTGATCTACATGCAGTATGGACCGTCGTTGCCGGCGTTCCGCGAGATCGGCGGCGAGGCGGTCAACGGCGTCGTCTATTCGACGGTGATCGGCTGCCTGCCGGACGATTTCTCCAAATCGTTCCGCGAGAGCTACCGGGCGAAATTCGGCCCGAACTCCGCCTACATCACCGGATCGCAGACCTATGACGGCCTGTGGATGTGGGCGCTTGCCGCGGCAATCGCCGGCGGTCCGGGCGAGCCGTTCAACAAGGAGCAGACCACCAAGGTGGCCAACGCCATGAAACGGCTGGTCTATCGCGGGGTCAACGGTACCTACCGGGCCGATCCGGCGGGCCAATCGGCGTTCTGCTACCCGACGCAGGTGGCGGATCCATCGCTCGGCATGCCGCACCAGTTCCTGCAGCATCAGGATTACAAGACTGATCCAAAACTGATCGCGCCTGTGCTCTACGCGACGGACGACTTCATCCTGCCGCCATGGATCAAATGAACCGGAGGAAGGGACGCGCCAAACCAGCCGGGTCATGTGCCCGACTGGTTTCCACGAGGTCGAGACGTGATGCCAGAGGCGAAGGATGACTGAGGCCGCAGGCCCGATGCTGGTTTGTGACAGCGTCGTCAAACGGTTCGGCTCGCTGGCCGCCGTCGACGGCGTGTCGATGGTGGTCAACCCGGGCGAGATCGTCGGCATTGGCGGGCCGAACGGCGCCGGCAAGACGACCTTCTTCGATGTGGTGACCGGGATCACGCCGGCCAGCGGCGGCCGCGTGCATTTCGGCGATACCGAGGTTTCGACCCTTGGGGCGGACCGCATCTGCCAGCTCGGCATGGCCCGGACCTTTCAGCTCAATGCGGGCTTCGACAGCTTGACCGTCCGCGAAAACATAGAGATCGCTGCCTATTTCGGCCGCCAGCGGCGAAGGCTTGCCGGCTTCCGCCTGGGCGGGGATGTCCAGCAAGCGACGATGGAGGCTCTGGACTTCGTCGGACTTGCGTCCAAAGCTGAAGAGACGGTGGCGCGGCTGCCGGTGCTCGACCGCAAGCTCCTGATGATCGCCGGTGCCATCGCCACCAAGCCGAAGATGCTGTTCCTGGACGAGCCGGTCGGCGGGCTCAACGTCGCCGAGATCGACCAGATCATGGCGATGGTGCTGAAACTACGCGAGCAGGGACTAACCATCGTGCTGATCGAGCATGTCATGCGCTTTCTCCTGGCGCTGTCCAGCCGCGTCATCATCATGCACCACGGCAAGGTGATCTTCGAGGGCAGGCCGGACAAAGTGGCCGAGGACCAGACCGTCGTCGAAACCTATCTGGGACAAGGCACGCAGAAGCGGCTGAAGAAATTCTTCGACGACCAGGCCGCAACGAATCCAGTCGAGGGGGCGCAATGACGAGCGCAGCCGCCAAACCTCCCGTCCTGCAGCTGGACGCCATCGTCTCCGGCTATGACGGCCTCGAAGTGCTCAAGGGTATTTCGCTGACCGTCCGTGCCGGTGAGTTCGTCACCGTCGTCGGCCCGAACGGTCATGGCAAATCGACGCTTCTCAAGACGATCTCCGGCCTCGTGCCGCTGCGCGGCGGGCAGATCAGCATCGACGGCCAGCGCCTGTCGGGAAAGCCACACGAAACGGCGATGCTGGGCGTCGCCCACGTGCCCCAAGGCGACATGCTGTTTGCGCAGATGAGCGTGCTCGAAAACCTTTTGATGGGCGCCTATCTGGCGCCGGACAAGGCCGAGATCAAACGCCGGCTGGACGAGGTCTACACGCTTTTACCGAAGCTCGCCGACCGCCGCGACCAGGTCGCCTCGAGCCTGTCCGGCGGCGAACGGCGCATGGCCGGCATCGGCCGTGGCCTCATGATGGGCGGACGCATCCTGCTGATCGACGAGCCGTCGCTCGGCCTGGCGCCGCTGATCATCGATCAGGTCTACGGCGTCATTGCCGAACTGAGCAAAGCCGGCCGGACGATCCTGCTGGTGGAGGAGAACCCGGCGCGGGTTGAGGATCTCGCCGACCGCCTGCATCTGCTCGACGACGGCGCAATCGTCTGGTCGGGTAAGCCCGCCGAACTGATGGCGCGCGACGAGCTCCTCGCAACCTATCTTGGAGGCTGACGCCATGACCGACGTTCTCATGGCCATTCTCGTCGCCGGCTTCACCTCCGGCGCGCTCTATGCGCTGGCGACGGTCGGGCTGTCGCTGGTCTGGGGCTCGATGGGCATGCTCAACATGGCCCATGCGGCAATGCTGACGCTTGGCGGCTACGTCGCCTACACGGTGATCACCTCGCTCGGCCTGCCGATCGCGATCGGCTTTGCCGGCGCCATCCTCGTCGGCGCCGCGGCCGGTGCGATCCTTTATTTTGCGATCGTTCGCAATCTCCTGAAGAACGACAAGTCGACATTCGAAGCCAACGTCATGATTGCTACGGTCGGCATCGGCATTGCGCTCGAGAATGCCATCCTGCTGACCTACGGCGGACAGCCTCTGAAGCAGCCGGTCTCGATCGCCGGCGCCTTCCGTCTCGGGCCGCTGACGCTGCCATGGCAGAACCTTTTGATCATAGCGGTCGTCGTCGTCATGATGGTGGTGGTTTCGCTGGCGCTCGGCCGCACGCGGATGGGTCGCGCGATCCGGGCGACGGCGCAGAACCGCGATGCGGCCCAACTCATGGGCGTTGCCGTCAACCGCGTCTATCTGCAGGTGCTGATGCTGTCCGGCGCGCTCGCCGGCATCTGCGGCGTCATGGTCTCGTCGATGACGCAATTGTCCCCGCCGCTCGGCAACGATCCGATGCTGAAAGCCTTCATCATGTGCGTCGTCGCCGGCCTCGGCAATCTGCCGGGCGCGGTCGCCGCCGCGCTTGGCCTGGCGCTGCTCGAATCCTTCGTCCAGTACGCCCTGGGTGCCCGCTGGGGCTTTCCGTCGCTGCTGTTCGTGGTCATTGCCGTGCTGATCTGGCGGCCATCGGGCCTTTTCGGCCGCGCCGAAATCCGGCGCATGTGAGGGCACCATGACAGACAGCAGATCCATGTCGCGCATGTCCCGCTCAGCCAGGACCGATCTTGCCATCAGCCTGGTGCTGATCGCGGCGGCAATCGCGCTGCCTTTCATGATCGACAGCCGCTACATTCTCGGCCAGATCGTGCTGGCGCTGTTTTATGCAACGATCGCATCGCAGTGGAACCTTTTGTTCGGCTTCTCCGGCATCTTCTCGCTGGCGCAAATGGCGATCTTCGCCTTCGGCGGCTACGCGACGGCGATGTTCTGCTTCTATTTCGGCTGGAACGTCTGGGCGGCCCTCGTGCCCGGCGCGCTCGGTGCGGTCCTGTTCTCGCTCGTCGTCGGCCTGGCCTGCCTGCGGCTGACCGGCGTCTACGTCGCGCTGCTGACGCTGGCGATTGCCCAGACGATGTATCTGCTGATCGTCACCGACACCGAATGCTTCGTTATGGTCGGCTCGGTCTGCCGCCAGTTCACCGGCGGCGCCGTCGGCTTTGCGCGCTTCGGCGATCTCGGCACCAGGGCCTTGCTCAGAGCGCAGTGGCTGGTCGGCAACTATGCGATCATTGCGGTGCTGTTCGGCATCACCATGGTCTTCACCTACGCGATCGTCAAAAGCCCGATTGGCCTTGCCTTCCGGGCGCTCAAGGACAATCCGGGCTATGCGGTGGCGCGTGGCGTCAACCGCTTCCAGGCGCAGCTTCTGGTCTTCGGGATTTCCGCCTTCTTCACCGGGCTGGCCGGCGGTTTCTATGCCGCGCATTTCCAGGCGATCGGCCCCGGCGTGCTGTCGATGTCGCAGCTGATGTTCATCATCGCCATCGTCGTGGTCGGCGGCGTCGGCACGTTTTGGGGGCCGTTGGTGGGCACGGTGGTGCTGGTCCTGGCCGACGAGCTAATGCGCGAGAGCGGCGAATTCCGCACGCTCGGCCTCGGCCTGATCATCGCGCTGTCGGTGGTGCTGATGCCGAAGGGGCTGGTCGGCCGCTTTGGCGATCTTGTCCGTTGGCTGGCGCGCAAGCGCAGCGGCCCAACGGGCAGCAAGCCAATAGTGAGCAACATTGTGCAAAGCCCGGCTGCGGCCGGAAAATGAGAGACCGACGATGTTCGACACGATCATAGTGGGTGCCGGCTCGGCCGGCTGCGTGCTGGCAAACCGGCTTAGCGCCGATCCCGCCCGCAAGGTGCTGCTGCTGGAGGCGGGACGCGAGGCGCCGCTCGCCTCGGACGTGCCGTCGGATTGGCCGACCATGTTCAACACCGCCGTCGACTGGGGCTATTACACCGAGCCGCAGGCCGGCTGCCGCGGCAGGCGGGTGTTCTGGCCGCGCGGCAAGATGATCGGCGGTTCCGGCGCGCTGAACGCCATGATCTATATTCGCGGCCTGCCGTCCGACTATGATGGCTGGGCCGCCATGGGCTGCCCCGGCTGGGCTTGGGAAGACGTGCTCCCGGTGTTCAAGGCCAGCGAAAGCAATGCCGAGCTTGGCAACGATCCGCTGCATGGCGCCAACGGGCCGCTCCATATCGGCAATGTCGGACATGTCGACCCCAACGAGCTCGCCTGGATCGAGGCCTGCAAGGCCGCCGGCTACAAGCACAATCGCGATTTCAACGGCGTCGAGCAGGAAGGCGTCGGCCTTTTCCAGTTCACGATCAAGAACGGCGAACGCTGGGGCACCGGCAAGGCCTATCTGCGCCCGGCGCGGCAACGCCCAAACCTCACCGTGAAAACCGGGGTGCTGGCGACGGGCCTGATCGTCGAGAAGGGCCGGGCCAAAGGCATACGCTATCTGATCAACGGCGTGCCGGAGACTGCTTTTGCCAACAGCGAGGTGGTGCTGTCGTCAGGCTCGATCGGCAGCTGCCAGTTGATGCTGCTTTCCGGCATCGGCCCGGCCGACGAACTCAGCAGCGTCGGCGTCGATCCTGTCCACGACCTGCCGGGCGTCGGCAAGGATCTGCAGGACCATATCAACATTCCGATCACCTTCTACACAAAGGACAAGATCGGCGTCGGCGCCTGGACCGACGAGACTCTGCAGCGCGATTTTGCGGAATGGCAGACCTCGCGCAGCGGGCCGCGCTCCTCGCCCTGGGTAGCGGCCGGCGGCTTCGTCAGGAGCCGACCGGATGTCGAACCGGACCTGCAGCTTTACGGCGCCATCAGCCCGCATCGCGACTATGTGCGCTTCCTGTCATCGAAGCCCGGCATCACGCTGCATACCACGCTACAGCGGCCGGACAGCCGAGGCGAGATCCGCCTGCGCTCGGCCAATCCCATCGAATATCCGGCGATCGACCCGCGTTACTTCGTCAGCGACGAGGACGGCTCGGACATCGCCACGCTGGTCGAAGGCATCCGCATCAGCCGCCGGATCGCCGCGCAGTCGCCGCTCAAGGAAATGCTGGTCGGCGAAATCACGCCAAGCGCCGAATGCGAAAGCGATGCCGAGATCGCCGAGTACATTCGCGGCCACTGCACGACGCTCTATCACCCGACCAGCACCTGCCGGATGGGCACCGATAAAATGGCCGTCGTCGACCCAGCGTCGATGAAGGTGCACGGGCTGGACGGGCTTTGCATCGCCGACGCTTCAGTTTTTCCAAAAATGGTCTCGGGCAATACCAACGCGCCGACGATCATGATCGCCGAACGCGCCGCATCGATGATCCTGGGAGGATAGGAAACAATGGCGACGGGTTGGAACTTCCACGAACTCTATCTCTGGCACGAGACCGGCAATGCGGCGCTGTTCTTTCAGCCGAGCCTGACCATAGAGCCGGGGGAGCATGCGGAAAATGCCGCGACCAAACGCCGGTTCCGCAACCTGATGGAGGTTTCGGGCCTCACTGAAAAGCTGTCGAAGGTCGCCTCGGTCGCGGTGAGCGAGGACGATCTGGCCCTGTTTCACGACCGCGACTATATCCGCCGTATCAAGGCGCTCAGCGACGAGCGCGGCGGCGATGCGAGCTATCTCACGCCTTTCGGTCACGGCAGCTACGAGATCGCCTGCCTGGCGGCCGGCGGCACGGCGGCAGTGATGGATGCGGTGCTGAGCGGCGATATCAACAATGGCTACGCGCTGGTGCGGCCGCCCGGTCATCATGCCGAACGCGCGCAAGGCCTGGGCTTTTGCCTGTTCGGCAATGTCCCGGTCGCTATCCTGAAGAACCGATCCAAACATGGCTTCGAGCGGGTCGCCACCGTCGATTGGGACGTCCATCACGGCAACGGCACCCAGTCGGCCTTCTATGCGGATCCGTCCGTGCTGACGATCTCGATCCACCAGGACGGGCTCTATCCGCCTGACAGCGGCTTTCATAAGGAACGCGGCGAGGGCAGGGGCGAAGGCTACAACATCAATGTGCCCCTGCCAGCCGGATGCGGCCACGGCGCCTATATCTCCGTCTTCGAGCGCGTCGTGCTGCCGGCGCTCACTCGCTACAAGCCCGATCTCATCGTCGTGCCATCGGGCTTCGATGCCTCAGCGGCCGATCCGCTGGGGCGCATGATGCTGCACAGCGGCAGCTACCGCGAGATGACGCGGCTGCTGATGCAGGCGGCCGACGATCTCTGCGGCGGGCGGCTGATGATGTCACATGAAGGCGGCTATTCGGCTTCCTACGTGCCTTATTGCGGCTTAGCGGTGATGGAGCAATTGTCCGGAATCAGGACTGATATCGATGATCCTTTCCTGCCGGTCTTCGAAGCCTACGCCGGCCAGCCCCTGCAGCCGCACCAGGCGGCCGCTATTGCCAAGGCGGAGGAATTGGTGGGCGGCATCGGATAGTGGATGTGAGTGGTGGTGCCGAGTGCGCTCAAGGTGTGCGCTCGAGATAGCCTGATCATCCCAAATTGACACGACAGCCGGTCTCGGCCATCCTTACGCCAGCCGCCTTCTTCTGCGGCAGCGTGTGTATGAGCGAGTCATGGCCAGTTCCGTCACCAGCCAGAAATCCAAGCGGGCCGCGGTGCGTAGGGCACTCGACCGCCACAAGGTCTACATCACCGCACAGAGCTTTTCCGCCGGCGCCTACAAGGCGCGTGTCCTCGTTGACGGCGAGGCCTACTGGGTCGATGAATTCCGGCTGAGCCAGCTTCAGCAGGGTCTGTCGCCGGCCGAGCTCGAATTGACGCCGGCCACTGACGATTGAGCTGTGTGAGGCACGACATCGGCCCGCCGCATGCTGACAAAATGATTCATGTGATGTGGGTCAAGCCCTTGTTTCTACAGGGCCGACGCATCCCGTTTGGCATGCGGACATGACGTCGAAGCTCAAGGCCTATCGAGCCAAGCGCGAATTCAGCAAGACACCGGAGCCCGCCGGCGGACTGGTTGCCGCAGAAGGCAACCGCTTCGTCGTCCACAAGCATCACGCTACCGCCGACCACTATGACCTGCGCCTGCAGGTCGGCGATGTGCTGAAGAGCTGGGCGGTGCCTCGCGGCCCGTCGCTCAATCCCGCTGACAAAAGGTTGGCGGTCGAGACCGAGGACCATCCGCTCGAATATATCGACTTCGAAGGCGTCATCCCCGAGGGCGAATATGGCGGCGGGCCGATGATCGTCTGGGACACCGGCATCTGGGCGCCGATGGACGATGTCGAAAAGAGCTTGCGCACCGGTTCGTTCAAGTTCCGTCTAGCCGGCGACAAGCTGAATGGCGGCTGGATGCTGGCCAGGCTGAAACCGAAGCCCGGCGAGGATGAGGGCAAAAAGAACTGGCTGCTGTTCAAGGAGCGCGATCTCGCGGCCGACGCCAAGCTCGACATACTGGAAGCCCGGCCCGAAAGCGTGAAATCCGGCCGCCGCATCGAGGAACTGGTCGAAGCGCCGAAGCCTGCCGGGAGGCCTGCGAAACCGGTCGTGCTGAGGCCCGGCGCTTTGCCGGGCGCCGTCAAGGCGCCGCCGCCTTCGCGGATCGAGCCACAGCTGGCGACGCAGGTTCCGAAGCCGCCGGGCGGCGAAGGTCCCGCGGAAAAAACGCGCGAAACCTGGCTGCACGAGATCAAGTTCGACGGCTACCGCACCATGGCACATCTGGCGGACGGCGCGGTCAAACTTATTACCCGCGCCGGCCTCGACTGGACGAAACGCTATGGCGACCTGCCACTCGCCTTCGCCAGGCTGCCCTGCCGCGAGGCTGTCATCGACGGCGAGGTTGTCGCGCTCGACGCCAAGGGCATCAGCCGCTTCGCGCTTTTGCAGGACGCACTGGCCGAGGGCGCCGGCAACAAGCTCCACTTCTACGCCTTCGATCTGTTGTATCTCGATGGATGGGACTTGAGAAAAGCGCCGCTCGGCCGGCGCAAGTCGCTGCTGTCGCAATTGCTGTCCGGTTTGGGCTCCAACTCCGCCATCCAGTTTTCAGACCATGTCGAAGGCGACGGCCAGGCACTTTATGACCAGGCCTCCGAGATGGGACTGGAAGGCGTCGTCTCGAAACGCGCCACGGCAAGCTACCAGAGCGGCCGCGCCAAGACCTGGACCAAGACCAAGGCGCTCAAATCCGACGACTTCGTCATCGCCGGCTACACAACCTCCGACGCGGCTGAGGGATTGGCGGCGCTCGGCATGGCCGAATTCGAGGACGGCGAGTTGCATTATCGCGGTAAGGTCGGCACCGGCTTCGATGCCGCGACAGCAGGCGAATTGCTGGCCCGGCTGGAGCCGCTGCGCGCCGGCGCGTCGGCGCCCGAAGGGGTTCCGCGCGAGATCATGCGCGAGATGAACTGGGTGCGGCCGCTGCTGTCGGCCCGCATCCACTATGCCAACCGCACCGCGGACAATGCGCTGCGCCACGGCGTATTCCGCGGGCTCAGGGATGTCGGCCTGTCGACGCCGGTATCGGCCAAGCGCAAGCGGCTGATCGCCGAGGCCGATCTCGCCACGATCTGGGTGACCAACCCGACGCGGCGGCTGTTCGGCAAGACCGGACCGACCAAGCTCGACATCGCGGTCTATTACGCGCTGGTCGGCGACTTCATGCTGCCGCACATTCTCGGCCGGCCAGTGTCTCTGGTGCGCTGCCCGACCGGCAAGCCGCAGGATTGTTTCTTCCAGCGCCATGCCTTCACCGGCATGCCGCCTTCGGTCGTCACCTTCGAAGCGATCAACTCCGAGGGCGAGACAAAATCCTATCTCTCGGTCGAGGGCGCCAAGGGCTATCTGGCGCTGGCGCAGTTCGGCGTGGTCGAGTTCCACACCTGGGGCACCCATCGCACCAAACTGGACAAGCCCGACCTGGTCGTCTTCGACCTCGACCCGGGCGAGGGGATCGCATGGCGCGAGCTGGTGGAAGCCGCGGTGCACATCAAGGGCGAGCTGGAACGTCTGGGGCTGACGCCGTTCGCCAAGACCTCCGGCGGCAGCGGCATCCATATATCGGTGCCGGTGACGCAGAAGCAGAACTGGAAGAAGCTGCATCAGGTCAGCAGCGCCATCGCCACGCATCTGGCCGCCACGGCGCCCGATACCTTCACCACGACCATGGGCAAGGACAACCGCAAGCGGCGTATCTTCATCGATTATCACCGCAATGCGCGCGGTCACACGTCCGCCGCGCCCTATTCGCTGCGCGCCCGCACAAACCTGCCGGCCTCGACGCCGGTGAGCTGGTCCGATCTGGAATCCATCGACGCTCCGCAGGATTTGAATTATTCTTCGTTGCCGGGCCTTCTGGCCAGTTCCGGCGATCCCTGGGCCGACATGGAAGATTTCGCTAGGGATTTGCCGGTATTGTAAGGGCCCGATGTAGGATTTCGGCGTTGTCTTTCGTCCTTCGGACGAACAGCGCTGCGACAGTTCGACAGTGCACGGCCGCGTAGGAGAGAATTCATGGCGCCCAGGGCAAGTTGGAAAGGTTACCTCAAGCTCAGTCTCGTCAGCTGTCCGGTCCGGCTCTATCCGGCGACGAGTGCCAGCGAGCGGATCAGCTTCAATCAGCTGCACAAGAAGACGCACAACCGTATCAACATGAAGCCGGTCGATCCCGAACTCGGGCTGGTCGAGCGCTCGGACCTCGTCAAGGGCTACGAATACGAAGACAAGCAGTACATCATCATCGAAGATACCGACCTCGACGCGGTGCGCATCGAATCCAATCACACGATGAACATCGAGGCCTTTGTCGACGAGGGCGAGGTCGACGTCATCTACCAGGACGCGCCCTATTATCTGGCGCCCGATGGCGCGATGGCCGAGGAAACCTTCGCGGTGCTGCGCGAAGCGATGCGCAAGTCGGGCAAGCTGGCGATCGCAAGGCTGGTGCTGTCCAGCCGCGAACGCGTGGTGACGATCGGCGCGCGCGAGAACGGCATGTTCGTCTGCACCTTGAGGAACCCGAACGAAGTGCGCGGCACGGCTGAATATTTCGGCAACATCCCGGCCGGCAAGCCCGACCCGGAAATGCTGCAGCTTGCCGAAGCGCTGATCAAGCAGAAGGAAACCACCTTCGATCCGAAGAACTACGAGGATCGCTACGAGATCGCGCTGATGGCGATGATCCGCGAGAAGCTCAAGGGCCACAAGCCAATCATCGCGGCTGCCCCCGAGCGCGGCAATGTCATCAATCTGATGGATGCGCTGAAGGCCAGCCTGTCGCAATCGGCCAAGCCGCCGGCCAAGTCGAAGAGCAAGGCCGATGAGGCGGCAAAACCGGCCGCCAAGAAGGCGGCAGCAGGCGGCGCTGCCAAGGAAAACCCGTTGAAGGCCAATCTGCTGAAGGCCGTCGGCAAGAGCAAGGCGTGACGGTCCCCGCCGGCGGCATCTTCGGCGTCGTCGGCGCGCTGGCGGCGTTTCCGCTGCGGCTGGCCGCGCGTGAGGTCGCGCGCCAGCAGGGCCAGTTGCGGCGTGGCGTCACGAGGCGCACCAACCATGTCGTGTTTGGTCGCACGCTTCTGGCCAAGGCAGGCGATGCCGAGATCGAGCGCCGCGCCGATGCCGAGCGCCGGGCAGGGCGCGCCCTTCTCAGCGAAAACGGATTTCTGCGCCTCTTGGGCCTGATGAAGGCGCCGGAGGCCTCGGCGCTGTCACGGCAGTCGCTCATCGACCAGTCGCGGTTAGCCGCCGTCGATCTCGATCTTTTGTCGCTGTTCGATGCCTTTGAACATGATCGCGAGCCTTATTCTTTCCGCGACCTTATCCTGGCTCGCAAATATGCGGGCCTGATCGCCGGCGGCGCTTCATGGGGGGCGATCGCTCGCTCCGTCCACCGTTCCGGTCCGGTCGCCTCGCTCACCGCCAAGTCGCTCGCCGTCGGCTCGCAACATGGCCGTCCTGACGCGATCTACCTGGAGGAGGGGCAGAGCGAGCTCGACGGGCAATTGCTGTTCGATCTGGGCGCGCCTGATGACGACACGCTGGAAGAATTGTTCGCCGAGGCCGAGGCGGCGGAAGAGGAGGGCCGGCACGACGATGCCGTCGCCCTTTACCAGCGCTGTCTCTCCATCGATCCAAGCGATGCCGTCGCCGCCTTCAACCGCGCCAACTGCCTGCGCGGCGCCGGTCGAGTGAACGAGGCCGCACATGACTATGCCCGCGCCATAAAGCTCGATCCGGGTTTCGTCGAAGCCTGGTTCAATCTGGCCGGACTGATGAGCGATGAGGGCCGCGTGGCTTCGGCGCGAAGGCATCTCGTCAAGGCGATCGCGCTGGATGCGAAGTACGCCGATGCGGTGTTCAACCTCGCCAGGCTGGAGTTCGACGCCGGCAATCTCGCCGAGGCGCGGTTGCGCTGGGTGCGGTACCTTGAGCTCGACGCGGAGTCCGAATGGGCGCGCATCGCGGCCAAGGGGATACAGTTCGTCGATTTGCAGCTCGCGCAGAAATCGGCGTCCTGACCCAGATGCTAGATTCAAGGACCATTCGAAAAAGAGTTTCAGAAGAACTTCACTCGCGCCTTGGGGCGAAATGGTTCAAGCCGGACAGCGGCAGGCTCGTGGTCTTTTCAGCAAACAATCTGACGGACTTCAGCATCGCGTTCGATTGCCACGCTGACCGCCGGCACGGAGAATATGACTGCTCACTCTCGGCCGTGTTCAAATGGAAGAAATTCGCCAAGTCATACAGAGATTTTAGCGCCTGGTATGAGGTTAAAGATGCAAGTTCGGCGCAGTTCAAAACTAAAAGTTCTGAGCAATTGAACGCACAATTCCTCGGAGTTGCCTTCGATAGGATCGACGGAAATTTTTTATCTGGAGGTCGAGGCCCCTTCTGGGTCGCGAATGAAGAGGACCTTGATGCGTTTATAGCCCAGTGTATCGATGATTTGGATGGCAAGGTTGGCGAGTGGATCAAACGGTGGTTCACTTGGTCTTCGGCGCTAGATGTCATGAACGGTAACGAGCAGTTGTGCGGAACGTGGCGAGATCATGCCTACTTTTGCCTGCTGGAACAGGTTCATGGGCGTGAAGCAGCTTGCTCCTGGGTCGGCGGTCTCGATCGGGCAAACTGGCCCGAATATCAGACAGCCCAGATCGAATATCTGCGGTCACAGCTTTGTAACGTGAGTGCAGCGCGGCCATAGTCGTTGCGGGCCTACCTTTCTGGAGTTCGAAGCCCGATGCCAACCGCCTTCCTCTTCGACGGCCCCGAAACGGCCGCCATCACCATCCTGCTAGCCCATGGCGCCGGCGCGCCGATGGATTCGGCCTCGATGACCGCCACGGCCAAGGCGCTCGCTGCTGCGGGCTTCCGCGTCGCGCGCTTTGAATTTCACTACATGGCGGCCCGCCGCTACGGCCATCGCAAGCCGCCGCCGCGGGCCGAGACTGTGAATCCCGAATACATCAAGGCGATCGCCGACCTCAGGGCGAAGGGCGTGAAGGGGCCGCTCATCATCGGCGGCAAGTCGATGGGCGGACGCGTCGCCTCGATGGTCGCCGAGGAGATGTTTTCAAAGGGCGAGATTTCAGGCCTGCTCTGCCTCGGCTATCCCTTTCATCCGCCGGCCAAGCCGACTCAGCTGCGCACGAAGCATCTGGCCGCGCTGAAGACGTCAACGTTGATAATCCAGGGCACGCGTGACGAGTTCGGGACCAGGGACGAGGTCGCGACCTACGACCTTTCCGACCGCATCGAAATCCTCTGGCTGGAGGACGGCGACCACGACCTCAAGCCGCGCAAGAGCATCTCCGGCTTCTCCACTGCCGATCATCTGAAGACACTCGCCGATGCGGTGAAGGCGTGGACTGAGCGCATCGTGCGCTGAAGCAGGCCGATGAAGATCGCCACGTTCAACATTAACAACATCAACAGCCGGCTGCAAAACCTGCTGGCCTGGCTGGCTGTCGCCGAACCGGACATCGTCTGCCTGCAGGAGCTCAAGGCGAGGGACACGCAGTTTCCGCGCACCGCGCTCGCGGATGCGGGCTATGGCGCGGTGTGGGTGGGGCAGCCGACCTGGAATGGCGTCGCCATACTGGCGCGGGGTTCAGAACCCGTTCCGACCCGCGAGGCGCTGCCCGGCGACGAGGCGGACCAGCAGGCCCGCTACATCGAGGCGGCGGTCAACGGCATCGTCGTCGCCTGCCTCTATGCGCCGAACGGCAACCCGCAGCCCGGTCCGAAATTCCAGTACAAGCTGGCCTGGCACGAGCGCCTGAACGCGCATGCCGCGGAATTGTTCGACACCGGCCTGCCAGTGGCACTCGTCGGCGACTACAACGTCGTGCCCGAGCCGCGCGACATCTACCCGACCCGCTCCTATGACGACAACGCGCTGGTGCAGCCGGAAAGCCGGGAAGCTTTCGCAGCACTGCTCGAACAGGGCTGGACCGATGCGCTGCGCAAGAAGCATCCGAAGGAGACGCTCTACACATTCTGGGATTATCGCCGCAACCGCTGGCCGCGCAATGCCGGCATGCGCCTCGACCACATCCTGCTGTCGAAGAAGCTTGCGCGCCGGCTGATCGGGGCAGGGATCGACCGCGATGTGCGCGGCGAGACCGGCGCCAGCGACCACGCGCCGGTGTGGGTGGAATTGCGGTGAAGGATGGAGAGCCAATCTCCCCACGAGTGGGAGATTGGCTTCTATCAGACGGGCATCGACAAGCTGGGTGAAGCGAAAGCGGCCCGAGGGGGAGCCCGATGAACAGGTTTGTCGACAGGCTGCTTGCCGTGCTGCTGCTGGCGATCGGCTTGCTCTGCTCCATACGTGTGTATTTCGCGCTGAGCGGCGAGGGCGCCGGCGACGCTTTCGCCTCCATGCGCCTGGCTTTTTTCGGAGCGGCGGGCGTTGTCTCAGCCCTTGCAGCCCTGCTGTTCTGGGCCGGCCTGTTGCCGGGCCGATCGACGCTCGATCCGAAGACGCCTCTGTTCGGCAGAGGCGCCGAAACGCAACCCGCCGGACGACCACGCCTGCGGCAGCTCTTCGCTGTCGTTCCGTTCCTTGCCGTGCTCGCTCTGGTGGCCGACCAGATCGGCCCCTGGTCGCGGCAGCCACAGGACGCCGGCAAAAGCCTGACCGCCGAGCCACCCGCGCCGAGAAACCAAGACGTCGCCATTGCACCAGGCCCTGCGCCGAAAGCGCCTGCGGCGTCGGATTCGATTCCACTGCCTGAGCAAGCGGCCGAAGCGCCTGAACAAACGGCTGCGCCTCCGGCTCCTGCCTCGCCACCCGAGGTCGCGCTTGCCCCACCCGCCTCACCGCCGGAGGCTACTCCAGCCCCAGTTCCGCCGCCGCAGACCGTCGCGCCGCTGCCCCCGGCTCCGCCACCGCAGCCGACCCAACCCGATGGCCACCGGGACGCGGTCGTCTGGCTGGCGATATCGCCCGACGGGCACTCGATCCTGAGCGCCAGTACCGACCGCACGGTCAAGCTCTGGGATATCGACGGCAAGCGCCTGATCAGCACTCTCGGCGTCCATAAGGACATGGCTCGAACCGCGCTTTTCCTGCCGGATGGGGCGCGGGCGCTGACAGCCGGTGACGATGGCGAGATCGTGCTGCGCCAGCTCTCCGATGGCGCTGTGCTGCATGTCTTCTCGTCGGGCCAGAACGGTGGCGTCAACAAGCTCGCGATCAGTCCCGACGGCAAACGTGCCGTCAGCGGGCACGACACCGGCAGGGTCATCGTCTGGGATATCGAGAAAGGCTCCGTGCTGCATGTGATGCCGGGGCATGACTGGTCGATCAGCGGGATCGCCGTCTCGCCCGACGGCACACGCGCGATCAGCGGCAGTATCGAGGGCACGCTAAAACTATGGGACATCGGCACCGGCAAGCAGCTGCGCAGCTGGCACGGGCATGAGCGCGGCCCCTATGGCGTCGTGTTCATGGCCGACGGGCGCCATCTGATCACCGGCAGCGGCGACTATACGATCAAGCTCTGGAATCTCGACAGCGGCCGGGAAGTCCGGCGCCTCGAGGGTCATTCGGGCACGGTCTATGCGCTGGCGCTGTCGGCCGATGGCAAGCGGCTGCTCTCCGGCTCGCTCGACGGTACAGCGCGGCTGTGGGACATGGATGCCGGCAATGAGATCGCCCTGTTCGACAGCCGGTCCGGACCGGTCTACGCGGTGGCGTTCGCCGCCGACGGCACGGTCCTGACCGGCGGCTACGACCGCACCATCAGGGACTGGCCTGCCGATGGCGGTGATGCGGTGGCGCTGTTCCCGGGTGCGCCGGAGTGAGCAATTTCCAGGCCGGAGCTTGGGTGTGAAGGAACGCGACCTGTACAATATCGGCGCGAGGCCGCACCGTCGCGCAGGGTGGAGGGACCGAACATGACGACCAATCTCCACATCGTCGAGGCGTCGATCGAACAGTTGCGGCGGGCGCTCGATGACGGCATCGTTACCAGCGTCGAGCTTGTCGGCGCCTGCCTGCGCAGGATTGCGCACTACGACCGACATGGCATCACCCTCAACGCCGTTCCCGTGCTCAATCCCAAAATGTTCGAGGAGGCCGCCGCGTCCGACCGGCGCCGCAGGAATGGCGCGATGCTTAGCCCGCTGGACGGCATCCCCTATACCGCCAAGGACAGCTACAAGGTCTCAGGCCTGACGGTCGCCGCCGGCTCGCCCGCTTTCGAACATCTCATCGCCAACGAGGATGCCTTCACCATCGCGCGGTTGCGGGCCGGCGGTGCGGTGCTCATCGGGCTTACCAACATGCCGCCGATGGCCAATGGCGGCATGCAGCGCGGCGTCTACGGAAGGGCGGAAAGCCCCTACAATGCCGATTACCTGACGGCGGCTTTCGCGTCAGGCTCGTCGAACGGCTCCGGCACGGCGACAGCGGCCAGCTTCGCGGCCTTCGGGCTCGGCGAGGAGACATGGTCGTCGGGTCGGGCGCCGGCATCGAACAACGCGCTGGTTGCCTATACGCCGTCGCGCGGCGTCATTTCGGTGCGCGGCAACTGGCCGCTGGTGCCGACGATGGACGTGGTGGTGCCGCATACGCGTAGCGTCGCCGACATGCTCGAATTGCTCGACGTGATCGTCGTCGACGACCCGAACACCAGGGGCGATTTCTGGCGCGCGCAGCCCTGGGTGATGCTGCCGAAGAGTTCGGATGTACGGCCGCCACGCTATACCGGGCTCGAGCTGGAGGGGGCGCTGCAAGGCGTGCGGCTCGGCGTGCCCCGCATGTATATCGGCCGCGACACGAAGGCCGACGTTCCGATCCAAACCCGCGCGTCGGTGCTCGACCTATGGGAGCAGGCGGCAGCGGTTTTGCGACGGCTCGGTGCAGACGTGGTCGAGATCGACTTTCCCGTCGTCTCCAATTACGAGCGCGACCGGCCGGGCACAAAAAACCTGGTCGATCGCGGGCTGATTCCCAAGGAATTCGCCGAGCGCGAGATATGGGACCTGTGCGTCTTCGCCTGGGACGATTTCCTGCGCGCCAATGCCGACCCTGCCATCCCCGATCTCGCCTCGGTCGACGGTCCAAAGATCTTTCCGCAGCCGCCGGGCACGCTGCCGGATCGTTACGAGGACAGCTTCGATCTGGCGGAATATGTCGAGCGGGCCAAGCGCGGCGTGACACCTTTCACTGATATCCCCGAGCTGGAGGCCGGCCTGAAAGGCCTGGAGGCGACGCGGCGGATCGATTTCGAAGACTGGCTCGACGCGCAAGGGCTCGACGCCGTGGTGTTTCCCGCCGTCGCCGATGTCGGGCCGGCCGATGCGGATGTCAACGGGGCGTCCGCAGCACTTGCCTGGCGCAACGGCACCTGGGTCGCCAACGGCAATCTGGTGTGGCGCCATCTCGGCATTCCGACCGTCACCGTGCCGATGGGCACGATGGCCGATATCGGCATGCCGGTCGGGCTGACCTTCGCTGGAAAGGCCTATGAGGATACGAAGCTGCTTAGGCTGGCCGGCGATTTCGAGCGTTTTGGCCTGCGCCGCACCCGACCGCCGCGCACGCCGGAATTGGCCGACGATGTCTTTCCAGTCCGGCCTGCCGCCCGCCAGCCCGGCGAGGCGCCGCTGCCGATCTCGCTTGACGCCATAACGCGCTGTGCGGGTGATCAGGACGAAATAGCAATCACACTCGACCTGAGTGACGGCGCCGAGTCCACCAGCGTCAAAGTGCATGCCAATGGCGCGCCGGTCGCCATGCAGCGCGCCGGCGGGCGCTTCACCGGCCGTGTCCTTGTGCCGGCCGCCACGCACAAGGCGGTCCACAGCGTCTGGCGTGGCTCGTACGGCTCGATCGTCACCGCCGTCGTGCGTCTTGAGGACGGAAGCGTCGCCGGCGCCTATGCGGTGACGGGAGGGGCTGGATGAGATCGCGCCAGGTGAGACAGTTGCTGGTCGCTATGAAGGCAGCGAGGCCAGCCATTCATCCCAAAATTCCTGTTGTATGCGGACGAAGGTCGGCGCAACGTCGTACCCGTCGTCAAATATATTGACCAAATCAGACTTCTGGGGGAGCTGCCCCATTTTCACCTTGCAGGCGATCAATCCGCGGCTCATCTCGATGACCGTTCCTTCGGGATAAACATTCCCGCTCGCTCCATAACAAAAAGGCAGCAGGCCATCGAGTTCGAGTTGCTGGCGGATTTGGAACAGCGCTTCGAAATAGTCTTCCTCCTCGGCCTCGATCACCTTGTCACGGTAGCTGCAGGTGAGGTGGCAGGCGTTTTCGGACGAGCGCAAGGTGAACACCGCCTGCTCGTCGCCGCCCGTGCCGCCACCGATCAGGAATACGGTATGCTGCTCTTCCATTTCCACCCCCGGTTGCCGCCAGTGAAGATTGTAGTGCGGCGCGGGCCGGATTTCCATCTATTACCTACTGCGAATGGCGGTCACGCGGCTATCTTGTTCGAGACGACGCGAGATCTCGCTCGCTGCCCTTACCGTCGAGCCGCTAAGGGCAACCCGGTGCTGATCGGGTTGACCCGATGGGCGGCATTCAGCGCGGCGTCTGCAGCCGACTTTTCAATCCGCGTCAATCCGGCTTGCAGGGGTCGGCTTTGGCCGCAGCTGTCTTGTCGCCCTCCTGCTGCGCCTGGGCATCCTGCTGCGAAGTGGCAAGGTTTTTATCCCCACCGCCTTCCTGGTTGGCAAGCGGCATGGTGTTGGCGTCCTTGTTGGCCGGGCCGCCCTTTGCCGTGCTACCGGCGTTCGCATCAGTTTCGAGAGGCGCACGCGTTCCGTCCTTTGCTATACCTGTTTGAGCGTCGACCGATGCGGTCGTGTCATGGCAGTTGGCGCTTGCGGTGCCGGCGCTGAGGCCGATTATAGAGGTGGCGAGCAAAATAGCCTTTAGCGTTTTCATCTCATCCTCCTTTGAGTGCTTGAGGTCATCCTTCTAAACTGACGGCACCATCTGAGGTTCCGCTAATTCAGCTCGAGCCTCCAACTGAACGCCAAGTGGATCGTTCTGGCATCTAGCGGGCGGGGCATCTGTCGGCCGTAGTATTCCGTTGATTTGCGGGCTTCCGCAGGCGCGGCCTATCGCGTATTGGGCCGGGGAAAATCCCTTGGGTACGCCTGAAAAGCATGATTCGACTGGAAAGCATCAGCAAGCAGAACGGAAGGCAGATCGTCTTCATCGAGGCCTCCGCCGCCCTGCAGAAGGGCGAGAAGGTCGGGTTGGTCGGCCCCAACGGCGCCGGCAAGACCACACTTTTTCGCATGATCAACGGCGAGGAGCAGCCAGACGAGGGCCAGGTCTCGGTCGACCGCGGCGTCACCATCGGCTATTTCAGCCAGGATGTCGGCGACATGGAAGGCCGCAGCGCCGTCGCCGAAGTGATGGACGGCGCCGGGCCGGTGAGCGAGGTGGCGGCCGAGATGCGCGCGCTCGAAGCGGCCATGGGCGATCCGGAGCGATCAGATGAAATGGACGCCATCATCGCTCGCTACGGCGACCTGCAGGCGCGGTTCGAGGAACTCGACGGCTATGCGCTCGACGGCCGCGCCCGCGAGGTGCTTGACGGTCTCGGCTTCAGCCAGGAGATGATGGACGGCGACGTTGGAAAACTTTCCGGCGGCTGGAAGATGCGCGTGGCGCTGGCGCGCATCCTGTTGATGCGGCCCGACGCCATGCTGCTCGATGAGCCGAGCAACCATCTCGACCTGGAAAGCCTGATCTGGCTGGAGCAGTTCCTGAAGAATTATGACGGCGCGCTGCTGATGACCTCGCACGATCGCGAGTTCATGAACCGCATCGTCAACAAGGTGGTGGAGATCGATGGCGGCTCGCTGACCGCTTACTCCGGCAATTACGAATTCTACCAGCAGCAGCGGGCGATCGCCGACCGGCAGCAGCAGGCGCAGTTCGAGCGCCAGCAGGCGATGCTGGCCAAGGAGATCGCCTTCATCGAGCGCTTCAAGGCGCGGGCGTCGCATGCCGCCCAGGTGCAGAGTCGGGTGAAGAAGCTGGAGAAGATCGACCGCGTCGAGCCGCCCAAGCGCCGCCAGAAGGTGTCGTTCGACTTCCAGCCGGCGCCGCGCTGCGGCGAGGACGTGGTGACGCTGAAGAACGTCCACAAGGGCTATGGCAGCCGCTCGATCTATGAGGGGCTAGATTTCCAGGTGCGCCGCCGCGAGCGCTGGTGCGTGATGGGCATCAACGGCGCCGGCAAGTCGACGCTGCTGAAGCTGGTGGCCGGCGCTTCCGAACCCGACAATGGCACGGTGGCGCGCGGGCCCAGCGTCAAGATGGGCTATTTCGCCCAGCACGCCATGGAAGTGCTGGAGGGCGAGCGCACCGTGTTCCAGACGCTGGAGGACGCGTTTCCGCAGGCAGGCCAGGCGCCGCTCAGGGCGCTGGCCGGCTGCTTCGGCTTTTCCGGCGACGAGATCGAGAAGAAATGCCGAGTGCTGTCGGGCGGCGAGAAGGCGCGGCTGGTGATGGCGCTGATGCTTTTCGATCCGCCCAATTTGCTGGTGCTGGACGAGCCGACGAACCATCTCGACATCGCCACCAAGGAAATGCTCATCACAGCACTGTCGCAGTACGAAGGCACCATGCTGTTCGTCTCGCACGACCGGCATTTCCTCGCGGCGCTGTCGAACCGGGTGCTGGAACTGACGCCCGAGGGCATCCACACCTATGGCGGCGGCTATACGGAATATGTGGAGCGCACCGGGCAGGAAGCGCCGGGGCTGCGAAGTTAACCCTGCGGTGAGCGCGCAACAAGGGCCGAGCGGCCCGGCGTCGTGGCCTGAGGGGGAGGGACTGGCGCCGAGCCTAACCGGTTGGGGGGTAGATCACCGGCCACATCAATACATACGCTGAAGCTAATGTAAGCGCAAGCTAATGTTTGGCATTGGCGCTGGCCAGCGGTTGTTTCCCATTCGTCCATCAACACCGCTTACTGCCTTCAAGCCTTGGCTCCAATGCTGTATCTACCCCCGAATTCAAGGAGCCCTTCGATGACCTCACACTTCGCCGGCGCCAGCATGGATGCAGCCGGCATGGCAGCCGATGACGAGCACGCTCATGACGACGCCGCGTGGCAGGACGATGTTCGGGCCGGCGTGCGGCATGTGCGCGACCTGGATTCGCTGCCGCTGTCACCGGCCGAGCGCGCGGCGGTCCAAGAGGCGGCCTCGCGGCATAAGGTGCGCATCCCGAAAACCTATCTCGAGCTGATCGACTGGAGCGACCCCGCCGATCCGATACGGGCGCAGGTTATCCCGTTGCCTGACGAATTGGCCGAGCAGGACGGCGAGCTCGACGATCCGATCGCCGACCATGCCTTCAGCCCGGTGCCGCGATTGACGCATCGCCATGCCGACCGGGTTCTCCTATTCCCGACCTATCAGTGCGCGGTCTATTGCCGGTTCTGCTTTCGCAAGGAGTCGCTGACCTCAATCGGCCGCGGCTATACGCGCGAGGCGCTGGAGCCGGCCTTCGCCTATATCGAGGCGCATCCCGAAATCCGCGAGGTGATCCTGACCGGCGGCGACCCGCTGTCGCTGCCGGACAAGGCGCTGGCCGAAATCCGCGCTCGCATCGAGGCGGTTCCGCATGTGCGGCTCTTACGCATCCACACCCGCGTGCCTGTCGCGCTGCCGTTGCGCATCACATCAGGGCTGGTTCGCTCCCTGCAGGGCCGGCTGATGGTCACGGTCGTCACCCATTTCAACCACGCGCGCGAGATCACTGACGCCGCCGAGCGGGCCTGCCGCACGTTGCGGCAAGGCGGTTTCGTGCTGCTCAACCAGAGCGTTCTCCTGAAAGGCGTCAACGACACGGTCGAAGTGCTGGAGGAACTGTGCCGGGAGCTAATGTACCGCCTTGGCGTCAAACCCTATTACCTGCACCACGGCGACCTCGCTCGCGGCATGGCGCATCGGCGCACCACGATCGCCGAGGGACAGGCGCTGGCCAGCGCCCTGCGCGCACGCCTGTCGGGCATCTGTAACCCCGTCTATGTGCTCGACCTGCCGGACGGCGGCGGCAAGGTGCCGCTGGGGCCGTGCTATGTCGAGGCGCGGGAGGGGGAGACTTGGCGGATTCGCGGGCAGGACGGCGAGTTGAGGGCGTATAGGGAGATTGTCAGCGACCTGTGAAAGCTTGGGTTCCTCGCCCCCGTAAGTGCCTTCTCACCGGATTGCCAACCGAATTGCAAAGGGCAATTCGGGGCAATCCGACCTCTCCCCGAGGGGAGAGGAGCCAGCACTGACGCCTCTCTCTTCTCCCCCCCGGGGAGAAGGTGGCCGCGAAGCGGCCGGATGAGGGGCTTCGAGAGACAGTGGCCTTCCCCTAAGCTAAGCGCAGGAGCTCCAGCCGCGCCTGGTTGGAACCGGATCCAATGCCTCGCATTTTAAAGATGAGGGGCAAGGGAGCGCAGGGTGAAAGCTCTATCGGCGGTACTTGGTGGCTTCGTGCTGACGCTTGCGGTTTTCGCCAGCGGGTTGGCCTTCGCCGTCTGGATTCTTGCCGCCGAGCCGGTGCGGCAAGCCGCCCCGACCTCCAGCGTCGCCGAACTGTGGCCCAAGGAGCCGCGGAAAATAGATCCCGCTTCTCAGCACCTCGAGCGCCTTCCCGCCCGTCCGGTCCCGACCAAACCTGCCGATGCCGCAGCTTCGGCGCCCATCGTTACCGGCTCTATCCAGCCGGAAGCGGACGAGCAGCAGACGGTGCCTGCCGGCCATGTGGAATGGTGCGCAAGCCACTACCGCTCCTATAGGCCAAGCGACGACCACTACACATCCTACAGCGGAGAACAGCGGCCCTGCATCTCGCCCTATCTCGATGCCGGCGCGGCCAACGGCGCCGCACAGCCTCCCGACGATGGCGCCAGCTATGTCGAGGCGAGCGATACGTTGCCGATGGATGGCTACGTTCCGTCGCAGGAAGCCGGCGGCGCCTGGCTTCCGCCCGACCACGTGCAATATTGCTTCAGCCGCTACCGCTCCTATCGGCCGGAAGACAACACCTACCAGCCCTATTCCGGCGGCCCGCGTAGGCAGTGCGAGTAGGCGGGGCGGGCTGGCGGCCGCAGTGCATGGCGCCTTGTGTGACCCCACCTACGATCACGCAGATTTTTTGGATCGTTCGGGTTGGCGCGGCGTTCATCCGATACCCAAAGGAGGAATCAACATGGGCGACGACCGGGAAGACAAGATTCGTGAGCGCGCATACCAGATCTGGGAACATGAAGGCCGCATCCATGGCGATCCCGAGCGGCACTGGCACCGGGCCGAGGCCGAGATCGACAGGGAGGCAGCCCTGCCGCTGACGGCAGGCGATGCCCTGCCGGAAACCCGCGAGATCGCGAGCTCCGACGTGTTGACCGTGGAGGCCCTGGCGATACGCACCGGCATATCGGGCGACCAGGCGCAGGAGCTGATCGACAGGCTGGGCAACGACCGGGCGGCGATCGAGCAAGCCGCGCGCAACCTCAAGGGAAAGCAGCGGCTCGGGGAGTGACAGATGATCAGAAAACTCAAAGACGGAAAATACCGCCTCTATTCGCGCAAGAAGGACGACAAGACCGGCAAGCGCCGCAATCTCGGCACCTTCGATACCCGCGAGGCCGCCGAGAAGCACGAGCGCGATGTGCAGTATTTCAAGAGGCATTGAGGGGCGATGGTGGCCGGTGCCCACCAGCCAGTCGCACCGCACGCCTGGCGGATTCCAGCCCCTAACAAGCCGCTACCGCTCCTATTGCCGAAGACAACAGCTACCAGCCCTATTCCGGCGACCCCGCAGGCAGTGCGAGTAGGCGGGCGCTGAGCGGCGCCTGTCACTCGCCTGTGGCATCTGCAATCCCGTCAATGTGCTGAGCCATCAAGTTCAGGTGCAAACGGTGCGGCCGAAAGGACGCCACCGTGCACAGCGGCGAACCACGGGCTCACTTACGCAACGCACGCCGATCCCGCGCGTTCTACCCATTAGGAGGAGCATGGCGACGGCCGGTCTCATGCGCTCACAATCGGAGGCAAAACCATGATGTCAAAGTACAAAGAAGCCCTTGATCGCGGGAAGGAAGCTCGCCGTGAGCAAGAGGGGAAGGTCGGCAATGAGAAGGCCGAGGGGGTGGACTTCGGCGCGCAAGCCAGGGCCTGGCTAAACGATGTCGTGGTCGCGTCGTTGCAAGCGGCCCAAGCCGACGTGACGGGCGAAGTGTCTGTCGAGATGGACACCGCGCCAGGCCGCCAAACCAAAGCGTCAACACCGTCCATTCGGTTCCAAGTCTACAGGAAGCCAGGCATGGAGAAAGAAGTAGTCAGGAGGACGTTCACGGTCGACGTTCATCTGAGTGGGGAAGTGTCAGTCTCGTCGCCCGGGATCGTGGCGAGAGAAGTGGGAAACATAGGGGATAGGACTGACGAGCGGTTCTCTACCTTGCTGGCGGAACTGATCGAGGACGCAGCGAAGGGCACTTAGCCAGCAAGGTGCCGAGGGCGGGCAATTTCCAGCGCTGTCGCTCGGCTGCTGGCACCGCTAAGTCTGTCAGCAATAGCTTTCCAGATGCCGCAAACACCCCCTCCGTTAACCTTTCGTTAACCATGGCTGGCTAGCGTTTACCTATCAGTAAGGAATCGCTGTCCGTGACCTTCGCCGCCCCCGTCGAGACCAAATCCATTCGCTTTCGCGCCCGCTCCTTTGTCGCCTTCACGCTCACCCCGGAGGCGCCGCTTTCGGAGTGGCTGGAGAGCCTCGATCGCTGGATCGGCAACTCGCCGGGCTACTTTGCCGGCCGGCCGGTGGTGCTTAATCTCAATACGTTAAAGCCGGAAATCGGTCAGATCGAAGCGCTAGTCGCTGAGCTTGGCCTGCGCGGCATCCGCATCTATGCCATCGAGCTCGACGGCAGCACCGCACTTGAGTCCAATCTGCCGCCGGTGCTGATCGGCGCGAAGGAGGCCACTGCCGGGCTGCTGATGCAGGCCGACAGCAAGGGCAGGCCGGAAGAGACGGGCAAGCCAGAAGAAGGCAAGGCGGAAGAGGGTAAGCAGCCGGAAGACAGGCAGCAGGAAGCGCCGGCGACGCTGATGGTGAAGACGCCGATCCGCTCGGGCCAGTCGGTCTTCCATGCGCATGGCGACGTCATCGTGCTGGGCTCCGTCGCCTCCGGGTCCGAGATCGTCGCCGCCGGCTCCATCCATGTTTACGGCACGCTGCGCGGACGCGCGTCGGCCGGTGTGCTCGGCCATTCGGCGGCGCGCATCTTCTGCCGCAAAAACGAGGCCGAGCTGCTGTCGGTCGACGGCTGGTATTGCACCGCCGAGGAGATGGAGCCGTCCTTGCGCGGCAAAGCGGTCCAGGCCTTTCTCGAAAAAGACACGCTGCGCATCGCGCCGTTCAATTGACGATCCCAACAACAATAATGGAGGCATATATGGGCAAGGTAGTGGTGGTCACCTCAGGCAAGGGGGGCGTCGGCAAGACGACCTCGACGGCCGCCCTTGGTGCCGCGGTCGCGAGAACCGGCAAGAAGGTGGCCCTGGTCGACTTCGATGTGGGTTTAAGGAATCTCGATCTGATCATGGGCGCCGAGCGGCGGGTGGTGTTCGACCTGGTCAACGTCATCCAGGGAACGGCCAAGCTGTCGCAGGCGCTGATCCGTGACAAGCGGGTCGAGACGCTGTTCCTGCTGCCGGCCTCGCAGACGCGCGACAAGGATGCGCTGACCGAGGAGGGCGTCGGCGAGGTTATCGACAAGCTGCGCTCGGTGTTCGACTACGTCTTCTGCGACAGCCCGGCGGGCATCGAGCGCGGCGCGCAGCTCGCCATGCGCTTTGCCGACGAGGCGGTCATCGTCACCAATCCTGAGGTCAGTTCGGTGCGCGATTCCGATCGCATCATCGGTCTGCTCGATGCGAGGACCGTGAAGGCCGAGCGGGGCGAGCAGATCGCCAAGCACGTACTGGTGACGCGCTACGATGCGGCGCGCGCGGCGCGCGGCGAAATGCTCTCGATCGACGACGTGCTGGAGATCCTGTCGACGCCGCTCCTGGGCATCATTCCCGAGAGCCAGGATGTGCTCAAGGCCTCCAACCTTGGTTCGCCGGTGACGCTCAGCGATCCCACCAATGCCGCCGCCCGCGCCTATATCGAGGCGGCCAAACGGCTTGAGGGCGAGGAGCTGCCGGTCGTCGTGCCGTTCGAGCGTAAGGGCTTCCTCGACCGGATCTTTGGAAGGAGGGCAGCATGAACCTGTTGGACCTTTTCAAGCGGCGCGGCAGCGCGCCGGTGGCGCGCGAGCGGCTGCAGGTGCTGCTCGCCTATGAGCGCCGCAGCCGCAGCCAGCCCGATCTCGTCTCCATCTTGCGCGAGGAGATCATGGCCGTCATCGCCAGGCATGTGCAGATCGACCAGGATTATCTGCAGGTCTCGATGGAGCGCGGCGAGACGATGTCGACGCTGGATATCGACATCCAGATTCCCAACAAGAGCGCAAGGCCATTGGCGATGTCGGCCTGAGCGGCAGGGTTGCGCCTGTAGCAATTTTTTACGCCGGCGGGACAGAGGGGGCTGTCCCGCCAGCGTCTATCACAGTCTTTGCTTGCCCCACCCAACCACCTCTCGCTGCCTCACGACAGCCAAGCCCATTGGTTCTATCTCCGCCGCATGCCGTCGCGCATCGCCCGGCGGCAGGGGGAGGACCAACCACAGTGACGTCGACGCCGGTTATCAAGCCTGGTTCCGAGACCCTGCCCATCGCGGCGCTGCTCGGTGCCATGGTGTCGATCCAGATCGGCGCGGCTTTCGCCAAGGGCCTGTTTCCGCTGGTCGGCGCGCAAGGCACGACGGCGCTGCGGCTGGTGGTCGGCGCGCTGATGCTGGCGGCGGTGCTGCGGCCGTGGCGGGTGCGTCCGTCGCGGGCTGTGTGGCCGTGGCTGGCCGCCTATGGGGTGACGCTCGCCGCGCTCAACCTTTTGTTCTACGCGGCGCTCAAGACGATCCCGCTCGGCATCGCGGTGGCGCTCGAATTTACCGGCCCGCTTCTGGTCGCGACGCTATCGTCGCGGCGCGGCAGCGACTTCGCCTGGGTGGCGCTTGCCGTCGCCGGCATCGTTTTGCTGTCGCCCCTCGTCCATTCGCGCCAGGCGCTCGATCCGGCCGGCGTGATGCTGGCGCTGGCGGCCGGCGGCTTCTGGGCGCTCTACATCGTGTTCGCGCAGAAGGCGGGCGCCGAACTCGGCGGCCAGACCACGGCTTACGGCCTGGCAATCGCCGCAGTGCTTGCGCTGCCGTTCGGCGTGGCCGAGGCTGGGCCGGCGCTGGTCGCGCCGTCGATTCTGGCCGGCGCCCTGCTGGTCGGGCTGTTTTCCAGCGCCCTGCCGTTCTGGCTGGAGATGGTGGCGCTGACCAGGATGCCCGCCAGGCTCTACGGCACGCTGACCTGCCTGGAGCCGGCGCTGGGCGCGCTGGCGGGGTTCCTGTTCCTGCACGAGATCCTCACCGGGCTGCAGTGCCTGGGGGTAGCCGCCGTCATAGCCGCTGCCTTCGGCGCCACCGTGACGAACAAGCCGCCGGTGCCTTCGCCCGAATAGGCCTCAACCAACGATTGTCCCAGAGCATGGGCACACTTCAGGCCCGTTTGCCACTTGCGCAACCATTGAAAGGGTGAAAACGTTGGCTTGGGGTAAATGGGCAAGGGGGGTCGCCGCGGCTGTTGCAAGCTCCGGGACGACCTTGAAAAGCGATGAATTTTCCACAGTTCCTGGTGGGGACGACCACCGCGTCACTCGTCGTGGCGCTCTCGACTTTTTTGGCGACCGGTTCAATTTGGAAGGCGCTGGGTTGGACAGTCCTGACCTTGATCGTTCTGCAGGTTGGATATTTTGTGTTCGTCGTCCGGCTGATCTACAGAGCCGGGCGAAAGACACACAGGTGATCCGCGACCCGCTGTCTGGCCGGACCATCGGTATCCGGGCGTGTCGAGATTCAGATCCATGCGGGCTGAATGTCATATGCTTAGATCATAATGTAGCTGAAATAGACAATATGGTCTAAGCCTTTTGAAGCCGGACATGTTCGGTTCTGGAAATGTGCTTTGGACGTTCTATTACTTTAGTCAGCCAGTATATATTTCCTGATACATATACCTGGGTTGGGCCGCGCGGAAGCCTGCCTGAGGCTCGTGCAATCGCTACCCCAGAAGATAAAGGACGCTTCTTGCCCGACCGGCTCCGGATATCCGCGGTCGAGACGAGGCGGGCGGATGACGCTGCGATCTCCCGCACGAGGCGGGAGATCGGCAGCTTCGCCGCTCACTCCGCCGCCAGCTTGTCTTGCGTCTTGGTGTCGAAATCGCTGGCGTCGTGGCGCTCGTGGAGCTGCATCGCCGGCTCGCCAAAGGCGCGGTTGACCATGCGCCCGCGCTGTACGGCCGGTCGCGCATCGATCGCGGCGGCCCAGCGCTGTACGTTCTTATATTCCTGGACCGACAGGAACTCGCCGGAATCATTGTACATGCGCCCGAGCGCCAGCCCGCCATACCACGGCCACACCGCCATGTCGGCAATGGTGTAGTCGGCGCCAGCCAGATATTCAGTCTCGGCCAGGCGCCGATCAAGCACATCAAGCTGGCGCTTGGTCTCCATGGCGAAGCGGTCGATGGCATATTCGATCTTTTCCGGCGCATAGGCGTAGAAATGGCCGAAGCCGCCGCCGAGATAGGGCGCCGAGCCCATCTGCCAGAACAGCCATGACAGGGTTTCGGCGCGCGCCGGCTGCTCGGTCGGCAGGAATTCGCCGAATTTTTCGGCCAGATGCACCAGGATAGAGCCGGATTCGAAGACGCGGATCGGCTTTGGCCCGCTGCGGTCCATCAGCGCCGGGATTTTTGAGTTGGGATTGACCTCGACGAAGCCGCTGCCGAACTGGTCGCCGTCGTTGATCCTGATCAGCCAGGCGTCATATTCGGCGCCCTTGTGGCCGAGCGCCAAGAGTTCCTCCAGCATGATCGTCACCTTGACGCCGTTCGGCGTCGCCAGCGAATAGAGCTGCAGCGGATGCTTGCCGACGGGCAGCTCCTTATCATGCGTCGGGCCGGCGATCGGCCGGTTGATGCTGGCGAAGGCGCCGCCATTCTCCTTGTTCCAGGTCCATACTTTCGGCGGAGTGTATTCGGTCATCTCGGGAGGCCTTGTGTTTGGAAGGGCGTGGGACGTTCAGCTTGCACAACGAGAGAGGAGCGAGGATGGAGCGGGCTCATCCACACATAGATACAGATAGCGTGGCGATACAGGTAGTGCGGGCAGCAGGAAGTTCAACTTGTGTTGAACTATTATCGATGCTGCGTGCCGATCCACGTTCTCGCCTTTGGTAAGGGCCCACCGATGCCCTTGCGCCTCGCCACATGCGCCATACCTATAGGAGATATCAGGCCTTTGCCGGCCGCCATGAATATTGCCGGGATTGAAAGCATGACTATCGATACAATTTTGCGATCCATCGTGGCGGTGCGCGCTTCGATCCCCGACGACGCCTTCACTGCCAATGCGCTGGGCACGAGCCGGGAAGGCAGCGGCGTGGTCATTCGCGACGACGGGCTGGTGCTTACCATCGGCTATCTCATCACCGAGGCGGAAGAAGTCTGGCTGACCGACCACAATGGGCGTGTGGTTCCCGCGCACGCGCTCGCCTACGACCAGGAAACCGGCTTCGGTCTGGTGCAGGCGCTGGCGCCGCTCGGCCTGCCCGCGGTAGCCCTCGGCGACGCAGCCAGGGCCAAGGCCGGCGATCCCGTCGTGCTGGCCGACGGCATCGGCCAGTCAGTCAGCGCGCACATCGTCACCAAGCAGGAATTCGCCGGCTATTGGGAGTATCTGCTCGACGAGGCGATCTTCACCGCGCCGGCCCATCCGTCATGGGGAGGTGCGGCACTCATCGGGCAGGACGGCAGGCTGCTCGGCATCGGTTCGCTGCGCCTGCAGATGAGCCGCGCCGGCGAGATCGCCGATATCAACATGGTGGTGCCGATCGACCTTCTGCCGCCCATCCTCGACGATCTCTTGACACGCGGCCAAGTTGCTAAGCCACCGCGCCCCTGGCTTGGCGCCTTCTCCGCCGAAAGCAATGGCGAGGTCGTGGTGATGAGTGTCGCCGAGGGCAGCCCGGCAGCCGAAGCCGGCCTGCGCCAGGGCGACATCATCTCGGATGTGCGCGACGGCGAAGTCGACGGGCTCGCCGATTTCTACCGCAAGCTGTGGCAGAACCCGGCGGGCGCCGAAATCCCGTTGCGGGTAGTGCGCGATGGCCGCGAAACCTGGCTGCGCGTCAAGTCGGCCGACCGCAACAGCTTTCTCAAGAAGCCTCAGCTGCAGTAAAGCAGGCAACTGGTCAGATCCTCCTGATGCATCCAAGACTGCTCAAGACGTTCCTCGCGGTTGCGCGATGTCGAAACATCACCCGCGCCGCAGAGGAGATCCACCTCGCGCAATCGAGCGTGAGCGACCAGATCCAGACGCTTGAAACCGAGCTTGGCACGGTGCTGTTCACACGGTCGAAGCAAGGCCTCCAGCTGACGCCGGCGGGCACCACGCTGTTGCCTTACGCGCAAGGCATTCTGATGCTGGCCGAAGAGGCACGGGCGGCTGTGGACGTGACTGCCCGACATACCGCCGGATCGGTGACGATCGGCGCATTGGAGACGATCGCCTCGGCGAAGCTTGCGCAGTGGCTCCCGGATTTCCAGGCCGCCCGTCCCGACATCGAGCTTCGGCTGACGGTCGCGGGCAGCGGCGATCTCATGCGCAAGCTGAAAGATGGCGACATCGACGTCGCCTTCTGCTTCGACAGGGACGGTTTCGACAAGGTCGACGAGCACCTCGCCAAGCGGACGCTATCGGCGGAGCCATTGATCCTCATCGTTCCTCCTGAGGAAGCAGCGATGAGAGGCGATCTCACGGCGCTTACCAGCACGCGCTTCGTCGTCACCGAAGCCGGATGCATCTATCGCCACCTGTTCGACAAGGCATTTGCCGAGGCAGGCATTGCATCGCCGAGGCTTGCCGCCGAAGTCGGCAGCATCGGCACGATCGCGCGCCTGGTGGCGGCTGGGGCCGGCCTTGGTCTGGTGCCGCGCCTGGCGGTGGTCGAGGCGCTCGATCGTGGCGAGGTCATCGAAATGCCCTGGCCGGGTCCGGTTGACACAGCGTCGTTCGCCATGATCTGGCGCCGCAGACGGGTTCAGCCGCCCGCATTGAAACTGCTGCTGGCGGCCGCGGGCGCCAATTTCGCGCCGGTCAGACCAGCCGATGCCCGCCGTCGACATGCAGTGTCGTCCCTGTCGTGAAGGCGTTGCCCATCAGGAAGCAGATAGCGTCGGCGATGTCGTCGGGTTGTCCGATCCGCCCAACCGGCAGCCGCTCTGCCATCGCATTCAGCGTGTCGTCCTTCTTGTCGCCGGCAACGAAACCCCAGATCGGCGTATCGACCCAGCCAGGCGAGACCGCGTTGACGCGGATGGGCGCCAGTTCGACGGCGAGCGCCCGCACGAGCCCCTCAAGTGCCGCATTGACGGCGGCGACGACCGAGCCTCGTGCCGCTGGCCGGTAGGCCGCGATACCGGATGTGAAGGTGATAGAGCCCGTGGCCGAGAGTATGGGCGCGCCGTATTTGGCCAGCAGCAGCGGCCCGTAGAATTTGCTTTCAACGACCCTCTGCGCAGCCTTCAGCTCGACCGCAGGCAACAGCTGATAGGCGCCGTCGATGTCGGCTGCGGTGCTGACGATATGGTCGAGCCGGCCGATCCGCCTGAACAAAGCGGCGACCTGGTCCTCCCGGGTGATATCGACCGCGACCGTGTCCAGTGTGGCAGGATTACCCAGTTGCTCGCGGGCGCGCTTCAGCCTGTCCTCGTTGCGCCCGGCGATGATGACCTCGGCGCCAGCCTCGAGACATCGCCTTGCCAGCGCCAGACCCATCCCCGAACTGCCGCCGACGACCAGAACTTTCTTGTTTGCCACATCCGCCATCCTTCGCTTCCACAGACGATCACTTCGTCAGGGAAGTCGCAGGTCTGGGTTTGAAGCGGAAACGGAAGAAAACGATAGTGCTATCGGAAAATCCGATGGTGCGGCGTGCCTCACTCGCCGCAGGCGCTGAAGCCTATTCCGGGGTTCCACTCCGAAAAGGCAATGACCTTGCCTTCCACCGCCACGGTCTTCTGCTTTGTGGTGCCATCGGGCTGCATCTTGCTGCTTTTGCCCTTGCCGGACAAAACATCGTAGTCGCAATCGCTTGCGACATTGTCCTCAAGATAATCGTGATAGTTATAGGCGAAACCGGCGACGATGAAGGCATCACTGCGGTATGCGAGCGTCAGCGTCTGGTTGGTTCGTTTACTACCAACCGGCATTGCCGGCAGATGCAGCTTGATCGAGCCGTTCGGCAATGCGGTCAGCCCCGGCTCGGTGTCGGAAGCCTCGTAGCCCGGCCGGTCGTAACCGTTCCACTCCCCGTAGATCTGCTCACGCACGATGCCGGCAGGTTTTAGAAAGTTGGCCTCGCGGTCCCTGAGGAAGAAGTACATGTCCATCGGGTCGCCGGGCTTGGTCTCGACGATCATCACCAGATCGACGGCGCTGTCGCCATTCCAGTCGCCGGTCAGCGCGGTGATGATCTTCTGGGTTTCGATCGGTTCCGCCCGGGCCATGGTCGGCAGCAACAGCATCAGGCCGAACAGCATCGCTCGCATGGCAATATTTCCCCAAGTTGAAGCCCGCCGTGTCCACCAGGCCGGTTCTGCCAGGGAAATTCCTACAGTACGACGGGAAGAACCGCCATGGGCGCCGCAGGCGCGAAGGACGCGACCTGCTCAAAGTAGCCAGCAGCCCCGGCACGATCACGCCGGGCCCGATTTCTCATCCTCGCCAAAAATCCCGATTACCCAGTCGATGAACACCCGCACGCGCGGCGCGAGCTGGCGGTTTTGCGGGTAGAGCGCCGACAGTGGCGTTGGCGACGGCGGATAGTCCGGCAGCACCTCGACCAGCGTGCCGCGCGCGAAATCGCCGGCGAAGCGGTAGTGCGGCGCTTGCACGAGGCCGAAGCCGAGGCGAGCGAGCTCCGCCATCGTGTCGGAGCCGTTGACCGTCACCCGGCTCGGCAGCGTGATGGTGCGTAGCTCGCCGCTCACCGTGAATTCGAGCGGCATGACCTCGCCGGTCCGCGACGAGCGGAAGCCGACCATTGCATGACCACCGAGATCGGCAGGCGTTGCCGGCACGCCGTGCTTCTCCAGATAGGCGGGGCTGGCGCAGGTCACCTCGCGCAGCGTCGCTACCCTCCGCACGATCATGCCGCTGTCGGCCTGTTCGCCGGAGCGCAGCACGCAGTCGACGCCTTCGCGCACCAGGTCGACCAGCCGGTCGCCGTCGCCGATATGCAGATCGATTCTGGGATAGCGGTCGAGGAACTCGGCCAGCCGCGGCAGGATGAAATGGCGAGCCATGAAGCCGTGCACGTCGATCCTGAGCTGCCCTTGCGGCTGCGCCGCCTGGAAGCCGGCCTCGGCATCCTCCACATCGGCCAGGATGGCGAGGCAACGCTGGTAATAGGCCTGGCCGTCGAGGGTAGGGGTGACGTGGCGCGTGGTGCGCTCGAGCAGCCTGACGCCGAGCCGCGCCTCCAGCTGCTTGATCGCTTCGGTGGCGGTGGATCGCGACAGGCCAAGGTCGGCGGCGGCGGCGGTGAAGCTGCCGCGCTCGATCACACGGGAGAGAAGGCGCATCCGGTCGAGACTGTCCATGGCAATTGTTCGCCATATCCGAACGGTGTTGGCAAGACCCGAACGATTATCCCGGTGAATTTATCACCTACCTTCAGGCGACAAGAATTGGAGATCCGTCATGGCTATACAGAATGGAAGGGCGGCGTTGGTGACCGGCGCCTCGAAGGGCATAGGCGCGGAAATCGCCAGAAGGCTGGCTCGCGACGGCTTTTCGGTCGTCGTCAATTACGCCAGAGGCGCTGAAGCCGCCGACAGCGTGGTGCGCGAGATCGAGGCGGCGGGCGGGGTGGCAATCGCCGCCCAGGCCGATGTCGGCGAGCCCACTGACGTGGCGCGTTTGTTCGACGCTGCCGAGCAGGCCTTCGGCGGGCTCGACGTGCTGGTCAACAATGCCGGGATCATGAAACTTGCGCCGCTCGCTGAGATGGACAACGCGGATTTCGACCGGCAGATCGCGGTGAACCTCGGCGGCGTGTTTCGCGGCATGCGCGAATGCGCCAGGCGGCTTCGCGACGGCGGCCGTATCATCAGCTTCTCGTCCAGCGTCGTCGGGCTCTACCAGCCGACCTACGGCGTCTACGCCGCGACCAAGGCCGGCGTCGAGGCGATGACGCATGTGCTGGCCAAGGAACTCGGGCCGCGCGGCATCACCGTCAATGTCGTGGCGCCGGGGCCGGTGGCGACCGAGCTGTTCCTCGGCGGCAAGTCTGAGACGCTCGTCGAGACCATCACCAAGACGATCCCGCTCGGCCGGCTCGGCCAACCAGCCGACATCGCCGGGGTGGTGTCGTTCCTCGCCGGGCCGGATGGCGGCTGGATCAACGGCCAGGTGCTGCGCGCCAATGGCGGCACAGTCTGATTTTTCTCCAACAACCAACAAGGAATCGACGCCATGCCATTCGCAAATTTCAAGGTGCCTGAGCGCGCTCTGTCCGCCCGGCAGAAGGAAGACCTCATCCATAAGACCACCGCTTTGTTCGTCGAGATGTTCGGCGAAGGCGTGCGGCCCTACACAATGGTGCTGATCGAGGAAGTCGCCGACGGCGGCTACGGCCGCGCCGACGAAGTGTTCACGATTCCTGGGGATTAGCGGCGGCATCTTGAGCCCTCGGTGACGCTGCCGATCTTCCCCCGTCGAGGGGAGATTGGCAGTTTCGCTGTCTCGCCAGCCTTGCAACGGTGGCTCCGTTGCTGCTTCATCAGATGAAGGCGAAGCAGCAAGGAGGAAACCGATGACCACCGCAAAAAGGCCGGCCCGCTAATGGCGCCCATCAAGGTCGATCCTGCCAAGGTGCGCGAGTTCAGCGATGCCGAAATCTTCTACACCTGGCTCGGCCAGCACCACGACACCGAGACAGAGGTCTGGATCAAGATCCACAAGGTCGGTTCGGGGCTGCCTTCGATTACGCCCAAGGAGGCCATCGACGTCGTGCTGTGCTGGGGCTGGATCGACGCCGTGCGCAAGGGGCTCGACGACAAGAGCTATTTGCAGCGCTACACGCCGCGTGGCAGCAAGAGCATCTGGAGCCAGATCAATGTCGACAACGTTGCCCGGCTGATCGAGCAGGGCCGGATGACCGAACACGGGCTGAAACAGATCGATGCGGCGAAGGCCGATGGCCGCTGGGCGCGCGCCTATGGAAGCGGCAAGAACATGAAAATCCCCGGCGATTTGCAGGCCGCCATCGATGCCGTGCCCGAGGCCAAGGCGATGATGGCAACGCTCAGCGCGCAGAATCGTTTCGCGCTCGCCTTCCGCATCCACAACATGAAGACCGAGGCCGGACGCGAGAAGAAGATCGCGGCGTTTGTCGAAATGCTAAAGCGCGGCGAGACGATCTACCCGCAAGGGAAGAAGTGAGGGGTTGTGGCCGGGCGTTCGTGCCACACTTTTCCTGAACCGCTCTAGAAGCACTGCCCTCGTAGTGCCTCCATACCCCGTCGCCCACTCCTTGCGCAGTAACGGTTTCTTCTTTGCTTTTGCCGCACAATGGCCGCGACGGGTCGGGCGAAGTGCAGGGCATGGCCGAAAAGAAGGATCGCAACGGAGAGTTCTGGGAGCTGGCGCTCGAACGCGCGCATCTTGGAGTCTGGGACTGGGATCTCGCGAGCGGCGACTGTTTCTACTCGGCGATGTGGTCGCAGATGCTGGGCTATGGCGAAGGTGAGCTTGCCAAGACAAGCGACCTCTGGCTGCAGCTGACGCACCCAGACGATCGCGAGCGGGCGGTGGCCAGCGGCGAACGCCACATTGCCGGCCTGACCGATTCTATCGAGACCGAACTCAGGCTGAAACACAAATCCGGCCACTGGGTGTGGGTTCTCGATCGCGGCGGTGTGGTCGAGCGGGATGCTGAAGGCCGGCCGATCCGGCTTATGGGCGTCCAGACCGACATCACCAAGCAGAAGCAAGCGGAAGCAGAGCTCGAACAGGTCAATGCTCGATTTCGCCTGGCATTGGCGGCCAGCGGCACCGGGATCTGGCATCACGACCTTGCCGCACACAAAAGCTACTGGGACGAGCGCACCCGGGAAATCTTCGGGCTTGTCGCCGACACCGACGAGGTGTCGAGCGACCTCTGGCACAGCTATCTGCATCCGGACGATAGGGACAACGCCGAGCGGGCCCACAAGGTGCCGTTGCAAACCCAGAAGGTCGTCGCCGTGCAATACCGGATCGTCAAGCGGGACGGCGAGGTCCGACATGTCGAATCGCTGATACGCTTCATCGCCGACGCTCAATCGTCAGGCCAGATCCTGGGCACGGTGCGCGATATCACCGAGACGAAGCAACGCGAGCAGGAACTCGCCCATGCGGCTCATCACGACGCCCTGACCGGCCTTTTGAACCGTGCCGCATTCGACCGGCTGCTGGCCCATCATATCGCAACGGCGCGCCCGCTCGCAGTCTTCTACGTCGATCTCGATTACTTCAAGGCGCTGAACGACTTCGCCGGCCACGCCGCCGGCGACCTCGCGCTGAAGAGTGTCGCCATGGGCATTCTGGGCTGCCTGCCGCCGTCGGCGCATGCCGCGCGCCTTGGCGGCGACGAGTTCGCGCTGCTGGTGCCCGATTGCGATGCAGCGCAAGCCGAGCGTCTGGCTGGCGATGTCCTCGCGGGGGTTCGCGACGCGGACCTAGGCTCGACGGCGACGTCGCGCAAGCTCGCCGCCAGCATCGGCATCGCCTTTGTCGCCGATCAAAATACTGCGGTGGCTGACGCGCTCGCCTGTGCCGACGACGCCTGCTATGCGGCCAAGGCCGCCGGGCGCAATCGCTTCGCGGTGTTCTCCCCCGAGACGACATCCGGCGCCGGCGGCCTCAATGCGGCGCGGCTGGCAGCCGACACTGTCGACGCCATGGAGGACGGAAGGCTGAAACTGTTCGGCCAGGAAATCCACCGGCTCGGAAAATCTTGGGGAGAGAGCCGCCAAGTCGAGGTCCTGGCTCGTCTCGTCGGGCGCAATGGACAGCTGATCCCACCGAGCGAGTTCATCCCGGCAACGGAGCGGTTCGGCGTTGCCTCGCGGCTCGACCGCTGGATCATCAGGACGGCACTCTCGCTTCATGGGCCGGCGCTGAGGTCGGGGGCGCTCACGCTCGGCTTCAACCTTTCGGCGCAGACGCTGAGCGATCCGCAGCTTTGGGATTTCGTCGACGCCGCAATCGACGAGACCGGGGCGCCGCATTCGGGCATCGGCTTCGAGATCACGGAAACCGCTGCGGTCACAAATTTCACGGCTGCCGAACAGTTCGTCCGCAAGGCGCGCGAGCGGCGCTGCCGCGTTAGCCTCGATGATTTCGGGGCGGGCATGAGCTCGTTCGAATATCTCAGGCGCTTTCCCGTCGACGTGATCAAGATCGACGGGTCCTTCATCGAGCATATTGCCGAGAGCCGCTTCGACCGCGAAATCGTCTCGGCCATATCGGGCATCGCCAGAAGCCTCGGCTGCTCCGTGGTGGCGGAGAAGATCGAAGAACAGGATGCGCTCGACATCCTCAGGGACATGGGTGTTGCCTTCGGCCAGGGATTTCTGTTGCACCGGCCGGAGCCGCTGCAAGCGATCGTGGCACGAGCGAGCGCGCAAGTGGCCCTGCCGGCGGGACGGCAAGCGTAGACTAGTTCTTCCGCTTGGCGCCGGATGACGTCGTCGTACTGACCCAGTCCTGGGCTTCACGCATGATCTTCAGCGCTTCATCCGGCGTCAGGCCGCACTTGCGGGCAAAATAGGTCGCCTCATAGGCTTCTGCCGAAGAGACTGCGGAAATGCTGGAAGATTCCAGTTTTGACTTCTTCTTGGCCATGCCGGTTCGCCGACTGTGAATCGATTAGTCAGCTAATATAGCACCTTTGTTTGTCAAGGCAAAATCCCGGGCAAATGGCGAGCGGGCTGGTGGGCGAGATCCGCCTGCCGGGCCAATACGCCTTCTGCAGTCAAAGGCAGCGTTCCAGGGAGGAAAGTTTATGCTGCTGACAGCGCTACGATCAGGAGGCTCGGCTCTGCCGGGCCTCGATCGAGGCGGCCTCGGAGTCTGTCTCGTTCAAGAGGCTGCAGAGCGAAACGGCCTCACCGTGACAGAGGCCGGTCAGCGCAAGCGCCGAGAACTGGGCCGGAATATCGAGCCTGGTGTCCCAGATCATCCACCGGCCGGTTGGCTCCATGACACATTCAAAGCGCAATACACGGTCCGACATCCGACCCCCACCGATTTCCCGCCTGGGTGGTAGCGCGTCAAAGTAAATGAGTTATTGCGCTCCTGAAACCTGGCGTTGAATCCGGCCGACTGCGCCGGCAGGCAGGAACAGGCGGCTTGGTCAACCGGATGATGTCCGGATCGACGAACGCGGACCCGGATCAGGCGTTGCGGCTTGCCATGTGCGCGTCGAGCTTCTTTCTCGAAGGCCCGTACCGCTTGATGATGGTCGCGGCCTCGCTCGGCGGTATGCCGTATTTTTTCGCAAAAGCGGCAACGTCGTAAGGCTCCTCGCCGGCGGCCGGTTTGCGGTCCTGTTTGATCTTGGATTTGTCGTCGGCCATGTCGTCCTCCGTCACATCTGGTCGTTATAGGGTCCCCTGGTCCGGCCGACCATCCTTGGGAATTTCAAAAATGTGCTGGCGCGTTGCAGCAGCCCGATCGGCACGGGCGCGGCTGGTTCCCGCTCATGGGCTCGAACCACGATTCACGCCTTCAAAGGGCGCTGTCCTACCATTAGACGAAGCGGGAATAGAGGAAGTGGACGCTGTCTAGCACCTTCTCATTCACGCATGAAGCCGCTTCATGCCTTCATTCCGGAAAATGCGCACCCCGGTCCATAAGCGCGAGAGCTTTCTGGGTCAGCCAATGAACTGTCCGGGCCCTGAGCCTAGACCCGCACTATCGCGAGCATCCACGCCAAAAGCTCCAGCAACAATAGAAACAAGGCCAGCTGTAGCGCGACGCGCAGGCGCTGAATAATCCGCCAGTTGCTGGCCATGTCGGTTTTAATGCGGAGCGCAAGCGCGCGGTGCATCACATCCATGGTTCCAGAAGGGGTTTGGGCTCCAGAAGGGTTTTGGGTTTCAGAAGGATTATGATCGACAAAATCCTGGAGCAGCTGCTCCGGGTCGAAGCGGAACGTAAGGTTGTAGTAGGGCCACAACATGATCACGACCAGCAGGCCGATCAGGAAAAGCAGCGCCAGCGCCAGCCAGTCCCACAGCCCCAGCCCATCCACGAGAGCCCTGCCGCCGAGAAGAGAACTCACGAACGCGGTTGCAAAGATCAGATTGCCCGCCCGCGTATTGAGGCTCTCCACCACGTTCTGCTGGTGTTGGAGACCCCGCACCGCCTCCGCATAGACGAAGGCCAGGCGAGGGTCAGGTGCCGCAGCGGGCTGGGAAAGGCTTTCTCCCGCTGATGAAGGATGCTCGGGCATGAGTGCCGTCCCGCGTTCGGATATGAACCACGATATGAACAATGGCAGCGTTCTGTCTACCGCCTGTCAAGTCTACCGCTGTCAGGACCGCCGGCCTTGACGCCTGAACGTTTCGCCCCAGATTACCCGGCGGAGTTTCAGACATGCGATACGACTGGCAGGGGCCGCCCAGATTCCTGGAACGGCATTTCGGCATTGTTATTGCAATTGGCCTGGTTGCAGGACTGTCGGTCCTGGCCGTGCTGGGCTACACGCCTTAAAGCCTCGGATTCAGCGCCTAAATCCCTAATGTAAGCGAAGCGTAACGGTGCAACGCAACCAGACGGGCGCCACGTGCATTTCAATGCATGACGATGTTTCGCCCCGATATCCCGGCAAAATGCTGCGCCTATTGCGGCGGGCGCGACCATGGCTACGAGGACTGCCCGAAGCGGAAAGCCGACGCCGAACAGCAGAAGGAGCAGGACGTCGATCCAGCCCCAAGCCCGGCACCGAGGATAGACAAGCCCGACAAAACCGCAGCCTGAACCATCCAAATCGAATGAAACCCCAGCCTCTGTCGGCCCGCTATCGCTTCTGCGCATGCCCAACGGCGTTGGCAAAGGAAATGCCGCCCTTGATCTCGCGCATAGCCATCGAGGTGATCGTCCGGCGCACGCCGGGCAGGCGGCTGAGCTCGACGCGCAACATCCTGTCCAGCGCCATCATGTCGACCGTCACGATCTGCAGGAGATAGTCGGCATCGCCCGTCGTGGCGTGGCAGCGCCGGATCAGCGGATGTGCCTGGACCGCGGTCTCGAAGGCTTCGGAAAGCTCGAAATCGATCGACACCTGGATGAAGGCTTCTATGCCGAAGCCGAGCTTGGCCGGGTCGATTCGTGTCGAGTAACCTCGGATGATGCCGGCGTCCTCCAGCGCCTTGACCCGCTTCCAGCACGGCGTCTTGCTTAAGCCGACCTCGTCGGCAAGCGCCGCGAAGGAGATCCGCGCGTCACGTTCCAGCACCGCGACGATCTTCCGGTCGAGGGCATCCAGCATAAGCCGTTCTCCCGAATCGTTCTATGAACGAACTTCCGTCCTTCATTTTATGCCATTTGGATAACAGAAAGGAACAATGTTCAAGCCAAAAGCGCTTATCCTCCAGGACTCGAACCGAACAGATGCCCTGAGCCGATGGGCCGGGCAAAGGAGCAGCTGCCATGCACAAGCCGGACTATTATGCCCGTATCGAAGCACCCGAAATGCGCGACTATGGCGTCTACCTCAGGTGCGACAAGCTTCTCGCCTGCCAGAAGCCGCTGGCCGAGATGGTCAATGCCGACGAGCTGCAGTTCCAGATCGTGCACCAGGTCGAGGAGCTGTGGATGAAGCTCATCACCTATACGCTGATCGATGTCGTCGACTTCCTCGAGCAGCAGAACACGCATCGGATTGTCACGCTGATGGGCCGCGTGCATCGGCTGATGCGCATGATGACCGCGCAACTCGACCTGCTCGAAACCATGTCGCCCAAAGAATACCAGGAGATTCGGCTGCAGCTCGGCAATGGCAGCGGCCAGGAATCGCCGGGCTTCAAACTCTTGCTGCGCATGCCGCCGGACCTGTGGCGGGCTTTCAAAGCGTCCTATCTCGATGGCCGCGGGCTCTCGGTCGAGGATGTCTACGATACCGGCTACGATCATGGCGACAGCTACGTCGTGGCCGAGGCGCTGATCGAATTCGACGAGCTGTTCCAGAAATTCCGCGCCAACCACCTCTACCTCATCCATCGCTCGATCGGGCTGGGCTCGAAATCGCTGAAAGGCCGGCCGGTCGAACTGCTCGAGGCCGGCGCCCGCCATCGGTTCTTTCCGGAACTGTGGGATGTCCGCTGCGCCATGACCGACCGCTGGGGCAGCCAGTACGGCACAGTGCGGGCACCGATCAGCCACCACGCGGCCGAGTAGTCCGAGCCCAGCACCTGCGGCCGGCGATTTGCGCTGGCCCAGCTAGTATTCTTCGGGGATGATGTCGGGTTTGCGGCTGGTGTATCGTCCTTGGGGCGAAACCCGTCGCAAGCCTGGAGGACATCATGTCGTTGGAAACCGCTCAATCACCCGCTCAAACGCCGTGGCAAACCGCGGCAATCCTCATCGGCCGGCTGATCTTCGCGGCCGTCTTCCTCCTGGCGGTGGTCTTCAAGTTCACCGATATGGGTGCCACCGCGGGCTACATCGCCGCCGCCGGATTTCCGTTCCCGCTGTTTCTGGCCTGGTGCGCGGCGCTGCTTGAAGTGGTGCTGGTCATATGCTTCCTGACCGGCGCTTTCTTCACACCGGCCGCGCTCGTTGCCGCCTTCTACGTCATCTTCCTCGGCTTCGCCTTCCACGGGCCGTCGCACTGGGCCGGCAACCAGGCCGAGTTCGGCTTCTTCGTCGACCATTTCAGCTTCCTGGCCGGACTGCTGTTTGCCGCAGTGCATGGGCCTGGCCGCGTGCTGACCTGGAAACCGGGATCGGCCAGCTGATCGAATCTTTGGCTGGCAAGCGGCATTCCGACACGGGGAGGCGATCGCGACGTCACATCTGGTCGTTGTAGGGTTCCTTCATTTGGCCGACCATGCGCGCCAGTTTCGAGAATGACGGCATATCCGCCTCCGGCTGACACTGATTGGCCAGTTCCAGCAGCCGGATCGGGAAGTTGACGGCATCGCGGCTCGATGCCGACATGCCTTCCGACCGTTCTTCGCTGGTCTCGCCGGCTTCGGCCTTGCGCAAGGCGATGTCTATCTCCTCGACCGAGAGCACGCCCTTGCGGACAAGGACCTGGTTGATCGATGCGATGGCCATCAGCAGGCCTTCGAGTTGCAGATTGGCGACATTCATAGCTGGTTGCTCCCATTGGCTAAAGCACGTCGCGTTCCGAGCTTTGGCGACATGCATCAAGCTGCAAACGCGCGAGCGTCTTTTCCGATCCGGCATGGCGGTACCGGGATCGGGCGCTTCGCAGGCTCTCGTGTGCAAATCGCTCGCTTCAGGAATTTTTTCCTTTAATCGACCGCTTTACCATTGACATCGTGCCGGCAGCTATGCTATAGATTCGGGCATGATGCTGATTTGCGCCAACGACCCGCCCGCCGAGGCGGGTTTTTTGTTTCAGCCAATCTCCCGCAGCCATGCAACGGTCATACGCGCTTCGTGCTCAGCCTCATGGCTAAGGGAGAACAGCCCGGATGTCCGCCATCCACGCCATTCAGGCAGGGGGTAGCCATTTTCCGGATCGGCAGGGATTAGTTCTTCCTCCATCCACTGGAAGAGGCCGCCGCGGATTTCGAACACTATGACTCGGCGGGTGGCCGCCAGGTCGGTCAGAGTTTTCGCGATCCGGTTATTCATAGTCTCGCCCCGCCACTGTCGTGTGGCAAGCCTCACATCGATGCATCCGTTCCGCAACGCGCGTCCAGAGATCACCCCATGTCCAATCGTTACGCAACCATCATCACCGACGATGACGGCCGCGAGGTCGTTAGCGCCCTTGGCCAGTTCGAGGGTGCGGCGCCGCAGGGGCGCGCTGGCCATTTCGAGCCCGTTGCGGCCGGTGTGCGGATCGGCATGGTGCGGGGCGGTCCCGTCGATGCGGCCGGTGGCTTCGGGTTTCCGCAGGCGGGTGTTAGCGGCAGTGCGGTGGGTCTCGTCAGAGCGAGGCTGAAGGCCTTGTCCGAGGCGGCGAAGCCCGAGGCGGCAAGGCTCAAGTCAAAGGCTAAGCCGGTGCGCACCGGCAAGGGGAGCAGGTCCCACAAAAGGCCGATACGCAAGACAGCGGCGAAGGCCGGTACAGCGACGAAGCCCGAGATCGCGGCGCCTACCGGGGCTGCGGAGTAGCGGCATGGCGGAGATCACCGACAATCCGCCGGCTGCGGCGAAATCCACGCCGCAAGCCAGGCCGTCCGCCCGGCCGAAGCGGACGAAAAAGACGCTGGCCGATGGTTTCCTGGAAGCTATCCGTGCCGATTTCCGGGCGCACGGCGCCGGCGTCATCGCCGAGGTGCGTGCGGAAAAACCCGACCAGTATCTGAAGATCGTGCTGTCGGTGCTGCCCAAGGATCTCGGCGCCAACATCAACACTCTGGATGGATTGAGCGATGACGAAATCAGGCAGCGCATCCGCGGCCTCGAAGCCGTCCTCCGGCCGTTCCTCCAACAGCCGGGTCTCGAAAAGCCGAGCCTCGAAGAGCCTGGCCTCGAAAAGCCAGGCCGCGGCAAAGACCGAGTATCTGAGCCTGCTCAGCGAACTGGACCGCAGACGCCGCACTAATCAGCTTGCCGCCTACCGGCCCTATCCAAAACAGGCCGAGTTCCATGCGGCGGGTGCGACCAGCCGCGAGCGGCTGTTCATGGCCGGCAACCAGCTTGGCAAGACAAGGGCCGGCGGTGCCGAATGGGCAATGCACCTGACCGGCCGCTATCCCGAGTGGTGGCAAGGCAAGGTGTTCGACACGGCCGTGCGGCTGTGGGCGGCCGGCGTCACCGCCGAGGGCACGCGCGACAACCCGCAGCGCATGCTGATCGGCCCGCCGCAGCAGCCGGCGGCGTGGGGCACCGGCATGATCCCGGCCGATGCCATTGTCAGCACCATCGTGGGGCGCGGCGCGCCGCATGGGCTGGACAGCGTGGTGGTCCGCCATGGCGGCGGCGGCGACGTCCAGGCCGCTGAATCGGTGCTGTCGTTCAAGAGTTTTGAGAAGGGCCGCGAGAAATGGCAGGGCGAGACACTGCACGGCGTCTGGTTCGACGAGGAACCGCCGCTCAACGTCTATTCCGAAGGGCTGACCCGCACCAATGCGACGGGCGGCATCACCATCGTCACCTTCACGCCGCTGCTCGGCATGTCGGAGGTGGTGTTGTTGTTTTTGTCGGCGGAGGAGGTGGAGGGAATGGGGAAGGGGTGAGGAGAGTTCAGGAAGGATGCATTCGCTTCCTCTCATCCTTTGCGTTCCTTTGCGCCCCCCTCTGTCCTGCCGGACATCTCCCCACGAGGGGGGTTCGCCAATCTCCAACGGTTGCAGGCAAGCGGGACGCGGAAACTGCCAATCTCCCCCCAAGTGAGGGAGATGTCCGGCAGGACAGAGGGGGGCGCTGTCCCGCCAGCGCGAAAAGCTCTCGCCCAAACAACGCGCTACCCACCGCATCTCCCAAAATGATTCAAGCCGAGAGGGCGCCCGATGACCCGCCACGTCACCTTCATGACCATCGACGATGCCGAGCATTACACGCCGCAGCAGCGCGCCGAGATCATATCGGCCTATCCAGCGCATGAGCGCGAAGCCAGGGCCAAGGGCATTCCGGTGCTGGGCTCCGGCCGCATCTTTCCGGTGGCCGAGGAGCTGATCGCCTGCGAGCCGTTCCGGCTGCCGCGCTATTGGCCGCGGCTCGGCGCGCTGGATTTCGGCTGGGATCATCCGTCGGCCGCGGTCGAGCTTGCCTGGGATACGGAGGCCGATGTCGTCTATGTCACAAAAGCCTGCCGGGCATCGCAGCAGACGCCGGCGATGCAGGCGCTGACGCTCAAACCCTGGGGCGAATGGCTGCCCTGGGCGTGGCCGCGCGACGGCCGCCGCGAGACGCTGGAAGGTGCCGGCGTGGCGCTTGCCAGGCAATATGCGGCGCATGGGCTGAACATGCTGGCCAGCCATGCGCAATTCCCAGACGGCTCGGTCTCGGTCGAAGCCGGGCTGATGGAAATGCTCGATCGCATGCAATCCGGTCGTTTCAAGGTGTTCTCGACACTTCTGCCCTGGTTCGAGGAATTCCGCCTCTACCACCGCAAGGGCGGCCAGGTGGTGAAGCTGCGCGACGATTTGATGGCGGCGACCCGCTACGGCGTGATGATGCTGAGGGAAGCGATGGTCGATCCGGCGGAGTTCAAGGCGGCGCGCAGGCAGGTCGGGCAGAGCGATCCGCTAGGGGCGTTTCGGTAACTTGACGGCAGCCATACACCATGACCGTCCGTATCATCCCCGCCACTTTGCGCGACCTCAGCTACATCGCTGCCAACCTGCGCCCCGAGGACCGGGCTGAGATCGACTGCCAGCTCGACCAGTGGTCGCCGGCGCTGCTGGCGCTGACGGCGCTGCAGGGGTTTGCCTATGTCGCCGAGCTGGACGGCAATCCGGAAGCCGGCTTTGGCGCCGCCGAGCAGCGCAGCGGCCTGTGGATCGCTTGGAGCTGGGGCACGCGCCGCATGAGGCGCTGCGTGCCTGGGATTACGCGGTTCTTTCACGAGGTGCTCGGGCCGCAGGTTGCAGCGCGCGGCGCCTGGCGGGTCGAGGCCCGGGCGCTTGCCGCCAATGACTTGGCGCTGCGCTGGCTTGGCCGGCTTGGCGCCACGGAACGCTGCCGTTTACCGGGCTATGGCCGCAACGGCGAAACCTTCATCCTCTTCGACTGGACAAGAGAAAGCTGGAACCATGTGCCTGTTGCAAAAACCACCCGCCTTGAAGCCGCTGCCTTCGACACCGACCATCGCCGACAAGGACGTGCAGGCGCGCGAGGCAGCCTTGCGGGCTGAACTCGAGCAGCGCCGGGGCACAGCCGGCACGGTGAAGACCGATCTCGCGCCCGGTGATCTTACCGGCCAGCGCCGCGTGCTTCTGGGGGTGTGAAATGGGCGCGATGAAACGGGTGTTCAGGAACCGGGGCGGCTGGCCCTGGTGGACCTGGCGGCGGCTGGGGCGGCTGGTGAAGCGGCGGCAGGGGTAGCGCCAAGCAGGCCCCCCTCTGTCCTGCCGGACATCTCCCCCTCAAGGGGGGAGATTGGCAGTTTCTACCTTTTGCCAGCCCTCCAGCGTTGGTGGTTTGCGAAAGCCGACGCGACATCCGATCTCCCCCCTTGAGGGGGAGATGGCCGGCAGGCCAGAGGGGGGTGTTCAAGCGCCAGCGTTTCTCCGAGTCTCATCTTTTCTTCGCGAACGCCCAGACCATCAGCGGATATTCCTCGTCGTTACTGAGGTCTCGCCATAGGCCGTAGGCGCGCACCGGGCCGCCGATATGGGCTTTTGCGCAGGCTTTGTTGCCCCAGCTGAACACCTCTATGCCCGCTTCCGGAAAGCCGCCTTCGACCAGTACCTGCTTCAGGCCGGCTGGAGTCCAGCGGTTGTAGTCGTGCGGCCTGGCATGCACCCTGAACAGGAACGGCGTCGCCACCATCGCGCAGCCGCCCGGTCTGGTCATGGCGTGGATATTCTGTGCCGCGGCGAGTGGGCGTTGCACATGCTCCAGCACCTGGTCGGCGATGACGACGGAATATTGCCGGTCGGTGCGGTCCTTGCAGATGTCGAAGTCGGGAAAATCGACCGAGGTATAGTTGGAGCACATCGCCTTCCAATAGCGGTTCCAGCCGGGCGACACCTCGATCACGTCAGACGATTTGCGGCCGTCCGCCTCAAGAAACGCGGTGAACGCCTCGATTTGCGTGATGCGCAGCCAGTTGCGGGAATCGTAGCCGATAAGCCGCTTTGCAACCTGCTTGCTTCGCCTCGTCAAGGAACCGGGTAGGCTTTCCGTCATTGCCACATTGGCCTCCTGCAAAGGCCCACCGCGATATCTTTGAACATCGAAAAAGTGGGCAAAATTCGACCTGCTCCCAGAAAAAGATCTGAGCCTCGAACAAGCGACACCACCGAAGAAAGATTGCCATGACAAGCGATTCCCGTGCCCACGATATCCTGTCGCGACAGGCGGAACTGGAGAGCGAGCGCAGCCAGTATGAGGCTGTTTGGGAGGCGGTGTCGGAATTCTGCGATCCCGATGCGCCCGATGTCTGGAGTGGCCGCCGGCAATCCGGCGCGGGCTCACAGGCCGAGCGGCAGGAGCGGCGCGGTGCGCGCGTCTACGCCAACACCATTAACTCGGCCGCCAACCGGCTGGCTGCCGGGCTGGAGAGCCTGATTATCCCGCAGTCGGAAAAATGGCACGGGCTGTCGACCGCCGCCATGAACGACGAGGAGAGCGACGAGGAAAAGGAGTGGGCGGAAAGCCTTCGCGACTTCCTGTTTGCGCTGCGCTATTCCGCCAATTCGAACTTCGTGCCGGCGACGCAAGCCTGCCTGCGCAATGTCGTGCGCTACGGTCCGGCCTATCTCTATGCCGAGGAAGGGTTTGGCGGCACGCTGATCCGCTATGCCTCGATCCCGGTGGTCGAGGGTTTTCTCTCGCGCAACCGCTGGGGCCAGGTCGATATTTTCCACCGCCGCTACGAGCGGACCGCGCGGCAGGCGGCGCAGCTGCTCGGCTATGAGAAGCTGCCGGCGCGGATCAAGATGCTGGTCGACGACCCGGCCAAATGCGAGACCAAGATTTCGCTGATCCAGTGCATCCAACCGCGCGACGAGCGCAAGATGTATCGGCTGGGCGGCTCCTACCAGTATCTCGACACGGCATTCGCTTCTTATCACGTCATCGAGGACGAGGAGGTCATCGTCAGGGAGAGCGGTTTCCGCTCCTTCCCGGTGTCGTGTTTCAACTGGCGCCGCTACGAGGGCGACCCCTATGGCATCTCGCCGACCATCGAGGCGCTGACCACGGTGCGCGAGGAAAACGCCGTGCGCCGCTCGGGCCTGCGCGCCCTGCAGCAGATCACCGATCCGGCCACCGCTTCGAAGGCGCGGCTCGACTATGTGCCGGTGCTCAATCCCGGCGAGAACTATCCCGGCCTGATCGACGATCAGGGGCGGCCGCTGATCGCGCCGATCGCCACCGGCCAGAACCCGACCTATGCGTTCAATTACGCGGAAAGCCGGGCCGAGGAGATCCGCGACATGATGTTCGTCAACCTGTTCCAGACGCTGGTGCAGAACCCCCAGATGACGGCGACCGAAGCCTTGATCAGACAGGAAGAGAAGGGCGCGCTGCTCGGACCGTCGGGCTCGATTATCCAGGCCGGTTTTGCTTCCAACCTCGATCGCGAACTCGGCCTCCTCGAGGACAAAGGATTATATGAGGAAGACAGCCGCTTCCTGCCGCCGGCGAGCCTGGCCGGCAAGGCGGTGCGGCCGACCTTCACCGGTCCGCTCGACGTGCTGCGCCGTTCGGCCGAGGCACGCGACACCATCCAGGTGGTCACCACGGCCATGCAGATGGCGCAGTTCGATCCCGGCGTGATGGACAATATCGACGGCGACGAGGCGCTGAAGATCGTGCAGAGCGCCGGCCGCAGCCCGCAGCGCATTTTTCGGCGAAAGGACGAGGTCGCCGGCATCCGCGACGCCAGGGCCAAGGCTCAAACTGCGCAGGCCGGCATGGCGGCGATCGCCACTGCCGGCAAGGTGGCCAAGGATGCTGTGCCCGCCGCCGTGCAGGCGCGCGACAGCGGATTGCTCGATGGTTTGCAAGGCATGCTGCAGGGTGGTCAGGCTGACATGCCGGGCGGCCCGGCTGCGCCGGGTGCCGGCGCATGAGCCGCAAACGTTTCGCCCATTCCGGGCAGGCCGGCGGTCCGGCCAAGGCGCGCGATGCGCTGAGCAAGGCCTATCTCAGGGTGTTCTCGGGCCAGGATGGCGAGATGGTGCTGGCCGACCTCGCGGCGACGACGGGCTATTACCGCCGCCCGTCCTATGGCGAATGGATGGCCAGGACCAGGACACCGAACGGCTTCGAACTGCATAGCGCGCTGAGCAACGCGCGGGCCGAAGTGGTGCAGCACATTATGGGGTTTCTGACGCTGGACGAGGCACAACTGGCGGCGCTGGAGAAGGCGGCGAGGGCGGAGGAGTAAGGGACTTTAGGAGCGCTGGCCTCGCCGTGGTCACGACCCGCTCCGGCGTATCATTCATGCGAGTCCACGAACCCGCCCAGCTCACAACGGGACCAGAATAGGGCCCCTGAAGCCCAAGCCTGTTTGGCCAATGGCGCCGTCATTGGCGACCTCCCCAAAATTCATGACTCGCGAAAGCGGCGGCACCTGGCCGGTCCGCCGGCACAGCGCCGCGGTCTCCGGCGCGGCGCCACTGCAGGGAACAATCAAATGGCGACCATTCCTCTCCAACTGGCGCAGCGCCGGCTCGATACCGGCACGGTGGTGCAATACCCACAGCGATCGCCAATCGGCGCGGCGATGCAGGGTTTTGGCGACGAGCTTTCCGCTGTCGCCGAGCGCCACCAGCAGATGAAAGAGCAGCAGGAGGCCTTCGACGCCGAACTCGCGCGTCGCCGGTTCAACGGCCAGATCGTGCAGGCGGAAGACGAGGTGGCGGCGAATGGGCCGCCCGATGGCGCCGGGCTGCATGACGCGATGTATGGCGAGGTCGATCCGCGCACTGGCCAGGCGGTCAAAGCCGGTCTGTTCGACAAGCTATTCGACGATGCCTTGCCGAACATGCCCGAGAGCCAGCGTGCCAATTTCGCCAGACAGAAGGAAGCGCTGCGCGCGGTTGGCGCGCAGCGCATGGCGCAGCGGCAGCTTCAGCGGCGCCAGGATTATGAGCAAGCCCAGGTCGACAGGGTACTGCAGACCAATGCCATCGCCATCGGCAAGGCCAATCCCGACGACATTGTCACCTTCGAAGCGGCTCGCCAGAACGGGCTCGATCTGATCGACAAGATGGGGCTCGATCCGCAGATCAGGCAGCAGAAGGTGAAGGACTGGTTCGGCACCGCCGCGAAGGCGCGCTTCGAGGCGCTGATTGCCAAGGACCCGCAGCGTGCCCTGGAGATGTTTGGTGTCGGGACGCCGGCCGAGTCCTTCGGCGGAGATGCCGCCAGCGATACGACCCAAGCGGCCGGCAGCTCTGTCTCGGGCAGCTCAAAGGCAGCTATCGGGAAAGGTGACCGCGTTGGAAAGCGGACGCCAGATGAGCGTGTAGCGCAGGCGTTTAGAGACGATCTTCCACAACAGGAACAGGCAGCGCTGGTTCGACAAGCGGAGGCGGCCAAAACGGCTCAGCAGGTTGAGATTCGCGCCAGCATCGGTCTGGCCGAGCAGAACGCGCCAGACGCCATCGCAAGGACCGGCGCCTATTCCGGCAAGATGCCTGGCCGGGATGCCTTCAGGATCGCCTATGGACTCGACGAGGGCGACAAGCGTTTCCAGGATTTCGACTGGCGGGCCGATGTCGGTCGTCAGGTTTTCGGCATGCGCCTCATGCCGAACCAGGCGATCCATGCCGCCCTTCGCGATGCCGATTCCGGGCCGAACAGTTCGCGGGAAGACCAGGCGCACCGTGAGACGACTGCCGCGGCAGTAGAGCTGGTGATGAATCACAGACGAGCCGATGCCGGGGGCTACGTCAGCAACGTGTTTCCTAATGTCGATGCCGCTTGGAAAGCCGTGATCGGCGGTGGGCTCGAGGATCCAAACGGCTATGACAAGGACGCCTATGGCAGAGCGATAGCCATGTCTGTCGCCGCGCAGGAACAGTTGGGCATTGAGAACATCCAGCCTGTGCCGCTGTCCATTATCCGTGATCTCTCCGATAATTATGACAGCCGCATTGCATACCAGCAGGACAAAAATGCGAAGGTAGGCGCACTGCTTGCGGGAACGTCCGGCGCTGTCGCTCGGGCCGCCGTGGCCCGGCAACTGGCCGATGCCGGTCTGGGCTGGATCATTCCAGATGCATACGGGTACAAGGCCCCGTCGACACTTTCGGTGTTGGCATCAGAAGGGAAAGCCCTTGGCAAGGTAGCTGCCAATGCAGGGATCGCCCTGGCCAACTTAAATGATTGGGTTGCCTACGGCATGTCCGGAGGAACGATCAGCCCTCCAGACTACAAGGATGCCTATTACGAGTCGTCGAATCCTGTCGAGAACCTGATGATGCATCAGGGGTCTGATGCATTGAGCTGGTCGATACCGTGGCCCGGGGCTGGTCGAGCTGCTACCGTCGAGAAAGGAATACTGGGCGCAATCGAATCGGTCGGTTCTGGAGCCGCGAAGCGCGCCGAAGGCCTCGTTGCCAACAGGCGGACCGGCGAGCTAGCTGAGGAAGGCGACGCAATTGTTGGCGGTGTGGACGCCGACACACTCCGATACCAGCAAGGGCTAGCTAGCTCCGCCTTTCCACCGGTGCCAAAATCCCAACGCTCATTTGACAATGCAATATTAGGCGCAATGCTGGCCAGGGATCCGGCACGAGTTAGATATAACGGAGCAACAGTAGGATGGGAGCTTTCAAAAAACTATCGCGCAACATTCTTTGGTCGAAATCCGCATCTAAACCCCGGCGACTACGTGGTTCACCATGGGTTCGAGCGGCAGATCCTAGATCGATATCCAGGTTTGTTTGCTGAAGAAGAATTGAACTCAATCGAGAATTTGCGCGGGATACACAAAAAATTTGACGTAAATTTACACAAGAAAGTTATTAGAGGCGACTGGGATGATTTCTTGAGGAGTCATCCAGTGGCAACCCGCCGAGAAGTTTTTGATAACATAACTGAGATTGATAAAAAATACGGTCATCTTTTTGATCCTCCCGTAGGTGAATGATGGAATATTTTTACATAAAGCCCGACGTCGCCGGCGGAATTGGCCCTGGCACCATCTTGGACACAAGCGTTCATCCCCCTGTTGTAAGCAAACTGATCTACCAAATGGAAGGTTGGTTCGGCGATGTTATCATAACGACCTTCCCGTGCTTTCTCGTCGTGGCTGAAGTCAAACAAGCCTTGCAGAACATCGGCTTCTCTGGTGCGAACTTTGCTCACGCCGAAATCACGAAGTCGGAAGACTTCCTGGAACTGCAGCCCCACGTAGAACTCCCGCAGTTCGTGTGGTTGAAAGTGGATGGGAAGGCAGGTCATGATGATTTCGGCATTGCTGGCGATCTGCGTCTGGTCATCTCCAAGCGCGTGCTGGATCTACTTGACGACTTTGGTATCCCATCCGCGACGGTTGAGCCTTACGACGGTCGGTAGGCGCTATTGTCGCCTTAGTTCGCGCACTGCAGTGGATATGCATGAAGTCAATCCAGTGAAGTTTGGTGGCAGTCCGATCGACTCCTCCAACAAGATCGTTCTGCCTCGCGATGTTCATCGACAACAGGGTACGCCGTGGTGGATCAGTTGCTGAAGGACCTGGGAGGATAGAATGGGATATAGTCTAACTGAGGGACGTTTCGATCCACCGGCTGAAGCCGCAGTTGTCGATGGCCTCTCCGCAAACCTGGGAGTGGCGCTGCCCAAGGATTACACCGATTTCCTTAAGGAGCATAATGGAGGTGAAGGATTCATCGGCGACAGCTATATAATTTTTTTCAAAGCCGAAGAGTTGGTAGACTTCAATCGAGAATATGAGGTTGAAAAATACGCACCAGGCATCCTCTTGTTCGCATCGAATTGCGGTTGGCGGCGATCCAGTCAGTTTGGAGAATAAGATCTGGTTGACCAGACAAGAGCATTTTGAAGCGGTGCGCTTCTGGAATCGAACTATCGAAATTCAGCGTAAGGCGGCACTGGAAAAGGCGGCACGGACGGATGGGTAGGGTGCGGGGAGCATTGACCCTGCGGAGGCCCGCTTCGGTTTGCAAGCCCACGAACCTACGGGGAGGATGCCGGCAGGGCAGGTGAGGGGCGGTGCCAGCATTTCAGAATTTTTGCGCTGCCGCTCGTCCCTCTGTCGGGACCTTCTCCCCGTGAACGGGGAGAAGGGGGCTACGCTCAATAATTGCCGTCGTAGTAGCGGTCGTCGCAAGGTGCGGTGTAGATGCGGCCGCTGTTGCGATCCTGGTAGCGGCAAAGCTGCTCGCCGCGCCGCTGCGGCGTGGTCGCACTGCCGACGACCGCACCCAAAAGAGCACCGCTGGCTGCACCGATGACGGTGCTCTTGGTGTTGCCGCCGATCGCCTGACCGACGAGCGCGCCGCCGGCGCCGCCGATCAACGCGCCGGTTCCGGCTCTCTGCTGGCCTTCGGTCTGCGCACACCCTGCCAGCACGGCAGTCAGAAGCGCGGCGGCAATGGCTTTCTTAATCATGTAAAGTCCTCCTTTTAAGCCCGAAGGGCCGAATAAATTCCCAAGTGCGGGCGCATTGCGGCGGAACGGGGGCACCGCGCCTCACGAAATAAGACATGGTTTCTTTCGTCTTGATGAACGAGGCTTCCCGTTCGGAAAGATCATGGTCAAATAAAAAAATCATAAAAATCATGGTTTAACAAGATGATAGAGCTGGCTCTATCGAAATGAATCAGGCTCCGGCCGCAACGAACCCGCCTGCGGCGAGTCCAGCCGAGCCCCCAAATCCCCCAAGAATGGAGACTGCCATGACCCGAGGTCTTTCCCGGACGCTTTCCCGTGCCGCGGCCCGCGAGGCCGGCTTTGCCCCGCCCAAATCCGGACTTGCCGCCAGAACGAGCGGGCAGGGCGGCGCATACCGCACCGTTTTTTCGTTCAACGCCATGCAAGTGCCGGTCACCGATGCGCTTGCCTATGCCAGTCAGAAGCTTTTCGATTTTCTCGGCGGCAAGGTGCGCATCAAGGGTGGCACCGCAAGGCTGCAATTCGCCGTGCTGACCACCCGCGCCTCGACCATCAACGACAATGCGGCACTCACCTGGTCGCTCGGGTCGGCGCCGGCGTCGAGCGCTGCTCTCGCGGGCACCATGGTCAACGTTCTGGCCGCGACCGGCCGCACGCTGGACGGCGCCGGTGTTGCACTATCAACCGCGTCGGTCGCCGATGTGGTTGCGGCGTTGACGCTCGATGGGACTGCGACGCCGGTCGATCTTTACCTGAACCTCGCCTTCGCCACCGGCACCGACATCGACGCCGATGGCACGATCGCCATCACCGGCACGATCACGCTGCTGTGGGAGAACTGGGGCGATAATGTCTAGGCGCTAATCTCCCCCGTTGAGGGGGAGATGTCGCCGAAGGCGACAGAGGGGTCGGTGCGACTGAGCGTAACCTCCGGCGACATCTGAGGTCGGCGTTCCACGCGCGCCATCTCCCCCTCGAGGAGGGAGATACCACGCTTCGCCGCCGGTGCCTCATCGCCTGCCTTTAATTCTCAACAAAGGAACATCTCATGACAGATCTGGCAGACGTCGGGTCCGTGGTGGCTTTGCCACCGGCGGGCAACCCAGTACGGCCACCGGCCAACGGGGACAACGGGTCCGCCCCGCCGGCCGCAAAAAGTTGGTTTGACGGTCTTTCCGAAGGCAACCGCAAGCTTGCTGAAACCAAGGGCTGGACCAAGCCTGCAAGCCTCGATCGGGTTTTCACATCCTATGCGGAGCTGGAGCGGCTGCAGGGTGAGAGCCTGCGCGTTCCCGCGGCGGACGCACCTGGGGAAGACTGGGACAGGTTCCATGCCCGGTTGCCTGAGGCGATGCGTCCGCTGACATCGCCTGAAAAGGTCGAGTACAGGCGCCCCGACGGGCTTCCCGAAAACTTCGCCTATTCGGATGAGCTCGCCAATGCCTCCAAGGCCTGGGCGGTCGAAGCAGGTGCCACCCCAAAGGTGGCGCAAGCCTATCATGACCGCTTCGTGGGCTACATGGCCGAGCAGGCCAAGGTGCAGCAGATCGCCCTTGCCCGGTCGGTCGAAGCCACTCACGACGACTTGGTCCGCGATTGGGGACCGACCGACAGCGACGGCTTCCGCCAGAGACTGGAGGTCGCCAACCGGGCGATGAAGAAGCTCGGCCTGGTCGATGCCTATAAGGCGAAGGGTATCCTCCTGCCTGACGGCGCCTTGACCGATCCGCAAATCGCCAAGGCGTTCCACGCCATAGGCGAGGCGATGTTTAGAGAAGACACGATCGACGGTGGCGCGGCTCTGAGTGGAGGCAATCCCTTCAAGCGCAACGCCGCCGGCGAACGCAACCTGACTGATATCTCAGCCCTCGTCAAAAGCGACCCCGCCCGCGCCCGCCGGCTGGCACGCGAGGCCGGGGAAAACCCCGACCTGTGGATGCCCAACAACCCCCTCTAAGTTGGACCATGATCTCCAGCGAAACCGGTTCCCACTTTTCGGGATCATGGTCTAGCCGCCCCCCACCAAACCTGAAGGAAGACAAAAATGGCAGAGGCCTATACCCGTATCGCGGACGCAATCGTTCCGTCCGTCTATGCACAATACTCGTTCGAGGAGCACGTCCAGTCGCTTGAGATCTACCAGGCCGGGATCCTGTTTTCCGACCCGGCCATCGCCTCGAAGCTTTCCATGGCCGGCCGTTCCGTCGACATGCCCGGCTGGAAGGATCTCGGCAACGATCCGTCCGAGCCGGTCAACGACGATCCGGCCGATTCGATCGAGATGAAGAAGATCGGCGCCCGCCGCGAGGTCGCTGCCCGCAATGTCCGCGCCCAGGCGTGGGGCATTCCTGACCTGACCTCGATCCTGGCCGGCGACGACCCGCAGAAGCTGATCGTGCGCCGCCAGACCGACTATTGGCAGCGTGCCAACAAGCTGACGCTGCTCGGCATCCTGAAAGGAGTGCTGGCTGACAACATCGCCAATGATGCGGGCGACCTGGTCCGCACGACCGGCGCCTCCATCGTCGACACCGACATCATCGAGGCCGCCTATCTGATGGGCGACCGCGCCGACAAGTTCAAGACGATCTGGATGCATTCGAAGCAGATGAAGGTGCTGAAACTCGCCGACCTCATCGACTATGTGCCGCCCTCCGAGCAGGGCGGGCCGTTGATTCCGTACTACATGGGCTTGCGGGCCGTCGTCGATGACGACATCCCGGTGGCGGCGGGCGTCTACACCGCCTTCATGTTCAAGGACAAGGCGATCCTGTGGAACGAGCTGCCGGTCAACACCGAAGGCGGGCCGCTGGAGTTCGACCGCAAGCCGCGCCAGGGCCATGGCGGCGGCGTCACCGAAATGGTCGGCCGCCGGCACTTCGTCCCGCACGTTCCGGGCACGCGCTTCCTCGACGCCTCCTCGGCCGGTGAATTCGCCACTGACGCCGAGCTGGCGCTGGCGGCGAACTGGGACCGCACGGCGTCGAGCGTCAAGAACATGACCTTCATCGCGCTGAGGACGACCGAGGCCTGAGCGGAGTCAGAAGGGGCGGGGCCTCAGAATCTCCGCCCCTTCTGGGCGCTAGACCGGCCATTTTGGCGAATCCGAAATTCGCGCGCCGTGCTGCCCAAAGTGATCCGAGTTTTGGATCTGGCTACACTGCTGTTGCACGTCGACCAATCGCCGTCACCGAACGGTTACACAAAAGGGCGATGCTTGCTTGTCTTGCAAAGGGGGTGATGATGAACATGACATACAAGGCAGTTCAGGAAGTGCTCCGAAAAGCGGGCATTGTCATGAGCAAAAAGGGGGAAGTTCACCGCATAAACTTCTTCAGCGGTTTGGAAAACACCGCCTATTACACGACAAGTCTTCAAGATGCTCTGGACAAGGGTTTGGCGATGGCGAGGAGCACTGGCAAGCTGCAAGCAAGCGCTTTTGCCGAGCCAACCGAAGCAGGGCGGATCTCGACGAGCGCACGCCTCGGCTGATGCCGCGGGATTTCAGGCCGCAAGTCATCGCCGCGTTGCGCGGCGACATCGTGAAACTGCAATAGCCCTAATATAAATCGTCTTTTTCTGTGCTCGAACGGGCACAAGGGACCAAAAATGCTGCCCGAGTCACCCGTTCCTGACGGGTGGTCGGTATCGTGACGGGTTCCTCGCACAAGACGTGCGAACGTTTTGCTCAAGCCAAAAATTCCAAATCCCCAGCCGCTACGAAGCGGCTTTTTGCCGTGGGGCCGCCATGCCCTGCCTTTCCCGATCCACACTGACGGAGGCCCTTAAACCATGGCCATCACCCCGCTCGACATCGCCAACATGGCGCTTGGCGTCCTCGATGAGGCACCGATCGATTCACTTGACCAAGATGTGAAACCCGCGCGTTTGCTCAATCTGCATTTCGACCTGACGCGGGAGGCGGAACTGACGAAACACGCCTGGGTGTTCGCCATCCTGGCGGCTGCCGTCGCCGGGTCCGATACCGGCAGCGGCGAGGGCACGCTGAACTTTGCCTATGAATTGCCCGTGGACTGTCTGCGGCCCTTGCCGCTGTCCCACAATGGCGAGCCGGACGGCGTGCCGATCTCGTGGCGGCAAGAAGCCGGGCTGATCTATTGCGACCAGCCGGGGCCGCGCCTCATCCGCTACGTCGCCAATCTGACCGATCCGAACGACTGGGACGCGCTGTTCACCGAAGTGCTGGTTGCAGCGCTCGCCATCAAGATCGCGCATCCGCTGACCCACAAGAGCGGCATGATCGATATCGCCCGCGGCGCCTATGACCGGGCGCTCGACGCGGCGTTCCACGCCAACGCCATCCAGCGTGGCTGCAGGCTTTCGACATCGTCCTGGGCGATCCAGCGCGGCGATATCAGGTGTGTGCGCTGATGACGACGCTCTATCCGGTCCAGGACACATTCGTTCGTGGCGAGATCAGTCCGCGATTGCACGCGCGCGCTTCGCTCGATCTTTATCGGGCAGCGCTTTCCAAATGCGAGAACTTCGTGACCTTGCCGCATGGCGGCATCAGGAAACGCGGCGGCACCATATTCGTCGGCGAGGTAAAGAACGCGGCCAAGACAACACGCGGCATCCCGTTCATCTTCTCCTCGGAGCAGGCCTACTGCCTGGAGTTCGGCGATTTCTATATCCGGGTCTATGCATATGGCGCCCGCGTTGGCACGGTCGAGCTCGCTTCACCCTATGCGGAAGCCGACCTCTTCGATCTCGCCTATCTGCAATCGGCCGACCAGATGTGGATCAGCCACAAGGACTATCCGCTGAAGGTGCTGACCAGGACAGCGCACACGACATGGACGCTGGAGGATTACCAATTTGAAGACGGTCCCTACGACCCGATCAACGATACCTCGACGACGCTGACGCCGGCCGATTACGGTTCGCTGACACCGGCGATGACGGGTCTCATCTCACCATCGGGAACTGTTACATCGACCAGCGCGGCGGCCGATGCATGGGAGGCTTTCGACAAGGACGTCGGCACCGACGTTGAATGGAGCGGAGTAACATCCGGCTTTGTTGGATATCAACAAGCTGGCGGGGCACAGGTCATCGTCGACGCCTACTATGTCACCGCAACAGACAGCGTCAATGTTGGCCGCCAGCCTGTTTCGTGGAAGATTGAAGGTTCGAACGACGGCTCTACATGGACGGCGCTTGACAGCCAGACCGGGCAATCCGGCTGGTTTGGTGGGGAGACGCGATATTACGAGTTCTTCAACAAAGCGGCGTTCGAATATCACCGCTTCCGTTGGTTGAGCGTCAACGGGCAAGGATCGTCCCAGTTCGCCGAAGTGACCATGAACAAGGCGGCGGCGAGCCAGACGCCGTTCAATCTCACAGCCTCTTCGATCGTCGGGATAAATGACGATGCTGGTTTTCAAAACAGCGATGTCGGGCGGGCTGTCCGCTTGCTGGGCTCTGACGGCCGCTGGCGCTGGGCGAAGATCATCAGCCGGACCAGCGGCACGGTCGTCACCATCCAGCTTTATGGACATGCGCTGCCCGACCTTAGCCCAATTACCCGCTGGCGGCTCGGGACATTCGTGCCCGGAAAATATGTCGAAAGCGGTTCGCTCCATGAGGAACGGCTGGCCTTCAGCCGCAGATTTTCGGTCTATGCGTCGGCGACCGGCGACTTCGACAATTTTGCGCTGGGCGAGAAGGATGACGCCGCGCTGGAATTCGTCCAGGCCGGCGGCGGCCAGGCCAACGACATCGTCTGGATCGCCGATTCCGACGGCGCGCTTTTGATCGGCACATCAGGCGGCATCCGGGCGCTGTCGGGCTCCGGCATCGACGAGGCGCTGACGCCGTCCTCGTTCAAGAACCGCAATTCGCGCACCTTCGGCTGCGCCCGCATCCGCCCGGTCGCTGCCGGGCAGTCGTTCCTCTATGTCACCCGCAGCCGCAAATCGATCGCCGAGCTGGTGCAGACCTCGGTCAATAAGTTCACCTCCGACGACATCGGCCAGATCTCCGAGCATATTCCCAAGCAAGGCGTCGTCGAGCTGGCGTTCCAGACCGACCCCGACCCGGTGCTGTGGTTCCCGCTCGAAAATGGTGAGCTCGGGGGCTACACGCACCAGCCGTCGCAGGACGTGCGCGGCATGCACCGGCATCACCTCGGTGGCGCCTTTACTGGTTCGGAATGGGCGATCGTTGAAAGTGCGGTTGTGACGCCAGGCCAGAACGGCGCCGACGATATCTGGCTGTTCGTCAAGCGCAGCATCGGCGGCGTGACCAAGCGCACCATCGAGATCATGACGGCGCCGTTCGAATATGGCGGCATCGACGACGCCTTTCAGGTCGATTGCGGCCTGACCTATTCGGGGGCCGCCGTCAACGCAGTCTCCGGGCTCGATCATCTCGACGGCGAGAGCGTCGACGTGCTGGCCGGCGGCAAGGTCTATAAAGGCCTGCCCGTCGCTGCCGGCCAGGTGGCGCTGCCGGGCGGCGCCCTGGCTGCGAAATGGCAGGTAGGGCTCGGCTACCACTGCGAGGCCAACACGCTGGAACTCGATGTCGGCGGCCGCGACGGTTCGATTGTCGGCCGCCGCAAGAAGGTCGCCAAGGTGATGCTGTCGCTGCTCGAGACCGACACGTCAGGGCTCGAAGTGCAGTCTTTCCTGCGCGGCCGCTGGGAAAAGGTGCGCATGCCGAGCATCGTCGCGCCAGACGGCCGGGCGACGCTATTCACCGGCAACGTCGAGGTACCCATCGACGACAGCTGGGAAGGGCAGGGCAGAGTGAAGATCCGCCACGTCAACCCGACGCCCTGCACCATCCGGGCGTTCACGCCGGTATTTGATGCCGAGCCTTAGCAACCGCTGATCTCCCCCCTTGAGGGGGAGATGTCGCCGAAGGCGACAGAGGGGGTCGGCACGTCCTGACGCGGCCCCCATCGCTTCCATCGCGGGCGAGAACGCCGACGCTCCTCGCGAGACGACCCCCTCTGGCCTACCGGCCATCTCCCCCTCGAGGGGGGAGATCACCCGCTCCGCCCTCCATCGCTTTCCCACAAGGAACTCCCCGTGAACATAATCCCCCGTGCCGAAAATCTCGGCAGGGCGCGGACGGCTGACCATTTCGCTGCCGTCATCGCTTTGCTCGACACCGATCTCAACACTGCTGCGGCCCGCAAGCAGGAACTGGAACAGGCCGAGGATCGCGCGATCTTCGGCGACGGCGACCTGGGCGAGGTGCGCGCCGCGCTCACCGACTGCAATGTAGCAATCGCGCTGCTGGAGAAAACCGTAGAGGCAGCGAACAAGCGTCGCGCCGAAGCCGCCGAAAGGGAAGCTTGGGCCGACGTCACGGCACTTGGCGACGAGATCAAGTCCAAGGCCGCTTCGCTCGGCGCGCGCTGGCGCACCGTCCAGCGGCTGGTCGAACAGCTGCGCCAGGAATTGTTCGAGGCCGATGCCTTGAGCCGCACCATTGCCACCGCAAACGGCCTGTTCGACGCCGCCGGCGTTGCCGAGCTGAAGATCAATCTGACCACCATGCGGCGCGCCGCCATGGCCGGATCGCGCGCGGCAGTGCCTGCCCGTCTCAGCCGGCCGGCGATCCAGGCCGACAGACTGCTTCTGTCCTTCCTCAGCCCCGGCGGCGCACTCGACCCGCGCCCGGCGCTCGGCGCGCCTGTGGAAGGCGTCAAAAGCAAGTTCACTCCCGCCAGCGAACGAGGCTAACCATGTGCACACTTGCCCTTATCGGCACGGCTCTTTCGGTCGGCGGCGCGCTGGCCGAGGGCCAGCAGTCGCGGCAGATGGCCGATTATCAGGCCAAGGCCTATGAGCAGCAAGCGCAGGCCGACGCTCAAAGCGCGGCCTTTGAACAGAGCCAGGAGCGTCACAAGCAGGAACTCTTGCTGTCGCAGGCGCGCGCCCAGGCCGGCGCCTCGGGCGTCGGCATATCAGGCTCGCCGACCGAGGTGTTGGCCGCCAATGCCAGGCAGGGCCAGCTCGACATCAAGGCGATCCAGTACGGCTCGCAGCTGCGCCAGAATAATCTCACCACGCAAGCCGCGATCTCGCGCTTTTCCGGCAAGCAGGCGGTGGCCGCCTCGATCTTCAAGGCCGGCGGCAATCTCGTCGACGGCCTCTCCAAAATCCAGGACCCGACCAAGGCGTCGGTCCCAGGCGCGGCAGCCAGCGCGGTGCCGAGCCGAGCCGTGATCTTCGGCAGCTCGGCCCTCAGGGCCCCGTGGGCAGGGAACAACTAGATGGCCACCATCCCTCTCCAGCTTGCCCAGCGTCGGCTCGATACCGGTAGCGTGGTTTCCTATCCCGGCGGCTCGCCGCTCGGTGCGGCCATGCAAGGCTTTGGCGACGAGCTTATGGCCGTCGCCGAGCGCTATCGGCAGCGCAAAGAGCAGCAGGAAGCGTTCGACGCCGAGATCCTGCGCCGGCAGTTCGACGGCCAGATCGCGCAGGCCGAGAATGACGCGACCCAGAACGCGCCGGCAGACGGGGGCGGCCTGCACGACACAATGTATGGCCAGGTCGACCCTCGCAGCGGCCAGGTGGTCAAGCCAGGCCTGTTCGACACGCTCTTCGATGGCACCTTGCCGAAAATACCCGAGGGCCAGCGCGCAAATTTCAGCAAGCAGAAAGAAATCCTGCGCGCGGCCGGTTCGGCGCGGATGGCCACCAGGCAGCAGGCGCGCCGCGACGAGTATGAGCAGGCCGAGTGGAGCAAGGTCGATAACTTCTACACCGGCTCCATCGCGCAGAGCGATCCCAACGACACCGCAACGTTCGAAGCGATCCGGCAGAGCGGGCACGACCTGATCGCCAAGATAGGCAATCCGGCAGCCAGGCAAGCGGCCGAAGCGGCCTGGCGCAGCAACACGGCCAAGGCGCTCGTCCAGGCGATGATCGCCCAGGACCCGAAGCGCGCTGCCGAGATGCTGGGTGGGGAGCCGGTCAACGGCGGCAGGACCAAGGACGATACCGTCGAGGCGGTGGGTGGACCGCAGGCGAGTGGGTCTGGCGTGCTGGCGATGCGTGGCAACCGCGTTGGCAGGCCTACGCCGGACGAAATCGTGGCGCAGGCCTTTCGGGACGACATCGCGCCCGAAGACCGCCCAGCATTGGCACAGCAGGCCCGAGCCGCCGACGCGACACGGCAAGTCGAAACACGCACCAGCATCAGCCTGGCTGAGCAGAATGCGCCAGCCGCCATCAGGGACACTGGAACCTATTCCGGCCCGATCCCAACGCCGGAACAGTTCGTCGCTCTCTATGGCGCCACCGAAGGCGTCAAGCGCTTCCAAGACTTCAACAGGACCGTCGAGGTCAGCCGCCAATTCCACGGCATGCGCGACCTGTCGAATAGCGCCGTGCGGGCCATGGTCAAAGACGCCGACCCCACGGCAGACAGTTCAACGCCGGAAGAGGACAAGGCGCGTCACGACGCTATCGCCACTGCTGCGGACCTGACGTTCAAGGCAAGGCAGGCCGATCCGGGCGGCTATGCCCGCAAGGTATTCGCTAACCTGGATGCCGCCTGGAACAATCTGACGAAGCCTGAAGATTATCAGGCGGCAATCATCGGCTCTATCGCCGCCCAGCAACAGTTGGGGTTTGAGACCGCCCAGCCGCTACCCAATTCTGTCGCTGAGGACATTGTCGGCGAACTCAAGGCCCAGCCGCAAAACCAGACCGCAGAGCTGCGCAATGTGTTCGCGGCGCTACCGCATCAAGCAGCGCGCGAAGCGGTACTGAGCCACTTGCTTCAGACCAGTGCGTCCCAAACGGACAAGAGCATAGCGGACAGGTCGGTCCGAGCAGCTGTAGTCGACCCGATGGTGCTGCTCGATCTAGCCAACACTGTCGATCCAGGACGATCGGCAGCAAACGCGGAACTCACCAACTACATCCCGACGAATCAAGAGTGGCTCGGGAGATTGATAGCCGGCGACAGTGAGAGGGGGAGCCTGTGGCGTCTTCTCGCGCAAAAGCTCGTGGGTTCCGACGGGCTCGGCGAAGACAGCGTCTCGGTGGCCGACTTCACACCGTTGGGGACGTCGTTTGCACTGGAGAAGGCTGGAAATGCAGCGCTGGAAGGCAATTACGGCGAAGCACTGCTCAATGCCGCAGGGGCAATTCCTAGCGGCAAGTTGGTGGCCGTGCCCCTGCAACGCGCCGCCGGGAAGATTGCCAAGCCCTGGGTAGAGAAACTCTCAGTATTTTCGAGGCTGCCGACAGACCTAGCCGAAGGTGGCGAGGCGCTTGTTCGCGGAGTCGACGCTGAAACCTTTCGGTTCCAACAAGACTTAGCTCGGTCGGTCTCGCCACGAGCTCCACGCCGGAAGACGCGAGCCGGTGAAATATCCGATAGTGCCATTGAGACCACGCTACTAGGTGCGATGCTTGCCAGGAACCCGTCAACTGTTAAACATGCCGGGGCGAAAGTTGGATGGGCGAAATCAAAGGACTATCGAAAAACCTTCTTCGACGCGAATCCTGGCCTCAACAAAAGCGAATATGTCGTGCATCATGGTGTCGAGCAGGGAGTTTTTGAAAAGTATCCCGGGCTTTTTACAGAGCAAGAGCTAAATTCAATCGAGAATCTTCGTGGAGTCCGAAAGGAGTTCGACATAAATTTGCACCTTAAGGTTCTTCGGAGCGAGTGGGATAGCTTTTACAAGAAAAACCCTCATGCTACCCGTGAGAATGTCCTTGACTATGTTACCGAAATCGACAAGAAGTACGGTCATTTGTTCGATCCGCCAATAGGTGAATGATGAGATACTATGACATTCTGCCCGATGTGGCTGGCGGATTAGGCGACGGTACGGTCATGGATACAAGTGTACATCCTCCTATCGTAAGCAAGCTTGTGTACCAGATGGAGGGATGGTTCGGTGACGTTCTTATAACAAGCTTTCCATGCTTTCTTGTGACGGAAGACGCCGCGCACGCATTATCAAAAATCGGCTTCACCGGAGCGACATTCGCCCCTGTGGAAGTCGTAACGTCCGAAGATTTCCGCGAACTTCAGCCCGAGGTAGAGCTTCCATCTTTCGTGTGGCTGAAGGTAAACGGGAAGGCGGGGCAGGATGATTTCGGGATCGCCAAGAACCTTAACCTCGTCTTATCAGAGCGGGTCTTCGATGTCTTTGATGAAAGAGGTCTCCCTTCCGCTACCATCAAGCCGTTCGACGGTGGGCAGGAGGACCGTTGAGGTTTGCGAGAATGCGGCCCGTCGCAGTAGAGCCGTTGCTATATATGAGTAATCCCGTTTCGGATCTAAACGCTCTGATTCGCCGGGCGGCCGCGTTCAGTCGCGCTGTCATCGGGCGGTGGTCTGATTGTGGTCATGATGGTAGCCTATGGCAGGCTCCAACTGTCGCGCAAGCGGGTGGCCGGGAGACCATGCCAGGCCAGCCGACTTTTCAGATGAAGGACTGTCCCTATCTTGTTGCGTTTAGACTCTTATCCGATGGCGGCAAGGATCGTTTTTCTGGTCACGTTGGCCGGCGTTCTCATGCTCGCTCTTCTGCCGGTGCGGTTCTTGCCGGATCTCGGCATGGCCGTTCATGATGACAAGCTCAATCACGCCGCCGCCTTCGCCGTTTTGGCGGCCTTGGGAGGTCTTGGCTGGCCTGAGCACAAGGTAAGGCTGATTGTTCTCCTCGCTTTTATCGGCGCGGCGATCGAGATTCTCCAGGGCGCGCAGCTGATAGGGCGCGATCTGGATGTGCTCGACTGGGTTGCCGACTGCGCCGGCATGGCGTTCGGGCTGACAATCGCCGGCTGGACAAAGGGGCGCGTTGGCGGGTTGCCGTAGGTCGAAGCGGTCTTGGGCGCCCTTTTTCTTTCGAGACAAGACCCCGGCTAAACTCCGGATACGCCATGGACCCGCACGTCCTGCGGGCGCGCTGAAATCATAGAGCACTTTTCAGGCCTCGCTTCGCGGGGCTTTTTTCATGGAGCAAGCCTGATGGCCCGACCTGCAACTGCCGCCGTTCGACTTCTGACCGGCGAACGCGAACCCGTGCGCCTGGCGACCACGGCCAACATTATCCTCCAGGGACTCAAAACCATCGACGGTGTCATGACCGAAGTCGGCGATCGAGTGCTGGTCAAGAACCAGACCGACGCAAGACAGAATGGCATTTACACCGCCTCGGAAGGGACTTGGTACCGCGCCGCCGATGCGCGCGCCTCGCGCGAAATGCAGAAGGGTACGACAGTCCATACCCAGATCGGGACCGCCAATGCCGACCGGGTGTTTTCGTTCACCACTGATGAGCCGGTGATCGGCAATGACCCAATCACGATCATTCCATTCCTGCCTCCTGATATCGAGGGAGTAGCGGAGGTCGCTATCGACGCAGCCGCGATCTCAACAACAAATGTTGGGCTGACCGCCGCCGACCGTACGGCGACCGCCGCCGATGTCGTTTCAGCGGCTGCGTTTGCAGGACAGGCTGCCGCCGCTGCTGGTGGCGTCATCTATGACACCACAGCGCTCGGCATTGCCGCAACGGTCAATGGGCAGTTCTTCATCGTCAAAGGCGATGGCGTTTCGACCTATGCCTTGATGTGTAAGAACGTCGCCGGCGTCGCGACGCTGATCGCTAGCTATCCGAGCAAGGCGGCGCTCGACGCGACTACATCGACTGTCGATGGCTTAGCGATGCTCGGAGGGCTAAGTGTCCCGACTGCGAAGCTTATCGAGGCAGCCGGGGCCGGTATCAACCCGTCTCTCTACAGAGCCAACTTTTCATACGTCAATGGTGACATCCTTGAGCATATAGTCGAGGCCAGGGCGGATGAACGCGGGACTGTCCAGATTATCAGCACGGTGCCGGGGGCGGCGTACAATGCTACGCTCAATCTCTTGGAAGGGACCATCATTGCCTCTGGCGGGGCCAATCTGGTCAGCGCCATTGCCACAGCCCTCGGTGGTCGGTTCTACGAGCTAAAGGTGACTGCACAGATTACCGCAAGTGTATCTAGCAGCGCACAGTGCCGCATATCACCCACCGCCTACACAGGCGATGGCGTGTCTGGAATATACGTCCGCAAGCATCTCATCCGGAAGCAGGGAACGACCGCCAACCTGTTCCCGAGTAGCGATCCGACGAGCCTGACCTTCACTAGACAGAACCTTGTAGACGTGATCAACACGACCACGCCAGAGGCGCTTGCTATCCCAGCACTTGAAGACATCGTGAACCAACTGGACGTGCTGATCAACGGCAGGCTCACGGCAACCAAGCTGGTGGAACCGGTAGGTTCGGGAAGCCCGGCCTTCTGGCAACCCCGTGCGGGACTTGTTATCGGCGATGATGTCGAGATCGAAGTTATTGCAAAGCGTGATGAACGTGCCCGGCTCAACCTGTTCTCCAACTCAGGCGCTCGGTATGATGTGACGGTCAATCTCGAAGTAGGATCCCTTACAGTCAACCCGACGTTTCCGTTGCCGGCTACAGCCTCGATCACCCCGCTTGGCAATTCATGGTACAAGATCAAGATAAATCAAGAGGTAGATGTTGCTGGCGGCATGAACCCGCAGCACCGGATATTCTCTGCTACAGGAGGCCACCCCTATGTTGGTGACGGCGTGTCCGGACTGCATGTGCAGTCATCGGTCTTCAAGGTTAACGGCGGGCCGAACCTCAATGTATTTCCGGAAAACCTTTCGATTGTGCCGTGGACACGCAGCGTGGGCACAACGGCACGCCCCAACGATAGCCTCTACTTGGGCATCCTATCCGACCCGGCCGACATCGGTGGAGGATCTTATGATGATGGTAGCACAGAGCTTATCGGCAAGAAGTGGGCGGCCCTAGGTTCCAGCATCACCGCACAGAACCAGTACACCGATCCACTGGCCGAACAGACCGGTATGCTTGAGACAAATCTCGGTGTCGGCGGCGCGGCACTGGGTGCGTCGAACACAGCCTATCCTAGCTTCGGCATCTTTGACCAGATTGCCAACATTCCAGCCGATACGGAGCTCGTCACCCTAGAAGCGGGCATCAACGACTTCGGCGCGCAGGAATGCACACTCGGCGAGCTAAACGACATCACAAAAGAAACCTCCTTCTATGGAGCGCTCTTCGCTGCTGTTGGGGCCATCAGGGCGCAAGCACCGAGTGCAAAGATCGTGTTCATCACGCCTTTCAGCGGCGGACCCGGCCACGCGACCCACAAGATATTGAGGGTCAACGGCCAAGGGAACACCCTGGGCCAGTTCATGCAAGCGGTTCGGGACGTCGCGAACTTGACCGGCTGGCCCTGTGTCGACGTCGGCGGCAAGAGCGGTATCGGTTACTTCACCCCATTGCTGTATATGTCTGACCAACTGCATCTTAACGGTTTCGGCGGTGCTCGGTATGCCGCTTTCGTGGCGGAGGCTCTGCGGTGGCTGGTCCGTTCCGGCTTTTTCGGGACTTGATCTCTCTAGACCGAGACCCTCCAGTATGGCAGACATCGGTGAATGCGCATCTTCTCTGCCATTCTTGCTCTTCGTCGTCGCTTCTGGTCATGGATCGCCACCGGCGCAGCCAAGGAGAACGCAACCATCGGGCCTCGAACCTGCTTCGGTGCAGGGGCGGAAATCTTCAACATCCACGGCGACCGGTCTCGGGTCTCAATTGGGGCGGACAGCCATTTGGATGGGCATTTGCAAGTCTTCGCCCACGAGGGTCGGATTGAGATAGGCGATTGGTTCTATCTGGGAGCAGGATCGACGATTTGGTCCTCGGACCCCACCGGGATCAAGATCGGCAATCGAGTTCTTGTTTCGTCATACGTTGCAATTCACGACACCAACTCTCATCCGATGGATGCGGAAAAGCGGTTCGCCCAAACGGAAGCAATCTGGCGTACAGGACACCCGCGAATCGATCCCGGGATTCGTTCGGCCCCGGTGACGATCGGCGATGATGTTTGGATCGGGACCGGGGCCATGATCATGAAGGGTGTAACAATCGGCAGTCGAGCGGTCATTTCGGCCGGATCGATCGTACGTTCGGACGTCCCCGCCGACGCTTTAGTTCGGCCTGAGGCGCTACTAGTAAAATGATGTGTTTGGCTGCTGTGAAGCGAAGTGGTGGGCAAGTGTACGTTGCCGTCTCAATCTCAGGGCGCCTCGATAAACGGCATGTGTTTGATCCGCTCCCACTGGTCTTTTGCTGTCGTGCCGGACCAACGGTTGCGGAGGGCACTCTCTCGATAGGCTTGGGCGGGATCTAACTCGGGCATGTCCGAAGCGTGAGGTAGAAAGAAAACATTCCCGCCAGCCGCCGAAACAGCGACCAGTTTATATCCTTGATCTCTGCAGAGCTTCGTTAGGGCGATGATCGAAGCGCCGTGATACCAGCCGCTGTCGTGCTTCTGCTTTCGATCGAACGACGGATCATACGGCACTGTAATCGGATTGAGGCCAAGGCTGGCGTTGTACTCGACGGAGATCACGGCTGGACGCGCGGGCAGCAGCTCTTTGAGAAACCAGTAATCGTTCCCATCAACATCGACGGAGAGCACGCCGAGCTTGGGGAAATGCAATCCAAGGCTCTTGACGTTGTCAAGCGTGATGAAGTTCTGCCGAGCCTCAATGCGCTTCGGGAGGACAGCTTTTGCGAGGCGGACAATTGTGTCGTCGCCATCAACAAGCAGGCCATTAAAATCTTTTAGGCCGATGCAGTTGTATTCGGTGGGGTGGAAGCCGAACTCGACGAAGGTACGCGGGCAATTGACGGCCAGCCGGGAGAGGATGGCACTTTCATCGGATTGTGGCGCGCCGCCTACGCGGGCCTTCAGCAGATGATAGTAGTAGCGGAGCGGCGTGCTGCGCAGGAACGAATGCGCACGTGTTTGGATGCTCATCTGAGATTGCCCTCGGCGGGATGTCGCCTCGACATTTGAGGCAAGCCGCGCTGCTTTGCAAGTCACAGGTAACACTTCGCCAGCCAAATACGCAGCGGCTATCTATGGCCGTCCTGCGGCTTACCGTGAGGCTGGCTGTTCGACCACCAGACAAAATACAGCGAACCCATCTTCATGACCGGCACGCGGCGCTCGCGTTCTTGCGCCCGCAATTCCCGATAGACTTTCATCTTCAGAGTGCCGCCCGGCAACTTGATACGCACTGCCATCGGTTCAACTCCCGCCGTGCAACGCAATGATGATGTGCAATGCAGCAAGTAGAGACCTTCCCTCGCGGAAGAGTCAACATCGCATCACTGACTATTTCTGTGACGACCCACGGTACAGGCGTCGGATAACGGTTTTATGATCACGACGGGGTTACAGCGCGTCGCGTGCCGGGATGTCCAGCACACTGGGTTGGTCGTTCAATGGACGCCGCCGGTTCGACCACCAGGTGAAATACAGCCACCCAATTTTCAGCATCGGTATGCGGCGAGCGCGCTCGCGCTCACGCAATTCCCGATACACCTTCATCTTCAAGGTGCCGCCCGGCAACTTGATACGAACCGCCATCAGCCCAACTCCATTGTGCAGTGCAGCAAATAGAGAGCTTCCGTTGGGGAAGAGTCAATGGGCGATCATTGACTATTTCTGGGGCTATTCCCCGGACTGATTCCAGAAGGATCCGGGCGCCAGCGCCGGCTCATCGTTCTGGCGGGCGTCGGGATGGACGATCCGACATGCTGCTCGGCCACCAGATGATGAAGTAATTTCCGACCTGCCAGACCGGGACTTCGCGCTTCTGTTCGCGACGGCGCAGCTCGTCCCTGGTCTTGATCTTCAAGGTCCCGCCCGGAAGCCTGATCCTTATTGTCACGTGCCCTCCCGCACCATGCGTCCCACAAGGTACGAACGGTTCATGGGAGCGGTTTCATCCCGGCTAAGCAATTTCGGTCCAGGCGACGTACGGATCGAGCTGTTTTCAGATGGTCGACACCGTCACTTGAAGAAATCCGCCATGCCTTGGATGGCCAGGAACGCGTAGAGGATCGGCCCAGCGACCAGCCCGCAATAGAGGCTGAAGATCGCTGCCAGCGCCACAAGCAGGGGCTTGTCGCGGCCGACCGCGCATAGTTCGGCCTTCACCGTCCAGCGCGCCGCGGCTGTTCCTTCGTCTTGCGACATAGGCAAATCCCCATCCTCCCGTTCGGCTCATTTCACACAATCGGTTGCAAACATCAACCTGCCCGCGAGGGCGGAAAGGACAAGGCCATGGACACTACATTCAAGGGCGCTGCCAGGCGCCTGGACGACCTCGATCTGCCGAGGCTAGGCGCCAGGATTGGCGTCGGCGAGGATGAGATCCATGCCTTTCTCGATGTCGAGACCAGCGGGCATGGCTTCGACGCGCAGGGCCGGCCCATCATCCTGTTTGAGCCGCATGTCTTTTTCCGCAACCTCTCGGGCGCGGCGCGGGCGCAAGCCGTCGCCGCCGGCCTTGCCTATCCCCGGTGGGGTGAAAAACCTTATCCCCGGGACAGCTATCCGCGCCTGAAAGCCGCCTGCGCCATCGACCAGACGGCGGCGCTCAGATCGGCGTCGTGGGGGCTCGGCCAGGTTCTCGGCGAGAATTTCAAGGCGGCCGGCTTCCTCACCGTGCAGGCGATGGTCGAAGCCATGATGGAAGACGAGGCGCTGCAACTGGCGGCGGCGGTCAATTTCATCGCAGCGAACCGGCTAGACGACAAATTGCGCAACCACGATTGGGCCGGATTCGCCAAGGGCTACAACGGGTCCGGCTACAAGAAAAACGCCTATGACACCAAGCTGGCCAACGCGTTCGCCAAGTGGTCGCGCACCAAGGACACCCCGTGGCCGCAGGCAGCCTCGCCAGTGCCTCCACAGCACATGCCATCAGCTCCGCAGCCGCCGAAGCTCGTCAGTCCACCCGCCCCTGTACTCACGCCAGCGGCAAAACCAAGCCCTGCCTCCGAATACGTCGAACGCAACTGGCTGTGGCGCATCATCAACGCCGTACTCGGCTTCATCTTTCGTCAGAAAGGCTAAGACCATGCTTGTCGATCAACCCAACGCGATGCCGTCGCGCAAACTCACTGCCGCCATGATCTCGGCTTCGCTCGCCGGGGCCATCAAGGCTGTCGTGACCAATGCATGGCCGCAATTCGCCGACCCCATGATCTGGGAGCCGTTTCCCATCATCGTCGGATTCGCAGTCGGATATTTCGTGAGGGAACGCCGATGACAACCGCCTTCTGGATACTGACCGCAATCGCCGGATGGCTTGGCTTCGGCATGGCCGGCCTGATCCTCTACATCGCTTTTTGCGTGGCGACGGGGAGGCATATCCTGTGACCACGACCCTCACCATTCTCGGCGCCATCATCGGCAACAAGACTATCATGGCGATCTTCGCCGCGCTGATCGGCGGGCTAGGGCTGTACGTCGCCGGCGGCATCAGCCGGGCCAAGAAAGAGGCGGCAAAGCAGGCGGCTGAAAAATTTGCCGCTGCGCAGGATCGCCTCGAAATGGGCCGCGAGGCGACCGGTACCGAACGTGCGGCGCGCGACCTGCCGGACGAAGCCGCACGACGGGAGGCGATTAGATGGGCAAAGCGCTGATTGTCTGCCTGTTGCTCGCCGGATGCACCACACCGGCTTCCTTTAGCAACCCACGTCAGGTCTGGTGCGACCACAACCAGCCGCGCCGTCCGTCCGCTGCCGTCGTCGCCGCCATGACGCGGCCTGAACTTGATGAGGTGAATGCTTACAACGGGAAGGGCGCCAAATGGTGCCGGTGGAAGCCATGATGATACAGGAGCTTCTCGACGCTCTCGGCATCAAGGCGCCGGTGGTGGTCGCCGGCCTTTCCGGCGGTATCTTGCGGGCCTTGTCGCGCCACCGCTACAAGGTCCGCGAGATGGTGGCGTCGCCGATCTGCGGCGCGCTGGCGGCCGCCTATCTGACGCTTCCGGTGGTGCATTACTTCCGCGCCACCGGCCTGCCGGTTCCGGCTACAGACGACGACACCACGACGCTGGCCGCGGCGTTCCTCATCGGCGTCTCGGCGATGTGGATCTCGGACATCGTCTTCGAGGTGGTGGTGAGGCGGTTCAAGCCGGGGGAGGAGGAGTGAGATCGCGCCTGTTTTCCTGCCTTGTTGTGCCGCAACACAGGATCCGCCGGAAAGGCGGCTTAGGTTGAAGGTTGCGGAACCACGGGCGAAGGTGCGCGTTAGACACAACCCTTGTGAGGATGCATCATGCCAGCTCGCGCAATAGCCTCGACCGCCGCGGCGACCCTGCTCGCCGCCACAAGCATGGCTTACGCCCGGCCGGACGCACGCACCATGACATGCGAACAGACGCAGCAGCTGATCCGAAGCCGGCGCGCGGTCGTCCTCACCACCGGCCGCAACACCTATGACCGGTATGTCCGTCAGTTCGGCAACGAGTGCGACTGGCCCGAAGTACCTGTCACCTCCTATGTCAGGACGCGTGACGGTCAATGTCGGCTCCATCGATGCGAGGAACCGGTCTTCGATTTTCCGGACTGAGAGGCAGCCGGGGCTCGATCCTCGGTTTATAAGCACGACGCTTGGTCGATGCCGCTACAGTAGCAATCGCTGATCAACGATTGCCAGATACGCCGCGCCCGCCCCGGCAACGGGGCGGCTTTTTGGCGTCTCGAACTGATGTCATTCCGCATTGCCGCCCAAAATTTTGCGGGCGTTTCCTTGAATCCAGCATGGTGCCGGACGCGTTGCCGCATGCGGGAACCAATCGCCGCCCACCTGCTTTGGCAAGGAGGTGATCCTCCGCGGGAAAGGAGTTCGGTATGAAACCTTTCGCATTCTTGCCAAGCAGTTCGGTGATGCTCGGCGCGCTGGTATTGGCGACGGCGTTGGCGGCGCCGGTTGTCGCCAGAGCGGATAACCAGCCACCCGACCAGGCGCCGGCCCAGTCCGGCCCTTGCCAGGCCCAACCGCAGAACGGCCAGCAGCAAAAGCCGCCGCCCGCCAACAACGGTGGTAGCAGCAGCCTGACTGAAACGCTTGATCCTTGCAACGGCGTGCTGCTGCCGCCGCCGACCGGCGATCGGGGCATGGCCGCGCCGCCGCCGGACGAAGGCAAGACCCCGGTGCTCAAGCCCGGCGAGGTGCCGGCGCAGCCGCCGAAGCAATAATTAGGCATTTTTTGCCGCCTCGCACCCCGACGGGTGTCCAGCGCCGGCAGGCTTTTTTGCCGCCAGGCGGAACATTAGCTATAGCTAAATGTTTCTTTCGAAGCAGTCGATATCACCCCCCTCCGGTATCGCTGCTGGTCGGGCAATCCGATCGGCCCGCGTGCCTGCGACAGGAACGCGGGCCACTGCGGTCGCTCGCAGCAGCCCGCATCAGGGCGGCGATCATTTAGCCGCCGCTCACGGAACAAGAAGGTTGCGTGAGCGTTTGCAAACAGGGCCCGCCGCTTCCGACTATGTGTTGTTGTTGCCAAGCCGGAAGGCGAAGTCCGCCAACAAGAACAGGAGAAGACGATGAAGATCCACCTTGTTCCTGCCGCCGCCGGGCTGGTGCTGCTCACCGGTGTCGGCGTGGCCACCGCAGACCAGGTGATTGTCACGCCCGAGCAGCAGACAGTCATCCGCGAATATGTGGACAGGCACCCGCTGGCGTCGATCAGCCTTCTGGGAGTGGAGCTCAATGTCGGTTCCACCTTGCCCGACACGGTTGAACTTCAGCCGATCGAGGTTCCCGATGTCGAATACAGATACGTGGTCGTCGACGACCGCACCGTGCTGGTCGATCCAGGCACGCGCAGGATCGTGCAGGTCATCGACTGACCTTCACCCGCCGCTCCCTTCAAGGGGAGCGGCGGCTTGCCGGCAGAAAACCGGCTGCTGATTGTCTTGTCGCGGGACGGAAAGGAGCCATTTCCATGTTGCCGCATGTCGAGTCATCCAATGTAGCCGCATCTGTCGATAAATTGCTTGCTGAAAGGGGCACTTCCCTGTTGTCGATGAAGGACGTGATCGCAGCGGTGCGCAAGCGGACCGGGACGGAGCGCTCGGACGCGGATCTGGCGGGGCTGATCACCAAGAAGGCGGCACTTCTCGGTGTCGCGGTTTTGTCCGACTAGGCTGAGGCAGCTCAAGACGGCAGTCGAAATTTCAGCTAAAACAGCTGTTGCTCAGGCTTGAACCGATGGAGGCAACAGTGACGGACGACAGGCAGGAACGCATTCGTCAGCGGGCTCACGCAATCTGGGAGCAAGCCGGCCGACCAGACGGCGCGCATCAGCAGCACTGGGATCAAGCCGCCGCCGAGATCGACGGTGAGGACAGCCAGCCGAAAGGGAGGGCGGCTCGGCCAAAGAAGCCAGCGGTCGTCAGCGCCCCCCAAAAAACCGACTCCAAGGTCGCCCAGCCGCGCAAGACCTCAGCAGACTAAAGCATATAGAGCTTCGGCCGCGGGACGAAGCCGCAGCCGAAGCGTGAGTTATCAAGATCGATCTCGGCTACTACTTCCCGCAATGGTTATCGTTGACCGTCGGTGAAACCGTGCCGGGAGCCTTGTTCGTTGCGTCAGGCATCGCGCCCTGCGGACCTATAGGGCAGTTCTGGTCGGCATTGGAATTCAAGCCGTCAGGACCGGCAATAATGCTACCGGTAATCCCCGGATCGACAGCGTTCCGATCGGCCAGATCCGGATCGACCGGGGCCGGGTCGATGACGACGCTTCTGTCGCTGCCGGTATCGATGTCAGCGTTTGGGTCGCTGACATTCTGGGCCATCGCAGAAGTGGCCAGACCGGCGGCAAGTACCGACGCTGCGAGAATTTTCATAAGCATAGCTTGTCTCCGTTTGTCTCCATTTTCGGTTGTCGCCGCATTTGCGACTATAGAAAAAACCGCTCGGGTGTGGTGAAGGTTCCCATAAAATTCCAGCCTGCGACGAACCGTTCGTAAAACAGCAGCCCAATTTTGACCGGCATGGAGATGCCGGAAACTTGACAAGCGCGCTGGCCGAGAGCCGTTGACGCAACTGCCACATCACGATATTGAACAGGATCATACAGGTTTACTAAACAGGTATTTCTCATGGCGCGTCGCACGACTCTGCCGTCTCCCGGAACGGGCAAGCCCGAACGGATCGCCACAGTCCTCGAACATGAAATCCGCTCCGGCGTGCTCGGTTTCGGCGATCGCCTGCAGAGCGAAAACGAGCTCGTCCAGCGCTTCTCCGTCAGCCGCAACACCATCCGCAAGGGTCTCGAGGAACTGTCGAGCCGTGGGCTGATCACCACCAAGGTCGGCATCGGCTCGTTCGTCACCTTCGACGGCATGCCGGTCGATGACGCCGTCGGCTGGTCGCGCGCGCTGGCTAACGCCGGCGCTAACGCCGAGACCCGCACGCTGAGGCTCGAAGTGATACAGGATGCGGATCTTGCCGGCAGGCTTGGCGTCGAAAGCCCGTTTTTCATCGCCGTCGACCGGGTCCGCTCCAACGCCGATGACGGTCACGCCATTTCGATCGAGCGCAGCCGCTTGCCACTGTCGCCTGAACTGGAGGATGTACCGCTGCGCGGCCTGCGCGAGGGTTCGCTGCATCAGACGCTGCGTGGCGCCGGGCTTGTTCCCGATCACGGCGAAGAATGGGTCGACATCGAAATGCTGAGCGCCGAGGACGCGGCCATTCTCGATTGCGCGCCCGGCGCGCCGTTCCTGCGCACGCGGCGCCTCACTCGCGCCGCCGACGGCCGCGCCGTCGAATATGTCACCAGCCTGCTCAACCCGGCGCACTTCGCCCTTCACCTGGAGTTCTGAGTATGGACACGGCCGAGGCGATCGACCGGGCTATGGGCGCACTTATCGGCGGTGCGTTGGGCGATGCGCTCGGCATGCCGACGCAGCTTCTGTCGCCGGCCCGCATCGCCGAGCTTTACGGGCATGTCGAGGATTTCGTCGCCCCGCTCGCCAACCATCCAGTGTCGAAAGGCCTGGCCGCCGGCACTGTTACCGACGACACCGAACAGGCGCTGCTGCTCGGCCGCATCCTGGTTGTTTCAGGTGACAGCTTCGATCATGCGCGCTGGGTCAACGCGCTGCTGGACTGGGAACGCGACGTCAAGGCGCGTGGCAGCTACGATCTGCTTGGTCCATCGACCAAGCGCGCTATCGACGCTATCAACGAGGGCGTGCCGGCCGAGGAGGCGGGAAGCGGCGGCGACACCAATGGTGCGGCCATGCGCATCGCGCCGGTCGGCATCATGATGCCGCCGGAGCCGCTCGACGCACTGGTCGCCAAGGTCGCGGAGACCTGCCGGGCGACGCACAACACCTCGATCGCCATCGCCTCGGCCGCCGCCGTCGCCGCCGCAGTCAGCTGCGGCGTTGCCGGCGGCGACTGGCGTGCCGCCTCAGACTGCGCCGTTAAGGCGGCAAGGCGAGGGGTGGCGCTCGGCCACTGGGTCACCGGCGGCGACATTGCCGCGCGCATCGACTGGGCGAGGGGCCTCGTTCGCGGCAAGACTGTCTCAGACGGCATCCGGCTGATCGTGGATCTGGTCGGCACCGGTGTTGCCAGCCAAGAATCGGTTCCGGCCGCCTTCGCCGTGCTGGAAATCGCTGGAGGCGATCCCTGGCGGGCGGCCATCATCAGCGCCAATCTTGGCGGCGACACCGATACGATCGGTGCCATTGCCGCCGGCATGGCGGGTGCCTGCACGGGCTTTTCCCGGCTGCCACAGGACCGTATCGCTGGATTGAAGGGCATCGACATTGCCGAAGTACGCGCGCTTGCGGCTGACTTGGTTACCGCGCGGATGGCGAAAAGCAGCTCCGGCAAGGATGCGGCGGTGTGAGCGGCCGTCTTGTCCATATCGGCAGCGCGGTGGTCGATTACGTCTACCGCATCGATGCCTTGCCGGCGCCCGGCACCGAAAAAACTGCATCGAGCTTTGCCCAGGTCGCCGGCGGCGGCTTCAACATGATGGTGGCGGCCAGCCGCACCGGGATGAAGGTCGTCTTCGGCGGCCAGCTCGGCAGCGGACCGAACGGCGATTTCCTGCGCGCCGCCTTCGCCACGGAAGGCATCGCCACGCTGACGCCGGCGTCACCTGTGATGGACAGCGGCAATTGCGTCGCCATGATCAGCAGTGATGCGGAACGCACCTTCGTGTCATGGCCAGGCGCCGAGAGTGTGCTTAGCCTCGGCATGATGGCGCCGGTCAGTGTTGCGCCGGGGGATTGGGTGTTCACCTCCGGCTACACGCTGAGCTATGTCGGCAGCCGCGATGCGCTGGCCGAGTGGGTCGAGGCGCTGCCGGCGGAAATTCCCTTCGTCTTCGATCCGACGCCTGTCATCTCAGATATTCCTCGCGCCATTCTCGACCGGGTGCTTGCCCGCACGACCTGGCTGAGCTGCAACACCGTCGAAGCGGCTGAGATCGCCGGGCCCGGCGATGTCGAGGCCATTGCTGCTCGGCTTCTTTCCAATCATTGCTCGAGCGCCGAGGGGGTCATCATCCGCGCCGGGGCAAAAGGCTGCTTCGTGCGGCTGGCGGATGGGAGCGGCAAGGCCATACCGGGTTTCAACGTCACCGCCGTCGATACCAACGGTGCCGGCGATACCCATATCGGCGCCTTCGTCAGCGCGCTGTCGCGCGGCGTGCCGCCCTTCGAAGCGGCAAATTACGCCAATGCGGCGGCGGCGCTCTCGGTCACCCGCCATGGCGGCTCGTCGGCGCCGAGCGACCAGGAAATCCAGACATTCCTCAGCCATCCACGATCAAACGACGACCGTGCACGGACGGAAGCAAGAGGCCTGACAGCCTAAAGACGTAACAAGCCCCGCCAACCGGGCAAACAATGAGAGGAACGAACATGCGCATGCCCAAACTGACTGCTTTCCTGACGGCGACTGCCGTCTTCACCTCTGCACTCACGCTGGCCGCCACTGCCGCCGAAGTGCATGTGCTCAACTGGAAGGGCTACGGGGCCGACGAGCCGTGGGCCATCGCGGCCTTCGAGAAGGCAACCGGCAACAAGGTCGTCAACGACTTCTTCAATTCCGAGCAGGAAATGCTGACCAAGCTCAGGACCAATCCCGGCCTCTACGACGTTGTCATGATCAACGCCGCCTTCAACGACCAGGCGATGGCGGAAAAGTTGATCCAGCCGATCGATGTCTCGAAGATCCCAAACTACGCCGACATCAGCCCGGACAAATCGGGGTCGCCGATGCTCGCCCGCGACGGCAAGGTTTATGGCGTGCCGTGGGTGTGGGGCCTGACCGCGCTTGCCATCAACGACAAATCCTTCGACGCGCCGCCGACCAGCATCGCCGAGATGTGGAACGAAGCCCGTAAGGGCCGGGTGGTCATCCGCGACGATGCTGTCGAAGCGGTCCAGTTCGGCGCCATCGCCACCGGCCAGAACATCAACGACATCAAGGACATGGAAGCGGTCAAGGCGAAGTTGACCTCGCTGATGCCGCAGATCAAGACGTTCTGGAGCTCGGAGAACGACTGGAACCAGATGGTCGCCTCCAACCAGATCGATATCGGCACCTATTGGAGCGGCTCGGCCGACCGCGCCAAGACGCATTTCAAGCTGCCGGTCTCACTGGTCATCCCAAGGGAAGGCGCCGTCGCGTGGCTCGACGCTTTTTCCATACCGGTCGGCTCCAAGAATGTCGCCGGCGCCGAGGCCTTCATCAACTACATGATCGACCCGTCCTTCTATGTCGAATGGGTCACCAAGGTTGGCGCGCCGGTGTCGGCCAACACCAAAGCGGTCGCGGCGCTTCCGGAAGATGCCTTCAACCGCAAGGTGATGGGGGATCCCGATGTCGCCAAGCGCATCCAGTTCCAGGCGCCGATCACCGATGCGCAGCGCGAAGTCTATCTGGCGCTGTGGCAGGAACTGAAGGTGAATGTGAAGTAGGGCCGGCTTTTCGGGGAGGAGGGCATATGGCTGGACAGGTCGCGAGCGGTTCGAGGAGCGGATTGCGATCGGCTTTGCCTTTGCTCCTGCCTGCCTATCTCTGGCTGACGGTGGCGATTTTCCTGCCGCTATCGGCCATGGTGTTCTTCTCCTTCATGACGGAGCTGCCGCTGTCGGGGAAGGCATGGTCGTTCACGTTGGACAACTACACCACCTTCTTCTCGCAAGGGCTGTATTTGACGCTGCTGCTGGCGTCGCTCAGGCTCGGGCTAGAGGTGACGCTGTGGTGCGTCGTCATCGGCTATCCCGCGGCTTACGTGCTGGCCAAGGTGCTGAAGGGGCGAAGTCGCGAGGCAATCTTCCTGCTTGTCATCCTGCCGTTCTGGTCGAACGGGCTGGTGCGCATCTTCTCCTGGGCGATGGTGCTGCGCGAAGGCGGCATTCTCGACACCGCGCTCAACTCGGTGCTGCCGTTCAAGATCAACATCGACCTCATGTATTCCTACCCTGCAGTCATCATTGGCCTGGTGCACTCCTACGTGCCCTACATGGTGCTGACCTGCTACCTTACGCTGCAGGCCATCGACGACTCGCTGATCGAGGCGGGGCGCTCGCTCGGCGCGTCGCGGCTGCAAATGCTGAAGCGGGTGATCGTTCCGCTGTCCATGCCCGGACTGATCGCCGGAGCCGCGCTGATCTTCGTGCCCGTCGTCGGCTCCTTCATGGAACCGCGCATCCTCGGCGGCCGCACCGGCACCTTCTATGGCACGGTGATCGAGGACCAGTTCGTCGCTGTGTTCAACTGGCCGCTGGGTGCAGCGCTGTCCTTCATCCTGCTGGCGGTGGTTCTGTTTATCCTGGCGTTGGCCGCGCCAGTGTTGCGGAGAGCAGCGTGATGGCGACGACGCGTACCCTCGAATGGATCGGGCGGCTCTACATCTGGCTGCTGCTCGCCTTCCTCTACCTGCCGATCATCATCATGGCCCTGATGTCGTTCAACGTCTCGCCTTTCTACCAATTGCCGCTCGAATGGACGACCGAGTGGTACACCTCGCTGTGGCAGAACGACCAACTGATCTCGGCCACATGGAACAGCCTCGAAATAGCGATTATCACGACCGTCATTAGCGTTGTGCTTGGTTCGGCGGCGTCGCTGGCGCTCTATCGCTACGACTTTCCAGGCAAGAAACTCCTGCAGGCACTGCTGTTTCCGCCGATCGCCATTCCGTGGCTGATCACCGGCACGGCGATGCTGATCTTCTTCTTCGGCATCGGCATCGGGCGTGGCCTGTTTGCAATCCTGCTCGGTCATGTGGCGCTGGCGCTGCCTTATGTCATCGTCGTCGTCTCGGCCCGGCTGCAGACCTTTGCGCCGGAACTGGAAGAAGCGGCGCGTTCGCTCGGCGCCAACCAGTGGCAGGTGACTTCGCGCGTGACGCTGCCCTGGATCATGCCGGGCGTCATTGCCGGCGGGCTGTTCGCCTTTGCCGTGTCGTTCGACCAGTTCGTGGTGTCCTACTTCCTGTCGACGCCTGGCCAGACAACGTTGCCGGTCGAAATCTACGCCGCGATCCGCAAGGGCTTTACCCCCGAGATCAACGCGGTCTCGACCATCATCATCGTCCTCTCGATGGCGCTGATGCTGCTCACGGCGCGGTTCTTCAAATTCGGCGGAGAGAAATAATGGCCGGCGTGCAGGTATCGAATTTGTCGCGCAGTTTCGGCGCACACAAGGCGCTGGACGATGTCTCCATCGACTTCGCCGACGGCGGTTTCTATGCGTTGCTCGGGCCGTCGGGCAGCGGCAAAACCACGCTGCTGCGCCAGATCGCCGGCTTCGATTTTCCGGACTCCGGCCGTATCTTCATCGGCGGTGAAGGCGTCGAGCGCGTGCCAGTCGAGAAGCGGCGCATCGGCATGGTGTTCCAGAACTATGCGCTGTTTCCCAACATGAGCGTTGCCGACAATGTGGCCTTCGGCCTCTCTGTGCGTGGCGAGGCCAAGGCAATTATCGCCAGCGAGGTGCAGCGCGCGCTCGATCTGGTGCAACTCGGCAAGCTCGGTGGCCGCCGCCCGCACCAGCTGTCGGGCGGCCAGCGCCAACGGGTCGCGCTCGCCCGCGCCATCGTCACCAAGCCGCGCGTGCTTCTGCTCGACGAGCCGCTGGGCGCGCTCGACAAGGCGCTGCGGGTCGACATGCAGATCGAGCTGAAGCGCATCCAGCGCGAGATCGGCATCACCACCATCTTCGTCACCCACGACCAGGAAGAAGCGCTGACGATGAGCGACCGCATCGGTATCCTGCGCGATGGCCGGCTGGTGCAGGAGGGGCCGCCGGAAGAGATCTACGACAGCCCGAAGAGCGAGTTCGCCGCCACCTTTCTGGGCGACGCCAATATATTGCGTGGCGCGACAACCGGCACCGGCATCCGCTTGCCTGACGGAACGGCGATCGCCGCCGGCGCGGGCGCGACGCTTGCCGCCGGCGCCAAGGCCAGCTGCGCGGTACGGCCGGAACGCATCCGCATCGCCATCGATACCGGAAGCGCGGACCAGGCCAATGGCAATGTGCTCCGTGGCCAAGTCTCCAAGCGTATCTTCGCCGGCAACAACAGCACCTATTTCGTCGAGCGCGACGGGCAAACGCTCAAGGTTATCGTGCAGAACACCGGCATTGAAAGGTTGGCGGAAGGACAAGAGGTGGTGCTGCGCTGGTCGCCGGAGAGCACGGTGCTGATCGCCGCGAGCTGATCTTGCCAAGCGGACCGCAATCAGTGAGAGCATGGTCGGGCACAGTGCGGGAAAGCGAAACACCTGATGACGCTTGAGCTGAATGCGGGCGACCAGTCGATGCTGCAGGGCGAGCAGGGCCCGGCTGTGGCCGCCGCGATGAAAATACTGATCGCCTTTTCCAAGGCGGTCGGCGCGGACAAGTTGTTGGACATTGCAGGGGCCCATATCGATGGCTGTCTCTATCATGGCCAAGCCAGCCTTGATTTCGTCGAAAGGCTGGTCGAGGGCGGCGGTCGCGTGCTTGTGCCGACGACGCTGAATGTCGGCTCGTTCGACCTCATCCATCCCGGACTGGTGAAGATGCCGCCGTCGCAAGCGGCACCGGCACGCCGTCTGATGAAGGCGCATCTGGAACTCGGTTGCCAGGCGACCTTCACCTGCGCGCCCTATCAGACGCGGTTCCGGCCGGGCTTTGGCGAGCAGATCGCCTGGGGCGAGTCCAACGCCATCGTCTTTGCCAATTCGGTGATTGGAGCGCGCACCAACCGCTATGGCGATTTCATCGATTTGTGCTGCGCGATGACTGGGCGCGCGCCGGCTTGGGGCCTGCATCTGAGCGAAAACCGGCGCGGCCAGATCCTGTTCGATCTGACCGGTTCTTTCGAGCCTACCGATGCCCTGTTCGTCGGCGTCGGGCTGATCATCGGGCAAAAGAGCGGCGACCGCATCCCGGTCATATCGGGCCTGCCGCAGCCGCGCGACGAGGACCAGTTGAAGGCGCTAGGTGCGGCGGCGGCAACGACGGGCGCCGTGGCGCTGTTCCATGCGGTCGGCATCACGCCGGAAGCAAAGACGCTCGACGAGGCGTCTCGCGGCATCGCGCCGGAGGAGACGATCCCGATCTCTCGCGCCGACATCGACCATGCGCTTGCCAGGCTGTCGAGCGTCCCAGACGGCGCGCCGCTTGCAGCCGTGTCGCTCGGCACGCCGCATTTTTCCCACGACGAGTGGATGCGCCTGCTGCCGATGCTGCGCCATATCGCGCCGGGCGGGGGGATCCCGATCTATGTCAACACCGGGCGCGCGACACTGACGCGGCTTCAGGACGAGGGCGCGCTGGCCGGCATGGACGCGTTCGGCCTCGTTCCGGTCGCCGACACCTGCACTTATGTCACCTCGATCCTTGAGCATCTCGAGGGCGTGGTGATGACCAATTCCGGCAAATGGGCGCATTACGCACCGGGCAATATCGGCGTGTCTGTGGCGTTCGGCGACATGGAAGACTGCGTTCGCTCGGCCGCTGCCGGCCGCGTCGTGCGAGGCGCGCGGTGAGCGAACAGGAAAGTCGAGCCCTGAACAGAGTTGGCACCTTCCAGCTTGCCGGTGAGGCGCAAGGAGCGGCGCTGGTACTTTCGCAAGCGCTCAGCTTCTGGGGCGGGATCGACGCCGAGACCGGCGACATAACAGATCATTCGCATCCGGATCTCGGCCAGAATGTCGCCGGCAGGATCTTGGTCATGCCAAGCGGGCGGGGCTCGTCGTCCTCGTCCTCCGTCCTCGCTGAGGCGATCCGCAGGGGCACGGCGCCGGCCGGCATTGTCCTGGAGCGGCCGGATCCGATCCTCGCCGTCGGCGCCATCGTCGCCGAGTTCCTCTACGATGTCAGCATGCCGCTGGTCGTCTGCGACATATCGGGCATTGTCTCCGGCGATCGGATCGCGATCGGCCTGGGCGCGGATGCGCGAGCAACGGTGAGCAAGATTTAGCCGGCCATCAATCCGGCAACACCGAGGCGCCAATAGGCCGCGGCCAACGTCTGGTCCCGGCCGAGTGAAAGCTGACCGCGCCAATGTTCACGAACGATCCTGGCGGCGGCGGCTTCCGCCGCGAACCAGCCGAAGGCCGAGCCGGTCTGCGGCCATTCCACTGACAGGACCGCACGCGCCAGCCTTTCGTCGAGGCCGGCCGCTACACCACTTCTCGGCAACCAGTGCAGCTCGATGCCAGTGGCGTTGTCGATCTCCTGTCGTTCGCCATCATCGGCGATCTCGACAAAGGCTACACCCTTGGTCTCTGCGGGCAGCGTCTCCAACAGCCGCGCGAGCGCCGGCATGCCGGTTTCGTCGGCACCCAGAACATACCATGACGCTGGCCGTACTGGACGGCCTACCGGCCCCATGATGCCGACCTTCATGCCTGGTGCCGCTTGCATGACCCAGGCGGCGCCGACGCTCTCGCCGGGGTGGACGAGGAAGTCGACATCGATGATGCCATTGACCACGTCGAGCGCACGGATCGTGTACACGCGCGCCACCGGGCGCCTGTCGTCCGAAGGCCAGACCGGCAGACCATTGCTCCCGAGCATGGGCCACAGGGGATCGGGCACTTCGCTGGTCGGGAACAGCATGCGGATATGCATGCCGCCGAATTTCGCAAAACGAGAGAGATCCTCGCCGGCGAAGCGGATGCGGCGCATGTGCGGTGTGAGATCGCCGACATGGGTGACGGTCATCTCGCGAAACTGGGCGAGGCGGGTCTCCCCGGCGAGATCGCCGGTCCAGACGATCTCGGGGTTTTCTTCCTTGGCATAGACCTGGACCGCGGTGGCCAGCAGATCCTTGATGCGCGCGAGCCCATCGCGGTCGGCGGCATTGGCCCGCATCACCAGCCGCTCCATGTCGAAGGAAGCGCCGCCGAAGGCGAAGCGGAAGTCGAGCCGCTGTCCGTCTTGCGAGGCATCGGCATCGAAGCTCTGCAGCCTGTCGCTGATGCGGCCGATGTAAAGCGGCAGGTTGCGCAGGTTCAGACGTGCTTCGCAGGCCAGTCCGCTTGCCGATGCTTCGCTCACGCTCAACCTCCGATCCTGCCGGTCAGCGCCACCTTGAAAGTGCGGCCCTTGCCCTGTTCCGTCGCTGCCGACGTCGACCATGCGCTTTGCGGGTCGGTGTAGGCGGTGTCAAAGACGTTATCGACAGCGAAATCGAGCTTGGCGTGGTCGTTGATCCGCCAATTGGCAAAGACGTTGACCAGATCGAAGCCGTCATCGACGACTGTCGGCTCGTTCGGCTGGGTGCGGTTGGTGCGCGTGATCTTGCCGACGCTGAGATATTGCGCGCCGACGGTGAGCTGGTCTTCGAGCATCCTGAAGCCGAGTGTTGCCGAGAAGCGGTCGAGCGGTGTGTTGCTCAGCGCCTGGCCGGAGTAAACGCCGCTGACGACCTTGGCGTCGATCAGGGCGCCGGTGAGGTTCACGAAGCCCCAGCCATAGTCGTAGGCGGCCTCGGCCTCGATGCCTTTCAGCCGCGCGTCGCCGATATTGATCGCCGTGCGCGGCAGGACGGTCAGGTCGACATCGATATAGTCCTCGATATCGGTGTGGAAGACATTGACCTTGGCACGAAACAGGTCGCCGGCGGTCAGCACATCATCGTATTTCAGATTGACGCCGGCTTCCCAGCTCTTCGCCGTTTCGGGCTGAAGAAGCAAATTGGGCTCGTAGCTGTCGCCTCCGCCATGCGCGCCGCCGCCGCGATAGACGTCCTGCAAGCCCGGTGCCCGGTAGCCTTCGGAATAAGTGCCGTAGAGTTGGAAGCCTTCGAGCGGTGTCACGCCTACGGTGAGGCGGGGCGACCAGCGGTCGCCCGACATCGAGGCTTCCTCCGGCGGCACGGTTTTTGTCTCACCGTCGAGCTGGTAGCCGTCATAGCGCACGGCGGCGATGAGCTGCAGCCAGTTCTCATAGTCGCCCTGCCATTGCAGGAAGCCGCCATAGCCCTGTTGTTCGCCGGCGCCGAAATGTGCGGCTTCCGATGATGCTTCCAGATAGTAGTAGTCGAGCCCGTAGGTGAGCGTGTGTGCCATCTCCCAGGCGTCGAAACGCGAGGAGTTCTTGACGTTGAAGCCCGTCGTGGCGACGTCATAGTAGCGGAAGTTGCCGATCGCGGAAGTCGGCCAGACCTGTGTCTGTTCGGCGCGCGTGCGGTTGTGGTAGGCATTGGCGCTGAAGTCGATCAGCTCGTTGTCGTCAGGTTTCCAGGTGTAGGCGGCCGTGTAGGTCTGGTTGGTCGTGTCGGTGTCGTAACGGCTGAGCGTCGGCGAGGTCGAACCGCTCGATCCGGTGATCTGGTCGCTGTAGCGCTGCAGGATCGCGCCGAGCTTGAGCTCGTGGCCGTCGGCGGGACGCAGCGTCGCCTTCATATAGCCGCTGGTGATGCTCTCGCCGGTCCATGGCACCGTGTCGCCATTGCCGTCGGTGTAGCTGTCGCGGTCGCGGTAGATGAGATTGCCGATGATATCGGCGTCGTCGCTGAAGCGGTAGGCGCCGGTGGTGCTGGTGGTGAAGCCGTCGCCATTATCCTCATAGCCGAGCTTCTCGCTCAGCGCCCAGCGCTCCTCCTGCTTGAGGAAGTCGCCGGCATCCTTGGTTTCGAAGGAGACGACGCCGCCGATACCGCCCGAGCCATAGGCGTTCGAGACCGGGCCGCGAATGACGGTGGCTTCCTTGATCAGTTCCGGTTCGACATAGAACGAGCCCGAGCCGTGGCCGACGCGCCAGTAATCCTGGCGGGCGCCGTCGAGTGTCACCACCACGCGGCCATACTGCTGCAGTCCGCGAATGTTTATGGCGGTCGCCGGATCGTCGCCGTTCATCGAGGCGGCAACGCCGGGCGTGGTGCGAAAGATGTCGGCGGCGGTGTCAGGCTGGATGCGCTCGAGCTCTTCCTGATCGACGGCACTGATGGCGGCCATCGATTCGATGACTGCTGTCTTGATCATTGTTGCCGAGATGGTGATGACATCGAGCATGGTCGCCGGCTGGTCCTGAGCGGCGTTGGCCGGCGCAAGCCGACCGGTCTTGGCGGCGGCCTTCTTTTCCTGTTCCTGCGCATTGGCCTGCGGCACGGCGCATAAGCCGAGCGCGAAGGCGAACGCGGTGCTCGCCATCAAGGTCGTGTTCGTTCTCATGTGATCTCAGCCCCCTGGCAAAGCAAACTGCTGGCGGTGGCTGAACGGCCTTGGCTGGCATGATGGAAATCCCTCGACCGATCGGTCCGGGCATGGGTCACATATTAAAACATGATGACACGAGTCAACTTTAAATTTATAGGCCACACCATTGGCGAAAGCATCCTGGATGGGAGTGAATGGCATGGTCGGCAATGCGGGTAGGGGGATGCACTGGTTTCAACCGGGCAGGATCGTGCTGGCGTTCATTCTGACACTATCTGTCCTGGCGCCTTCCTGCGGCTTCAAGGCGCTGGCCGCCGAGACAGTGGTCGACGCGCTGGGACGCACCGTCGCGCCGGGAGCAGCTTCGAGAATCCTGACACTTGGCTCCGACGTAACCGAGATCGTTCATGCGCTGGGCGCCGGCGAACGGATCATCGCGGTCGATCGCGGCAGCAAATATCCCGCTTCCGTCGCGCAAAAGCCCAATGTCGGCTACCGGCGCCAGCTCTCGGTTGAGGGTCTGGTCGGGCTTCGTCCCGATCTGATCCTGGCGGCCGAAGACAGCGGGCCGCCGGAGGCCGTCGAGGTGCTGAGGTCGCTGGCGATCCCGGTCGTCTTCGTGCCGGAAGACAACAGTCCGCAAGGCATCGAGCGCAAGATCACGCTGATCGCCGCGTCGCTTGGGCGCGAGGACAAGGGCAGGGTGGTCTCCGCCGAGGTGCTTGCCGCCTTTCAAGCGGCCACCGATCTTGCGTCGAAAATTGCGCCGGAGCGCCGCAAGAAGGTGGTGTTCTTCCACGGCCTCGTGCGGCTGAGCGCAGCCGGCGCCGGCACGGCGGCCGATGCGATCATCCGTTATGCCGGCGGCGTCAATCCGATGGCTGTCGTGAAGGGCTACAAGCCGGCATCGGAGGAGAAGCTGATCGAAATGGCACCTGACGTCATCTTGATGATGAGCGACGGCAAGGGCGGGCCGACCGCCGAGCAGGTGTTCGGCACACGCGCGCTGAGCGCCACGCCAGCCGCGAAGACAAAGGCGCTGATCGTGCTGGACGGCGCCTACATGATCGGCTTCGGCCCACGCACCGCCGACGCGATCCGCGACCTGGCGCAGGCGCTGTATCCAGAAGTCGCGGACGCAGACTAAGGCCAATATGCGAGACGGCCATTTGACGCGAAATGTCGAGGCGCCGACCGTCGTGGTCGGACGCCGGTCCGGAGCGCCGATTTCTCCAGGACGCTTGCCGGCCGAACAAAGTTGCGGGGCCGGGCTAAACATTGGCACGATATTCCATCCCGCCAGCTTGACCGCGAACGGCATCTCCAGCCTATAATTCTACTAAATTCATAGACTAACTGCGAACGGCATGAGCGTTCGCGGCTGGACTGCGAGACACAAAGGGAGCGCATCGATGCCGAAGACAGAATCCAATCCTATCGACCTTGGTACGAAGGCTGCCGATTTCCTGCTGCCGGACGCGCAAGGCGTGCTTCACAGGCTGGCCGATTTCGACGCCAAGCCGGCGCTGCTCGTTTCCTTCATCTCCAATCGCTGCCCCTTCGTCGTGCTGATTCGCGAGGCTCTCGCGGCGTTCGCCAACGACTATGCCGGCAAGGGCCTGCAAGTGGTGGCGATCAACGCCAACGACCATGAGGCGCATCCCGAGGAGACGCTGGCCAGGATCGGCGAAGAGGCGGAAAAGTTCGGATACACGTTCCCCTATCTCAAGGATGCCTCGCAGCAGACGGCGAACGCCTATGGCGCGGCCTGCACGCCCGATTTCTTCCTGTTCGGCGCCGATCGGCGGCTCGCCTATCACGGCCAGTTCGACGAAGCGCGGCCGGGCAACGGCAAGTCGGTGACTGGTGCCGATCTGCGCGCCGCGGTCGACACGGTGCTGAAGGGCGAAACGCCGGCCGCTGAGCAACTGCCGTCGATCGGCTGCAACATCAAATGGAGCGCCGGCAACGAGCCGGTGTGGTTCTCCAGGGCGGCCTGAACCGAACCTGCCGCCCTTAGCCGACCTGCCGCCCTTAGCTGACCGCTAATCCCTTCCGCGAGTGATCATGCCGAAGACTGCCACAGCCGTCCGATCCGCGCCTGAAGGGTTGCACCTGACCGCCGATGTGCTGGTGCTGGGCGGCGGTCCGTCGGCTGCCTGGGCGGCGGTCGCCGCGGCTGAGAACGGTGCGACCGTGGTGCTGGCCGACAAGGGTTATCTCGGCACCAGCGGCGCCACCGCGCCGTCCAACACCGGCACCTGGTGCGTGCCGCCCGGCGACAACCGGCTCGCGGTGGTTGAGCGGCGCTGGCAGCGCACCGGCGAACTCGCCGACCAACGCTGGATGCTGCGCTGCGTCGACACGGCGTACCGCAACCTCCTGAAACTCTCCGAATGGGGCTATCCGTTTCCGAGCGAAGATGACGGGCGGCTCTACATCGCCAATTTACGCGGACCGGACTATATGCGCTTCATGCGCCGCCGGGTGCTGATGGCGGGCGTCACCGTGCTCGACCATCATCCGGCGCTCGAACTTCTGTCGGACGGCGATGCGGTCGTGGGTGCCGCCGGCGTCGGTCGCCAGGTCGAGCGCGACTGGCGCGTCGACGCCAAGGCGGTGGTGCTGGCAACCGGTGGCTGTGCTTTCCGCGAACGCATCCTCGGCTCGACCGGTCTCACTGGCGATGGTCACCTGATGGCGGCGGAAGCTGGCGCCAGCCTTTCGGGCATGGAATTCACCGGCAAGTACACGCTGGCGCCGCATGGCTCGTCGCTGAACAAGGGCCTGCCGTTCCGCTGGGCCTCGTTCCACCGCGAGGACGGTTCGCCCATCCTCGGTCCGACTGGTGAACCGCTGCGCAATGGCATCGGCGACCGCGAGGAAGAAGTGGCGCGTGCGCTGATCGAGGGGCCGGTCTATGCGCGGCTCGACCAGGCCGATCCGGCGCTGCAAGGCTGGCTGCGCCAGGGCCAGCCGAACTGCTTCGTACCCTATGACCGCGCCGGCATTGACCCCTTCGCCGAGCTGTTCCGCGTCACGCTGCGGGCCGAAGGCACGGTGCGCGGCACTGGCGGCATCGACATCGTCTCTGACGACTGCGCTACCGGCGTGCCTGGCCTTTACGCCGCCGGCGATGCCGCCAGCCGCGAGATCATGACCGGCGCGGTTTCGGGCGGCGGCGCTGTCAATTCGTCCTGGGCGCTGGCCAGCGGCTGGTGGGCCGGCAAGGGCGCCTCGACCCATGCCAGGCGCCGCGTTGGCAAGGCGTTCCGCAGCGAGGTCCAGCCGCTCGGCCAGGCCGGCCTGCGCCCGGCGGCTTCGCCGCGTGCCGATATCGCGGCAAGCGAGATCATCGAGGCCGTGCGCGAAGAGGTGACACCGCTGGACAAGAATTTCTTCCGCACCGGTGCCGGCCTGGAAAGGAGCGGTGAGCGGCTGGAGAGTGTCTGGCGCGATGTCCGCGACCATCTGCAGGGCGAGGGGCTGGATCGGATCCGTACGCGCGAGGCGGCGTCGATTGCTGCTGCCGGGCGCTGGTCGGTGGCGGCTGCGCTTCATCGCAGCGAGAGCCGCGGCATGCATCGTCGCACCGATCTTCCGGGCAAGAACTCCGCCTTCGCACACCGGCTGCTCATCACCGGCGTCGATGATTTCCGCATCGCCGGGGCGCCCGAGCGGCTGGCGGAGCTGGCGTCATGATCGAGATCGTCTCGGCCACGCGCTGCGTCGAATGCGACATCTGCGTCAAGGTCTGCCCGGCCAATGTCTTCGACGCGACGGACGGCGTGCCGGTGATCGCACGCCAAGAAGATTGCCAGACCTGCTTCCTCTGCGAGATCTATTGTCCGACCGACGCGCTCTACGTGGCCGAGGTCGCCGAAGGTCCAACCGGCATCAGCGAGGCGGAGGTCGAGGCACGTCATTTGTTTGGCGGCTATGCAAGCGCGCTCGGCTGGAAACGCGGCAAGGCGGGCGGCTCGCAATTCGACCCGACGCACCGCATCCGCGTGGCGCAATAGAGCGACCGGAGGCAGGCATGGACCGTATCGTCGTCAGCGACATCAAAAAAACCTTCCAGCTCAAGCCGGGACAATTCGTCACCGTCGACGGCGAGGCGACCGACCGCGTCACCGTGCTCGACGGCGTCGATCTCGCCATCCGCAAGGGCGAGTTCATCACGGTGGTCGGGCCGAGCGGGTCGGGCAAGTCGGTGCTGCTCGATATCATCGGCGGGCTGACGCAGGCGACCAGCGGCGGCGTCCAGCTCGACGGCAGGCGGATCACCAGGCCGGACCCCAAAACCGGCTATGTCTTCCAGCAATATGCGCTGTTTCCCTGGCGCACGGCGCTGGCCAACATCGAATATGCATTGGAGGTGCGCGGCGTTCCGAAATCGGAGCGCACTGCCACGGCCCGCCATCTTCTGTCGCTGTTCGGCCTTGCCGGTTTCGAGGACCGCTTCCCCAACCAGCTTTCCGGCGGCATGCAGCAGCGCGTGGCGATCGCACGCGCGCTCGCCAGCAACCCGGAAGTGCTGTTGATGGACGAGCCGTTCGCCGCGCTCGACCAGCAGACCCGCGAGATCCTGCAAGGCGAGCTGCTCAGGATCTGGGGCAAGATCAAGACGACGGTGATCTTCGTTACCCATTCGATCGACGAGGCGATCTTCCTCGCCGATCGGGTGGTGGTGATGACCGCGCGTCCGGGCACGGTGAAGGAGATCATCGACATCGACCTGCCGCGGCCGCGCGCCGGCGACATTCGGGCAAGTGCTGCCTTCAACAATCACCGCGCCCGCGTCTGGGACGTGCTGCGCGACGAAGTCAACAAGGCACAGAAGGATTGGACGCTGTCGCCGGCGTTCAGCCACTGAGGAGTTTTGGCATGGCCTTTCTGACCGAAAAGTTTGGCCCCGCCGGCGGCTTTCAATCGTTTGCTGGAGCCGGTGAAGCGGTGGCCGCCGCCAGGGTTCCGGCAATCAGGGCCCGCAGCGCTACCCCGGCCGTCAGACGCAGGCGAGGAGCCGGCTTCGGCACCTTCATTTACGGCCTGCCCTTGCTCGGCCTGTTCTTCCTCACCTGGGAGATTGCGCCGCGGCTCGGCTGGCTGAACCGCATCTTCTTTCCGCCGCTGAGCGAGGTGCTCGTCGCCTGGTGGGATCTGCTCGCCTCGGGCGTGCTGGTCGAGCATATCGGCATCAGCCTGCAGCGCGCGGCGATTGGTTTCGCGCTCGGCGTGGTGGTGGCCATTCCGCTCGGGCTGTTGATGGGGCGTTATTCGCTGTTCGAAAAGGTCTCCGACCTTTTGGTGCAGACGCTGCGCAACACCTCGCAGTTCGCGCTGCTGCCGGTGTTCATCCTGCTGCTCGGCATCGGCGAGGAATCGAAGGTGGCGATCACGTTCTACTCCTCGGTGTTCTTCCTGCTCGTCAACACGATCAGTGGTGTCAAGTCGGTCGATCCGCTGCTGATCAAGGCGGCACGCTCGATGGGCACGTCCGACTTCGACCTGTTCCGGAAGATCATCCTGCCGGCCAGCATTCCCTCGATCGTCGCTGGTGCGCGGCTCGGCGTGAAATCTTCGCTGTTTGCGGTGATCGGCGCCGAGATGCTGGCCGCCAAATCCGGTCTCGGTTTCCTCATCCAGAACTCGCAACTGATGATGGAAACGGCCGACATGTATGCCGGCATCCTGACGCTCACCGTCATCGGCCTTGTCGTCAACTACCTGCTCGTCTGGTTCGAACGCTGGGCAACCGCCTGGAAGGGCCAGTCTGAGACCTCACTTATTTAAGCCAGCCATCCATCCCAATCAGGCCATTCGTCCAATCAGGAAGGAATTTCAGATGTCCAGGATACCGTTCGATGCAGTTCGCAGATTGCTCTTGCAAGGCGCCATCGCCGTGATCGTCGGGCTCGGTGGCGTCCCCGCTTTTGCGCAGGACAAGCCCGAGGTCATCCGCATCGGCAGCACCGCACCGGGCCACCTCAAATTCATCCTCGCCCAACAGGATGGCTGGTGGCAGAAGGAATTCGCCAAGGACGGCATCAAAGTCGAATTGGTGACTTTCAATGGCGGTTCCGAGGCGACAACAGCGCTGGCGACCGGAGCAATCGAGGTCACCTATACCGGTAACAATCCAGCGCTGCGCGTCGCCGCCTCCGGCGCCGACGTCAAGCTGATCGGCGTGTCGAGCTATGTGAAGGCAGGCGGCTCCTCCATCATCGTCAAGGCCGACTCGCCACTAAAGACGCTGCAAGATCTGAGGGGCAAGAAGGTCGCCTATCTCACCGGCACGGTGCGGCATTCGAACTTCAGCAAGGCGCTGAACAGCGTCGACCTGACGACCGCCGATGTCGAAGGGCTGAACCTGCCCTTCGAGGCGTCAGGTCCGGCACTGTTGCGCGGCGACATCGACGCCATCGTCGAGACCGACTCGACGGCGGCCAAGCTCGTCGATACCGGCGAGGCCCGCGTGCTCTACGACACTAGCACCCATCCGGAATGGAACGTGCCGAACGTCATCTCGGTGAATGGCGCTTTCGCGGCGAAATATCCTGACCTGGTCAGGCGGCTGCTGAAGGTCGATATCGAGATTTCGCGCTGGGCCGACGCCCATCCCGACGAGACGATCAAGACCTTTGTCGAGGCGACCAAGTCGTCGGAGAAATCCGTCCGCAAGACCTACAGCCAGGGCCTGTTCTACCAGGATCCCAAACTTACCGATGACGCGATCGCCGCACTCAAAGGCGAGGAAAAGTTCATGGCCGGCGCCGGTTTGCTGAAGGGCTCGATCGACTATGACAAATGGGTCGACAAGAGCTTTGTCGACGGCGCCTATACCGAAGTCGCCGCCGTCCAGTAGGAGAGCCGCAGCGTTCCGGGCTTGCGCCGACAGGCGCTGCCTCTCTCATCCCAGAGTTTCCATTCAGATCTCCGGGATGCTTTCCCTGAAGATCACCTGCAGCCTCGGCTGGTGCAGCTCGTAGGGCAAGCCCCTGACTGCATGGGTCAGGGTGTTGAGCGCTTCGCGGGCCTCGACGCGCGGGTTCTGGTCGATGACCGCGTCGAGCGTACCATCGAGCAGAAGCTCCTTGGTGCCTTCCGTCACCTCATGACCGAGAAAGACGATCGAGTGCTGGCGGCCGCGCTCCTTCAGCGCCCTAGCGATGCCGGTGTTGCCGGCGCCGACATTGTAGATCGCGGCAAGGTCGGGATGCCGCTCCAGCAGCGCGGAGGCCTCGGAATAGGCCTTCTCACGGTCGTCGAGCATTTCGCGCATTTCGACGATCTGCAGATTGGGCGATTCCTCCGTCAGGATGTGGCGGAAGCCCATCTCGCGTTCCTCATGGCCGCGATAGGACAGCGAGCCGGCGAACAGCGCGACCTTGCCCGGACGGTCGGTGCCCATGAAGCGATTAAGCAGATAGCCGGCCAACCGGCCGGCGGCGCGGTTGTCGATGCCGATATAAGCAACCCTCGGCACATGCAGGATGTCGGACGCGATGGTGACGACCTTGACGCCGCTGGCCGACAGTGAGCGGATCGCCTCGCGGACCGTCGGATGGTCGAGCGCGATGACGCCGACGCCTTGCGTCTGGCCGTGCAGATCATGCAGCAGCCGGGAGAGCCGGTCCGGATTGAAGCCTTCGATCGTGGCGACGCGCACATCGAGGTCGGGTCGCGCCTGCGCCTGCGCCTCGATATGCCGGTGCAGCATCTTGATGAAGGAATTGGTACCGGCGGGCAGGGCAAAGTCGAGCCGTATGACAGCGCCGGGCAAGGTGGGGCGCTGGGTCGGGCTGTTCGAATTCTCGGCGATATAGCCAAGCCGCTGCGCCATCTCCATCACGATTTCCCGCGTGCGCGCCCGAACGCCGGGGCGGTTGTTCAGCACACGGTCGACGGTGGCGGCGGAAACGCCAGCTTCGCGGGCTATGTCTGTCAGGGTGGACCGCACAGTCGATCACCTCATTGCTAGTGCGCTACGGGCGCATCAAAATCGCGCATGCCACGGATCGGAAGACGGCTTCATCACCATCCGCGATTCTGATGGGAAATGATGTATCCGGCCTTAGCCGATGCGCAAGCCGGCGCGCTACACCAAACCGTCGCGCCGGGCCGAAAAGGGCCGGCGCGGCGCATGGTCCCCTCAAATTCAAGCAATAGGTACGGCTGGATGACCCTGGTGGACTGCATTTTCTCCCTCATTTGCGACGTTGTGATGTGTTTTGAGTATTTATGATGTTGACAGCCTTCGCATACTGCCGTCAATATCCATCATAAGGGTCGTGGAGGAACAGGGCCCTGAGGGAGGACTTCCAATGTCAAATTTGATCCGCGTGTCGCGGCGCCGTTTGCTGGCGTCCGGTGGAAAGGCGGCCGTGCTCGTGGCCGCGGCAGGTATTGCGCCGCAATTCATCCGTCCAGGCCGCGCCTGTGCGGCCGATGCGCTCTCACCGGGCATGATCGGCGGGCCGACGGGCTTCGACGGCTCGGAGCGCTATCAATATGGTCCCGACACGCCGGAAGGCCGCGCCATCGAGGCGGCCAAGGCGATGAAGGGCGCCGGCAAGGCGCCGGCCAAGATCGTGCTCGGCCTGTCGGACGGTTCGATCGGCCAGCTGACGCAGCCGTTCCCGGCCGGCGCACCGTCGATCAAGGATCTGTGGGAAAAGGAAACCGGCATTCCGCTCGAGATCGTCGGCGTGCCGAACGGCCAGGAATTCACCAAGACGATGCAGGATATCTCCACCAAGGGTGGGGCCTATGACATCTATGCGGTCGAGTGGAACCGCCTCGGCGATCTCGCCGAAACCGGCGGCATCCTGAAGCTCGACGACTTCGTCGCCCAGCACAAGCCGGAATGGGACGATCCCGAGCGCGGCTATGTCAATGGCGCCAAGGGCGTGTCGCTGCTCAATCAGTATCGCGGCTCGACCTATGGCGTGTCGCTGGACGGCGATTTCCAGACCTGGGTCTACCGCACCGATCTGTTCGGCGACGCGGCAGAGAAAAAGGCCTTCTCGGACAAGCATGGCTACGAACTGGCGCCGCCGAAGACCTGGAAGCAGCATGACGAGATCGCCGCCTTCTTCCAGCGCCCGGACAAGGGCCTGTTCGGATCGACCGATCTGCGCAACCAGGGCTGGGGCTACACCAACTGGTATCAGCGTTATGTCTCAATGGCGTCGCCCAACCAGTTCTTGTTCGACGACACCGGCAAGCCACTGATCAATTCCGAGCAAGGCATCGCTGCGACCAACGAGTACATCGCATCGCTGGTCCATCATTCGCCGGATGCGATCTCATGGGGCTGGCCGGAGCAGTACGGCAATTTCGCCAAGGGCGGAGCCGCCATGACCTGCGCCTTCTCCAACCTGCCGAAATTCCTCGACAATGCCGCCAACAAGGATTCAGCTGTCACCGGCAAGATCGGCTCGATGCTGCCGCCGGGCCGCGAGATCGACGGCAAGCTCATCAGTCGCTCGGTGCTGTGGCTCAATCTTTCGGCGTCGGTGTCCTCGCAGGCCAAGCATCCGGAGGCCTGCTACCTGTTCCTGCAATGGCTGGGATCGAGCCGCATCTATGCCTGGATGACAGCCAATCCGGGCGGCTATTTCGACCCGTTCCGGCTATCGGATTTCTCCGACCCGCTGGTCCGCCAGACCTACCACGCCTACCACATGGATGTGGTGCGCGAGACGGTCGCCCGCACCGTGCCGAGCATCAACTATCCCGGCGCGACCGCGTTCCACAATGCGCTGGACGAGAACCTCGTCGCAGCGCTGACCAAGGCCAAGACCGCCGAGCAGGCGATGGCTGACACCGAAGCCGAGTGGAAGAAGATCGCGCGCCGCACCGGCGAGGAAAAGCTTCTCGAAGCCATCAAGACCAACAAGGAGGCATGGCCCACCGTTCTCGATCCGATCAGCTGATCCTCCTCCCAGGATCGCGCCAAGGGAGGGGAGGAGTTTGCTCTTCCCCTCCGCAAACGATGACTCCAGCAAAGCTGCAAGATGAAGCGTTCAATTCCCTTCGAGATATTCCGCTATGCCGCGATCCTTGCGGCAATAGCGGTGACGCTGGTGCCGATCCTGTGGATGGTGTCGATGGCCTTCAAGCCGATCGCCGAATGGTCGGCGACCGGTGCCGACCTGACCTGGTGGCCGAAGAACCCGACGCTCAGCAATTTCCGCTTCGTCTTCGGTGAATCGACCAACAATCTGATCGTCGCGCTCGACCGCACCGCGCTGAAACCGATCCTGTCGTCGCTGCTGTCGGCCACATTCGGCACGGCAATCGCCATGTCGGCCGGCACGGCAGCCGCCTACGGGCTGTCGCGCTTCGGCTCGGGCCAGAACCTGCCGCTGGCGCTAATCCAGCTTCGCCTGTTTCCGCCGATGGCGGTCATGACCCCTGTCATGATCATGTGGGCCTTCCTCAACTTCACCGACAGCTGGTGGGGACTGTCGCTGATCTATGGGATCGTCACACTGCCTTTCGCCTTCTGGCTGATGAAGACCTTCTTCGACGACATGCCGCGCGAGATCGAGGAAGCGGCGCTGGTCGAGGGCTGCTCGCGGCTGCGCGTCTTCACCCGCATCACGCTGCCGATGATGCGTGCGCCGCTGGCCAGCGCCGCGCTCTTCGTCTTCATCCTCAACTGGTCGGACTATCTGATCGCGCTGCTTTTGACGACGCGCGAATGGGTGACGATCCCGGTCTATATGGCGTCCTTGTCCTCCTCGATGACCGGACAGCTCTACGGCGCCAAGGCGGCGCTCGGCCTGATCGCGGCGGTGCCGCCTGTGATCATGGGCATCGCCATCCAGCGCCATCTGGTGCGCGGGCTGACCTTCGGGGCGCTCAAGCAATGAGCACGGTGACTGCGACGATTTCGGAGGACGTGATGACGGCCGTCCAGGCAAAGCCGACCTTGCGGGACGAAGGGGCAAAGCTTGGCTTCCGGCTGACGCTGCCGGCGCAGATTCTGGTGCTGTTCATCGCCGTCTTCCCGCTGCTCATGCAGCTCTACATCAGCCTGACCGACTGGTCGCCGCTTTCGGGCACCGGTTGGTGGAATGCCTGGTCGATGTGGAACAATTTCGCCAATTACACCGACCTTGCCGTCGACGCGCGCTTCTGGAGTGCGCTAAAGCGCACGGCCATCGTCATGATTGTCTGCGTGCCCGTCGAGTTTCTGCTCGGACTGGTGCTGGCAACGCTGTTTGCCGACGAGTTTCCGGGCAAGCGGATCTTCTACTCGATCCTGCTGATGCCGATGATGGTGGTGCCGGCGGTGGCCGGCTACATGTTCTTCATGCTGTTCCAGTCGGGTGGACCGGTCAACGACATCCTGTCGTCGATATCGGGCTTCCCCGTCACCATCGCCTGGCTTTCGGACCCGACGCTAGCGCTCATCGCCGTCATGGTCGCCGATATCTGGCAGTGGACGCCGCTGATGTTCCTCATCCTGCTTGCCGGTCTGGTCGGCGTGCCCGAGGACCAGATCAAGGCGGCGACGCTGCTTGGCGCCAATTCCTGGCAGCGCTTTGTCACCATCGTGCTGCCGAAGATGAAGACGATCATCATCATCGCGCTGGCGATAAGGGTGATCGAGAACTTCAAGATATTCGACACGCTCTACATTATGACCGGCGGCGGCCCCGGCGTTGCCACCGAGACCATCTCCGTCTACATCTACAAGCTCACCACCCAAGACCTGATCTGGGGCTATGTCGCGGCGATCGCGCTGGCCATCCTGATCGTGCTGTCCATCGCCGCGGTCTTTGCCATGAAGCGCATGGCCCGAGCGCGCGAGGTGCCGGCATGAGCGCGATCCATCTGCAGAACCTGGTCAAGAAGTTCGGCGACTTTACCGCGCTGAAGACAATGGACCTCGCCATCGCCGATGGCGAGTTCATGGCGCTGCTCGGACCGTCGGGCTGCGGCAAGTCGACAACGATGAACATGATCGCCGGCATGGAAGAGCCGACCAGCGGCAACATCCTGTTTGGCGAGCGCGACATGGCCGGTGTGCCGATGGGGCGGCGTGGCGTCGGCTTCGTCTTTCAGAACTACGCGATCTTCACCCATATGACGGTACGCCAGAACCTCGCCTACGGGCCGAAGATGCGGGGCGCCGCGAAAGCTGAGATCGACCGCCGCGTCGGCGCCATTGCCGAAATGCTGCAGCTGACGCCATTGCTCGACCGCAAGGCCGACAGGCTGTCGGTCAACATATTGCAGCGGGTGGCGATCGGCCGCTCGGCGATCATGGAGCCGGCGATATTCCTGCTCGACGAGCCGCTGTCCAACGTCGACGCAGCCTTCCGGGCGGTGATGCGGACCGAACTGAAGCAACTGCAGCGGCAGTTCCGCCAAACCATGGTCTATGTCACCCACGACCAGCTCGAGGCTATGACCATGGCCGACCGTATCGCGGTGATGGACCATGGCGTGCTGCAGCAGGTTGGCACACCGCTCGAGGTCTACAACAATCCGGCCAATGTCTTCGTCGCCCGCTTCATCGGCGCGCCGGGCATGAACCTGCTCAAGGGCCGGCCCGCGGAAAGCGACAGAGGCTTGGTCGTCGATCTCGGGCCGCTCGGCGCGACGCCGCCGCTGCCGGACGAAGTCGCTGCCGCGGTGCGGCGCGCGCAAGGCGATGTGCTTTACGGCTTCCGACCGGAACAGGCGACGCTGGTTGAAGGCGGCCAAGGTCTCTCCTTGCCGGTGACTTTCGTCGAGCGTATCGGCGCGCGCACCATCGTGCATCTCGGCCAGGGCGAGAGCGCGATGAAGGCGGTGTTCGACAATGATGTCGGGCTGGCGATCGGACAAACGGCAGTCGTAGCGCCGGCGGCGCAGTCGGTGCGCGTCTTCGACGCCGCGACCGGCCTGGCGATGAAAGCGGGCTGAGACCATGGCAGATATCGTCTTCCGCAATGTGACGAAACGCTACGGTAACACGCTCGCCGTCGACGACGCCTCGTTCACGGTCAACGACAATGAGTTCTTCTGCTTCTTCGGCCCGCCGCTGTCGGGCAAGTCGACGGTGCTGCGCCTGGTGCTCGGACTGGAAACGCCTGACTCGGGCGAGATCCTGATCGGTGGCAGGCCGGTCAACACCGTGTCGCCGGCCGAGCGCAATGTCGCGATGGTGTTCCAGAACCTGGCGCTGTTTCCGCATATGAGCGCGCGCGACAATGTCCGCTTTCCCCTCGTCGAACGCCGGATCGCCGAGGCCGATATCGAAAAGCGTGTCGCCGACGTCGCGGCCAAGCTGCATATCGGCCATATCCTGCACAAGCCGCCGGCGCAGCTTTCGGGCGGCGAGCGGCAGCGCGTGGCGATTGCGCGTGCGTTGGTGCGCGATCCCGCCGCTTATCTGATGGACGATCCGATCTCGGCGCTCGACGCCAGGCTGCGCGAAGAGACGCGTGTCGAGCTGAAGCGCATCCAGCGCGAGCTCGGTAAGACGCTGATCTATGTCACGCACGACCAGGAAGAGGCGATGTCGGTCGCCGACCGCATCGCCATCCTGGAGAACGGCAAGATCAGGCAGATCGGCGCGCCGGCCGAGATTTATGATCGCCCGGCGAACACCTACGTTGCGCGGCTGCTCGGCTCGCCGATGATGAATATCTTGACGTCGGTGCGCGGCGAGGGCGGTGTCGAGGCGGCCGAAGGCACCATCCGTATCGCGGACAGCGCTGCTCCGGCCGATGCCGTCGAGATCGGGCTCAGGCCGGAAGATCTCAAGGTCCGGCCCTGGCTGGACGGGGAAATATCGGATGGGCGCGCGGGGCGCCCGGCGCGAGTATTCGAGGTCGAGCCGCTCGGCGGTTATACCGTCGTGACGCTCGCTGCCGGGCAGGCACGCCTGAGGGCGCTGCTGCGCGGCCAGCCTGATATCAAGCCGGACGCCATGGTGGCGATATCCTGTGAGCCGGCCAGAGTGCATTATTTCGGCCAAAGCGGCGGAGCGCTGGCACGATGACAGCGGTTTTAAGAAACGAGCTTCGGGAGGATCAGATGGCAAGCGAAGAAATAGCGGGCAACGACTTCGAGCCGGATGTGAAGGTCCGCACGAAAGAGTACAGAATCGGCTGCGTCGGTGCCGGCATGATCATGGCCGAATGCCATCTTGCCGCCTATCACGAAGCGGGCTTTCCGGTGGTGGCGATCGCCTCGCGGACCAAGGCCAGCGCCGAGAAGGTCGCCAGGCGCTGGGAGATCCCGACCGTCCATGACACGCCGGAACAGCTCATCGAGGATAAAAATGTCGAGATCATCGACCTTGCCTTTCCACCGGACCAGCAGCCGGCGCTGATCCGCCATGCGCTGAAGCAGAAGCATATCAAGGCGATCCTGGCGCAGAAGCCGCTGGCGTTGTCGCTCAAGGATGCGATCGAGCTGCGCGACGAGGCGGCCAAGGCCGGCAAGATCCTCTCGGTCAACCAGAACATGCGCTACGACCAGTCGATGCGCGTGCTGAAGCAGATCATGGACAGCGGCGCGCTCGGCGACATCGTCTTCGCGCAGATCGACATGCATGCGATCCCGCACTGGCAGAGCTTCCTCGAGGACTACGACCGGCTGACGCTCGCCAATATGAGCGTCCACCACCTCGACGTGCTGCGCTTCCTATTCGGTGATCCCCAGGAGATCACCACGCTGACCCGCAAGGACCCGCGCACCCGCTTCGACCATTCCGACGGCATCACCGTGTCGACGCTGCGGTTCCCGTCCGGCGTGCTCGCCGTGTCGCTGGAGGATGTCTGGTCCGGTCCGCGCCAGGACGGTTACAAGGACGACCAGCACATCAACTGGCGCGTCGATGGCACCAAGGGCGTCGCCAAGGGCACGATCGGCTGGCCGACTGGTTCCGCCTCGACGCTGACCTATGCTTCGACTGAAACCACTGGCGGCGAATGGGTGACACCCAGCTGGGACACGATGTGGTTTCCGCACGCCTTCATCGGCGTGATGGAGCAGCTCCAGCACGCGGTGAAGACGGGTGAGCCGCCTGCGCTCTCCGTCGCCGACAACGTCAAGACCATGGCGCTGATCGAAGCCGGCTACCGCTCGATCGACGAGGGCCGCACGGTCAAGCTTTCCGAAATCTCGACAAACTCAATCAACTAAATCACTTACAGGGAGGATTTCACATCATGATGCAGGCAGGTATTTTCACGGGCTATTTCCCGTACAGCCTCAAGGAAACCGCGCAGAAGATCCGCGCGCTTGATTTCAACACGGTGCAGCTCGACCTGCATTTCAGGGATGTTGACCTGTCGGCCGGGCAGATCACCAAGGACAAGGCAAGACAAGTCCGCGACGTCTTTCGCGACCACAATCTGCCGGTGTGCTGCGTATCGGGCTACACCAACATCATCCATCCGGACAAGGGCGAGCGCGAGAAGCGCGTCGGCTATCTCAAGGAGATCATCCGCAACGCCCGTCACTTCGGCTCGCCCTACGTGATCTCGGAAACCGGCACCTACAACACCGAGTCCGACTGGGTGCATCACCCCAAGAACAAGACCGAGGAAGGCTTCGAGGAATGCCGCAAGGTCATCGCCGACCTTGCCCAGACCGCCTATGACCACGGCGCAGTCTTTCTGCTCGAAACCTATGTCAACAACGTCGTCGGCTCTGTCGAGGAGACGGTGAAGATGTTCGCGCAGGTCGACCATCCCGGTCTCGGCCTTTTGATGGATCCGACCAATTATTTCGAGACGCACAACATCGACAGGATGGACCAGATCCTGAATCAGGTGTTCGACACGCTGACCGACAAGATCAAGATCGCGCACGCCAAGGACGTCAAGCGTTCGGGCGGCGACAAGTCGGAGAAGCACGCCGATATCGGCGACGAGGACGCGCTGGAGAGCCACACGTTCCGTGGTGTCGGCGAGATCGAGCTGCCGGCGCCCGGCCTAGGTTCGCTGAACTACGACCTCTATCTCAAGCGGCTTGCCGAAAAGCACCCGAACATCCCGGTCATCATCGAGCATCTTTCGGAAGACGACGTGCCGCGGGCCAAGAAATTCCTCGACGCCAAGTTCCGCGCCAACGGCCTCTGACTGCGGTCCTGCGTCGCCGCCATGCGGCGGCGCATTCGGCCGGGAGGAACCAACAATGGAGGAAGCGAAATGTTGAAATTCGGATTGAAACTGGCGGTGGCCGCGACTTTGTTTGCAGGGATAGGGTTGGGCTCGCCGGCATTCGCACAGGACGGCCAGAAGACGTTCTATCTCCTGTCGCATGGCGGTCCATCGGATGCATTCTGGCTCGACTGGAATGCCGGCGCCACCAAGGCCTGTGACCAGCTCAAGGTGACCTGCAAGATTTCCTTCAGCGGCGGCGACATGGCGGCGCAGAAGGAAGCGTTCAACTCGGCACTTGCCGCCAAGCCCGACGGTATCGGCACCACATCGGCGCAGCCCGGGCTGTGGACGGAAGAGGTCAAGGCGGCGAAGGCCGCCGGCATCCCGATCGTGTTCTTCAACACCGATGATCCGGCAACCGGGCGGCAAGCCTATGTCGGCGCCGACCTCAAGGAAGCCGGCGCTATTTGGGCCAAGTACCTGGTCGACAACAAGATGGTGAAGCAGGGCGACAAGGTGTTCCTGCCGGTGGAAGTGCCTGGAGCCAGCTATCAACAGCTCGAGACCGAAGGCATCGCCAGCGTCTTCGATCCGCTCGGCATCAAATATGACGTGGTCGATTGCGGCACGGACCCGGCCGGTATCATCGCCAAGATGACCGACTATATGGTCGCCAACAATCCGCCGGCGATCATCGCGCTCGGCGATTCCGTGGCGGCCAGCATCAAGCGGGTGTTCGACGGCGCCGGCGTGCCGGCCGGCAAGATCCCGGTCGTCGGCTGGGGCAATTCCAAGGAAACCGCCGAAGCCGTCAAGGCCGGCTTCGTCAACGCGGCCGCCTGGCAGTTCCCGTCGGCGCAGGGCTTCATGCCGGTCGCGCTGCTGGGCCTTGCCGCCTCGGGTGAACCGATCGGCTACGACATCCACACCTTCAGCCTCTACGACGCGACAAGCGTCGAGCCGATCCTGAAACTCTATAACAAGTGATGGAAATTGACGTCCGCCGCGCAGGCGGCGGGCGTCGCTCCAAGGTATGATTCAAACCGTTATGACAATTGCCGCAGAAGAGGAAATGCCGGGCGTCAAGCGCAGGTCGAGCCTGATCCGCTCGCCGCAATTCTCCTCGCTCGTCATCCTCGTCGTGCTGCTGGCGGTGTTCGCAGTCGCCGACGCCAATTTCCTGTCGCCGCTCAACATCTCCAACATGATGGCGTTCCTGCCGGAACTCGGCATCATCGCGCTCGGCATGACGCTGCTTCTGACGGCGGGCGAGTTCGACCTTTCGGTCGGGGCCGTGTTTGGACTGGCGCCAGTCGTGGTCATGCTGCTGGTGCAGAGCGGGCAGGTCGACATCGGCATGGCGCTGCTGGCCGGGCTATTGCTGTGCGTGGCGATCGGGGCGATCAACGGGCTGATCGTCACCAAGATCGGCATTTCTTCCTTCCTGGTCACGCTGTCGATGCTGCTCGTGGTGCGAGGGGCGGCCCTCTACATCACGCAAGGGTTTCCGCTGAAGTCATGGGACCAGCCCGGCTTTTTCGTGACGCTGCTGGCCGGCAGCTTCAACATCGGGTCGTTCCGGTTTTACACCTCGCTGTGGTGGTTCGTCGGCCTGTCGCTGCTGGCGATCTACGTGCTTCACTACGCCAAGCTCGGCAACTGGATCAGCGCCATCGGCTCCAACCGAAACGCGGCGGTGGCGCGCGGCGTGCCGGCCGATGCGGTCAAGATCTGGCTGTTCATCCTGACCTCGGTGCTGGCGGGGCTGGCCGGCATGATCAGCGCCTTCCGCATCTCAGCCGCGTCGCCGGTAGCCGGCACCGGCTACGAGCTCGAAGTGATCGCCATGGTGGTGGTCGGCGGCACGGCGCTGACCGGCGGGCGCGGCACGATCCTGGGCACGATCGTCGGCGCGTTGATGCTGCGCGCCATTCGCAACGGCATCGTGCTGATCGGCGTGCCGGGGCTCGCCTACAACATCTTCGTCGGCGTCATCATCCTCGCCATGCTCATCCTGCACGCTCTGCTGCAGAAGAACGCCGCAAGGAGCTGATCATGGAGGTGCTTCGGCTGCAGAATCTGCAAAAATCCTTCGGCAGCGTCCGCGCCCTGAAGAGCGCCTCCTTCACACTGAACGAGGGCGAGGTCGTGGCCTTGCTCGGCGACAATGGCGCCGGCAAATCTACCCTCATCAAGGCCATCTCCGGCGTGTTTCCCGTCGACCGCGGTGAGATCTATGTGCGCGGCCAGAAAGTCTTGATCCGCTCGACGCGCGACGCGATGGATCTCGGCATCGAGACCATCCATCAGGACACGTCGCTGGCGCCGGACCTGAGCATTGCGCGTAATCTCTTTCTCGGTCGCGAGCCGGTCAATCTGAAATGGCTGGGCGTGTTCGCGCCACTCGATCTCGCCAAATTGCGCGACGCCGCATCGGCGCTTTTAAAGCGCGTCGGCATTTCGAAAAAGCTCGACGCCGATGCACTGGTCAGCACGCTGTCGGGTGGCGAGCGCCAGTCGATCGCCATTTCGCGGGCCATGCAGTTTGCCGCCAAGGTCATCATCCTCGACGAGCCGACCAACAATCTCGGCGTCGAGGAAACACACGGCGTGCTGCGCTTCGTCAAGGAGGTGCGCGCGGCCGGTCATTCCGTGCTTTTGATCACCCACAACATCCACCATGTTTTCCAGGTTGCCGACCGCATCATCGTCATGCGCCGCGGCGAGATCGTCGCCGAGCAGACGGTCGCCGATACCGACCTGTTGACCGTGGAGAGCATCATCACCGGCGCCGACATGTCGGCCCTGCTCAAGGAGACGAGAGCAAAGTGAAGGAACTGGCCGTCACATGGTAGAGCTTTACGGCAAGACGTTGTCGCGCCGCCAGGTCTCGGAGCGGTCCGGCATGCTGTCGCAATTCGCCGGCGTGCGGCTGATGACGCTTGGCGACGGCGTCGAGCGCGGCATCCGCATGCTCGAATTCCGCACCGGCTCCGGGCTGCGTTTCACCGCGCTCGTCGACCGGGCGCTCGATATCGCCGATTGCGACTTCAAGGGGCAGGCGATCGGCTGGCATTCGCCGACCGGCTTTCGCCATCCCGGCCTGCACGAATATGAAGGTGAGGAGGGGCTGGCCTGGGCGCGGTCATTTTCCGGACTGCTACTGACCTGTGGCCTCGACCATATCCTGTTCATGAACGAGGTACCGGCCGACAGCTACAACTACCCGCCGAAGACGACGGTGCGCCATTCGCTGCATGGCCGCGTCAGCACCATCCCGGCGCGGCTGACCGGCTATGGCGAGGCCTGGGACGGCGACCGCTGCGTGCTGTGGGCCGAGGCCATCGTCCAGCAGTCGACAGTGTTCGGCGAGGACCTGCATCTGCTGCGGCGGATCGAGGCCGATGTCGGCGGCAACGAGATCCGGTTGTCAGACCGCGTCGTCAATCACGGCTTCAGCCGCACGCCGCATATGTATTTCTACCACATCAATGTCAGCCACCCGGTACTCGACGAGGGTTCCCGCTATCTGGCGCCGATCCGTGATGTCGTCTGGGCCGGCCATGCCGGCGAGCGCTACGAGGCGCAGAAGGTCGGCTATCGCACGGTGCCGGCGCCGCAACTGGGTTTCCAGGAGCAGGTCTGGCAGCATGAGCTCGGCGCCGATGCCAAGGGCGAAGTGCCGGTGGCGGTGGTCAACGACCGTCTTGGCCTCGGCCTTGAAGTCGTTACCCGCAAGGACCAGTTGCCCTGCGCCTATGAATGGCAGAATTTCCAGGCCGGGCAGTATGCGCTGGGCATCGAGCCGTCGACGCATCATGTGCTTGGCAATCTGGCCGCCCGCGAACGCGGCGAGATGATCTGGCTGGAGCACGGCGAGAGCCGCTCCTACGATGCGGTCTTCCGCGTCCTCGACGGCGCCGATGAGATTGCCGCGGCGGAGCGCCGGATCGCCGGCATCGCTAGGCAGCCGCAGCAGGACTATCCGCAGCCGTCAGGCAATTTTCCGGTTCTTGGAGGCAGGTCGTGATGAGGTCGATGCGAGGCACCAGTTGGGAGCTTGGATCCGGCCGAATCGGGGAGGGCTCGCGGCCATCAGGATTTGGAGGTCACAATGGCTGACAAGATGAAGCGCGATTACAGCCTGGTCGGCGAAAGCACGCGCAGGGCAATCGAAACCGGATTGGCCTCGGCCGAATGGTACCACACCGACGTCCCCCGCAAGGCGATGAAGGAATTGATGCAGCGCTCCGACGGCCCCGCGATCCGCGACACGATCATCTGGATGGTCGCCATCCTGGGTTCCGCCGCCGGCGGTGTTTATTTCTGGGGCACCTGGTGGTGCGTGCCGTTCTTCTTCGTCTATGGCGTGCTCTACGGCTCCTCCAGCGACTCGCGCTGGCACGAATGCGGCCATGGCACCGCCTTCCGGACGCGCTGGATGAACGATGTGGTCTACCAGATCGCCAGCTTCATGCTGATGCGCAATCCGGTGACCTGGCGTTGGAGCCATGCCCGCCATCACACCGACACCATCATCGTCGGACGCGATGCCGAGATCGCCGTGATGCGCCCGCCGGACCTTTTGCGTGCGGCGCTCGCTTTCACCGGTATCCTTGATTTTCGCTATTCGCTTCCGGCGCTGGTACGCCAAGCGTTCGGCAAGCTCACGCCCGACGAGAAAAGCTACGTTCCCGATATGGAACAGCACAAGGCAGTTATCGCCGCGCGCTGGCATGTCGCCATCTATGTCGCCACGATTGCGCTCGCCCTCACCATGCAGTCCTGGATACCGCTGGTGCTCATCGGGGTGCCGCGCCTCTACGGCACCTGGCACATGGTGCTGACTGGCCTGCTGCAGCACATCGGCCTGGCCGACAATGTGATCGACCACCGGCTCAACACCCGCACCGTATACATGAATCCGATCAGCCGCTTCATCTACTGGAACATGAACTACCACGTGGAACATCACATGTTCCCGATGGTGCCCTATCACGCGTTGCCCAGGCTGCATGAATTGATCAAGCACGATTTGCCGGAGCCGAACCCGTCTATCTGGCATGCCTATCGCGAAGTCTGGCCGGTCCTGCTCAGGCAGCTTAAATATGAGGACTATTTCCTCAAACGCGAACTGCCGCCGACGGCGCGGCCCTATCGTGGCGAGTTCCACGAAGTGAATATGTCGGCGGCGGCGGAATAGCCACTGCGCACCGCTGCATTGCAGAAATTTCAGGAGAAACAGAAATGGCCGATTGGGTCGAAGCGTGCGCCGTTGACGATGTCGAAGAAGAGGATGTCATCCGCTTCGACCATAGTGGCCGCACCTTCGCGATCTACCGTTCCCCTGATGACGAGTTTTTCGCTACCGACGGGTTTTGCACGCATGAGAAGGCCCATCTGGCCGACGGGCTGGTCATGGACGACATCATCGAATGCCCCAAGCACAATGGCCGCTTCAACTACAAGACCGGCCAGGCCAAAGGGGCTCCCGTCTGCGTCAATCTCGTGACCTACCCGGTCAAGGTCGAGGCCGGTAAGGTGATGATCCAGATCTAGGGCATGATCCCGAAAAGTGGGAACCGGTTTTCGGGAAAGATCATGCAAATTGAAGGCTGACCGGCCTTCCATTCACGCAACAAAAGGGACCAAATCGATGAGCCGCAAAAGACCGACGATCGCCGATCTGCGCGCCATGAAGGGCAAGCGGCAACTGACCATGCTGCGCGTGCTGACCATGGACGAGGCCGAGGCCGCCGAAAGAGCCGCGATCGACATCGTTTCGGTGCCGCCGGAGCTGGTGCTCAACCCGCAATATCGCGATGCCGCACCCAGCCTGTTCACCATGCCGGGAGACAATTTCTACGAGATCGGCACATCAGACGATTTCGTGCGTTGGGCGTTCCGGCTCTACAAGGCGAGCGCCGACGCGGTCTATTGCAGCGCCGGCTACGCCACCGTCAAACGGCTGGCCGACGACAATATACCGGTGATCGGCCATGTCGGCCTGATCCCGTCGCGCGCCACCTGGACCGGTGGCTTCAAGGCCGTCGGCAAGACCGCCGACAGCGCCATGCAGATTTTCGAGGCGGTCAAGCAGTACGAGGCCGCAGGTGCTGTCGGCGCCGAGATCGAAGTGGTGCCGGTCGAGGTGGCCAAGGCGATCTCGGAACGCACTTCGCTGATCATGCTGTCGATGGGGGCGGGCACCGGCTGCGACGCGCAATATCTGTTCGCTGACGACATTCTTGGCCAGAACCGCGGCCACATGCCCCGCCATTCCAAGGTCTACCGCAACTTTGCCGCTGAATATGACCGCCTGCAGGCGGAACGCGTGGCTGCTTTTTCCGAATATGTCGCCGACGTGAACAGTCTGGCCTATCCCGAAGACAAGCATGTGGTGCATATGGACCCCGACCAACTCGGTCTGTTCATGAAAAGGGTCGACGGCGCGTGAAATCTGACAGCAATGCCGCAACCGACGATGTGAAGCCGGTTCATATCCTCAATCTATCGTGTGAAGACCGGCCGGGGGTCGTTGCCGCGGTCACCACCGAGCTTGCCGCGAACGGCGCCAACATCGCCGAAAGCAGCCAGTTCTGGGACCGGCAGAGCAATCGCTTTTTCATGCGGATCGCCTTCACCAGCCCGGCAGGCTCGACCAAGGACGATCTGGAGCGAGCCCTGAAATCGTCCATCGACCGGTTCGGGATGAAGACTGCGCTGGTCGATCAGGCTCGTCGCCCCAAGATCATCGTTATGGTCTCGAAATTCGATCATGCGCTTCTCCATCTGCTTTACCAGATCAGAGTCGGCTGGCTGAATGCCGAGGTCGCCGCCGTCGTCTCCAATCATGAAGATGCCCGGCGCTTCGCCGAGATGGAGGATATCCCTTACCACCATTGGCCGACGACCAGGGAAAACAAGGCCGAACAGGAGCAGAAGCTGCTGGACCTCGTGCAGGAGACGGGGTCCGAGCTCGTCGTCCTGGCGCGCTACATGCAGGTCTTTTCGAAGGGACTATCCGACCGGCTTTACGGGCGGGCGATCAACATCCACCATTCCTTCCTGCCGAGCTTCAAGGGCGCAAAGCCCTATCACCAGGCCTTCGACCGCGGCGTCAAGCTGATCGGCGCGACAGCGCATTACGTGACGTCCGATCTCGACGAAGGCCCGATCATCGAACAGGAGACCGAGCGCGTCACCCATGCGATGAGCGCGGAGGATTTCGTGGCGGTTGGCCGCGACATCGAAAGCCGCGTGCTGGCGCGCGCCGTCAAGCTGCATCTTGAGGCTCGCGTCATGCTCAACGGCCACAAGACAATCGTCTTTTGACGAGCGGTCGTTCGACGCTACGCCTGCCACGATCCACTGGCGAGCGCTGCGTAAATCGCCTCGGCATCGATGCCTTGGGGCCTGTCCTCCTTGAGCGGCAGGACAAGCGCGCGCACCGCCGCATGAATCGCGGCAGTCGCCGGCGCTAGCGTCAGCCCGTTGCGCAGGTCTACGGCCTGTGCGGCCGCCATCAGTTCGAAGGCGATCAGCCGCTGCCACAGCACGATCATGCCGGCGCATTTCGAAACGGCCAGCGGCGCTTGCGTCGCATGGTCCTCGACGCCCTCCGACACGGCTAAGAAGTCGAGCATCACCGGGTTGGCCTTGTGGCGGATGGCGGCGAGGATCGCGCTCACTGTCTTTTGCAGCGGCACGAAGCCGGCCGAAGCACCGCCGACCGGCGACAGATATTTGGGCAGGCCGTTGCGGCCTGAGCCGGTGAGTTGGACGAAGCGGGCAGCACAGGCAGCCGCACAGTGAGCGATGGCAAGACCAAGCGTCTCGAAGGCAAGCGACAGCGACGGGGTATGGAAATTGCCGGTCGACAGCACCATGTCGTCGTCGCCCAGCACCAGCGGATTGTCGGCGGCGGCGTTAAGCTCGATCTCGACGGCTTGCCTGGCCTGAACGATTGCCTGCAGCAGCGCGCCATGGATCGACGGCATGCAGCGGATCGACAGCGGGTCCTGCAAGGTCGTCGGCATCGGCGCCTTGTCGCGTGCCAGCAGATCGCGCAAGCCTTTTGCCGCCTGCTGCTGGCCAGCCGCCGGTCGCGCCGCCTGCAAGCGCGGATCGAGGATCGTCTGGTTGGCGCCGATGCCTTCCATCGTCAGCGCGCCCGCCTGCTGTTGTTGCGCGAAGGCGGACAGTGCGTCAGCCACCGCCAGCGCACCGCTGCCGGCGGACACCGCCGAGGCGCTTATCAGTGACAGCCCGTCCTTGGGGGCGAGGCTGACGGGGGCGAGGCGCGCCATGGCCAGCGCCTTGGCCGCCGGCATGCGCCGGCCCTGAAAGTCGGCTTCGCCGTCACCGATCAGCATGCGGCCGAGCGCTGCCATCAGCACCAGGTCGCTGTCGCCGATCGAGCCTAGCGACGGCATTGCGGGATGCACGCCGGCATTGAGCGCGTCGATGAGTGCGACGAAAACCGGCGATGAAATGCCCGAACCGCCGGCCGAAAACATCGCCGCGCGGGCAAGCATCGTCGCCCGCACAATGTCTTGCGGCAGCACGTCACCCACCGCACCACTACGCCCTTCCAGCAATTGGCGCTGGAAGGCGCTGGCGTCGCCACTGACCGACGTGCCGAGATTTGCGCCGAGACCGGTGTTGAGCCCATAGACCGGTTGGCCCGAGGCGGCGGCGCGATCGAGCACTTTGCGCGCTCTGTCCAGCCTCTCGTGGACGGCAGGCGCCACCTCGACCTTGCGCCCGTCGCGGGCAACCGCCGCGACATCTTGGACGCTGATGCCGGCTCCGGTGAGGATGAGCGCACTCATGCGAAGCGCAGCCGCTGACCGATGCCTTGCGCCTGCGCCTTGGCCAGCATTGCCGTGCCCAGCGCGATATCGGAGAGCGACAGGCCGCGATGCCAGAACAGGATCGTTTCGTCATCGCTCTGGCGCCCCGGCCTGCGGCCGGCGGCGATCTGGCCAAGTTCGGCGTGCAGCGTCTGTTCGCTCAGACGTCCGGTCTCGACATGGGCGCGCAGCGAGCCGAATTTGCCGCCCTTGCACTGGCCCCAGTCGTCGACGACGATCTTGGCCATGATGTCGGTCAACGACAGCTCCACCGCACTCATCGTGCCGTAAGGCACCACCAGCGCGCCGGGCTTTATCCATTCAGTCTTCAGCAGCGGCTGCGGTTCCGGCAGCCGCGAGGCTTCGACGACGATGTCGGCGCCCTCGACGCAAGCGCGCCAGTCAGCGACCGCCGTGACCTTCTTGCCGAGATCGGCGGCAAGCTTCGCGGCAAAGCCGTCGCGGCTTTCCGGCCGGCGCGAATGGACGCGGATCTCGTCGAAGTCGAAGAGATGGTCGAGCAGACGCACATTCCAATAGGCGGTACCGCGCGCGCCGACATGGCCAAGGACTTTCGACGTCTTTTTCGCCAGATGTTTGGCGCCAATGGCGGTGACGGCGCCGGTGCGCATGTCGGTGATGACGGTGGCGTCGAGGATGGCGCGCGGCGTGCCGGTGCGCGGATCGAACAGGTTGAGGATGCCGAATTCCGATGGCAGGCCGTGTAGGTAATTGTCGACATAGTCGCCGACGATCTTGACGCCGGCCGCATCGAGCGGCGCGACGTAGCCGCGCAGGACGTTGAAATGGCCGTTGAAGGACGGGTCCGGCTCGAGATGAACGCGCGGCTCGATCACCGTCTGACCATTGCCTTGCGCCACCAGGCCGGCCTCGACCGCTTCGATGATTTCCGCATCGGTCATATCAAGCGCTTCGATATCGAGGGCGTTGAGATAATCGATGTAGATGGGTTTCATGCGCAGATCGGTCCTGATGAAACGAAACGAGCCGTGGGTTGTGAACGCGAGCTCAATTCATTCCATAACAGGCCATGACGCGACACGAAAGTTTGTTGGGCCATGTCTGGACGGCGCCGCCCAAATGCTGTTCAAACCGGTGCGTCATCGATTTGCCGGACAATTGCCTGGTCCCAGTGGCGCGGGAAAAAACTCTCGTACAGTTCTGTGCATGACCGCCATTCCCGAAAACGAAGCCTTGCCCGAAAGCGCGACACAGGCGCGTCGCGTGGCGCTGATCGTCGCCGTCGCCTTCTTCATGCAGCTTTTGGATTCGACGATCATCTCGACATCGCTGCCGCAGATGGGAGAATCCTTCGGCGTGCCGGCGGTGGCGATGAGCATCGGCATCACCGTCTATATGCTGACCATGGCGGTGTTCGTGCCGCTGTCAGGCTGGCTCGCCGATCGCTTCGGCGCGCGCAACATCTTCCTCGTAGCAATCGCGCTGTTCACGCTGGCCTCGATCGCCTGCGGCGTCTCGCAGAACCTGACCCAGTTCGTCGCTGCACGTGCGGTACAGGGCCTGGGCAGTGCGCTGATGACGCCGGTCGGCCGTATCCTGGTGCTGCGCAACGCACCGAAGTCCGAGCTGCTCAATGCCACGGCGCTGATCACCTGGCCGGCGCTGTTCGCGCCGGTGATCGGGCCAGTGCTCGGCGGCTTCATCACCACCTATCTGTCCTGGCACTGGAATTTCTTCATCAACATTCCGCTCGGCGTGGCCGGGCTGGCGCTGGTCGCCCGTTTCATTCCCGGTGACCGTGAGTCCGAAACCAAGCCGCTAGACTGGCCGGGCTTCTTTTTGACCTCGGTCGGGCTCGCTTGCCTGCTTTACGGTCTCGAACGCATCGCGCATGCGGAAGACGGCGCCTTGCCGACCGTGGCGCTGCTTGCCGCCGGCGCTTTGCTCGGCTGGCTGGCGGTGCGGCATCTGGCGCGCGCAAAAAATCCGCTGCTCGATCTCACAGCGTTCAAGGTGCAGACTTTCGCCCTATCGACGCTGTCGGCCGGGACCATTTTCCGGATCGCCATCAACGCCACGCCGTTCCTGCTGCCGCTTTTGTTCCAGGTCGGCTTCGGGCTGAGTCCGGTCGATGCCGGCATGATGATCCTGGCTTATTTCCTCGGCAATCTCGGTATGAAGGCGGTGACGACGCCGACGCTGAAGCGCTTCGGCTTCCGTTCTGTGCTGGTCGTCAACGGCGTGATCGCCTCTTTGTCGATCATGGCCTGCGCGGCGATCTCGCCGCAGACGCCGCAAGCGCTGGTGGTTGCGCTTATGCTGATCGCCGGACTGTCGCGTTCGATGCAGTTCACCGCCCTCAACACGCTGGCCTTCGCCGACGTCGCCTCGTCGCAGCGCAGTTCGGCAGCGACGCTGTCCAGCATGCTGCAGCAGGTGGCGATGCTGTTCGGCGTGGCGGTTGCGGCGGCGCTGCTCAACCTGTCGCAGATCGCGAGAAGCGGGCCGGCGCTCGACCTCATAGACTTCCGCCTCGCCTTCCTGGCGATCGGCGCTATCGGGCTGGTAGCCGCCTTGCGTTTCCTGGCGTTGCCGGCCACCGCGGGTGCCGAGGTTTCGGGCCATCTTCCGCGGAATTGAATCGGCGGCAGCCGAAGGCGCTAATTTCGCTTAGGGGCTGTCCTGAGTAGGCGGAAGTGACAAAGGAAAAAATTATTTGCGCGGCCGTGCATTAGCGACGTCTGTTCGTACGGAGAATCAAACGTTTGACGTGAGGGAGTGAAGAGAAACGCCGCGCTACACCGGCCGATATACCTTCTCCGCAGTGTTCCAGAAGATATCCGACTCTGCCGCCGCACCATGCTTGGCCACCGCCGCGCGGTGGGCCTTGATCAACTCGGCGTGGCTGGTCCAAAGTTTCTCGATCGGGAAGTTCGAGCCGAACATCAGATGATCGCTGCCGAGGATGTCGATCGCGTTGTCGACGATGTAGGCGATCAACGCCGGGTCGTTGCGGTGGACGAAGGTGCCGAGGCCGGAGAGCTTGGCGTAGAGGTTGGGTGCGGCTGAAAGCGTGCGCAGACCGGCCTTCCAGGCCTCCGTGGTCTTGAGCTCCATGCCGGTCAGCATGCCGGCATGGGTGAGGATGAAATTGGTCTCAGGATTTTCGCCGACAAGCGTCAGCCCGTCCTTCATCTGGGCCGGGAAAAGCTGCAAGTCGAAGGACAGGCCGTAGTCCTTCAGCCGCGCCACATTGGCCCGCACCTTCGGGTCGATGACCTGATCGGGGGAGGCGGCGAAGCGGAAGGCCGGCGTTTCGTGCCAGTGCAATTGCATGCGCACGCCGCGCAGCAGGGGATATTTTTTCAAGCGATCGATCTGGGGGCGGACATCGTCCACCGTCATGTCGGCATAGCCGACGATGGCATGCGGCCAGCCGGTTTCGTTAGCTGTCTTCTGCAGGAAGGCGACTTCGGTCTCGAAATCCTCCTTGGCCCAGTTGGTCTGGACATAGACAGCCTTCTCGACGCCTGAGCCTTGCTGGTCTGCCAGGAATTCCTCGATCGGATAGTCGCGGCGGATCGGCTCGTAGGGTCCGAAGATGCGCGGCACCATCGGTCCGACCAGCCAGGGCTGGTCCTTTTGGCGCCAGATATGGAAATGCGCGTCGATCGCCTTTTGCATCATGAAACCCTTTTCCAGATTGCCGCGGCCGGCGGGGCAGGGCGGGCGAGCGACAGGATGAAATCGGTAAGACCGGAGATGGATGAACCATCGACCAGATCGTCGAGCACCGGCAGGATGGCGCGAAGCGCGGCCGTCGCCGGCTGGAAACGCGGATCGCCGGCCAGCGGCGTCGCCAGCGAAAGCCGGAAGGCGCGGGCGCTCAGCCGGCGCATCGCCATTTCCAGCTCGGCATGGTCGCCGCGCTCCAGCGCGTCCGACAGGATGACCACCGTGGCCCCGCGCGCGAATGCGGAAAAGCGCGGCACCGACAGGAAGGCGAGCAGCGTCGGTCCCATGCGGGTGCCGCCATCCCAGTCGTCGACCAGTGCTGCCACGCGGGCCAGCGCCAGGTTCCGGTCGCGTATGCGCAACGCCCCGGTGATGCGGGTCAGCCGCGTGCCGAAGGTGAATATCTCTGCCCGGTCCGCGCCTTGCACAGCCGCATGCGCCAGTTTGAGATAGTCCGATGTGTGCAGCTTCATCGAGCCCGAGATGTCGATCAGCAGCAAAAGCTTGCGCGGCACCGTCTGCCTGCGGCGCAGCAGCGGCGATGGCACGTCGCCGTCGGCGCTGACGATTTCCCTGAGCGACCGACGCAGATCGAGCTTTCCGCGTGCGTGCGTGCGCACGGTGCGGAAGGAGCGGCGGGCGGGCAGGGCAGCGGAAAGCTTGCGGCGGAAGGCGGCCAGCCCGTCGCCGTCACGCTGGAAGTCGCGGGCGCTCAACTGTTCGGCGCCGGATGATAGCTCGCCCCCTTCCTCCTGGCGCGTCACCTCGATCTCTTCATCGCTGGTGCCGCCGTCGTCCTTGATGCGGTTTTCCTCGTCGGCCTCGCCTTCGACCTCTGCCGCGGTGTTGCCGTAGAAATGGCTTTGGAAATGCACCTCGAATTCGTCGCGGCGGTCGGGCGGCGGCGCCAGCGTGGCAAGGGCCGCCTCGTGGATATCGGCGATAGAGCGGGGCCCGAGCAGCGTCACCGCCTGCATGAAGCCGGACACCTGCTCGGGCGCCACCGGAAAGCCATAGCGGCGCAGCAGCCGGCCGAAGCCGAGCAACGGCGCAGCGGCGCGGGGTAAGCTTTCTCCCCGCATCATTCCTTCGCGCCCCCCTCTGTCCTGCCAGCGTTGCGGAATGCGCCGGTGAGGTCGATCCGTATTCGGCCGCCCCAGGGCGAAGGAGTCGTTGAGATCGCGCATCACGCCAGTGCCTCCTCGACGATCCGGCCAAGCTCAGGCGCGATGTAGGACAGATCCTCCTCGTCCTTGATCAGCACCCCAATGGCGCGGCGGAACGCTTCCGGCCAAGGGCTGCCGCCTTTTTCGAGGATCGTCGCGGCGTTTGCCCATTCGACCGCTTCGGCGATGCCCGGCGGCTTCGCCAGCGGGCGGGCGCGGATGTCGCGCACGGCAGCAGCCACGGCACGCGCCGTGGCCTCGGCGACCTCACCGGCGCGCAGCATGATGATCTCGGCCTCGCGCTCGGCGCCGGGATAGGTGATCCAGTGGTAGACGCAGCGCCGCCGCAACGCCTCTGCCAGTTCGCGGGTGCGGTTCGAGGTCAGGATGACGATCGGCTGCGCCGTCGCGCGGATTGTGCCGCGCTCGGGAATGCTGATCTGGAAATCGGAAAGGAACTCGAGGAGCAGCGCTTCGAACTCATGATCGGAACGGTCGATCTCGTCGACCAGCAGCACGCGCTTTTCCGGCGCTCTCAAGACCTGCAGCAGCGGCCGCGCGATCAGAAAACGGTCGTCATAGATGTCGACCTCACGCTCGCCGGCGTGACGGATGGCGAGCAACTGGCGCTGGTAGTTCCATTCGTAGAGCGCGTGTGCTGCGTCGATGCCCTCATAACATTGCAGCCGCACCAAATTGCGCCCGAGCAGCTCGGCTATCGCCTTGGCCGCTTCCGTCTTGCCGACGCCCGGCGCGCCTTCGAGCAGCAGCGGCTTGCCCAGCCTGATCGCCAGGAAGATGGCGGTGGCCAGGCTTTCATCGGCCAGATAGCGCGAGGCGGCGAGGCGCGACGCCACCGCCTCCGGCGAGGTCGCGACAGTCTCGGCGCTTCTAGTCCGGGCGTTTGTCTTGGGCATTTCCAGCACTCAGTTCGGCGCGCCGGCTTGCGCCTTCAGCGCCCGCAGGATGCGCTCCGGCGTGATCGGCAGCGTGTCGATGCGCACGCCGACGGCGTCGAAGACGGCATTGGCGACCGCCGGGATTTGCGGGTTGGCGCACATTTCGCCTGGCCCCTTGGCGCCGTACGGCCCATCGGCCGAGGGCCGTTCCAGCACGATGATCTCGGTTTGCGCGAGATCACCCGGCCCCGGCATAAGATATTGATTGAAGTCGGTGCCGCCATGATCGCGATTGGGATAATACGGTTCCGTCGTCTCGTAGAGCGCGTGGCTGATGCCCATCCATGAGCCGCCAACCAATTGTTGCTCGACCATTTTCGGGTTCAGCGCGCGGCCGATCTCGAAGACGTTCTTGACCGCCAGCACGGTGACCTCGCCGGTTTCATCGTCGACCTCGACTTCCGCCACCGTGCAGGCATGGGCATAGCAGGTCGACGGCTTCATCGCGCCGGTTTCTTTCTCCGGGTAGGAGCGGGGGATCAAAAACATGCCGCGGCCGGAAATCGAGCGGCCGCGCTTAAAATGCGCCGACAGCGCGACATCGAAGATAGAGATCGACTTTTGCGGCGCGCCCTTGACCAGGATGTTGCCCTGGCCGTCGGTCTCGAGGTCCGACGCATTCACTTCCAGCTCCTCGGCCGCCACTTCCAGCATCACCTGGCGGGCTTCCCTGGCCGCCTGGATGACGGCGTTGCCGGCGCGATGCGTGCCGCGCGAGGCGAAGGTGCCCATGCAGTGCGGGCCGGTGTCGGTGTCGGCGGTGTCGACGACGACGCGGTCGGTCGGCACGCCGATCGTCTCGGCGCAGATCTGCGCCATGATCTGCTTCATGCCCTGGCCGAGATCGACGCTGGAGAGCGTCACCATGAAGTTGCCGGTCGGCGTCGAATGCACCAGCGCCTGGGTCGGGTCGCCGCCGAGATTCATGCCGGTTGGGTAGTTGATCGCGGCGACGCCGCGTCCGCGCCTGATCGCCATCTCAAGCTCCCTTCGCGTAGGAGGACATCGCCATGAACTTCTCCGCAACCGGCCAGTTGGCGGCGCGCGCCGCCTCCTGCATGCACTCGATCAGTGCCGCGCCTTCGGTCGGCTGGCGATGCGCCTTCATATCGCCGTCGCGGTAGGCGTTGATGAAGCGGAATTCGAGCGGATCCATGCCGATCAGCCGGGCTAGCTTGTCCATCTGCACCTCCAGCGCGAAATCGCCGATGGTGACGCCGAATCCGCGCATGGCGGAAGACGGCGTGCGGTTGGTGTAGACGCAGTAGGTATCGATCCAGACATTCGGGATCGTGTAAGGGCCGGGATAATGCCCCGCGCCCTTTTGCGCGCCATAGGGCGAATGGCGCGAGTAGGCGCCGGCATCGGTGTAGCCGGTGACCTTGCGGGCGACGATGCGGCCGTCCTTCATGACGCCGTCCTTGATGACGACCTTTTCGGCCGCGCGGGGTGACGATATCTGCATTTCTTCCTCTCGACTGTAGATGAAACAAACCGGTCGACCGGTTAGCTTCGCTCCGAGGATGGCGATCGGCTCGACGATGACGTCGACCTTGCCGCCAAAACCGCCGCCGACGGTGCCGCCGACGAAATGCAGCTTGTTGCCGGGGATCTGCAGGATGATCGAGGCATTGTCGAGGGTGAAGAACATCGCTTGCGTATTGGTGTAGCAGGTGAAGCGATCATTGCCCTCTGGGGCGACGATGCAGCCGGTCGTCTCGGTCGGCGCATGCTCGATCGGTGAGGACTGGTAGCTCTGTTCCAGGATGTGGTCGGCTCCGGCGAAACCGGCCTCGACATCGCCAAAGCGCACCTTGCGGCATTCGCCGCTGTCATAGAGGTAATAATTTTGGCCGTGATATTCGTTCACTATCGGCGCGCCGGGTTTCAGCGCCTCCTCCATGTCGAAGACGGCCGGCAGCACCTCGTAGTCGACCTTGACCTTGGCCGCAGCCTCCTGGGCGGCGCGCTCGGTCTCGGCGAGCACCGCCACCACCGCCTCGCCCTTCCAGCGTACCTTGCCGTCGGCCAGCACCGTCTCGTCCTCCGGCCCGATCTGGATCAGGATCAGGATGGTGTAGACATTGTGCGGTACGTCCTTGGCGGTCAGCACCTTGACGACGCCCGGATGCTTTTCCGCCTCTGAAGTGTCGATGCTGAGGATGCGGGCGTGGTGGTGCGGGCTGCGCACCATCTTCAGATGCAGCATGCCGGGAAAATTGCGGTCGGCGAAATAGGCAGTCTTGCCGGTGACGTGGCCGGGCGAATCCGAGCGCGGCCGCGGCTGGCCGATCTCGTGCAGATCGTCCTTGCGCTGGTCGGCGAAATGGCTCTTGCGGAGTTCCATCTTTTTACTCCCTCAAGCCGCGTTCTGCGAATTGGACCGCGCGGCGGTCAGCACCGCCTGGATGATCGGTTCGTAACCGGTGCAGCGGCAGATATTGCCCGACAGCGCCTCGACTACATCCTCGCGGCTGGGGTTCGGCGTGTGGTCGAGCAGCACCTTGGCGGCCATGATCATGCCCGGTGTGCAGAAACCGCATTGCGTGGCGAAGGCGTCGAGGAAGGCGCGCTGCAACGGATGCAGCACGCCGCCTTCCGAGAGACCCGATGTCGTGGTGATGGCTGCGCCGCCGCAGGTTTCGGCCAGCGTCAGGCAGGAGAGCCTGAGTTCACCGTCGATGATGACCGAGCAGGCGCCGCAGGTGCCCTGGTGACAGCCGCCTTTCGGCGAGGTGTCGCCGATCTTGTCGCGCAATGCGTTGAGCAGCGTCGTGCCGCTCTCGATGAATTCGGCTTTTTCCGCGCCGTTGAGCGTGAACTGAACCGGGACCTTTGCCATGTTTTCTCCTTGCGCGCAGCCAAGCAAGCGCGCGCCCCCAATGAGCAATTTCAGCCGAGCAGCAGCCGGCCGAGGTGGACCGGCAGGACTTCATTGCGATACCAGGCGCTAGCGATTGGATCGGTGACGGGCGAGGTGCCGTCGCTCGCGACAGCCAGCGCCGGCGCGATGCCGTCACTGGTAAGTTTCCTGCCGATCAGCGTCTTTTCTGCCGCCTTGGCACGCATTGGACGGTCGGCCATGCAGCCAAGCGCGATCCGCGCCGAGGACACGGTGTCGTCCGGCGTCTGCTCCAGCACGACGGCGATGCTGAGTACTGAGACGCCCTTCGGCTTGACCCTCGACACTTTCAGGAAGCGAAAGCCTTCCGTCGGAAGCGTAAATCCAACTGCCGTGACGATGGCGTGGTTGCTTTCACGCTTTGCCAGGAAGGTTTCGATCGGCATCTCGCCGTTATCGGTGCTGACAATTGCATCCAACGCCAGCAGAGCGACGGTGAAATCGCCATAGGGCGCCGGGGCGAACAGATTGCCGCCGACGGTCGCCATGTTTCGGATCGCCGGGCCGCCGACGGCGCGCGCCGCGCTGGCCAGCGGAGTGAGATCGCGATGGCGGGCGATCGCTGCCATGGTCACCGAGGCGCCGATGCGAACCTTGCCGCCGGAAACGGTGATGGCCGACAACGAAGGCTCAGTCGACCTGATGAGGCTGGAGACCGAAACATCGCCTTCATTGGCGGCGCGTATTACCAGCGTGCCGCCGCCGAGATAACGGGTGCCGGCGGATTTCAGCGCCGCATTCGCGTCCTTCACCGTCGAAAAAGTCTGCACTGCAAGCGCCATGGTACGCTCCCTTGGCTCAGCTTTGGCCGGCGAAATGACTTTTCAAAGCGTTGAAACCGCCCTGGAAGACGTTGGCGCCCATTCCCTCGGCCAATTTGTCGGCCTCTTCCGGAGCGGCGTCGAAGCTGGCGGTCCATTCGGCATAAGTGCGGTCGCCGTCGGTCACCCGCCGCAACTGCAGCGTCGCCTTGTGGTTGGTGAGCGGCTGCGGCGTCTCCAGGATGGAGTAGCTGACGAGGAAATTGTCATCGGAGAAGTCGAGCAGCTTTTCGCGGATGCGGGTGCCGCTGGCGAGTTCGAAATTGCGCACGCAGCCGATCGTGCCGGCGTCCTTCCCGTCCTCAATATGACTTTCGACCATACGCGGATGCCAACTCGGCAGTCCGTTGAAGTCGCGAATGCGCGCCCAGACCTTTTCGACCGGTGCGTCGATGACGCTGGAGATGGTGACTTTCGCCATATGATCGTTCCCTTGCGAATATTTATGTCGCGAGGGTAGGGCGGCGAGCCCGGCGGCGCTTATCAATGCGTCTTGAACGCCTATCAAATAGTCTGAAAAACGCCCCGCCGAGCGGTCGGGCAGTCTGAAATGGTTCAGGAAATCCCCCGCGCCGCCTCGCGATAGAGCGTCGGCGGAACGCCGACATGGTCGCGGAAGAAGCGCGAGAAATTGCCCTGCGTGGTGAAGCCTAGATTGCAGGCGACAGAGATCAGCGGCTCCTGCGACCATTGCAACTGCCGCACCGCTTCCTCCATGCGCAGCGTGTTCCAGTAGACGTTGGGCGTCAGATTGGTCTGTTCCTTGAACAGCGCGAAGAAATGCGGCCGCGACAGGCCGACGCTGCGCGCAACGTCGTCGAAGCAGATGCGCTCGCAGACATTGGCCTTCATCAGCTGGATCGCCTTGCGGACGCGGAAGTCCTGCATGGTATGGACGCGGGCGCGCGTCACCGGGGGGGCCGAGGCGTCGGCAGCGTCGAGCACGCTGTCGATAAAACGCTCGATCTCGTAGTTCGCGATGTCGTCGATGCTCTCATTGTCGCTGAGATGGTCGAGAAGGTTGGCCGCCGCCTTGTGCAGCCATGGCTCAAGCACGATCGCCGGCGTCGAGAACAGTGGCGCAGCGGATGGCAGATCGCGGCGCCGTCGCGCCCAATCCGGATCGATGTAAAAGGCGAGGAACAGGCCGGGCCGGCCATCGCGGGACAAAGCGTGGCTGTGCGGCTGGAAGGAATTGATGCCGGCAGCGGTGCCGGGTCCAAGCCGCACCGTCTCGCGACCGATGGTCATCTCGCCGGCCGTGCCTTCCAGCCAGATGATGATATGCGCCTCGACATGGGCATGGGTGACGAAGTCGCTGGCGACGTTCAGGACAGAAACATGTCCGAACCGGCCCCAGTAGAGCCTGATCGCTTCCGTCATGGGTATATCCTCCCGCAGGCGACTGGCCTCCCTTCGCCTGCAATGGAGATAGTGCGGCGGGCTTCATGTCCGCGTCAAGGCACATGCGCACGCCTGGCGCCCGCCATGGACCGCGCCGGCCGATTTTCAGACTGAGCGATAGGAAGAAGGTGAATGTTTCCAGGCTGGTATGGCTACACCGACGCGGTCAAGCCGCCGTCGACATAAAGCGTGTGGCCATTGACAAAGGACGATGCATCCGACGCCAGGAAGACCGCGGCGCCGATCAACTCGTCGACATTGCCCCAGCGCCCGGCCGGCGTGCGCTTCTCCAGCCAGGCGGAAAACTCGGGATTGTCGACCAACGCCTGGTTCATCTCGGTGCGGAAATAGCCGGGTGCTATCGCATTGATCTGCAGGCCATGTTTCGCCCAGTCGGCGCACATGCCCCGGGTCAGATTCCTGATCGCGCCCTTGGTCGCGGTGTAGGGGGCAATGCCGGTTCTGGCGAGCTCGCTCTGCACCGAGCCGATGTTGATGATCTTGCCCTTGCCGCGCGGGATCATGTGCCGGGCCATCGCCTTGCCGGCGTGGAAGGCGCCCGAGACGTTCGTCCTGAACAGACGCTCCCACTGATCCTCGGGAAAATCCTCGAGCGGGGCGCGGAACTGCACGCCGGCATTGTTGACGAGGATGTCGATGGCGTCGATCTCGGCCTCGATCCGGGCAATGTCTTCATCGACCGCATGAAAATCGGTCACGTCGAAGATCGAGGCATGCGCCTTGAAGCCGGCGTCGACCAGCCTTGCCACCGCACCAGCCACCTTGTCCGGATCGCGGCCGTTCAGCACCACGCTCGCGCCATGTTCGGCAAAGCCGCGCGCCAGGGCAAAGCCGATGCCCTGGCCGGAACCGGTGATCAGCACCAGCCGCCCGTCGAGGCTGAACAACGATTTCGTCACCGGGTTGCCTCCTTCGGTTCGGGATCATGGTCCTATTCGTTGCGCCTGAAATTGCGTAGCCGATCGAACAGGACCGCCATCAGAATGGCGCCGCCAATGAAGGTACCTTGCCAGAACGCATTGATGCCGAGCAGGCCGAGACTGTTGCGGATCACCTCGATCAGCGCTGCGCCGACGACGGCGCCAAAGGCCGTACCCATGCCGCCCGCCAAATTGGCGCCGCCGATGACGGTGGCGGCGATAACCTGAAGCTCCATGCCGTTGCCGAGATTGGTGGTGACGGCGCCGAGCCAGCCGGTCTGGACGATACCGGCAACGCCCGCTGCCAGCGCCGAGATCATGTAGACCGCGACCTTGATCTGGCGCACCGGAACGCCGGTCAGCGTCGCCGCATGCTCGTTGCCGCCTATGGCGAAGATGTGCCGGCCGAATTTCGTCCAGCGCAGGACGAAGCCGGTGATCAGCGCCAGCAGGATGGTGTAGAGCACCGGATTGGCGATGCCGAACACCCAGGCGCCACCGCCCAACGCCAGAAGCTTGTCGTGATCCGGTCCGAATTGGAAGACGACGGTGTTGTTGGAGGCGACCATGGCGAGGCTGCGGGCGATCGACAGCATTCCGAGCGTCACCACGAAGGGCGGAAAGCCGAGATAGGCGATCAAAATGCCGTTGAAGGCGCCGATAATCAGCGCTGTCGCGATCGCAGCGGCGATGCCGATCTCGATGCCGTAGCCGGCATGCATGGTGACGGCCAGCACCATCGAGCACAGGCAAAGCACCGAGCCGACCGACAGGTCGATGCCGCCAGTGATGATGACGAAGGTCATTCCGAGCGCGACGATGGCGACGAAGGTGACGTTGCGGGTGATGTTGTAGAGGTTCTTGGTCGTGGCGAAGGAATCCGTGGCCACGGACAGGAACAGACAGGCGAGGATGACCGCGATCACCACCCAGAAGGTCTGGCTGGCAAACACCCTGCTCAGCAAAGTGTGCTGTTTCTGCGCGATCGTCTGGTCAAGAGTTACTGCCATCGTCGACCTTTATTTGCTTGCGTGTGGAACCCGCTGACATCAAACCTGTTCGATAGCGCCGGTAATGAGCCCGGTGACTTCCTCGGGCGAGCTCGACGCGATCGTCTTGTCGGCGACCTTGCGGCCGCGCCGCATGACGATGACGCGGTCGGCAACGTCAAAGACGTCTGGCATGCGGTGACTGATCAGCACGACCGCAATGCCCTGGTCGCGTAGATGGCGGATCAGGTTCAGCACCTCGGCGACCTGCCGGACCGAGATCGCCGCCGTCGGCTCGTCCATCAGCACGATCTTGGCTTGCGAAAGCATGGTGCGGGCGATCGCCACCGCTTGCCGCTGGCCGCCCGACATCTGCTTGACCAGGTCGCGCGGGCGGGTCTCGGATTTCAGCTCGGCAAAGATCTGGCCGGCGCGCTTGTACATCGCGGCGTAGTCGAGGATGCGAAACGGGCCGATCCCGCGGCGCAGCTCGCGTCCGAGATAAACATTGGCGGCGGCCGTCAGATTGTTGCACAGCGCCAGGTCCTGATGGACGATCTCGATGCCGTGCTGGCGCGCCTCCACCGGCTTGTGCAGGATCAGCTCCTTGCCGTCCATCTGCATCGTGCCGTGGCTCGGGGGGAAATTGCCGGCAATCATCTTGACCAGCGTCGACTTGCCGGCGCCGTTGTCGCCCATCAGGCCGACCACCTGTCCGGCCTCGATCGACAGCGAAACGTCGTTGACCGCCTGGATGGCGCCGAAATGTTTCGAGATATTGGTGAGTTCGAGAACCGCCACCAGACTGCTTCCTCCCCGTGCTTTTGCGGCCTGCGGTTCTGTCCGCGGCCTCGCTCTTTCCCAGCCCCTCCCGGAAACAGCGCTTTCGCCCATTTACGCACATGCCCCCTTGGCGTCAACAGCGGCTTCTTTCGAAAAATCCGTTTTGTAGGACAAATAGCAATTGACGTTCGTCGCAAGCCGATATTAGCTAAGCGCCGGAGGAGATTATGCCGATCTCCTGTTCCGGCTCGCCGGGCGGAGTAGGTGGAGGTTTATCGGTCGAGGATCTGGCAGCGTCCGTATCGCGCTGGTCTGCGACCGCATCTGGAAATGCTTATCGGCCCGGCTTGACGACACGAGCGCTCGCGAAACGAACCTCTGTCATCGCTTGATCCGGGCTGGTCTGTGTGGCGGGCACGCCGTGTCCGTCTGTTTCAAGGGAGGACTGACATGAGGAAATCACTATTGCTCGCCGCCGTCGCCGTCATGGCGTTGGGCGCCGGGCCGGCTTTGGCCAAGAAACAGCTCGTCATCGTGGTGAAGGGGCTCGACAATCCGTTCTTCGAGGCCATCAACCAGGGCTGCCAGAAATGGAACAAGGAAAATGCCAGCTCGGAGTATGAGTGCTTCTACACCGGGCCGGCATCGACCTCGGACGAGGCTGGCGAAGCCCAGATCGTTCAGGACATGCTGAGCAAGCCCGATACAGTGGCGATGGCCATTTCGCCGTCCAACGCGCCGCTGATCGCGCAGACGATCAAAAGCGCCAATCCATCGATCCCGATCATGACGCTCGACGCCGACCTCACCAAGGAAGATGCGGGGCTGCGCAAGACCTATCTCGGCACCGACAACTACCTGATGGGATACAAGATCGGCGAGTATATCAAGAAGGGCAAGCCAGATGGCGGCAAGATCTGCACCATCCAAGGCAATCCGGCGGCCGACAACATCCTGCGCCGCGCCCAGGGCATGCGCGACGCACTTACAGGCCAGAAGGATCTTCCGGCGCTCGCCGGCGAGGGCGGCTGGACCGAGGTTGCCGGCTGCCCGGTGTTCACCAATGATGACGGCGCCAAGGGCGTGCAGGCGATGACCGATATCCTCGCCGCCAATCCCGATCTCGACGCCTTCGGCATCATGGGCGGCTGGCCGCTGTTCGGTGCGCCGCAGCCCTATCGCGACCTGTTCAAGCCGATGGCCGAGAAAATCGCCAAGAACGAGTTCGTCATCGGCGCCGCCGATACGATCGGTGATGAAGTGGCCATTGCCAAGGAGGGTCTGGTGACCGCGCTGGTCGGCCAACGGCCGTTCGAGATGGGCTACAAGGCGCCCTCGGTGATGATCGACCTGGTCGAAGGCAAGCCCGTCGCCGATCCGGTCTTCACCGGTCTCGACGAGTGCACCAAAGATACGGTCGACACCTGCATCCAGAAGTAGGTTCGCAGTTTTCGGGGCGTCCGATCGACGGGCGCCCCGTCACGCCGGTTCATGAAACGTGCGAGGCGACATTGCCGGGGCGAGCCGCTCCTGCTTTGCCGCGCCTTGAGCTCAGCCTGCACCGGGGAACGTGGATGCCGGACGCAAGACCGAAAAAGCGACTTACCACGGTCAAGGAACGGGCCAAGATCAAGGCACGGGTCGCCCGGCCGGCCGGCGCTCGCCGCGCCGACGCGGCGCTGATCCCCGGATCGAGCGTGCATGCGTCGCTGGCCAACGAGATCGGTCTTCGGATCGTGCGCGGCGACTATCCGCCGGGAACCATCCTGCCCAACGAAGCCAAATGGTCGGAGACCTTCGACGTCAGCCGCTCGGCCGTGCGCGAGGCGATCAAGATGCTGATGGCCAAGAGCCTGCTCGCCTCACGCCCGAAGATCGGCAGCTGGGTCGAGCCGAAGGAGCGCTGGAATCTGCTCGATCGCGACGTGCTGGCCTGGTACGCGACGGCCCCCGATCGCGAAATGTTCCTGCGCACCGTCCAGGAGTTCCGCCACATCATCGAGCCGGAAGCCAGCGCCTTTGCCGCGATCCGGCGTAGCGACGAGCAGATGGCCGAGATCAGCCGGGCCTGCCGGGAGATGGGGGAGGCGGTGACGCTGCCGGAGCGCACCCGCGCCGATACCCGTTTTCATCTGGCCATCCTGCGAGCCTCGGGCAATGATCTCCTGGTACCGCTCGGCGTGCTGATCGAATCGGCGCTCGACCACCTCTTCGTTTTCGTCACGCGCGAAACCAGTGACCAGCCTCGGGCGCAGGCGCTGCATGAGGCCATCGAGAAGAACATCCGCCTCCAGCGGCCGGCTGCAGCCCGCAGCGCAGTGCACAGACTGCTCGCCAACACCGATGACGTTATCGGACGGTCGCGGCGCTAAAGCGGCCCTTAAACCTCTTGCCGCTTGCCGTCCTTGCTCGGCGTCAGGTCGACGCCGTTGATCTTGCCGATATGCGTCGCCAGCATCGGCACATATTGATGGGCGGGCCCGGTTGCGAAGGCGCCGGCGAAGGCGTTCTTTGTGGCATTGCCGAGCGGGTTGGCGATACCGGCAGCACCCGCCATCGATTCGAGATAGGTGAGGTCCTTCAAGGCGTTGGCGATGGTGAATTTGTGCGCGTCGCGGTCGCCTTCCAGCGTCCAGCGCATGAAGGTCTGGTAAAAGCCGCAATCCATGCGGCCGTTACGGATGACGCTGTCGAAGCGCGGCGGCGAGATGCCGACCTTCTGCGCCAACGCCAGCGCCTCGGAATAGATCGCCGCATAACCCAGCGAGATGAAATTGTTGAGCAGCTTCATGCGGTGGCCGTCGCCGGTGTCGCCGATATGGACGATGCGCCCGGCCCAGGTGTCGAGCACCGGCTTCAGCCGGGCAAAGACCGCGTCGGGCGCGCCGACCATGGCATCGAGTGTGCCTTCCCACGCCTCCTTCGGCGTGCGGCTGAGCGGGGCATCGACATAGTCGACGCCGAGTGCCTTGAGTTCGGCTGCAAGCGCTACGGTCGAGGTCGGATCCGAGGTCGAACAATCGACGACAACCGAGCCCTTCTTCAGGCCCTCCTTGAGGCCGCCGGGACCGCGGATGATGGCTTCGACCTCGCGCGAGCCGGTGACGCAGATGAAGACGATATCGGACGCCACTGCCACGTCGCGTGAGGTTGCCGCTTCCTTCGCGCCACGGCCGAGCAGGTCTTCCGCCGGAGCGCGGTTTTTGCGGCCGAGAAATGTCAGGGAATAGCCCTTGTCGACGATGTTCTTAGCAATTCCGTGCCCCATCAAACCAAGTCCGATGAAGCCGATCTTTTCGCTCGCGGCAGTCGTATTCATGTCGTGTCGTCCTGTGTTGCTGGTATCGATGACGGTGCTGCGCTTTGGCCGGCGAATAGTTGAAGCGGGTTTTTGCCGCAGGCGGTGGTAGGCGATTGCAGAGTTCAGTATTGTCTGACAATACACATGAATTCCAAGGAGAGCAAAATGACGAAGCGGATCATGTTCACCGGCGGCAGCGGCAAGGCCGGGCGTCATGTCGTGCAGTATCTGGTCGAGCAAGGCTGCCAGGTGCTCAACATCGATACCAAGCCGCTCGACAATCCCAAGGCGCGCACGCTGATCACCGACATCACCGACAGCGGGCAGGTGTTCAACGCGCTGTCGAGCTATATGGGCCTGCATGAGTTCGACCCGTCGCTGCGCGCGCAGCCGGTCGATGCCGTGGTGCACTTCGCGGCCATCCCGCGCATCATGATCACGCCCGACAACGAGGTGTTCCGCATCAACGCGCTTGGCACCTACAATGTCATCGAGGCGGCGGTGAAGCTCGGCATCCCCAAGGTGGTGATCGCTTCCAGCGAGACAACTTACGGCCTGGTCTTCGCCAACGAGCCGCGCGACCCGACGCATTTCCCGCTCGACGAAGACTACGATGTCGATCCGATGGACAGTTATGCGCTGTCCAAGATCGTCAACGAGAAGACCGCGCGCGCCTTCGCGCTGCGGAGCGGCATCGACATCTATGCTTTGCGCATCGGCAACGTCATCGAGCCGCACGAATATTCGCTGTTTCCGAAATGGTTCGCCGATCCGGGTTTCCGCAAGCGCATCGCCTGGAGCTACATCGACGCGCGCGATCTCGGCCAGATCACGTTGCGCGCTATCGAGAAGGACGGGCTCGGCTATCAGGTGTTCAACGCCGCCAATGACGACACTTCGTCCGACCTGCCGACGGCCGAACTCTTGAGGCGGTTTTATCCTGACGTGCCGGTCAAGGGCGAACTTGGCGAATACGAGACGCTGCTTTCCAACCGCAAGGCGCGGGACGTGCTCGGTTTTCGTCCGGAGCATAGCTGGCGGAAATACGTCAAGACGGCCTGACAGGGCATCGTTCCTGGCTGATCTGTGCCCGACGGCCGGGTTTCCAACCCGGGGTCTTTTCCCGTGCTTGACAGTCTTCGGAATCCGGACTTTGTGAGCACATGCGGGACGGCAAGCCGAATAAGGGAAAAACACCGGCCAAGGCGGCACTCGCCGAGCGCCCGACCACCGTTCGCCATGCCCAGGCCGGCGTTCGCCGTGCCGACGCGGCGCGCATGCCTGGATCGAGCGTGCATGCGTCGCTGGCCAATGAGATCGGCCTCAGGATCGTGCGCGGCGACTATCCGCCGGGAACCATCCTCCCCAACGAAGCCAAATGGTCGGAGACCTTCGACGTCAGCCGCTCGGCGGTGCGCGAGGCGATCAAGATGCTGATGGCCAAGAGCCTGCTCGCCTCGCGTCCGAAGATCGGCAGTTGGGTCGAGCCGAGGGAGCGCTGGAACCTGCTCGATCGCGACGTGCTGGCCTGGTACGCGACATCGCCCGACCGCGAGGTGTTCCTGAAAACGGTGCAGGAGTTCCGCCACATCATCGAGCCCGAAGCGACCGCCTTTGCCGCGATGCGCCGTACAGACGAGCAGATGGCCGAGATCAGCCAGGCCTGCCGGGAGATGGGGGAGGCGACGACGCTGCAGGAGCGCACCCGCGCCGACACGCGTTTTCATCTGGCCATCCTGCGGGCGTCGGGCAACGATCTCCTGGTGCCGCTCGGCGTGCTGATCGAATCGGCTTTCGATCATCTGTTCGCCTATACGACGCGGGAGCTGGACGATTTGCAGCATGCGCAGAAGCTGCACGAGGCGATCGAGAAGTGCATCCGCCTGCAGCGGCCGGATGCGGCGCGCAACGCGGTCCGCAAGCTGTTGGCCAACACCGACGGCGTCATCAAGTCGAGATAGGCCGATCCTCTAGTCTTCTTTCGGGCGCCCAAACGCGGCGCGCAGTTCGTCCTTGGCGTCCTCCAGCACTTTCTTCTGCTTTGCTGGCAGGTTCTTGCCGGCACGGTTGATGTAGAAATTCAGCATCGACATGGCGGACTGGAACGGCTCGGCCTTGCGCCGGTCGCTGTGCTCGGCCGATCGCTTGAGCGAGGCCGCGATCTTCTTGGGATCGTGGGATTCGAAGACGTGCTCCTCAAGGTCCAGCGCATCGCTGTGCTCGGTCACCTCGGCCGACCATTTCCTTTTCGCGGTCATGATAAAACTCCTTCCGTTGGTGCGTTGACGCAAAACTCCGGGACGGCGGCCGCTGTTCCACTGCAGCTCAAATCCCTGGAGCCACGGATTTGCGTGATGTGGCGCTGCACGGCGCCGCCAATCTGCCGTTAGTGGTGTCGAACCGGTCGATTCTGCAGAACCGCGGACAGGAAACGCCTTGATCACAACCGTCTCCAGCCAGGCAAGCAGCCCCGGCATCGACAGCGCCTATGCCTGGATGCGGCTCGGCATCTCGATGCTGCTGTCGACGATCGGCGGCGTCGGCATGTGGGCGGTGGTCGTGGTGCTGCCCGCCGTTCAGGCGGAATTCGGCGTCGATCGCGCCGCCGCGTCGATGCCCTACACCGCGACCATGGTCGGCTTCGCCGTCGGCAATGTCGTGGTCGGTCGCGCCATCGACCGCATCGGCTACTGGATCCCGGCGCTTATGGCCTCGGTGGCGCTCGGTGCTGGTTTCCTGCTGGCGTCGCTGACCACCTCGGTGCTGCAGTTCACTGTTGTCCAGGGGCTATTGATCGGCGTCGGCACCTCGGCGATCTTCGGGCCACTGATCGCCGACATCTCGCACTGGTTCAACCGCCGGCGCGGCGTTGCGGTGTCGGCCGCCGCCGCCGGCAGCTATCTCGCCGGGGCGATCTGGCCCACGGTCATGCCCTATGTCATGCAGAGCGAAGGCTGGCGTTTCACCTATGCCGCGATCGGCGTCGTCTGCCTTGCAACCATGGTGCCGCTGACCCTGCTGCTCAGGCGCGGCGCACCACGCGCCGCCGCTCCCGGTTCACCCGGTAGCCGGCCCGTCCAGCCGATATCGCTGTCGCCAGCAGCCCTGCAGGTGCTGCTCGTCGTCGCCGGCCTTAGCTGCTGCGTGGCGATGTCGATGCCTCAGGTCCATATCGTCGCCTATTGCATGGACCTCGGCTATGGCGTTGCGCGGGGCGCCGACATGCTGTCGATCATGATGGCGGCGGGCGTCGTTAGCCGGCTGGCATCCGGCTTCCTTGCCGATCGCATCGGCGGCGTGAAAACCCTGCTGATCGGCTCGGTGCTGCAATGCCTGTCGCTGTTTTTCTATGTCCCGTTCGACGGGCTTGCGTCGCTCTACATCGTCTCGCTGGTCTTCGGCCTGTCGCAAGGCGGCATCGTGCCTTGCTATGCCATCATCGTGCGGGAATACATGCCGGCCAGAGAGGCCGGCCAGCGCGTCGGCATCGTCATCATGGCGACGATCTTCGGCATGGCGATCGGCGGCTGGATGTCGGGCTGGATCTACGATCTGACCGGTTCCTATGCCGCGGCGTTCCTCAACGGCATCGCCTGGAACCTGCTGAACATAGCGGCCATGGTGCTGCTGCTGTGGAAGGCACGGCGCAGCGCCGCCGCAATGGCCTGAAGCGGAGTACGGATCCAAGACCTGCCGTGCCTGTCGACGGCAGAGCCGGTTAGCACCGCGTACAAAAAACCCGCCTCAAAGGCGGGTTGCTGGCGCGAATCATCACCATGCCTAGATAGCTAGCATATCTGCCGTCATTTAGCAACGGATCGTGGCTCCTGCGACACGGATGATTGTTCCGGCCACACCCTGCTTGACTTACCCATATCTCGGCGGTTATTGGATTGATCAATAGCCAGTGAGTTATCGATTGCGATGCCGCAGCCCCACGAAATCCTTTTCAGAACGCTTGCCGATCCGACGCGACGGGCCATCTTCGAGCGACTGTGCCGCGACGGAGACCAGACGGTCGCAGCCCTGACGGCTCGGGCCGGGGTCTCGCAGCCGGCCGTGTCAAAGCATCTTGGGGTGCTGAAGCAGGCCGGGTTGGTGCGCGACCGCCACGAAGGCCGCAACACGCACTATAGCGCGGAGCTGGGCGCCTTGGCGCCGCTGATCGACTGGACAAGCCAAATGAACGGGTTTTGGCAAAGCCGGTTCAACGACCTCGAAGATCTGCTCAAAAGGATGGACCAATGACCAATACTGCGACCGAAACGCGCTCCGTAATTGTCGAACGGGAGGTCGCTTTTCCCCCGGAAAAGATCTGGCGCGCGCTTACGCAATCGCACCTGATCGAGGAGTGGCTGATGAAGAACGATTTCAAGCCAGACGAGGGTCACCGTTTCAATCTTAGCGCGGACTGGGGGGCGGTCGACTGCCAGGTCCAGGCAGTCGAGCCCTACAAGACCCTGTCCTACAGCTGGGACACCAAGGATCTCAGGAGTGTCGTCACATGGACGCTCACCCCGACTAGCACCGGGACCCATCTACGTATGGAGCAGTTGGGCTTCCGGCCGGATCAGCAGCAGTACTACCAGGGGGCCCAATACGGGTGGCAGCGGTTCTTTGCGAACCTGGAGCAGGTTCTGGCGCGAATCGAGTAAGGCGTGCCGGCATCAACAGGCATCCGCGGGTGAACGCGATGCCCAGCAAGACGTCCATCAAAATCAAGCAAGGCCGCCGCCAAGCGGGTCGCCCGATCCGCTTCAGCTCGTCTTCAGAGGAGGTCCTCATGAACTGGAATATTTGGATTCGACAATTCCACCGCTGGCTATCGATCATTTTTACGGCGGTCGTCGCCGCCATCTTCATCACCTTGGGCGTAGGTGTGGAGCCCGCCTCCTGGGTATACCTGATGCCGTTGATCCCGCTCGCCTTGTTCATGCTCAGCGGTCTGTACCTGTTCGCGTTGCCCTATGCCGGCAGGTGGCGCAGCGGACGACGCACGGCGTAGAAGCGTGACATGACGGACAAGACGCCCGCGAATCCATCCACAGCCGAAATTGAATCACCACCCGAGCTCAGGTAGCCATCCTGGCCCGTCCGCTTGACAATGGGGTAAGGCTGCGCGACGCCAGACGGGTGCGGCAGCCATAATCTCTGGTAAGCATGGGTTGGCATGGCGACAGTGGCAAAGACGCTGAATAGCATTTCGCGGCCGCGCTTCGGCGAAGGCGCCGCGTTCGGGACAAGGCTGTGACCAAACCGCGCTCGCGCCGCGGCGGCGGCCGTCCGACCATCGCCGATGTCGCGCGCAAGGCAGGTGTCGGCGCCATCACCGTCTCCCGCGCCTTGCGCGAGCCGGAGCGCGTTTCGGAGGATCTGCGCCGCCAGATCCAGGCGGCCGTCGATGAGCTCGGCTATCTGCCCGACCCGAATGCGCGAGCGCTGGCTTCGGCGCGCGCCGAGGTCTTTGGCGTGCTGGTGCCGTCGCTCACCAACAGCGTCTTTGCCGAAGTGTTGCGCGGCATCTATGACAGCCTGTCCGACAGCTCCTACCGCATCCAGCTCGGCAACACGCATTATTCCGGCCTCGAGGAGGAACGGCTGCTGCAGGTGTTCGGCCCCCAGCGCCCGGCAGCGCTGATCGTGGCGGGCATCGACCAGACGCCGACGTCGCGAAGACTGCTCGAGACGGCCGGCTGCCCTGTGGTGCAGGTCATGGAGACCGGGCCTGATCCAGTCGACATGATGGTCGGCTTCTCGCATTTCGACGGCGGCAAGGCGGCGACGGAGCACATGATCGAAATGGGCTATCGCCGCATCGGCTTCATCGGCGCGCGTATGGACCCGCGCTCGCAGCGGCGCCTGGCCGGCTATCGCGCGGCGATGGAAGCGGCCGGTCTGTTCGATGCGCGGCTGATCACCACCACGCCGGTGCCGTCCAGCGTGACGCTCGGGCGCGAATTGTTCCGCGACGCGCTGGCCAAGGTGCCGACGCTCGACGGGGTTTTCTGCAACAATGACGACATCGCGCTCGGCGTGCTGTTCGAGTGCCATCGCGCCTCGATCGCCGTGCCGAAGACGATCGGCATCACCGGCTTCAACGATCTCGATATGATGGAAGTGGCCTTTCCGTCGGTCACCAGCATCCGGACGCCTCGTTACGAGATCGGCCGGCGGTCGGTTGCCATGGCGCTCGCGGCGATTGCAGGCAAGCGGCCGCAAGAGCCGGTCGTCGACCTCGGCTTCGAACTCAAGCGCCGCGAGAGCACGGCCCGCTGAAGGCACTTTGCAGGCATTGCGAAATGCCGCTTTACACTACGTCATGGTAGCGCTACCATCTGCTTCTGGGCAAAACTCGCGGCAAAGACCGAAGTCTGTTTATTATATATAAGCGACAGCTCATGCTTGTTTATTATGTATAATATGATAGTTTTTACTTCGGTTGCCGTGCGGCAAGGGAGGAGATCGGGTCGGCATTCGGCCACCTGAAATGCGCGAGGGGCAAGGCTGGAGGTGCCGGGCCAAACGCGCGAGACGCGTAAGAAACAATCACAAACTGCAACTGGCAAAACTGCAACTGGGAGGAATATCGATGATCAAGTCGCTCGTTGGCGGCATCGTTGCCGCCACTGCATTCGTCATGCTGAGCTCGTCGGCGCTCGCCGAGCCTGAAATCGTCACTGGCCCGTCCGCCGAGCCGGACTGCTTTGCGCCATGGGCCGCCGACACGCAGTTCTTCAAGTTCCCCAAGAAAGAAGGCCCATACCGCATCGCGCTCGCCAATGGCTATATCGCCAATACGTGGCGCATCCAGATGGTGCAGACGGCGAAGGCCTATGCAGCGCAGCCGGAGGTCGCGGCGAAACTGAAGGAATTCAAGGTCGTTTCGACCGGCGAAGACGTGCCGGCGCAGATTTCGGCGATCAACAACTTCATCGATTCCGGCTATGACGCGATCGTTGTCAACGCGCAGAATCCGACAGCTTTCGGGCCGGTTATCAAGCGCGCCAAGGAAGCCGGCGTCGTGCTGGTCGCATTCGACAACATCCTCGACACCAAGGACGCCATCAACGTCAATGTCGACCAGAAGGGCCTCGGCGAATTGTGGGGCAACTGGCTGATCAAGCATATTCCCAATGGTGGCAAGATCCTCGAAGTGCGCGGCGTTGCCGGCACGTCGGTCGATACCGACCGCCACAATGGCATCCATGAGGTCTTCGATGCTTCGGGCAAGAAGTGGGAGGTCACCGAAGTCATCGGCAAATGGGACGATGGTGTGGCGCAAAAGGCTTCGGCCGACGCGATCGCCACCAACGGTCCCTTCGACGGCGTCACCGGCCAGGGCGGCGACACCGGCATCGTCCAGGCGATGATCGATGCCAAGCATCCGTTCGTGCCGTTCGGCGGCGAAACGGAGAATGGCTTTCGCAAATTCTGCGCCAAGTTTGCCGCTGACGGGCTGAAATGCTCGTCGGCCGGAACCGGTCCCGCCCAGGTCGCGGTCGCCATCAAGACGGCGATTGCCGCGCTCGAAGGCCAGGTCGTTCCGCAGGCGGTGAAGCTGCCGCTGGCGATCGTCGAGGATCCGAACTTCAAGGAAGGCGAGGACTATTTCCCCGACCAGTCCGACAATTTCTTCGTCGGCAATTCTTTCCCGACCTGCGGCATCAATTTCACCGCGCAGGAAATCATGGGTCAGAGCAAGGAAAACCAATAGGCTGATCGCTGGCGCCGCAGGCTAATCCTGCGGCGCCGGTCCCGAAAACAAGCGCCTTGGGAGGGGCCGATGGACGGTGCGGTTCCGCTCTTCCGGATGGAAGGCATATCCAAGCGCTATGGCGGTGTGCGGGCGCTGGAAAAGGCCGAGCTTTCCGTTACGTCAGGCAGCATTCACGCCATCCTCGGCGAAAACGGCGCCGGTAAGTCGACGCTGATCAAGGTCATGGCCGGCGTCGTCGCGCCTGACGAAGGTCGCATGACGCTGGATGGAAGCGAGGTGACCTTCGCGTCGCCGGCCGCGGCCAACCAGGCCGGCATCGTCTGCATCTTCCAGGAACTGTCGCTCGTCCCCGAACTCAGCGTTGCCGACAACATCGTCATTTCCGATCCGCCCAAGCGCTTCGGCATGATCGACCGCAAGGCGCAGCGACGCATCGCGGAGGAGGCGCTGGCGCGCGCGGGCGCCGCCGACATCCACCCGCTGGCGCTGGTCAAGGATCTTCCTCTTTCAAGAAGGCAGATGGTCGAGATCGCCAAGGCGCTTGCCAGGAAGCCGCGAATCCTGATCCTCGACGAGGCGACCTCGGCGCTCACCGCGGCCGACGTCGCCAAGATATTCGGCGTCTTGAAGCGGCTGCGCTCGGAAGGGCTGGCGCTGCTCTACATCTCGCATCGCATGAACGAGATCGCCGAGCTTGCCGACCAGTGCACGGTGTTCCGCAACGGCCGCAATGTCGCCAGTTATGCGGCAGGCACGAAGAGCGACAATGAAGTCGTCGAGCTGATGATCGGCCGCGAATACAGCCACATCTTTCCGCCAAAGCCGGTGCGCGCGCCGGCCACCGCCGCGCCCGTTCTAGAGGCGCGAAAACTGTCCTGGACCGATCGGTTGGACAATGTCTCGCTGACGGTCGGGGCAGGCGAGGTCGTCGGTCTCGGCGGTCTCGACGGCCAGGGGCAGCGTGAATTGCTGCTCGCCTTCTTCGGCGTGCTGCGCGGCCTTTCCGGCCAGATATTGATCGATGGCAAGCCAGTGGCGATCGCCAGCCCAGCCAAGGCGCGCGATGATCGGATCGGCATGGCGCTGATCCCGGAGGATCGCAAGACGGAAGGCCTGATGCTGCCGATGACGGTACGCGAAAACCTCTCCTTCGCCGCGCTCGACCGGCTGTCCAGGGCCGGCATCATCGATCGCGTTGCCGAGCAGCGGCTGATCGACGACATGGTCGCTCTGCTGGCGATCAAGACGGCCGGCCTCGACATTCCGGTCGGTGCGCTGTCGGGCGGCAACCAGCAGAAGGTCGTCATCGCCAAATGGCTGATGCGACGGCCGCGCATCATCCTGCTCAACGACCCGACGCGGGGCATCGATGTCGGCACCAAGCAGGAACTCTATCAGCTGATGCGCAAGCTTGCCGACCAGGGGGCGGCGATCCTGTTTTACTCCACCGACTATGACGAGCTGATCGGCTGCTGCGACCGGGTGCTGGTGCTCTATGACGGGGCGGTCAAGCGCGAGCTGGTCGGCGCCGAGATCACCGAGCGGGCGCTGATATCAAGCGCGCTCAACATCCATGGCGAAGAGATGGCTGTTGGCGGCATGGCGAAGACGCCAGCCCGAGGCATGGCGAAGACGCCAGCCCGAGGAGCGGACGCGTGAAAGGGATCATAGCGTGAAAGATTGGCGCTACTGGCTTGCCGAACAACGCGGAACGCTGCTGGCGTTCGGCATCTTCATCGTGATGTTTACGATCTACACCTCGAACCATCCGGCGGGCTTTACCGCCAATGTCGTGCAGACGGCCTCGAACAAGGGCGTGCTGCTCGCCTTCGTCGCCATGGCGCAGACGCTGGTGGTGATCACAGCCGGCATCGACCTATCCGTCGGCATGATCTTTCTGCTGACCAACTGCCTGGCCTCATGGCTGGTCGTCGGCACCGGCATCGAGACCGCCTTCGGCGTCGTCGCGGTGCTTGGCGCCGGGCTGCTTTGCGGCGCGATCAACGGCGCCATCGTCATCTACGGACGGCTGCAGCCGATCGTGACTACCATCGCGACGGGCGCGGTCTATTTCGGCATCGCGCTGCTTTTGAGACCGTTTCCGGGCGGTTCGGTCAACGAGGGTCTCGCCGACGCGCTGACCGGGCGGCTGTTCGGCGTGGTGCCAGCGAGCCTGGTGGTGCTGCTGGCCGTCGTACTTGTCGTCTGGGTGCCGTTCAGCAGCTCGGTGCTCGGCCGCGCCGCCTATGCCGCGGGATCGTCGGAGATGGCGGCCTACATGTCCGGCGTGCCGATCCGCCGCGGCAAATTCGCCGCTTATGCGCTGGCCGGCTTGCTGGCCGCGATCGGCGGATTGTTCCTGACCTTCTTCACCTATACGGGCGAGGCGGCCTATGCCAGCGGCAATGCCTATACGCTGTTTTCCATCGCCGCTGTGGTGCTTGGCGGCGTCTCGCTGTTCGGCGGCAAGGGCAGTGCCATCGGCGCGATCTTCGGTGCGCTCGCCTTCCGCACCATCGGCGACCTGCTCTTCGTTTTCGATTTCGATCCGCTATGGCAGCCGCTGTTCCAGGGCGTCATCCTGCTGATCGCGGTCAGCCTCGGCGCCTTCGCCCTGTTCAGGGTCCGCAACCGCTTGGAGTGGTTCCTGTGAGCGAAACGACCGCCAACGGCATCGCCGGCCGCATGCCGAAATTCCTTCGCCGCGCCGATCCGGCGGTGCTGACCGCCTTTGCCTGCATCGTGCTGCTGTTGTTTGTCGGCAGTCTCTACTCACGCAGCTTCCTGTCGCCGGACTATCTGCTGCAGCAGCTCAAAGTGGCCTCGTTTCTCGGCGTCATCGCCACCGGCATGATGCTGGTCATCCTGCTCGGCCAGATCGACCTGTCGGTACCGTGGTCGGTGGCGGCAGGTGCGATGATGGCCTGCGCGGCGGCCGCATACGGCCCGGTCGGCGTGGCGCTGGCTATCCCGTTCGGCATTTTCTGCGGTGTCGCGATCGGCATCGTCAACGGCATCGGCGTCGCCTATCTGCGCATTCCCTCGATGATTATCACGCTCGCCACCAATGCCGTCGCGCAAGGGCTGATGGTGGTCTATACGGGCGGCTTCTCGCCGCAGGATTCGGCGACTCGGGCGATGCGCTATCTGGCGACCGGCTTTGCCATTCCGGGCGTGCCCAACGCGGTCGTCATCTGGGCGCTGATCGGTGCCGCGACGGTTTTCGTGCTGACCCGCACCGGCTTCGGCCGCACCGTCTACGGCATCGGCAACCGCGAACGTGCCGCCTACCTCTCCGGCATCGATACGCGGCGTGTCGTAATGATCGCGTTCGCCGTGTCCGGCGGGCTCTCGGCCTTCGGCGGCGTGCTTCTGGCCGGCTATGCTTCCAAGGCGGCACAGTCGATGGGCGATGCCTATCTCCTGCCGTCGATCGCAGCGGTCGTGCTTGGCGGCACCTCGATCCTCGGCGGGCGCGGCTCCTATCTCGGCACGGTCGCCGGCGTCATCCTGATCACGCTCCTGCAATCCATTCTTTCGGTCATGCAGATGCCTGAGGCGGGGCGGCAGATCATCTATGGCGTCGTCATCGTTGCCATGCTCCTGCTTTACGGCCGCGCGCCGGCCAGCCGCTGACCCGCATTGTGGACGAAAAGGCAGCACAAATGCACAGGGGTCCCGTTCGGTCCGCACCGGCGGTCGTGGTGATGGGCGTCGCCGGTTGCGGCAAGTCGGCGGTCGGCGAAGCGCTGGCCGCAGCGTTAGGCGCCACCTTCATCGAGGGCGACAGGCTGCATCCGCCCGAAAACGTCGCGCGCATGGCGCGCGGCGAGCCGCTGACCGACGCATTGCGGGAAGGCTGGCTTGACGCGATCGGCCGGCGCATCGCGGGATCGGTCGGCGAGGGGCAGGGCGTCGTCGCCGCCTGCTCGGCGCTGAAGCGCAGCTACCGCGAGCGCCTGCGCGGCTTTTGCCAGGACATCGTTTTCCTCTATCTGGAAATCGATCCCGCGACGGCAAAGCAGCGCGTCGGCTCCCGCCGGGGCCATTTCATGCCGGCAAGCCTGGTCGACAGTCAGTTCGCGACGCTCGAAGCGCCGGCAGCGGACGAGCGGGCTTTGACGCTCGATGCGAGGCGTCCGGTCGCCGACATTGTCGCCGATGCCGCGGGCCTGTTCGAAGCGAATTCATGAACGGTCTCGCGGATCCCGCTTCAGGACGCCCGATCAGATCTGCGACGTCAGCTCGACCGGAAAATCGTCATTGTCGGCATCGCGCATGGCGGCGAGGCTGCGATTGTCCAGCACCTCGGCGATCGCCTGGCGCACTTCCAGCATCATGTGCCGGACCTGGCATGTCGCCTCGTCGCAATCCTCGCAGCGCTGATATTGCGTGCGACTGGCGCAAGGGATCGGCGCCAGCGGCCCGTCGAGGACACGCACGACATGGCCGATCTTGATCTCGGAGGCCGGCCGGGCGAGGCGATAGCCGCCTTCCTTGCCCTTGCGGCTCTGGACGAAGCCGGCATTGCGCAATTCGCCCAGAATGGCATCCAGGAATTTCTTCGGGATGTTGTTGGCGACCGCAATGTCGTTGACGAATGCGAGCTGGCCGACCGGCAGGCCGGACAGATGCACGAGGGCCTTGAGGCCGTATTTGCCTTTTTTGGTAAGCATGCCCGAGTCAGTTCATGAAAACCCCAACCGCCCGCGTCTGGCGGTTGTTTGTGTGCAAATCATGACGTTTTGGTCGTGCTATGCAGTTTCGCGAACAAGCCGTCTGAAGGAACAGTAGGCACAAACACGTTGATTCTTCGTGACGTTTTGGACGGCAGGCGCGCGGAAAGCGGGAAATCAGCTTTGCGGAGCGGAAAAACGAAGAAAGCCGGCAAAAGCCGGCTTTCGCTTCAGGTTTGAAGATCGCTCGTTCAGCGACTGCCATAGGTCTGGTCGAGCAGTCCGCCCGCGGCGAAATGCTCGGTCTGGACCTTGGTCCAGCCGCCGAAGACGTCTTCCACCGTCAGCAGGCGGACGTCGGGAAACTCAGCCTTGTATTTGGCGGCGACCGCCGGGTCGCGGGCCCGCAGGCCGTTGCGGGCGGCGATGTCCTGGCCCTCCGGCGTATAGAGGAAGTCGAGATAGGTCTTGGCCAGCTCGCGTGTGCCGTGTTCGTCGGCGATCGTGTCGACGATTGCCACCGGAAATTCTGCCAAAAGGCTGACCGAAGGCGTCACCTGCTCGAACTTGTCCTCGCCATATTCCCTGCTGATACCGCGGGTTTCCGACTCGAAGGTGATCAGCACGTCGCCGATCTCGCGCTGCACGAAGGTGGTGGTGGCGGCGCGTCCGCCGCTGTCGAAGATCGGCACGTTGTTGAAGAGCTTGGTGACGAATTCCTTCACCTTGGCATCGTCGCCCTTGAAGGCTTCCTTGGCGTAGGCGGTGGCCGCGAGATAGGTGTAGCGCGCATTGCCCGATGTTTTCGGATTGGGGAAGATCACCTGCACGTCGTCGCGCACGAGATCGTTCCAATCCTTGATGTTTTTCGGATTGCCGGCGCGCACCAGGAAGGACGGCAGCGAATAGAAAGGCGAGGCGTTGTCGGGAAAATCCTTCTGCCAGTCGGCGGACACAAGACCCTTCGAGACCAGGAAGTCGATGTCGAGTACCTGGTTGAAGGTGACGACATCGGCGCCGAGACCCTCGGCGATGGCACGCGCCTGCGCCGACGTTCCGGCATGCGACTGATCGATAGTGACGCCGGGGTGCCCAGCGCTGAAGGCCTTGTTGACCTGCGCAAACAATTCGCGGCCGACATCGTAGGACGCGTTCAGCAGCTTGTCGGCCGACCAGGCTTGGGAGGATGCGAGGAACAGGCCGGCCAATGTGGCGACGCCAAGCAAAAATCGCTTCATGAAAACAGGCTCCTTGAAAACGCCGTTTGTTGAATGCTGCAGGATAATCGAGCGATGCCCGGCGAGACGAGGCATGCAGGCCGGATCTATGGCGTTGCAGTGAGAAAAAGCGTTGCCGAAACAGCCCATTGCTAGGATTTTCTTCCAAGAAGAGTCAATTTCTCGCCATGCCGCAGGTGCTTTCCAGTCACCTTCCTAGGAGGTAAAACGAAATAGATACACATTGTGTATGCGGAGTGCTATGGTGGGAAAGAGGAGTCCTCCATGACAAAGACCACACATGAAACCCGCGCAAAGCCTGTCAATCTGCGCATCCGAGAGGATGTGCGCATTCTGATTGACCGCGCTGCGAAAATACGCGGGAAAACCCGCTCCGATTTTATGATCGACGCCGCTTACCGCGCGGCCGAAGACACGCTGCTCGACCAAGCGCTGATCAAGGTGGATCCCGAGAGCTACCAGCATTATCTCGAAATCCTCGACGAACCACCGAGCGGTGAAGGTTATGCACGGCTTATGAATGCGCCCAAGCCTTGGCAGGGTTGATGCTGTCGGCGCCTACGCCTCTTACCGACAATCATGATCTCGAACTATTCCAAAGCGGGACCGAGAGCCTGGATCAATGGCTTCGTCGCAGGGCGCGGGCCAACCAGGTCAGCGGCGCCTCCCGCACTTATGTAGTAACGGAAGGCGTGCGCGTTGTCGGCTACTACTGTCTGTCCTCGGGTGGGCTTGATCTTGCGGAAGCGCCAGGCGCCATTCGCCGCAACATGCCGGATCCCGTTCCTATGGCTGTGCTCGGGCGTCTCGCCGTGGACGCAAGCTGGCAAGGGAAGGGGCTAGGCGCAGCACTCTTACAAGACGCCGTTCTGCGCGCCGGTCACGCCGCGATGATCCTCGGGATTCGCGGCGTTTTTGTTCATGCCATATCGGCTGAAGCGAAAGCCTTCTATGAGCACTACGGCTTTGCGGCTTCCCCAAAGAATCCGATGACCCTGGTGCTCTCGCTAAAGGCGCGTTGAAAGATACCCGGTGTCGCTCAGTATGAAAGGGCGGCTGTCACCAGCATGGATTCGCCATCGCCTTGTGGCTAAGCAGCTGGAAAAAGTTTCCAGCGCCGCGGCCTGAACGCCACCCGGCTTTTCTGCGCCGCCGGATGGTCGACGGGTAGCTCGATCTCGACCCGCTGGCGTTCGCCGCCGATTTCGAGTTCCACGCGTCTGGTGCCGGCGACGCGGCGGCTGGCGGCGACCGTGCCGGCGATGCAGCCATTGCATTCGTCCACCAGTTCGACATCGTGCGGGCGGAAGAACAGCGTCGCTTCGCCCTGCGGCGCCTGTGGCGCGGAGAGGCCGATCGGGCGATCGGCGATCCAGACCTGGCCGTCCTCGACCTTGACGGGAAGTGAGCTCGATTCACCGATGAAGCCGTAGACGAAGGGCGAGTTCGGCGTGTCGTAGATTTCATCGGCGGTGCCGACCTGCTCGATGCTGCCCTGGCTCATCACCACGACGCGGTCGGCAAGCTCCAGCGCTTCTTCCTGGTCATGGGTGACGAAGACCGTGGTGTGGCCGGTGGCGTCGTGGATGTCGCGCAGCCAGCGGCGCAACTCGCGGCGGACCTGGGCATCGAGCGCGCCGAACGGCTCGTCCAGCAAAAGCACGGCCGGTTCGATCGCCATGGCGCGGGCAAGCGCCACACGCTGGCGCTGGCCGCCCGAAAGCTGCGCCGGATAGCGCTTTTCCAAGCCGGAAAGCTGGACGAGGTCGAGAAGCTCGGAGGCGCGGCGGCGGATTTCCTGCGCCGACGGACGTGTCGGCCCGTGCCGGACCTTGAGGCCGAAGCCGATATTGTCGGCGACCGTCATATGGCGAAACAGCGCATAATGCTGGAAGACGAAGCCGACATTGCGCTCCTGGATCGACTTGTGCGACGCGTCCTCCTCACCGAAGAAGATCTTTCCCCTCGTCGGCCGCTCCAGCCCGGCGATCAGCCTGAGCAGCGTCGTCTTGCCGGAACCGGAAGGCCCGAGCAGGGCGATCAGTTCACCGGACTTGATGTCGAGCGAAACGTCATGGAGGGCCGGAAACCGCTCAAACTCCTTGCGCACGTTGGCAACGCGAACTTCCATCAACCGTCCCTTTGTTGTCGATGCATGTCGTTATCCCAAAACCGCTACGCGCTTTTGGGCGACATCAAAATCTTTGTTTATGCATGTCGCCCAAAATCGCTACGCACTTTGGGGCGACATGCATTCAATGTCCGCGCGTCGCGGCGATCTCGGCGCCGTAGCGCATTTCGAGAAGTGTTTTCAAGACCAGCGTGACGAGCGCCAGGCCGGCAAGCAGCGAAGCGACGGCGAAGGCGGCGGCGGCATTGTACTCATTGTAGAGGATTTCGACATGCAGCGGCATGGTGTTGGTCAGTCCGCGTATGTGGCCCGACACGACTGAGACCGCGCCGAATTCGCCCATGGCGCGGGCATTACACAACAAGACGCCGTAGAGCAGTCCCCATTTGACGTTGGGCAGCGTCACATACCAGAAGGCCTGCCAGCCATTGGCACCGAGCGACAGGGCTGCCTCCTCGTCGCCATTGCCCTGTTCCTGCATCAAGGGGATCAGTTCGCGGGCGACGAATGGAAAGGTGACGAAGATGGTGGCCAGCACGATGCCCGGCACGGCAAACAGGATGACGATGCCATGCGCCTTCAGCCAGGCGCCGAACAAGCCTTGCGCGCCGAACAACAGCACATAGACGAGGCCGGAAATGACCGGCGAGACCGAAAACGGCAGGTCGATGAGCGTGGTCAGGAAGGCCTTGCCCTTGAACTCGAACTTGGCGATCGCCCAGGCGGCGGAGATGCCGAAGACGACGTTGAGTGGCACCGAGATCGCCGCCACCATCAGCGTCAGGTGGATCGCCGAGCGCGTGTCGGGGCTGGTGAGCGCCTCAGTATAAGCGCTGAGACCCTTTGCGAAGGCTTCGTTGAAGACGACGATCAGCGGCAAGAGCAGGAAAATGCCGAGGAAGGCAAAGGTCACGATCATCAGCACGGCTTTCGCCGGGCGGCTTTCGGTCACTGCCGCCGACTGGCTTTCGTGGTGCGGTGCGTAGGATTTGATCTCGGGGTCAGCCATAGCGCTTGCGGCTCCACGTCTGCACCAGATTGATGACCAGCAGCATCACGAACGACAAAGCGAGCATGATTGCCGCGATCGCGGTCGCCGCCGCATAATTGTATTCCTCCAGCCGGATGACGATCAGAAGCGGCGCGATCTCGGATTTGTAGGGCAGATTGCCGGCGATGAAGATGACGGAGCCGTACTCGCCGACACCGCGCGCGAAAGCCAGCGCGAAACCGGTGACAATGGCTGGCGCCAGGCCTGGAAGCAGAACCCGGGAGATGGTCTGGAAGCGATTGGCGCCGAGCGTGGCGGCCACTTCCTCCACCTCCTTGTCGATCTCCTCCATGATCGGCTGGACGGTGCGCACGACGAAAGGCAGGCCAATGAAGATCAGCGCGATGACGATGCCGAGCGGCGTGTAGGCGACCTTGATGCCGAGTGGCGCCAGCAGGCTGCCGAGCCAGCCGTTCGGCGCGTAGAGCGTGGTCAGCGCGATGCCGGCCACAGCTGTCGGCAGCGCGAAGGGCAGGTCTACCATGGCATCGACGATGCGGCGGCCAGGAAAGTTGTAGCGCACCAGCACCCAGGCGACGATCGTGCCGAAGACGACGTTGACCGCGGCGGCAACGAAGGCGGTGCCGAAGCTGATCTGAAGCGCGTTGATGGTGCGGCGGTCGATGGCGATCGCCCAGAAATCGGTCCAGCCGAGCGCGGCCGATCGCCAGATCAGCCCTGACAAGGGGATGAGGATGATAACCGTGAGGTAGGCAAGAGAGAAGCCGAGCGTCAATCCGAAACCCGGAATGACGCTCGGCTGTCTGAACCGCCACCCCGCCTTTGCGGGTGCTGTGGTCATGTCGTCCTGATCTAGAGTTTAGCTTACTGGGCCGGCTTGTAGATCTGGTCGAATATACCACCGTCGCCGAAATGGTAAGGCTGCGCCTTCTTCCAACCGCCAAAAAGTGGATCGTCGATGGTGATCAGCTTGATCTCGGGCAATTTGGCGAGGTCCTCCGCCGGCACCAATTCCGGCTTCGACGGGCGATAGTGGTTCTTGGCGATCAGAGTCTGGCCTTCCTTGGAATAGAGGTAGCTCAGATAGGCTTGGGCGACCTTTCGCGTGCCCTTGGCATCGACATTGGCGTCAACCACGGCGACCGGCGGCTCGGCCAGGATCGAGGTCGGCGGGTAGACGATGTCGAAATTGTCGGCGCCGAACTCGTCGAGCGCCAGATAAGCCTCGTTCTCCCAGGCCAGCAGCACGTCGCCCAGGCCCTTTTGCGCGAAGGTCACGGTGGAGCCGCGCGCGCCGGTGTCGAGCACCGGAACATGGGCGTAGAGATTGCCGACGAATTCCTTGGTCTTGGCCTCGTCGCCGCCATCCTTGGCGTTGGCATAGGACCAGGCGGCGAGATAGTTCCAGCGCGCGCCGCCCGAAGTCTTGGGGTTCGGCGTGATCACCTGGACGTCGTCCTTGACCAGATCGCCCCAGTCCTGGATGCCCTTCGGATTGCCCTTGCGCACAAGAAAGACGATGGTCGAAGTGTAGGGCGCCGAATTGTTCTCGAATTTGGTCCGCCAGTCGGGATTGATCTTCTGCGATTTCGAGACGATGGCATTGATGTCGCCTTCGAGCGCCAGCGTCACCACGTCGGCGTCGAGGCCGTCGATCACGGCGCGGGCCTGCGCGCCTGACCCGCCATGCGACTGCTGGACGGTTACTGTCTCACCGGTCTCGGCCTTCCAGTGGGCGACAAAGGCCTCGTCGAATTGCTTGTACAGCTCACGTGTCGGATCATAGGACACGTTGAGGATGGTGGTATCGGCAAACGCGAAACCGAGTGTTCCGAATTGGACCGATGCAGCGACAAGGGCGCCGAGCAGTTTCCTGAAATGAGGATTGGTCATTTACGCCTCCGTTGAGATCACCGCAAATCTACCGAATTGGTAGAAATTAGATGCACTCAATGTTGCTTTTTTCGTGCCTTTGAAGCAATCTTTCGCTTGTCTTCGGCGCGATGAAGAAAATCTTTCCTCTCGCCGTCGCGAGGCCGAATCCGGGCACATGATGATATCCATCTAGAGACAGGTCGGGCCTCGGCAATGGCTGGATGTGATCCGGACGCGATTTACTTCGCGACGGCCAGCGGTGGAAGCAGCGCTTCGGACGTCCGGCTGGCCAGAGGGGGAAGCCTCGGAACAGGCACGAGGTGAATATCCTGTTACCCGCTAACCTATGGAAAACCAACTCCTTGAATCGCTTGGCGCCGTCTATTCAACGAAAACCTTCACGCTGGCCGCGCGACCGGCCGCATCGATCACAGTCAGGGTCGAATAGCCGGTGCCGTCCGGCTGCCAGGTCGCGGTGCGCCGCCGGTCGATGCCGAGCAGTGGCTTGCCGTTGGCCAGCCAGCGGAACGGCGCGCGGCCGCCTTGCAGCTTCAGCACCAGCGGTGAGGCTTCGGCGGTAGTGGTGCCGAGATCGACGCGGGCGCCGTCGGGCGGAAAGACGATCGTCGGCGCGGGCTCGGTCGGCGTCGCCTGGACCAACCCGTCGGCGCCAGAACCGAAGCGCGCCAATGTCACCGGCAGATCGTCGCGCCTGGATCTGATGACGCCGGCCGGCTGGCTTGGCAGCGGCACGGCAGCCAGGCCGGAACGGACAAAGCCCTCGAACAGGATGGGTGCGGCCGAGACATAGCCGGACAGGCCGGGCACTGCGCCGGCATCGGGACGGCCGACCCAGACGCCCAGCACGTAGCGTCCGTCGAAGCCGACCGACCAGGCATCGCGGTAGCCGTAGGAGGTGCCGGTCTTGTAGGCGATGCCGCGCTGTGCGGCGCCCTCGGGCGGCTTGACGCCCGACAATATATCGGTGATCTGCCAGTTCGCCTGATTGTCGAGGATCGTAGCCGTGGAGCGATCGGCATTCGCCGGCTCGGTGCCGTCATGCAGCGTGTGTGCCTTGCCGCCATTGGCAAGCCCGGCATAGAGCTGGACGAGGTCGTGCAGCGTCGTGCCGACGCCGCCAAGGCCGATGGCGAGACCCGGCGCCTTGTCGACGGGCAGGACCGGCGTGACGCCAGCCTGCCGGAAGCGCGCCAGCAGCCGCGCCGGCCCGACGGCGTCAAGCACCCTGATCGCCGGCACGTTGAGCGACAGTTGCAGCGCCTGCCGGATGCTGACGTCTCCCTGGTAGCCCATGTCGAAATTCTTCGGCCGGTAGCCGGAAAAATCCGCCGGACTGTCGTTGATCAGCATTTCTTGCGCGACCAGTCCCTGTTCGAAGGCGAGCCCGTAGATGAACGGTTTCAACGTCGAGCCGGGCGAGCGGAGTATCCTGGTCATGTCGATCCAGCCGGAACGGCTGGCGTCGAAATAGTTGGCGGAGCCGACCTCGCCAAGGATGTCGCCGGTGCGGGCGTCGGCCATCACCATGGCGACGGACAGGCGGGGGCCGAGCCTGGTGGCGGCATCCCTGGCCACCTGTTCCAGCCCTTCCTGAACGCTTTTGCGGATCGTCAATTGCAGGGGTTGGCCAGGAACGGCTTTGGGCAGCACCGCATAGGCGGCATGGGCGGCGAGCGCCGGCAGCGTGCGGCGTATGCTGGAAACTTCGTCGAGCGCAGCACGTGCGGCCTCGCGTGCGCCAAGCAGGCCTGATGAAACCATGCGCATCAGCACCCGGTCGCGGGCGGCGTGAGCGATTGCGAGGTTGCGGTCGGGCCGTCGCTTTTCCGGCAATTGCGGCAGGGCGACGAGCAGCGCCGCCTCAGAGACCGTCAGCCGCTTCGGCTCCTTGCCGAAATAGGCCAGCGAGGCGGCGCGCACGCCTTCGAGATTGCCGCCATAGGGGGCCAGCGTCAAATAGCGTTCGAGGATCTCGCGCTTGGTGAGCCGCCGCTCGATCTGCAGGGCGCGCAGCATCTGCCTGATCTTCGAGCCGAGGCTGCGGCTGTCGCGCGGCTCTGCCAGCCGGGCGAGTTGCATCGACAGTGTCGAGCCGCCGGAGACGATACGGCCATTGGTCACGAACTGGCCGGCGGCGCGGGCCAGCGCCAGCACGTCGACGCCTTGATGGTCCCAGAAGCGCTTGTCTTCGTACGCCACCAGCATATCGACGAGTTGCTTATCGACCTGATCGAGCCGGGTGGCAAGCCGCCAATAACCGTCCGGCGTGGCGAAGGCCCGCAACAGCTGGCCGTCGCGGTCCTGCACCTCGGTCGACATCGTCAGCGCGGCTGGCAGCGGCGGCGGATAGGCGCGGTCGAGCTGCCAAAGCCCGCCCGCGGCGATTGCTGCAAAGCCGGCGAGGGAGGCGGCGGCGATGGCCGAACGGCGCAGCGTGGTCGTCATGATCATGTTCGCCACCATCGGCCCTTTACGGCGCCTTGACCTCCATCATCCCGGTCGCGGTGCGGGCCGAATATTGCGGCCGGTACATGTCCTCGACCGTTGCCGCCGGATGGGCATAGGTGCCCGGCGTCACCGCGCGCACGACATAGGCGAGCGTGATGTTGCGGTCGCCGTCGCCATCGTTCGGATTGAAGGCCGCGACGAAACGGTCGTCGCGGAATTCGAGATGGGCGGCGTCGGTCTGGGCCAGCCAGGAGAAGTTCGACAACTGGGCGCTGGAAACCAGGCCCGGATTGTCGATCTCGAAGCCGGCCGGCAGCAGATCGGTGATCACGAGCCGCGACGGCCATTTATTCTGCTCGTAGATGTTGAGCACGACGACATAGCGTTCGTTCTGGGTCGCCTCGGTGACGTTGGCTTCGGTGCCGTCGAGCTTGTAATAGGTGCGGCCGATGGTGAAGCCATTGCCGCTGGCCGGCAGCGGCTGGATCGGCGAGGCGACCGTGGTGACGACCGCCTGCAGCGGGTTGCTGCCGGTATTGGCGACGGTCAGCGGGCTGTCGAGCAGGTCGCTGCCGGCGATCTGGTCCGAATAGGCGCCGGCATGCGGCGCGCCGTTGATGGTCAGAGCGATCGCATCATTGCCGGCCTTCAGCGCGCGGGCCGCCAGCAGCATCCAGGACTCGTCCTGCGTGCTGGTCCACCTGACGGCGGCGCGTTCCTTCGTCACCAGCTTGATCAGCGCCGGCACGATCGTCGGCACCGGCTTCGATTCGGCGGCAAGCGCCAGCATCGCCGCGCCGTCACGCAGCGGTGAGCCATAGTCGGACCTGTAGTAGTCGTATGCGGACGTTGAACTGGCCAGCTGCAGCGCGGCGTGGAAGGTGGCTTCCGAGCGCTGCGTGTCGCCGTAGAGCGCCAGGCCCGCGGCCAATTGGGCAAGGGCCATCGGACTCGTAAAGGCTTCGAGCTGCGTGTCGGCATAGTAGCGCAGATCGCCGATCGAGGCCTTCTTGTTGCGGGCCAGCACATAGAGCGCATAGGCGATCTCGCTTCCGCGATCCTTGACGTCCTGGTCGTAGCCGATCGAGTTTTGCAGATTGCTCAGCGCCTGGTTCATCGCCAAGGCCGGCACCTCGTATTTCTGCTCGCGCGCCCGGGTCAGGAAATCGGTGACATAGGCGTCAAGCCATAGATCGCCGGAGCCCGGACCCCACAGGCCGAAGCTGCCGGCCGAGGCCTGATAGCTCAGCACCTTGTAGATGGCGTCCTGGATGCGGCCGCGCAGGTCGGGGTCGCTGGCCATGCCGATGCCCGAGGCCATGTCGTTGACATAGAGAAGCGGCATGGCACGGCTGGTGGTCTGCTCGGCGCAGCCATAGGGGTAGCGGTCAAGCGTCATCAAGAGCGACGGCACGTCGAAGGCCGCCGCCTGTGAAACGCCGACGCTGACCGAAGCGCCGTCGAGCAGGCTTGCCGCCAGCAGCTCCTTGTCGACGCGCAGCGACCCGCCATTGCCCTTGAGGCCGACCACCATGCGGGTGGTGACAGGCAATTGCGCCGGGCGCACCGGCACATAGAGCGTCTGCTCGACAGCAGTGCCGTCGGCATGCGCGAGCTTGACGGTGATCGAGGCGTTGCCCGGCGTTTGAGCCACCAGCGGCACGGTCAGCGTCTGCCGCTTGCCTTTGGCCAGCGTCAGCTTTTCGGGCAGGGTGGCATTGCCGGTCGAAAGATCGCCTGTCGTGTCGATGGTAAGCGCATAGTCGCCCTCCGGACCGTCGGCGTCGGTGACGTCGAGCCGCATGACGGCCGAATCGCCGGGCGCCAGGAAGCGTGGCAGGCCGGCGGTGATCACCACCGGATCGCGCACGATCAAATCGGACTGGGCATGGCCGACCCCGTCCCTGGTCCAGGCGACGGCCATGACGCGCACGGTGCCGTTGAACTGCGGGATGTCGAAGTCGATCCGCGCCTTGCCATCGGCGTCCAGCTGGACCGGACCGGAGAAGAAGGCGACCAGCTTTTCGGTCGGCGGACTGCCTTGCGACTGCATGTTGGCGCCGTCGCCGCCGGTGCGCAGTCTGCCTGACGTGCCCAGCGATCCGTCGATCAGCCGGCCGTAGAGGTCGCGTACCTCAAGGCCGAGCATGCGCTGGCCGAAGAACCAGGTCTCCGGATCCGGCGTCTTGTAATTGGTCAGGTTGAGGATGCCGACATCGACGGCCGCGACCGTGACATAGGCATTGGCACCCGGCTGCACGCCGGCCACGGAAACCGGGATCGACAGCTGCTGGCGCGGCATGGTCTTGTCCGGCGGCGTCAAGGTGACGGCGAGCTTCTTCGAGCCCGGATCGACCTTCAGCCATTTGACGCCGATGGCGCGCGCCGGCATGCGCGTTTCCTGCGCATCGCCAGGCCTGAACAGCGTTGCCGTGACATAGGCGCCGGCGCCCCAGTCGTCGCCGACCGGGATGTCGATGCTGCTGCCGCCGGCCGGCACGGTTGCCGTGACGGTCTTCAACAGCTTGTCGGCGCCAATGGTGACGAGCAGCTCGCCGGCAAAATGCGGCGAAACCTTCAGCTTGGCCACTTCGCCCGCCGCATACATTTCCTTGTCGAGAGCGATTTCGAGACCGTCGGGCGTTTCGGTGGTGGTGGAGGAGACATACCACCCGGCGTCGAACTCGTAGCTGGTCGCCGGGCCTTCCGGATCCGATGTCTCGATCTCGAGCCGGTAGCGGCCCCAGTCGACCGGCAGCGAAACGGTGGCCTCGCCGTCAGCGGTGAGGTCGACCTGGCCGTTGGCTACCGACTTGGTGAAGGTGACCGGCTCGTAGTTCCAGGAATTGCTCGAGCGGTACCATTGGTAATTCCGTTCGACCTTGACCAGCGACCATTGCGCGCCCTGCAGCGCCTCGCGCTTGCCGTCGGGATCGACGGCGATCAAGCCGAATTTCGCCGTGCCGCCTTGCGGCACCTCGTCGCCGTCGAAATCCGGACGGATGCCGATCATATGGCCTTGCGGGCGGATGCCGATGCTAAGCGAGCGCTCGACGGCGCGGCCGCCGGTCTCGCGCATCCTGACCGTAACCTTGGCATCGACGAGCTTGGTGGTCGAGGGCAACTGATCGACGGAAACCGGGAAGGTCGCCTTGCCGTCCTCGCCAACCACCGGCAGGCCGGCAAAAGGCGTGACCGACGGTTCCGCCGACTGCTCGTCGGCGAGGCCGAAGGAATAGCCCTTGAAACGATCCCAGTCACGGGTGGTCGACAGCGTTAACTCGCCTTCGAGCGCCAGCCCGGCGGCCGGCGCGCCATAAAGGAAGCGGCCGTCGACGGTGACGTTGGCGGTTTCGCCCTGCGCGATCTCCTGCTTGTCGGAGGACAGGTCGAACTCGATGCGATCCGGGACGAAGTCCTCGACCAGGAACATGTGGCTGGCGACCGCCGCCTGCTTGGGATCGGTGTGGATCGCCACCGTCCAGGTGCCGCGCATGGCGTTGGGTTCGAGCGGCAGGTCGACGGCATGGCCGCCGGCCGATGCGCCGTCGCTGACGATGCGGCGGTTCTCGACGCCGTCGGGGCGGGTGAAGATGAAGGTCAGCGGCAGGTTCTCGACCGCCTTGGCGGCGCTGTCGCGGGCGAGCGCTGCAACATGGACGTCTTCGCCGGCGCGGTAAATGCCGCGTTCGGTCCAGGCATAGACGTCGAGCGCGCCCGGCGCCGTGCGCCCGGTGACGCCCCGATCCGACAGGTCGAAGCCGGCGCGGCCCATGTCGAGAAAGACGAAGTCGCTGTCGCCCTGTTTGGCTGTCAGCACAGCCGGCACCATGCCGCCGTCGCCGCGCGTCAGGCCGGGGTTGAAGACGGCGCGGCCTTCTGCATCCGTGATCGCAGTGCCGAGGATTTCATTGTTCCTGGCGAGCAGCGTCAGTTCGGCACCTGATATCGGCTTGGCGGTTCCGAGCGAACGGGCAAAGACGTTCAGCCCATCCTGTCCGGTATAGGTGGACAGGCCGATGTCGGAGACGACGAACCATTGCGTGGCGCGCGAATCATAGTCTTCGTTGTCATCGTCGTTCTCGTCGACCGGTTGCGCGGTCAACACATAGACGCCGGGCTTGCGCTGCGGCAGCGCTTCGTCGACCGGGAAGGACGTTGTGACTTCCTTGTTCAAGTCGTTGGCGATGTCGAGCTGGCCTTGCCAGACCGGCTCGCCCATCTGGCTGGAGATGTTGGAGATGTCGTAGCCGTCAAGTTGGCGCAGGAACTGGTAGCCGGACAGAAGCTGGGTCAGCGAGCGGTCGCCGATGCGGTAGAGCTTCATTTCGGCGGCGTTCATGTTGACGGTGACGACCGGGATGCCGCGGCGCACGCCGGCCGGCAGCACGAAGCTGTCGCCGGTGAAACGAGCGGACGGGGCGCGGTCCTGCACATAGATCGACAGCACCACCGGGGCGGTGATCACCTCGCCGATGGCGGCCGGCAGGCCGGGGCGGAAGGTCACGTCGTAATGCTGGCCGTGCTCGAGCCCTTCGACGCAGATCTGTTTGTCCTTGGCCTCGACGCCCTTGGGGGCGGCGTTGTCGACGGTGACGAATTGCGAATAGTCGACGCCGGTCTTGACCAATTCCTCGGAAAACTGCGCGCAGATGCGCGGCGCGCTGGTGTCGGCTTCGACCGTGTGCTCGACGACTCGGAAACCCTTGCGGGCTTTCAAATCTTCATAGTCGGCCTTGACCGCCGGCGAATTGACGAGCGCAAGGCTCGCTTCGTAAGCCTGCAGGGCGGGCCGCGAGAGATCGCGGCGATCGAGCCCGGCGGCGAGCAGGGCCAGCACGTCGGCGCGCGTCTTGGTGGTGCGCAGCAATTTGTAGGCGTTGAAGCCGGCGGAGGTGGCGTTCGCAGGCAAGGTAGACGTCTCCGCGCTGTTGGCGGCCGGCTGTACGGCAAGCGTTTCCTGCGTCAGTTCGAACCAGAGCTGGCCGTCGTCGGGTGACACCGAAACCAAAGCCTCGTATTTTTCCATCGCCGAGCGGTGGTCGCCGGTCAGCGACGCCTGTTCGGCCGCCGCCTTCAGCGCCGCCAGCCCTTCGGTGGGCTTGGTGTAGGCCGGGCCGGTGAGCCGGTTGCGGTATTGCTGGGCCTGGTCGGCCATCCAGGCGGGGAAGAAGGCGAGTTCCGGCGGCGCGCCGATATCGGGGTCGCCTTCGATGTTGACGACCTTGCCGGCGACGGCGCCTTTGAAGGGCTTCAGCAAATTATAGTCGGATTTGAGAAAACACCATTTGGCCTTGGGGTTGTAAGTGAAGGCGCGGCAGGCGGGATCGCCGAGACATGTCGTCTTGCACTGGTCGAGACTGACATTCTGGTCGGATCTGAGATCGAAACCGAAATAATCGGAATTGTCCGATGTCACCACCCGGCGCGCTTCGGCCGCTTGCGCGACACTGCCCCAGGCGAAAAGGAGAAGGAAAAGGATCGATAGACCACGAGCCGCGCGCATTGCCATAACACCCCTCCAGACACTGCTTTTCGCATCGGCCCGAAAATCGAAATCGGTTTTCGGAAAGCACGATGCGACACTTCAAAGTCTTGCCGCGTACCTTGTGCGTCCGGATGGACGCACGTCGCTCTAACGTCCAGACATGTTCAAGCTTCAATCCGGCTTGTCAACACAAGGACACTGCAGGTTCCGCCTGCCGACGGTTTCCTTTCCGGCCGATCGCCGGTAGTACCTCCATAGGGCAGGGATCACGCTTTCTTGCGGCGACGCAGAAGGTGTGAATTCCAAGCCCTGTCTATTTCAGACAATTGGATTGTGGCTCCTTTACGAGCAATTCAGAACTTCATTCCAATTTTAGCTTTGGGAGCTAGTGTAGAGTTGTAATGTTGGCGTACGAGAGGCAGATGTGGAGAGGAAAAGCGCCACGGCGTGTGCTTTTGCACGCCTTGCTTTTCGCCTTGCTGTGCTCGACTGCATTGGTTTCGGCGAGCGGAAATGCGGCCGCTTTCGAGATCTTCGGCATCAAGCTGTGGGGATCGTCGGAGGATGAAGACGCCGACATCGTCGATCCGCTGCGCTATGCGGTTACCATCGAAGCGCCCGATGCCGACGAGGATCTCGTTAAGAAGCTCGAAAATGCCTCGGCGCTGAAGGCCGACGAAGAACGTCCGGTCTCCGGTTCGCTCGGCCTGATGGCCAAGGCGCGCGGCGACCGCGATCAGCTTATCGCCGCACTTTACGCGGACGCCCGCTACGAGGGCGTCGTCACCATCACGATCGAGGGCAAGCCGCTCGACGATTTGCCGCCCGACGCCGAATTTTCCGGTCCGCAGCCTATCCCGGTGGTGATCAACGTTGCGACCGGGCCGAAATTCACGCTTGGCGATATCAGGCTGGAGGGCGACGCGGCGGGACTGGCGAGCGCCGACTTCGGCCTGATCGCCGGCGGCGATGCCGGTTCCGGTGCCGTGCTCAAGGCCGAGGTCTCGATCGTGCGGGCGCTCAAAGAGGAAGGCAGGCCGCTGGCCAAGGTGACGGACCGGGAGATCATTGCCGACCACGCCACCTCTACGCTCGACGTGACGCTAACCGTGGCGGCCGGGCCGGTTGCCGGTTACGGCGACACCACGGTCGAGGGGACCGAGAAGGTCGACCGCGATTTCACCGAATACATGACCGGCCTGGAGCGCGGCCGCCAATATTCGCCGGAAGAGGTCGACGAGGCGCGCGACCGGCTGCTCGGGCTGGAAGTTTTCAACAGCGTGACGCTGAAGGAGGCCGACAGTCTCGACGCCGACGGCAACATCCCGATCGGCGTCGAAGTAAGCGAGCGCAAGCCGCGCTATTTCGGTCTTGGCGGCACCTTCTCCAACACCGAGGGGCTCGGCCTCGAAGGCTATTGGGGCCACCGCAATCTGTTCGGCCGTGCCGAAAAGCTGCGCATCGAGGGTGCAATCAGCGGCATCGGCAGCAACGACCTGACCGAGCTCAACTACAATGCCGGCATCATGTTCGAAAAGCCGGGCGTGGTCGGGCCGTCATCGAAGTTCTTCGCGGGCGTCAACACCGTGTTGGAGCATCCCGATGCGTATGATCATTTCTCGGTCAAGGGCAATACCGGCCTGTCTTATGAACTCGACAAGCAGCAGACGGTTTCCGCGGAAGTCGCGCTCGACTATTCGAAGATCACCGATTCTTTCGGCAAGCACACCTATCTGATCGCCAGCGTTCCGCTGCGATATGTCTATGACAATCGCGACAGCCGGCTGAACCCGACGAAGGGATTCAGGCTGCTGGCCTATGCCGAGCCGAGCTACGATATTTTGAACGGCGCGGCCTTCGTCAAGCTGAGGGGCGAGGGATCGGCCTATCAGTCGCTCGACACGGCTTCCAAGTTCATCTTGGCCGAACGCGTCGCCATTGGCTCGATCATCGGTGCCGGCCTTCAGGATGTTCCGGCGGACCGGCGCTTCTATTCCGGTGGCGGCGGCTCGGTGCGCGGTTATGCCTATCAGGGCATCGGTCCGAAGGACATCGACGGGCAGCCGATCGGCGGGCTCTCCTTCTTCGAAACCTCGCTCGAGATGCGCATTGCCGTCACCGATACGATCGGCGTCGTGCCGTTCGTCGATGCCGGCACTGTCTCGACCGAGCAATTCCCGGATTTTTCCGACATGAAGGTCGGCGCCGGCGTCGGCTTGCGCTATATTACGCCGTTCGGGCCGCTGCGCATCGATGCGGCGGTGCCGCTCAATCGGGGTCCCGACGACCCGCGTTTCGGCATCTATGCCGGCATCGGTCAGGCGTTCTGATGGCAATGTTCAAGCGCATCCTCCGCATTGTCCTTTACACGCTGCTCGTCGTGGTGGCGGCGGTGGTCGGTGCGCTCGTCGTGCTGACCAAGACGGAGCGCGGCCGCGACAATCTCGCCGGCATCATTTCGACCATGGCGTCGACCGATGACCGAAAGGTCACGGTCAGCGGCATCGACGGCATCTGGTCCGGCGCGCTGACTGTCGACCATGTGATACTGGAGGATCGCCAGGGCGCCTGGCTGGTGGCGCGCAAGGTGGCAGTCGACTGGTCGCCGCTTGCTCTTTTGTCGAAAAACTTCAGCGCCGGCCGCATCGCCGCCGATCGGATCGAACTGGCGCGGTTGCCGGTGGCGAGCACACAGCCGAGCCAAGGCGCCACCACGCTGCCGGTGTCGCTCGACATCAAGCAGATCGACCTGCCCGAAATCGCGCTTGGGCAGGCCCTGGCCGGCAGCGGTATCGCAGAACTCGCGGCCAAAGGTTCGTTCAAGGCGGACGCGGCGCCATTGGCGCTCGAAACGAGCCTCAACATCACCCGCCACGATGGCAAGGAAGGTAAGGTCGACGCCAACGTCCATTTCGCGCCCGCCGACAACAAGCTCGACCTCGACCTGAAGGCGTCCGAGCCGGCCGGCGGCATCATCGCCAATCTGCTCAAGCTGCCGGATGCGCCTCCGGTCGACATCGTCGTCACGGGCACGGGGCCGGTCGCCAACTGGAGCGGCATCGGCACCTTCGTCGTCGACGGTCAGATCGTCACCCAGCTGACCGGCCGTCATCAGCTTACCGACAAGGGCAACTATGTCGAGGCCAAGGGCGACGGCGACTTCCAGCGCTTCATACCCGACAATCTGAAACCCTTGTTTGCCGGCAAGACCAGCTTCGACCTTGCCGGAACCGCGATCGTGACGGGCGGCGTCGAAGTCGAGCGCGCCAGCATCGACAGCGATGCGGTGCATGGCACCGCCGCGGGTATCATCGACCCCAATGGGGCCAGCGATCTTTCGGTGGAGCTCGCCGCCAAGGGTCCGCCGATCGTCCTCAGCCTCGGTACTGCGGCGCAGCCGGTGACCGTCGCGATCACCGGCGCCACGGCCCGCGCGTTCGGCGGCGGCAAAGCGCCGATCATCGATATCGGCGCGTCTCTGGTTTCGGTGGTGGCGGGCGGCACGCGAGTGGACGATCTGGCGGCTGAAATCCATTCCGACGGCTTCGACATCCAAGACCGCAGCGGACCGGTCACCATCAAGCTTGCGGCCGGCGGCCTGAACACCGACGTGGCGACGCTGGCGCCGCTGGTGACCGGCAGGGTGACAGCGGATCTCGCCGGATCGGTCAGCAAGGAGGGGATCCTCCTCGATCAAGGCACGCTGCGCAGCGCCGCGCTCAATGCCTCGGTGACGGCCAATGTGACGCTGGCCGATCTGGCGATGACGCTCAAGATGAATGCCGATGCCGTTTCGACGGCGCTGCCGCCGCAGATCCGCTCGGTTCTCGGCGAGCGCGTGACATTCTCGGCGACAGCAACGCGTGACCCGCAGGGTTCCTTTGCCGCCAATGCGCTGCAATTTACCTCGGGCTCGCTCAGCGCCAGCGGCACCGCCAGCGCGATCGGCACCGACATTCAGGCCGACATCAAAGGCACGCTCGGCGACGTTTCGGTGCTGTCGCCCATGGTTGGCGTACCGGTCGGCGGGGCCGTCGATTTCGCGCTGACGGCGAGCGGCGCGCGCTCGGCGCCGGATTTCTCGGTTTCGGCCGACAGCGACAGCCTTACGGCGTCCGGTCATACGGTCAAGACGATCAAGCTGGCGGCGACCGGGAAGGCCGACATCGCCAACCCTGCCGCCGATGTCTCCCTAACCGGGTCTGTCGACGACCAGCCGCTCGATCTCAGGGCATCATTGGTCACGAATGACGGAAAGCGTTCGCTCAGCGGGCTAAGCCTGTCGCTGGCCGACAACAAGGTCTCGGGCGATCTCGCTCTCGGCGACGGCTTGCTGCCGCTGGGGACGTTGGCACTCGAAGCGCCCGATATCGGCCCCCTGGCCGCACTTGCCGGGCAGACGGCGACGGGCGACGTGCAGGGCAGCATCCGGTTCTCGAATGATGATGGCGTGCCAGCAGTTGCCATCGACATGACAAGCGGGTCCATTTCGCGCGGCGACCTGGCGGCGAAGACTATTGCCGTCAATGCGCTGGTCGCCAACTATCTCAAGGGCCCGGCAATCTCCGGCACGATCAAGGCCGATACGGTCACATCAGGCGCCACCGTGATCAGCGGCATCGGGGTCGATCTGAAGCGCGATGGCGACTGGACCGGGTTTACCGGCGGCGCCACCGTGGCCGGGATCCCGGCGACGGCCGAAGGCAGGGTGAAGATCGCGGACGGCACGACAAGTGTCGAGATCGCCTCGGGTGAAGCGACCATCCGCGGCATCAAGGCAGCGATTGCGCAGCCGTCGAGCTTGAGCATCGCCAATGGCGCGGCCAGCATCGAGAAGCTGATGCTCGGTGTCGGCGGCGGATCGGTCAACGTGTCCGGCACCGCCGGCCAGACGCTCGACCTCGCGGCAGAATTTTCCGCATTGCCGGCCGCCCTCGCCAATGATCTTTCACCCGGCCTCGACGCCGCGGGCGCGCTCAGCGGAACAGCTGAAGTGACGGGGCCGTCGGCTGCCCCGGACATTCGTTTCAATGCACAACTCGACGGCGCCGAAACCAGCCAGACGCGCCAGGCGGGGCTCGGTCCGCTCAATGTCAATGCGGCAGGCAGTTTCTCCTCCGCTGGCGGCATTGCCATTGATCGAGCGACGCTCGCCGGCGACAAGATTTCGGGCAAGGCCGCCGGCACTATCAATCCAAACGGCATCAGCGATTTTGCGCTCGACCTGGCCTCGATCGGCCCGAGCCTGCCGCTGGCGCTTGGCAGCGCCGAAAGCCCGATCAAGCTCGAGCTGCAGGCGCTTTCGGTAAAGGCTGCGGGGCAGGGCACGCAGCCGAAGGTCGATATCTCCGCTGTCCTGCCTTCGGTCGCGACGAATTTCACCAATGTCGAGGGGCTCACCCTTTCATTGCACTCGGACGCCTTCGACGTGAAAAGCCGGACGGGGCCGATCTCCGGCACGGTGACGGCGGACAAGATCGGCCTGGACAATCCGACCATCGCGCCGCTGATCGCCGGCAAGATCACAGCCAAGGTCGCCGGCAGCCTCGCTGTCGACACCGTCGTCATCGACAGCGGGTCGGTGACGGGCGATGCGCTGAACACCGGCTTCAACGGAAGGGTCTCGCTGGCCAACGGCGCCATCGATCTCAACCTCAGGGCGGATGCGGCTTCCGCAGCACTGCCGGCGGCAGCGCGCGGTGTGCTCGCCGAGCGAACGGAACTCAGTGCCGCGCTGAAGCGCGACGCCAAAGGCAATGTCACCGCTAACGCAATCCGGCTGGTGTCCGGCGCGCTGACCGCTGACGGGCAAGCCAGCCTTGCCGACAACAAACTCGCCGCCGATATCAAGGGCGTGCTGGCCGACATCTCGCTTCTGTCCAGGGATGCCAAAGGCGCCATCGCTTTCGCGCTGAACGCGCAAGGCGCCAGCACCGCGCCCGACCTGTCGCTGACGGTGAACAGCGACCGCCTTTCGGTGGCCGAACGCGAGATCACCGGGCTGAGGCTCACCGCAACCGGCAAGGCCGATGCCGCCAACCCGGCGGCCGATGTACGGCTGACCGGAAATGTCGCGGGCCAGGCCCTGCAAGGCAGCGCCGTGCTGGCAACGTCCGACGGCAAGCGCGCCATCAACGGGCTTCTGCTGTCGCTCGGCAAAAACCGGGTATCGGGCGACCTGGCACTCGATAATGCCTTCGTGCCCGATGGCACCGTGGCGCTCGACCTGCCTGACATCGGACCGCTCGCAGCGCTTGCGCTGGAAAAGGCGGAAGGCGACGTGCGCGGCACGATTGTCTTCTCGAAAACCAACAATGCGCCTGAGGTCACCATCAGGGCTTCGACGGCTTCGATTTCGCGCGGCGATCTCTCGGCAAAGACGGTCAACATCGATGCGCAGATCGCCAACTATCTCGCGGCACCGGTGATCTCCGGAAAGATTCGTGCCGACAGCGTCACTTCCGGCGGCACCGTCATTCGCGGCATCGACGTCGATCTAAAGCGTGACGGCAACTGGACCGGCTTTTCCGGCGGCGCCACCGTTAAGGACATTCCAGCCAGGGCCGCCGGCCGCGTCAGGATCGCCGAGGGCATGACGACGGTCGAGCTCACCTCCGGCGAGGCGACCATGCGCGGCATCAAGGCGGCGATCGCCCAGGCCTCGACCATAACCATCGCCAACGGCACGACCAGCCTGGACAGGGTCGTGCTCAACCTCGGCGGCGGCACGGCGACGGTTTCGGGCAAGGCCGGGCAGGCGCTCGATCTGAACGCGACGCTGGCGCGGGTGCCGATCTCGCTTGCCAATAGTTTTTCGCCGGGCCTCGATGCCGCCGGCTCGATTTCGGGCACGGTGAAGGTGACGGGCGCGCCGGCCAATCCGGCCGTTGCCTTCAACATCGACGCCGCAGGCGTTCAGACGTCGCAGACCCGCGGCGCCGGTTTCGGCGGCATGGGTGTTTCGTCCTCCGGTACGTATTCGGGCAACAGACTGGCCTTCGACGCCAATATGAGCGACGGCGCCGGCCTCGGTCTCAAGGGCGGCGGCACAGTGGCGACATCAGGCACACCCACTCTTGATCTCGACTTTTCCGGCAAGGTGCCGTTCGCTTTCCTCACCCGGACGCTCGCCGCGCAAGGCCTGTCGTTGAGCGGCGCGGCCGACGTCAATCTGCAGGTGCGCGGCCCGGCGACATCGCCGGTGATCTCAGGCACGGTCCGTACGTCAGGCGCTCGCCTGATCGATGCACGCTCCGGCCTTGCGATCAATGATATCGCCGCGGATGTCGCAATCGGCGGTGGCGTGGCCAGGATCAACCGCCTGACCGGCACGCTGTCGACGCGCGGCAGCCTGTCGGCCAACGGCACCGTCGGCATCGTTCCGGCGCAAGGTTTTCCGGCCGACCTGTCGGTCAAGCTCGTCGACGGCCGCTATACCGACGGCAGGGTGGTCACCGCCAATCTCGGCGGCGACCTGACGATCAAGGGGCCGCTCGCGTCGGCGCCGGTGATTTCGGGCACGATCAATCTGGCCAAGACCGTGATCACCGTTCCCGAAAAGCTGCCGGGCTCGCTGGCCGCGCTCGATGTCAAGCACAGGAACGCGCCGGCCGCAGTACGCGCGCAGGAAAAGGCGTTGCGCCCGGCGACGGCGAGCGGCGGCAGTGGCGGCAGCGGCCTCAACCTCGACGTCACCGTCAACGCGCCGAGCCAGATCTTCATCCAGGGCAGGGGTGTCGATGCCGAGCTTGGTGGTTCGCTGCGGCTGACCGGCCCGGCATCGTCGCCGCAAGCGGTCGGCACCTTTGATTTGCAGCGTGGGCGGCTGACGATTCTCGCCAAGCGGCTGACCTTCACCGAAGGCACGGTCGGCTTTTCAGGGTCGCTGGTGCCTTATCTCAATCTCACAGCGACATCGACGACGAACAGCGCCACCGTCACCATCGTGGTGTCTGGCGAGGCGACCAATCCGAAATTCAACTTCTCGTCGGTGCCGGCGCTGCCGGAAGACGAGGTTCTGGCGCAGCTGATCTTCGGCCGCTCTATGTCGAACCTGTCGCCGCTGCAGATCGCCCAGCTTGCCGAAGCCGCCGCGCAACTGGCCGGTGTCGGCGGCTCGACCTCGCTGCTTCAGAACCTTCGCAGCGCGATCGGCGTCGACGATCTCGACGTCATCACTGACGAGGAGGGCGGCACCGCCGTCTCGGCGGGCAAATATCTGAACGACCGTACCTATGTGACGATCCAGAAGGGCGACAAGCCGGGTTCGGGCAGGGCGGCGATCGATTTCAATGTCGGGCGCGGCGTCAAATTGCGCGGCGAGGCCACCGATGCCGGCGAAGCCAAGGGCGGCGTTTTTTACGAACGCGAATACTAAAGCCAGCCGGCATGGCGCCACGGTTTTTGGCACCATGCTCGGGATTGGGCTGGCGCTGTGCAAGCCCTGGCGCATGACCCAGAACACCGGATCGGTTTCGAAAGGATGTGTCCAAGATTACCGCGCCGAGTGAGGCTTGGCGCCGCGGCGAATGTCTCAGTTTAATCGATGCCGGAGATTCGAACGAAATCTGCCGGGCAGTAGCAATTTTGCGCCAAGACTGTCGTTATCACGCGAACCGCTTCCCTTCCAAAGTTGCACATTCTTTGGGATGTTCCCAATTCGTGCTGTTTTTGACATCATGGCCCGGATGCGGAATGGTAAAAGGCAGAAAGCCAACAATGGGAGTTCGTGATGACAATCTTTAGGAGTAATGGCGATCGCGTTCCGGATCACATCCATGCAATGGCCGAAGAAGCCAGGGCCGGACGTGTCGATCGCCGTGAGTTTCTCGCTTTGGCCAGCGTTTTCGGCGCGTCCACGGCAATGGCCTATGGCATGATCGGACTTGCCGATCCGACGCCGGCGAGAGCGCAGGACGCGGAGGCCAAGAAAGGCGGCATACTGAAAGTCGCGATGTGGATCAAGGATCCGAAGGATCCGCGCAAGGCCGACTGGTCGGAAATCGCCAATGCCGAGCGCCAGGCGCTCGAGCCGTTGGTCAAATACACAACCGAATACACGTTCCGTCCCTACCTGCTCGAAAGCTGGGACGTCAACGACGATGCCACCGAGTACACGCTGCATGTGCGCAAGGACGTGACGTGGTCGAACGGCGATCCGTTCACCGCCGAGGACGTGATCTTCAACATTCGTCGCTGGGCCGACAAGAAGGCCGAGGGCAATTCCATGCCCGGCCGACTCGGTTCGCTTGTCAAGGAGGACAAGCTGGACGAAAGCGCGGTGACCAAGGTCGACGATTTGACCGTGAAGCTGAAGCTCGACACGCCTGATATCGCGCTCATTCCCAACATGTGCGACTATCCCGGCCTCATCGTTCACAAGACCTTCGACGAAAAGGGCGGCGATTTCAAAGCCTGCCCGATCGGCACTGGTCCGTTTGAACTCGTCTCCTACGATGTTGGCCAGAAAGTCGTCTACAAGCGCCGCGAAGACAACAAGTGGTGGGACGGCGAGGTGTTCCTCGACGGCATCGAGTTCATCGACTACGGCACCGATCCCGCGGCCACGGTCAGCGCCTTCGAATCAGGAGAGGTCCATACCAATTTCGAGACGTCGGCCGACTACGTGTCGATCCTCGACGGTGTCGACCTGATCAAGTACGAGGTGGTCACCGCAGCGACGATCGTCTGCCGCACCAATGTGGCCAACAAGCCTTACGATGACCAGAAGGTTCGCAATGCGCTGCAGCTTGCGGTCGACAACGCTGTCGTGCTCCAGCTCGGCAACGGCAATGCCGGTACTGTCGCCGAAAACCACCATGTTGCCCCGATCCATCCGGAATACTATGAGTTGGCAAAGGTTGCACGCGACCCGGCCAAGGCGAAGGCGCTGATGGAAGAAGCCGGTCAGGCCGATTTCGAGCACGAGCTGATCACGGTCGACGAGGACTGGCACAAGAACACCGGTGATGCGATCGCCGCGCAGATGCGCGACGCCGGCATCAAGGTGAAGCGCACGGTGCTGCCGGGTTCGACGTTCTGGAACGACTGGACTAAGTATCCGCTGTCGATGACCAACTGGAACATGCGGCCGCTCGGCGTCCAGGTTCTGGCGATCGGCTATCGTACCGGCGAAGCCTGGAACGAAAGCGCCTGGTCGAATCCCGAATGGGACGCCAAGCTCAACGCGGCGCTTTCGGTCGCTGACGCGGCCAAGCGCAAGGAGATGATGAAGGACATCGAGCAGATCCTGCAGGATTCCGGTATCATCATCCAGCCGTATTGGCGCAAGCTCTACAGCCACTCGGTGGCTGCCGTTAAGAACTATGCCATGCATCCGACATACGAGCGCGATTACGGCAAGATCTGGCTCGACGAGGCCTGATCCGATCGATCGTGGAAGGGGCGGTTCGCCCCTTCCACCCACTCCACGCATGATTCCACAACCGAAAGTCGGCGCAGCAAACAAGGCGCGAACACTTCGGATTGGGGTGTGCGATAAGACAGGGTTGATCGCATTCTGAGGTCCGTTTGACAGCCAGCTTTGCCGCCAGCGGCTGAGCTGGTTCCAAGCTGACCCCAACCCCAACCAGACCGGCAGGGGACCGCCATGCTTTCTTTCATCATTCGACGCCTCGGTACCATGGCATTGACGATGCTGTGCCTGACGATGGTCGTGTTCTTCCTGATCAATCTCGATCCCAATCTGAAAAAGCTGGCGATCAGCCAGACCGAAATGCACACCTCGGCCGAGCAGCTCGAAAGCTGGCTGGTCAACCATGGCTACCGCCAGAATTTCTTCTCCCGTTATGGCCAATGGCTGGGTATCGTGCCCAAACAGCCGGTCACAGATCCGGCAACGGGCGAGCCGGCGCGACGTTTTTCTTTCTGCAATGATCCTGTCGAGCCGACGTTCTCCGGCGTGCTGCAAGGCGACTTCGGCTGCTCGACCAAGTTCAAGACGACGGTCGCATCGAAGCTTTTCCCGGCGCTCGCCGCCACAGGAATCCTGATGTTCTGGGTGCTTGTGGTGATGGTGCCGATCTCGCTTCTGATCGGCATCCTCGCCGGCATGCGCGAGGGCTCTCGAACCGACCGGACATTGTCCGTCGCCTCGATTGCCTCGACGGCGACGCCCGAATATGTGTCGGGCGTCATCTTCACGGTCATTTTCGCATCATGGCTCGGCTGGCTCAACGGTTCGGCGGCCTCGGCCAGCCGGGGTATCACCTTCTACAACTTCACGCTGCCTGTCATGACGCTGGCGATCTACGGCATCGGCTACATCGCCCGCATGACCCGCGCCTCGATGGTCGAGGTGATGACGCAGCAATATATCCGCACCGCCCGGTTGAAGGGCCTCTCCTTCGGAAGCGTGGTGGTCAAGCATGCGCTGCGCAACGCGCTGATTGCGCCGTTCACCGTCATCATGCTGCAATTCCCCTGGCTGCTCACCGGCGTCGTCATCGTCGAGGTGATGTTCCGCTATCAGGGCTTCGGCTACACGCTGGTCGAGGCGGCCGGCAACAACGACATCGATCTTTTGCTCGGCTGCTCCCTGGTCTCGGTGTTCATCGTCCTGATCACGCAGCTCATTTCCGATGTCGGCTACGCGTTTCTCAATCCGCGTATCAGAGTTCAATAGGGGATCGGGCGGATGCAGCTTGAATATATCGGCGCCTTCAACGTGGTGCTTGGCGTGCTTGCCCGTTTCTGGCCGGTCTGGATCGCTCTCGTCCTGGTGATGGGGGCGAGCTTCGCCTACAAGAAGAGGCTTGGCCTCTATGGTCAGCTTTTCGACAGCAGCGTCGGCATCGTCGGCGTCGGCATCTGTCTGTTCTGGATGTTCACGGCGATCTTCGCGTCGACCATCTCGCCCTTCAATCCGCTTGCCCAGATCCCGATCATGAAGGACGCGCTGCCCGGCGCGATCGAGCCGCAATCTGGACTTGTCTACCTGTTCGGCGGCGACAAGCTTGCCCGCGACGTATTCAGCCGCATGATCTATGGCAGCCAGATCGTGCTGATCATCGCGCCGGCGGCGACCGGTTTCGCGCTGATGGTCGGCATCACGCTCGGCCTGCCTGCCGGCTATTATGGCGGCAGGATCGATACGGTGCTGTCCTTCCTCGCCAATCTGGTGCTCGCCTTCCCGGTTATCCTCCTGTTTTACCTGCTGGTGACGCCGGGCATCATGGAGACACCGATCCCCTATGCGATGGCCGGCCTGTTTTTCCTGTTCCCGATCATCTTTTTCAGCGTGCTGTTCTGGACGCGCTACAAAAAACGACCCGACCGTCTCTACATCCTCTTGGGATTGACGCTGATCATTGGCGGCTGGGTCTATGCCGGCCTCGTCTTCGATGCCGACCCGTTCAGGATCATCCATATCGATCCCAACCAGCTCAATATCTTCGTGGCAGTGGTGTTCGCCTCCAGCCCGGGCGTGTTCCGCATCGTGCGCGGCCTCACCATGGACATCAAGACGCGCGATTATGTGGCGGCGGCGCAGACGCGCGGTGAATCGCCTTGGTACATCATGCTGTGGGAGATACTTCCCAATGCACGCGGGCCGCTGATCGTCGATGCCTGCCTGCGCATCGGCTACACCACGATCCTGCTCGGCACGCTCGGCTATTTCGGCTTGGGACTGGCGCCCGAGAGCCCGGACTGGGGCACCGCGATCAAGGACGCCAGCCGGCTGCTGCGTTCCTTCATCCATCCAGCGCTGCCGCCAACGATCGCGCTGATGTCATTCGTCCTGGGCCTTAATCTCCTGGCCGACTCGCTGCGTGAACAATCGATGAAAGATTGATGGACGGGTTCTCGACCCGATATGAAAAGACAAGGATTGGAGCGACCCATGAATGAGGCAGTTCGAAATCCCGGCAAGCCGACCCCTGGGCCAACCACCGAACCGATCATCGAGATCGAGAACCTGTCGATCTCCTTCTTCACCCGCAAGGGCGAGATACCGGCGGTCATGGACTTTTCCTGCACGGTCATGCCTGGCGAAGCGATGGGCATCGTCGGCGAATCCGGCTGCGGCAAGTCGACCGTGTCGCTCGGCATCATGCGCGATCTCTCCAATATCGGAAAGATCGTCGGCGGCCGGATAAAGTTCCAGGGCAAGGACATGGGCGAACTGTCCGACGAGGAGCTGCGCGCCATCCGCGGCAACAAGATCGCGATGATCTACCAGGAGCCGATGGCCAGCCTGAACCCGGCGATGAAGGTCGGCCAGCAACTGATGGAAGTGCCGCTGATCCACGACAAAGTGTCGAAGGAAGAGGCCTATAAACGCGCGCTCGAAATGGTGCGCTCGGTCAGGCTGCCCGATCCAGAGCGGATGATGCGCTCCTTTCCGCACCAGCTTTCCGGCGGCCAGCAACAGCGCATCGTCATCGCCATGGCGCTGCTGTCGAAGCCGGCGCTGCTCCTGCTCGACGAGCCGACGACGGCGCTCGACGTGACGGTGGAGGCTGGCATCGTCGACCTGGTCAAGGGGCTCGGCGAGAAGTTCGGCACCTCGATGATCTTCGTGTCGCACAATCTCGGCCTGATCCTGGAAACCTGCGACCGCATCACGGTGATGTATTCGGGCGAAGCGGTGGAAACCGGCAAGATCAAGGACGTCTTCGACCGGATGCGCCACCCCTATACGCAAGGCTTGTTCCGCTCGATCCCGTTGCCCGGCGCCGACAAAAATTCGCGGCCTCTGATCTCCATTCCGGGGCAATTGCCGCTGCCGCATGAGCGGCCGAAGGGCTGCAATTTCGGCCCGCGCTGCCACCATTTCGTCGAGGGCGTCTGCAACGCCGCCGAAATTCCGATGATCGCGGTCGAAGGCCATGAAGGTCATTTTTCGCGCTGCGTGCGCTTCAACGAGATTGATTGGGAGGCGCTGCCGCCCGGCGCCAAGAAGGTCAACGAGCGCGTCGAGCCCGGCGCGCCGGTGCTCAAGATCGAGGACCTCAGGAAATACTATAAGGTCGGCGGCAGCGAGGTGTTCGGATCGAGCGAAGGCCGCGTCGTCAAGGCCAACGAGACGATCTCGTTCATGGCGCGCGAATCCGAAACCGTCGCCATCGTCGGCGAGTCCGGTTGCGGGAAGTCGACGCTGGCCAAGGTGCTGCTCGGGTTGGAGACCGCGAGCTCCGGCAACGTGACACTTGGAAATCAACAGATCGGTTCGACCAGCATCGAGAAGCGCAGCGTCGATACGGTGTCGTCGATCCAGATGGTGTTCCAAAATCCGTTCGACACGCTCAATCCCAGCCACTCGGTCGGCTCGCAGATCATCCGCACGCTGGAAAAGTTCAATATCGGCAACACAGTTGCCGATCGCCGCAAGCGCATGCTGGAGCTTCTCGACCTGGTGAAGCTGCCGCGGGCGTTCGAGACCCGCAAGCCGCGCCAGCTTTCCGGCGGCCAGAAGCAGCGCATCGGCGTGGCCAGGGCCTTTGCCGGCAACGCCAAGGTGGTGGTGGCCGACGAGCCGGTCTCGGCGCTCGACGTGTCGGTGCAGGCGGCGGTGACCGAACTGTTGATGGACATCCAGCGCAAGAACAAGACGACGATGCTGTTCATCAGCCATGACTTGTCGGTGGTGCGCTACATCGCCGACCGCGTCGTCGTCATGTATCTCGGCTATATCGTCGAGCAGGGCACGACCGACCAGATCTTTTCGCCGCCCTATCATCCCTATACCGAGGCGCTGCTGTCGGCGATCCCGATTGCCGATACGTCAGTGATCAAGAAGCACATCGTGCTGGAAGGCGACATTCCGTCGGCGATGAACCCGCCAACCGGCTGTCCGTTCCAGACGCGCTGCGGCTACAAGAAACTGGTGCCGGACAATCTTTGCGAGACGCAGGTGCCGCCGGTGAAGAATCTCGGTGACGGCCATATGAGCCTGTGCTGGCTTGCCGACGACGTGCTGGCGAAAATGGAGCCGGTGATCAAGTTCGACAAGGAGCATGCCGCCCATGAGGGGGTGCCGGACGACGCGCCGCAGGGCGTCGGTCCGGGCTTTGCCGGCACCCCGCCCAAGCGTCCACGCGGCAAGAGACCAAGCTGACGAACATCGAGGCAACGCCGCAGTTGGCGCATTGCCTCCGACGCGTCCCGTTATGCCAAGGGCATGCCACGCCCCTTGAGTATTTCTGTTGGTTACCCTAACTGATGCGTGATGTTTGATGCGCAGAAGGAGGTGCATTGTGAGAACGACACTTGCGATCGACGACGATGTCCTGCTTGCCGCCAAAGCCATGGCGCGGCAGCAGGATCGCAGTGTTGGCGAGGTCATTTCAGACCTTGTTCGCCGTTCGCTGCGTCGGCCTCAGGCTGGCGACGAGCGCAATGGCATCCCGTTGCTTTCGTCCCGGCCCGGCAGCCAAATGGTTGATCTCGAAACGGTCAATACGCTTCGTGACGAACTGCTGTGACGTTTCTGCTGGACGTCAATGTCTTGATTGCGCTGATCGATCCCGGTCATGTTGCGCATGATGACGCTCATAGATGGTTCGAATCCAGCGGACACTCCTCATGGGCCACGAGTCCTATCACGGAGAATGGTGTCATCAGGATCGTGAGTAACCCCAAATATCCCAATTCTCCCGGCTCACCCGCAGTCGTTGCGCAGATCGTCCGCAAATTGCACGCACTTGCCGGACATCGGTTCTGGCCTGATGATATCAGTCTGGTCGGCTCAGCCGATATCGATGCCGGCAAGATCCTGACCTCGGCGCAAGTCACAGATAGCTACCTGCTGGCGCTTGCCAAAGCGCGTGACGGCAGGTTGGCGACCTTTGATCGAAAATTGTCCACGGCGGCGGTAAAGGGAGGAAAGTCGGTTCTTCACCTTATCCCGGCCGAATGAATTGTTTCTCGATCCGAGTTCAACAGCGCATCAACGACGCCCAGAGACCTCATCTGGCTGCAAGAAGCTTCGGCGGATTCAGTTGCGGCACTGCCTTAGCTGCGTGGCGTAGTCGCGAGCCATCTGCTCAGTGGCCCGCGCGTAGCGCTGCACGCCGGCGTCGCCGTGGTTGCCGCGGCCATAGGCCGTCCAGCCGAGATAATAGGCCAGATAGAGGTTGTAGGTATCGTTGCGGGCGACGCCGAGTGTGTCTGATGTCTTGGAATGATACCAGCCGACGAAATCGACGGCATCGGCAAACTTGGTGCGGCGCGCCGCCCAGCTGCCCGTCTCGCTCTGGTATTGCGCCCAGGTGCCGTCGAGTGCCTGCGAGAAGCCGGTGGCGCTGGAGACACGTTTCCAGGGAATGAAGCCGAGAAGCTTGGTGCGCGGCGGCTTGGCATTGCTCTTGAAGCCGGATTCCTTTCGCACCGTCGCCATCAGCACGGGAACCGGCACGCCGTACTTTTGTTCGACGCGCTCGGCCGCCGCCTGCCAGTTGTCGAACCAGCCGTCATTCTGGTCGAACACCGCGCAGACATCGTTGATATGGTTGGGCGGCGTCGCGCAGGCCGACAGCACGAGCAGCACGCTAACAGCTACGATTTTACTAAAACTCGACCTACCCATCGGAACAGGATTAGGCCGAAAACATAAAGGGAATCTTGCTGCGTTCCTTAATCGCTTGTCGGCCGCCCCGTGACGAGAAATCGCTTTCCCAAGAGATCAACGCTGGAAAGCACCTCGTCGGCGGCCGAGTTTGCGCGAAACTTCTCAGTGATCCTTTCCTTCAATTGCGCGCTCAAGAGTTTTGATCCTTCGGCCTGACCTTCGGCGTTCAGATTCCGAGACCACCGGCTATATTTACGGTCTCACCGTTGATGTAGCCCGCAGAAGGTCCGGCGAGAAAGCAGACGGTTTCCGCCACTTCTTCGAGGGTCGCAATGCGACGGATCGGATGCATGTCCAGGATGGCTTCACGGTCCGGAAGCTCACCGGCAACGTCCGAGGCCATGTCCGTGGGCATGATCCCCGGCTGTACGACGTTCACGGTAATATTGCGGGGGCCAAGGTCGCGCGCGATGCCCTTTGCGTATCCGGCGAGCGCCCACTTTGTTCCGGCATAGTCGGCGACACCCGGGAACGGCACGTATGAGCCGAGGAGAGAGCCGATGAAAATGATCCGACCACCGTCGATCAGTTTGGGCGCCGCCGCGCGCGTGATGGCGATCGTGCCCATAACGTTGACCTGCCACTGGCGATTGTACTTGTCTCCATCGAGCTTGGGATCGTCTACGAGCTGACCCTGGATCGCGATACCGGCATTGTTTACGAGGATGTCGAGCTTGCCGAATTCGGCAATCACCGACTCGATCAGAGGCTTGGCGGTTGAAAGGTCGGCCTGATCGCTCTGGAACGCGAGGGCCCTGACGCCCTTCGCCTTCAGCTTCTCGACCACGGCTTCGGCCTTTTTGGCCGACGCGACGTAGGTGATCGCAACGTCCGCGCCCTGGTCGGCAAGTGCCTCGGCCGTAGCGGCGCCAAGCCCGCGCGAGCCGCCGGTCACGAGGGCGACCTTGCCCTGCAATATGTTCGACATGAGAATCCTTTCTGTACGCCATTGGAGCGCCGCCTTACCTTGGCGAGCGACAATGCCATGATTACGTAATGAACATTACGATAACGATTGGTATGAAATATAGACAAGGGCTGTCAAGTGGTTTAATAATGACCATTATGAAAAAGACCGAATTGGGCTGATGGGGCGCCATCGCGAATTTGACGTGGAGAAAGCGCTCGACGCGGCGCTATGCGTCTTCTGGCGAAAGGGCTACGAGGGTGCCTCCTACGCTGACCTGACCGAGGCCGCCGGCGTAGAGAGGCCAGCCCTCTATTCTGCCTTTGGCAACAAGGAAGCGCTCTTCCGCCGAGCCCTGGATCGCTACTACGAGCGATACATGGACTTCATCCCTGAGGCGCTTCAGCTACCGACATCGCGGCAAGTTGCTGCGCATATCCTGTACAGTGCCGCCGACCTCCATACACGTTACCCCAGCCATACGGGGTGTCTCGGTATCAACGGGGTGCTGGCGGGATCGGATGAAGCGGAACCTGTACGACAAGTGTTGATAGATGCCCGCGCGGCTGGTGAGGCGCAGCTTCGTGAACGCTTCGAACGGGCCAGGGCCGAGGGCGACTTGCCGGAGACGGCCAAACCTGATGCCCTGGCGGCATTCGTGATGGCGGTCTCTCACGGCATGGCGGTACAGGCCAAAGCCGGCTTTAGCCGCGAAATGCTACAGGCTGTTACTGAGCAAGCGCTTTCCACGTGGCCTACGGATAGTTCCACACAGTCCGGAAAGCCACCCTAAGCCTCAAGCGAGAGGTGCGCCGGCCGTGGCTTGCCTTGACAGCCATGATGCGGCGCATCTCGTGGCGCAGTAGCTCGACGGCGGCGCGAGCGGTGATCAATATTCCGACCTTTCCTGTCGCTTTTGTCTGATAGAAAATGCCAGCGTGCCGCCTTGGCTAAAATCACGCCCGCAGGTGGCGGATTTCTGACAGCCCGATCATCGTGCCGGCGCTTTGATGCGCCGCATGACCGAACCGAGACGCAAGCGCGGCGCCGAGCGAACCAGCAACAGGGGACCGGCCGCCATTCCGCAACTGCCGCTGCGCCGTGTGACCAACCCCTATCCGCCGATGGCGATGCTCTCGGCAGACCAGATAGAGGCGATCCACCAGGCGTCGATGCACATTCTGGAGAATTTTGGCATCGAGGTGATGAGCCCGCGGGCGCTGTCGCTGTTCGACAAGGCGGGTGCTGCGGTCGATCATGCGTCGGCGAATGTTCGCATCGACCGCGGCATGGTCGAGGAAGCGCTGAAGACGACGCGATCGAACTATACGCTGACCCCGCGCAATCCAGCCCATGTTGTCCATCTCGGCGGCAACACCATCAATTTCACCCTGGTCGCCGGGCCGCCCAATGTGCACGACATGGAGCGCGGCCGCCGCGCCGGAAACCTGCGCGACTACCGTGATCTCACGCGGCTGGCGCAGCATTTCAACTGCATCCACATGCTCGGCAACCAGGTCTGCGCACCGGTCGAACTGCCGGCGAATTCCCGCCATCTCGACACCTATTTCGCCAATCTGACGCTGACCGACAAAAGTTTTCACGTCTCGGCGATCGGCCGGGGCAGGGCGCTCGATGGTATCGAGATGATGGCAATCGCGCGCGGACTGACGCTTGATGAGATGCGCGACGATCCCGGCATCACCACCATCATCTCGGTCAACTCGCCGCGCCGTTTTGACGAGATGATGGCCGAAGGCCTGATGACCATGGCCGAGTTCGGCCAGTCGGTCGCGGTGACGCCGTTCACGCTGATGGGGGCGATGAGCCCGGTGACGCTTGCCGGCGCGCTCGCCCAACAGAACTCCGAGGCGCTGTTCGGCGTGGTCTTGACGCAGCTTGTCCGCCCTGGCGCTCCGGTCATGTATGGCGCTTTCACCTCCAATGTCGACATGAAGTCCGGTGCGCCGGCCTTCGGCACGCCGGAGAACACCAAGGCCAACATCGCCTCCGGGCAGCTGGCGCGGCGCTATGGACTGCCCTACCGGACGACGCCGGGTTCGGCCTCCAACGCCGCCGACGCGCAAGGCGCCTATGAGACCCTGATGGCACTGTGGGGCGCGGTGCTCGGCCATGGCAATCTCGTCTACCACGCTGCCGGCTGGCAGGAAGGCGGGCTGACCGCATCGTTCGAGAAGTTCATCATCGACGTCGAGATGATCCAGCACATGATGGAGTTTTTGCGCCCGATCGAAGTCAACGAGGCCGAGCTCGCCGTCGAGGCGCTGGGTGCGGTGCCGACCGGCGGCCATTTCTTCGGCGAGCCGCACACGCTGGAGCGCTATGCCACCGCCTTCTACCAGCCGATGCTGTCCAATTGGCAGAACTACGAGGCGTGGCAGGAGGGTGGCGGGCTCGATGCCACGGCGCGAGCGACGCGACTGTGGAAGAAAGCACTGGAAGATTATGTCGAGCCGGCGATGGATATTGCCGTGCGCGAGGCGCTGGAAGCCTATGTGGCAAAGCGCAAGGAAGCGATCGGGGCGGGCGAGCCGTGACGGTCAGCGATCCGTTTTCCTCCCATCCCGATTCATTTTACCCCTCCAACTCCCTGAAATAACGAGAAAACCCATGAAGTCGCATGCAAAGGTCGTGGTCATTGGCGGAGGCGTCGTCGGCTGTTCCGTGCTGTTCCATCTGGCCCGTCATGGCTGGACCGACATCGTCCTTCTGGAGCGCGACGAGCTGACTTCCGGTTCGACCTGGCATGCGGCCGGCGGCATGCACACGATCAATGGCGATCCCAACGTCGCCAAGCTGCAGAAATACACGATCTCGCTCTACAAGGAGATCGAGGAACTGTCCGGCCAGGCGACCGGCGTCCACCTGACCGGTGGCGTGCTTTTGGCGGCGACCGAGGCGCGGCTCGACTGGCTGCGCGGCGTCGTTGCCAAGGGCCGCTATCTCGGCATCGACCTCGAGGAGATTTCGCCTGACGAGGCGGCCGAGCTGATGCCGCTGCTCGACCCGAAGCAGTTCGTCGGTGCCGTCCGCAACAAGGAGGACGGCCATCTCGATCCATCGGGGGTCACCCACGCCTATGCCAAGGCGGCGAGGAAGCTTGGCGCCGAGGTCGAGCGCTTCACCAAGGTCGAGGACATCGTGCGCCGAGCCGACGGGCTGTGGCGCGTCATCACCAACAAGGGCGAGGTGGTGGCAGAGCATGTCGTCAACGCCGGCGGGTTGTGGGCGCGCGAGGTCGGCCGCATGGTCGGGCTGGAACTGCCGGTGCTGGCCATGGAGCACATGTACCTGATCACCGAGGACATGCCGGAGGTTGCCGCCTGGAACCAGAAGACCGGCACGGAGATCATCCACGCGGTCGATTTCGACGGCGAGCTGTATCTGCGCCAGGAGCGCGGCGGCATGCTTATGGGCACCTATGAGAAGGCCAACAAGCCATGGTCCGAATTTTCCACGCCGTGGAATTTCGGCCACGAACTGCTGGAGCCCGACATCGACCGCATCGCGCCATCGTTGGAAGTCGGTTTCAGGCATTTCCCGGCCTTCCAGAACACCGGCATCAAGCAGATCATCAACGGTCCTTTCACCTTCGCGCCGGACGGCAACCCGCTGGTCGGGCCGGTGCGCGGCCTGCCGGGCTTCTGGGTCGCCTGCGGCGTCATGGCCGGCTTTTCGCAGGGCGGCGGCGTCGGCCTCGCACTGTCGAACTGGATGATCGAGGGCGATCCCGGCGCCGACATCTGGGCGATGGATGTCTCGCGCTACGGCGACTGGGCGACGATGGCCTACACCAACGCCAAGGTGCGCGAGAATTATTCGCGGCGTTTTTCCATCCGCTTTCCCAACGAGGAACTGCCTGCCGGGCGGCCGCTCAAGACTACGCCGGTCTATGACCTTTTGTCGGCCAGGGGGGCGCAATGGGGCGTGGCCTATGGGCTGGAAGTGCCGCTGTGGTATGCGCCGGAGGGCGTCAGGGACGAGTTCTCGTGGCGGCGCTCAAGCGATTTCGAGCATGTCGCAAAAGAGGTGAAGACGGTGCGGACACGCGTCGGCCTGTCGGAGATTTCGAGCTTCGCCAAATACAGGGTGACCGGCGAGGGGGCGGCGGTTTGGCTCGACCGCCTGCTTGCCTGCAAGCTGCCAAAGCCCGGCCGCATGACGCTGGCGCCGATGCTGAAGCAAGACGGCAGGCTGATCGGCGATTTCTCGCTGGCCAATCTCGGCAGTCCCAATTCCAGCGGGGACGGCTGGTTTCTCGCCGGCTCCGGCATTGCCGAGCAGTATCACATGCGTTGGTTTGAGGGGCATCTGCCGAAGGACGGTTCGGTTCGTGTCGAGGCGCTGGCGGCGAAGCTGACGGGCCTGTCGATCGCTGGACCCAAGGCGCGGGACGTGCTGGCTAGGGTTACGCAGGCGGATGTGTCGAATGCGGCGTTTCCGTTCATGGCCATCCGCAAGATGGATATCGGCATGGCGCCGTGCCTTGTCGGCCGCGTCAGCTACACCGGCGATGTCGGTTACGAGATCTGGGTGGCGCCGGAATACCAGCGTGCTGCGTACCAGACCCTGATGGCGGCGGGCGAAGAATTCGGCATCGGCCTGTTCGGCTCGCGCGCGCTCAACGCGCTTCGGCTGGAGAAAAATTACGGCTCGTGGGCGCGCGAATACCGGCCGATCTACGGGCCGCTGGAGGCCGGGCTCGACCGTTTCGTCGCCTATGGCAAGGAGGCCGACTTCATCGGCAAAGAGGCAGCGCTCGCCGAGCGCAAACGAGGCGGCAAGCTCAGGCTGCGCGCCTTTGTCGTCGATGCGGCAGACGCCGACGTCATCGGCGACGAGCCGATCTGGTTCGACGGCGCCGTACGCGGCTGGGTCACGTCAGGCGGCTACGCGCATCATTCGAAGACATCCGTGGCCATGGGCTATGTGCCGAAGGAGATCGCCGACGAAGTCGACGGCTTCGAGATTGAGCTCTTGGGCAGGCGCTATGCCGCGCGCGTGCAGCCGTCGCCGCTGTTCGACGCGAATCTCGAGCGGATGCGGGGGTGAAGGCGCCGCTGTTGACGCCTCAAGCGCTGCGGCGATTGTCCAGCGCAAAAGCGCCGGGGCCGGCGAACACCAGATAGAGGAAGATGAAACAGAAGGAGATCGCCGCATCGCCGCCATTGTTGACCGGAAAAAAGCCGCTTGGCATGTGCGCCATGAAATAGGCGATCGCCATCTGACCGCTGAGAAGGAATGCGACTGGCCTGGTGAACAGCCCCAGTACCAGCAGGATGCCGCCGGCGAATTCCAGGATGCCCGCGGTCAGCGACAGCCCGCTCAGGGCACCGGCTTGATCGCTGACGGGAAAATTAAACAGCTTTTGTGTGCCGTGCTCCATGAACTGAAGTGCCGTCATGATGCGAAGCACCGCCAGGGCCTGCCGCTGATACTTGGCGAGACCGTCAAAAAACTTCATCAAAAACTCCATTTTTGCACTCTACCCGGCCATAAATTATCGCCCGGCAATGGACGATTCATTTCTCATGGTCTGCCGTCAACAATCGGTGATTGGAAATGTTCCTCTTCCCTTAATATTTTTCTCGCCAGGGTTGTGTAAAAATCGCTATAGTTGTATTGGTATCAAGTCACTCCAACCATGTGGGTTCCGTTTGCCATGAGAAAAGTCGTTGTTAGCCTATTCGCTATCCTTGCAGGCACCAGCGTCGCTATGGCTGACGACGCCGGCTGTGCTGCTTTCAAATGGCCGGTGACGCGCGAGGAGGCCCTGTTTGCGGCGGCGCCCGCCGCGCAGTCCGGCACTGACCTTTCGGTTGGCGAGGCTGCAGATGTGGCGTTGGCGCCGGTCGACACGATCAGCTTCACCGTTCCGCCGGAACGCGCGCCGGCAGCCGGTACGTTCGGCGCGACGGCAAGCGTGGCCGTGCCTCCGGAGGGAGAGCTCCAGATCAGCCTGTCCGATGAGGCCTGGATTGATGTCATTCAGGACGGAAAAGCCGTGAAGTTGGCGGCTTTCAGCGGCGTGAAAACCTGTCCGGGCATTCGCAAAAGCGTGCGCTTCAAGCTTGCGGCGGGTGCCGCGACGGTCCAACTCAGCGGCGCCAAAAAGGCCGGTCTCAAAGTTGCGGTGCTGACGCCGGAATGATCCAGCGGCAGCACTCGGTTGTTCAGGACGCCTACCGTACGGGCGCAAGCAGTGCGAAATGCGCGCCTTGCGGGTCCTGGCCCTGCACAATCCATTGGCCGGTCGGCACCTCCATGGGACCCATCAGGATCTTGCCGCCATTGTCGGTGATGCGCTTGGCCGCGGCATCGATGGCCGGGACGTTGAAGTAGAACATCCAGACCGGCACTGGCATCTGCTCCGGCTTGTTCATCATGCCGCCGCCGGATTCTGGGCCGGCGGAAAAGGTCTGGTAGATGCCCATCGGCCCCATATCCATCGCATCGCCCTTCTCCCAGCCGAACTGCTCGGAATAGAACTCGAACGCTGCGTTCCAGTCCGACGTGTAGAGTTCGTGCCAGCCGATATGGCCCGGTGTGGTGGCCGGCACCGTCGGCTGATCGGGGCCGGTCGGCTGCATCAACATGAAGGTCGCGCCTTGCGGATCGGCGACGACGGCGAAGCGGCCGACGCTCGGAATGTCGTCGGGTTCGCGGTGAACCGTGCCGCCGGCATTCTTCAACGATTGCGTCGAGGCGTCGACATCTCTGGTGTGGATATAACCGAGCCAGGCCGGCGGCATGCCCATCTTGGCGGCGTCCTCCGGCAGCGTCATCAGACCGGCGACGCCGCGCTCGCCGACATTCATGACGATATAACGCGGCATGCCCGGCCCGGCGTCGAAGGGCTGGGCCGTCCAGCCGACTACGTCGGTATAGAAGGCCTCGGCGGCGTCGAGATCGGTGGTCATCAACTCGTACCAGAAGAAGGGCATCGGAGACTTTGGCATTGTCGTGCTCCTTATGTTTCCAGTCGTGGGCGGTTTCCAGTTTTGGATTGTGGTTTGATCCATCCTAGGACGATCTTGGCGACGGAAATCCGACATCTGGGCCAAGAATCGCCCGCGGCAAGGCACCGCCGTTCAAGTCTTGCGTACTTCGCGTTTTTCGCCTTTCCTTCAGTCAACGAGGGGTGTCGATCCATGCGCCTGATGTCGCTTACGCCGGAGCTCGTCGCGTTATGCCATCGGGAGGAGGCCGATCCCGGTCCCGATGGCAGCTGGACGCAACTGACCGACGAGGATTTCCAGGACCTTGCCTTGCGGCTGTCGGACGAAGCCGATGCGGGCCCGTTGTGGGTGTTCGCCTATGGCTCGCTGATCTGGAAGCCGGCTTTCGAGTCGGTCGAACAACAACGCGCCACCGCTTTCGGCTGGCATCGATCCTTCTGCCTCGACATGGTCCGTTGGCGCGGCAGTGCCGAGCAGCCGGGCTTGATGATGGCGCTGGAGCGGGGCGGGCGGTGCAACGGGGTAATCTACCGCTTGCCCGACGGCGAAAAACCGGCCCAGATCGAAAGGCTGCTGCGGCGCGAAATCGACGATCACGAGAGTGTTGCCTCGGTCAGATGGCTTCCGGTGCGCACTGCTCAAGGATCACTGCGGGCGTTAGGCTTCTGGGTTGGCGTGACCGGCAGAGGCACCTCGCTCAACCAGCCGCTGGAACGGGTAGCTCAGGTGCTGGCCAGGGCGTGCGGGCATGTCGGGTCGGGCGCGGAATATCTCTACAACACCGTCAGTCACCTCGAAGCGTTCGGCATTCGTGACCGCAATCTGTGGCGGCTGCAGGAGCTGGTCGCGAACGAGATCAGGTCGATCCATGGCCGTGTCCTTGATGTCGGCCTTCTATCCGGACCCTGAGCCACGACGTTCACGTCGGGACAGATCCTACGTGACATCGACGGGCAAAATCACCGATATGTTCACCAGTAGCGTAGTGGTCAGATCCAAGCAGCTATGGCTTCACGAGCAATCACCTCAACCGTGCATTCAAGACTGAGCAATAGGAAATGCGAACAGTCGGCTGTCGGTCCGGGTATTGATCGCAACCAGTGCGAGTTCTCCACTTGGAGGAGGGGCCATCTATAAGACGCTTGGCTGCCAGAGCCAATCAACGGGATCGAGCTGCTGGCGCTAATATGAGCCAGTCCCAGCATGTCGTCATGAGCCGAAAGGGCTAGCACTCTATGGAAGTTGATCCTGAGGGTTCGTTCGGACGCTCCGACGAAGAAGTCACCTTCGACGGCCAGTTCAAAGTAACTGTCGGATTGCAGACGCCACACCTGACAGGCAGCCAGCGGTAGATCTTCCACAGGCTCCCACCTTCGAACCGCCTCCTGAACAATATTCACCGCCTTCTCCAACGTTGCGCACGATGTTAGAGCGCCTATCACCCAGTGAACGCTTAGAACAGCTTGTCGCCACTTGGGAGCCAATTCTGCGGATCGCGTTCATTGACGAGATCGACCAAATCGCCAACCAGAAAACATGATTATATCTATCATGTTTTTATCCAGCCTTTTCAGCGGCTTGCATCGAAAATTGACCAATTGATAAAAAAACAAAACGTGTTAGCCTTCCTCAAAACCACAAGAATGGGGAACCGGAATGGCGACTGGTCATTTCAAGCAGGGCATTGCCGGCGGACGGCTTTCGCCTGAACAATATGCGGATAATTTTTCCGACCTGCATCCGCCGCTCGATCATCACGAGGCGCTGGTCGAGTCTGACCGCTGCTATTTCTGCTATGACGCGCCATGCATGAACGCATGCCCGACCTCGATCGACATCCCGCTGTTCATCCGCCAGATCTCGACTGGCAATCCGATCGGCTCGGCCAAGACGATTTTCGACCAGAACATTCTGGGCGGCATGTGCGCCCGCGTCTGCCCGACCGAGACGCTGTGCGAAGAAGTCTGCGTGCGCGAAGTGGCCGAAGGCAAGCCGGTGCAGATCGGCCGCCTGCAACGTTATGCCACCGATGTCGCGATGGCGCAGGACAAGCAATTCTATGCGCGCGCGGCCCCGACCGGCAAGACGGTCGCCGTGGTCGGCGCCGGTCCGGCCGGCCTTGCCGCCGCCCATCGGCTCGCCCGTCATGGTCATGAGGTGACCATCCTTGAAGCCCGCCCGAAGGCCGGCGGCCTCAATGAATACGGCATCGCCGCCTATAAGAGCATCGATAATTTCGCCCAGGCCGAGGTCGATTATGTCACGTCGATCGGCGGCATCGACATCCAGAACGGCAAGGCGCTAGGTCGTGACTATCAGCTGTCGGACCTGACCAGGAATTACGACGCGGTGTTTCTCGGCATGGGGCTTGGCGGCGTCAATGCGCTGCGTGCCGATGGCGAGGAGGCGCAAGGCGTCACCAATGCCGTGGAGTTCATTGCGGAGCTTCGCCAGGCGAGCGACCTTGCCACCCTGCCAGTCGGCCGGCGTGTCGTCGTCATCGGCGGCGGCATGACGGCTATCGACGCGGCGGTGCAATCCAAACTGCTCGGCGCCGAAGAGGTGACGATCTGCTACCGGCGCGGCCAGGAGCACATGAACGCCTCCGAATTCGAGCAGGATCTGGCCGCCGCCAACGGCGTTACCATCCGTCACTGGCTGCAGCCGAAGCGGGTCATTGCCGAAGGCGGCAAGGTGTCGGGCATCGAGCTCGAATACACGGCGATGGATGGCGACAAGCTCGTTGACACCGGCGAGCGCCTGACGCTTACCGCTGACCAGGTGTTCAAGGCGATCGGCCAGAGCTTTATTCCCTCGGCGCTCAACGGCAGCGGGGCCTTGCTTGCGTTGGAGGCCGGCCGCATCAAGGTCGATCCCGAAGGCCGCACCTCGCTGGCCAATGTCTGGGCGGGCGGCGACTGTATCTATGGCGGCGACGACCTCACCGTCTCCGCCGTCGCACAGGGCCGGGACGCGGCCGAATCGATCCACCGGGCACTGACCTCGAACGGGAGGGCATGAGCATGGCAGACATCAGAAACAATTTCGTCGGCATCAAATCGCCCAATCCGTTCTGGCTGGCCTCGGCGCCGCCGACCGACAAGGCCTACAACGTCATCCGCGCCTTTAAAGCGGGCTGGGGCGGCGTGGTGTGGAAGACGCTTGGCGAAGAGGGGCCGCCGGTGGTCAACGTCAACGGTCCGCGCTACGGCGCGATCTGGGGCGCTGATCGGCGCCTGCTCGGCTTGAACAACATCGAACTGATCACCGACCGCGACCTGCAGGTCAATTTGCGCGAGATCAAGCAGGTCAAGAAGGATTGGCCCGACCGCGCCATCGTCGTCTCGCTGATGGTGCCGTGCGAGGAGCACGCGTGGAAGGCGATCCTGCCGGTGGTCGAGGAGACCGGCGCCGACGGCATCGAGCTCAATTTCGGCTGCCCGCACGGCATGTCGGAGCGCGGCATGGGTGCCGCCGTCGGCCAGGTGCCGGAATATATCGAAATGGTGGTGCGCTGGTGCAAAGCCAACACCCGCATGCCTGTTATCACCAAGCTGACGCCCAACATCACCGATGTGCGCAAGCCGGCGCGCGCCGCACTTGCCGGCGGCACGGATGCGGTATCGCTGATCAACACCATCAATTCGATCACCGGCGTCAATCTCGATAGTTTCGCACCGGAACCGACAATTGACGGCAAGGGTTCGCATGGCGGCTATTGCGGCCCGGCGGTGAAGCCGATCGCCATGAACATGGTCGCCGAGATCGCCCGCGATCCGGAAACGCATGGGCTGCCGATCTCCGGTATCGGCGGCATCACGACATGGCGCGACGCTGCCGAATTCATGGCGCTAGGCGCCGGCAATGTGCAGGTGTGCACAGCGGCGATGACCTATGGCTTCAAGATCGTGCAGGAGATGATCGCCGGCCTGGAAAACTGGATGGACGAGAAGGGACACGCCTCGCTGGACGACATTATCGGCCGCGCCACGCCCAACGTCACCGACTGGCAGTATCTCAACCTCAATTACATCGCCAAGGCGCATATCGACCAGGAGGCCTGCATCAAATGCGGCCGCTGCCACATCGCCTGCGAGGACACCTCGCACCAGGCGATCACCAGCATGGTGGACGGCGTCAGGCATTTCGAGGTGATCGAGGCCGAATGCGTCGGCTGCAATCTCTGCGTCAATGTCTGCCCCGTCGAGAACTGCATCACCATGGAGCCGCTGGCGGCCGGCGTGATGGACCAGCGCACCGGTCGACCGGTGTCGCCGGTCTACGCCAACTGGACGACGCATCCCAACAACCCGATGGCCAAGGTGGCGGCAGAGTAGGCTGCCTTCGCAGAATTGGGTTCCTCTCCCCGCCCTGCGGGGCGAGGAGCCCAAGTCCTGCGCACCGCTGTGTGCCGAACCTTTGCGCCTCAGAAACCTCACTCGTGTCGCCATCGCGAACATGTGGAGATACTCCACTTTTCTATTGAAGATAAGATGTATCCACGATAATATATATCCAGGATTAGGAGGCACGCCAATGAAGCTGGGTGAAGGCGTGGAAGCAGCAATCCATTGCGCCGCAATGCTCGCCGGCGTCGAAGGCGAAGCGACCCTGTCGGGCGCCGCCATGGCGGAAGCCTTTGGCCTGTCGCCAAGCTATCTCTTGAAGCATCTCAACATGCTGACGGCGGCGCGCGTCCTGGAATCCGTCCCTGGACCGGCCGGCGGCTACCGGCTGGCGCGGCCGGCCGGTCGCATAACGCTGCTCGACATCGTGCTCGCGGTCGAAGGCAAAGAACCGGCATTCCGCTGCGGCGAGATCCGCCAGCGCGGTCCGGCCAAGCTCGACGCGTCCGCCTATGTCAAACCCTGCGGCATCAACGTCGCGATGCTCAAGGCGGAGCGCGCCTATCGCGCGGCACTCGCCGAGGCAAAGCTGTCCGACATCGTGTCCGATTTCATGAGCGGTGCCGATCCGCGTTCGGTTGCAGCTAGCTGCGCCTTTGTCGAGCGCCATCAGCGGCTGCAGAAATCCAGTTCAACCAAGTAAGCATGAGCATGTGAAAGGAAAGACGATGAAACAGAGAATGCAGTTTTTCGCCAAGGCGCCGGAAATCATGAAAGCGGTGTCGGCGCTCAACAAGGCGGTCGACGAATGCGGGCTGGAGGTGGGTCTGCTGCATCTGATCAAGCTCAGAGCATCGCAGATCAATGGCTGCTCCTATTGTGTCGAGATGCACAGCCGCGAGGCGCGCCGCGACGGCGAGACCGAGCAGCGGCTCTATCTCGTCTCGGCCTGGAAGGAATCGCCGCTGTTTTCCGAACGCGAACGCGCTGCCTTCGCCTGGACCGAAGCGGTGACGAAGATCGCCGACAACGGGGTCTCGGACGAACTCTACGCGCGGACGCTCGAGCATTTCTCGGAAGAGGAACTGGTCAAGCTGTCTGTCGCGCTTGGTATGATCAACACCTGGAACCGGCTTTGCATCCCGTTCCAGGCGATTCATCCGATGCCGGCGGCGAAAGCTGCTTGAGCGAGCGAACCGGCGCGCGGCCTGGGCGTCGCGTGCCATTTTTGTTTGGGGATCAAGAACATGATGGCAAATTTTGAGAATGAGATTCTGTTTGCCGCCCGCCTGCTGCTTGGCGGCGCCTTTGTCTTTGCCGGCCTGCGCAACATCCAGAACGCAACCTTCCTGACCCAGATGACAGCGGCACGCGGCGTACCGCAGGCGCGGCTGATGCTGTGGCTTGGTATCGTCCTGCAGGTCGTCTCCGGAGCGCTGGTGATATCAGGTATCTGGACCGCTGCCGCCGCTTTGTGCCTGGTGCTGTTCCTGATCGTCGCCACCCCGATGTTCCACAATTTTTGGGATCATCAAGGACCCGAGCGCGCGTCCCGCATCAACGGCTTTGTCGGCAATGTGGCGTTGACTGGAGGGTTCCTGGCGCTGGTGGCGCAGCCGGTATAGCGGGTGCGGGCGCCCACCGCTCATGCGGCAAATCGCAGACCTCCGTCACAGGTCAGCACCTGGCCCGTCATGAAGCTGTTGGAGATGAGGAAGGCGATTGCGTCGGCGACGTCTTCGGCGCGGCCGATGCGGCCGACCGGGGTCTTGCCGGCATAGTCGGCGAAGATCGTCTGGCGCTGCTCGGAGGGCAAAAAGTCCCACCAAGGCGTGTCGATGACGCCGGGCGCCACGACATTGACGCGCAAAGGCTTCAACTCCCTCGCCAGGATCGGCACCACTGTCAAAAGCATGCCATTGACGGCGGCAATGCCGGCGACGCCCGGTGCTGACAATTGCGCAGATACCGCGGAGATGAAGGTGACCGAGCCGCTCTTGTTCAGAGTCAGCAAGGCGGCTTGCAGGCAAGACAATTGTGGCCGGACTTTCTCGTCGACGCCACCGCCGATGTCCGCCAAATCAAGCGTTTCGAACGGGCCTATACCCTGCCGCCGCTGGCGGCGAGCACCAGGTGATCGAAGGGACCGAGATCGTCGAAGAAACGACTGATCTCTTCCGGTTTCGTTGCATCGAAGGCCGCCTTTTCGACGGTACCGCCAAGGCTGTGCCATGCGCCTTTGAGCTTTTCCGGGTTGCGGCCGGTGATGGTCACTTTCATACCCGGGCCAAGCAGTTTGCGCGCCGTGGCAAGGCCGATACCGGAGGAACCGCCGATGATCACGGCATGTCGGGTCTTGTCAGTCATGAATGCTGTTCCTTCGATATCGAGCGCTCGACCAAGTCGAGGCTCAAGGTCCGCAATTGCTGTCTCGCCTTCGCGTCATAGGCTTGCGCGTTGGCGCGAGATTCTGTCTGGCCGTCAAAATACAGGCCGCTCCGCTCTTCCAGGTCAGGCGATACAGCGAGGTTGAGGATGGCGTCAGCGCCGGTCTCGACCGAACTCCACGGCGTGACGCCTGCCTGCCGGACCATGGTCGTGTTCATGTAGCTTGCCGGGTGCAGGCTGTTGACGGTGACGCCGGTGTTCTTCAACTCCTGCGCCAGATCGATGATGAACATGATCTGCGCCAGCTTGCTCTGGCAGTAGGCACGGACGCCGTCATAGGAGCGGGTCAGCATGACATCGTCGAAATCGATCGCCTGCTGGCCGGCCGAGGCGACGTTGACGATGCGCGCCGGCGCGCTCGCCTTGAGCAGCGGCAGAAGCTCCGACGTGAGCAGGAAGCCGGCGAGATAGTTGACGGCAAAGCGCAGTTCGTAGCCATCGGCGCTGACTTGTCGTTTGGTGCCTGCGGTGCCGATGCCGGCGTTGTTGATGAGGATATCGAGCCGGTCCGTGCGGGCGCGAACAGCCTCGGCGAGACGGAGGACTTCGGCGAGCGACGAGAAGTCGGCGACGAGAAGCTCGGCCTTGCCGCCAACAGCTTCGATCTGGGCGACCGTCGCCTTGCCTCGTGTCGCATCGCGGCCATGCACCAGGACACGCGCGCCGCCGGCGCCGAGCCGTTGCCCAACCATGCGGCCGACGCCGTCGGTCGATCCGGTAATGAGGATTGTCTTGTCGTTCAGGTCCATGCTTGAGCCTCCACATTGTTGCTCTGGGTGGAAAATGGGGCATCCGACACGCCTCAAACAGTTCAAACTTTATCCTGGTATCGATACTGCTATAATGGCGCCGATGGATTCCCCGACGCATTCAGCCGAAGACAGCCGCCGCCGTGAGCTTGGCGCCTTCCTGCGGTCGCGGCGCGAAAGGCTGACGCCGTCGGATACCGGTATCCAAACGGGCCTCAGGCGGCGCACGCCAGGGCTGCGGCGCGAGGAGGTGGCGATGATCGCCGGCGTCGGGACGACCTGGTACACCTGGCTGGAGCAGGGGCGTGAGGTCAGGCCCTCGGTTGAGGTGCTGAGTGCGCTCAGCCAGGCGTTGCGCCTCGACGCGGCCGAAAAACGGCATCTGTTCATTCTCGCCGGCCGCCAGCAGCCGGAGCGTCGCGTTGAAGCGCCAGAAAAAGTCGACGGCCCCTTGCTGCACATGCTGCAAAGCCTTGTGCTGCAGCCGGCCTATGTCGTCGGGCGGCGCTGGGACGTGCTGGCCTGGAATCCTGCGGCGGCTGCCGTATTCGGCGACTATGGCCTGCTGGAGGGCGACGCCCGCAACATCGTCCACATGGTTTTCACCAGCCCGCATCACCGGCGCCTGCTGGTCGACTGGGAGGAGCTGGCGCGCGCCGTTATCGCTTCGTTCCGGGCGGAGAGCGCGAAGTATGTCGGCGATCCGGATTTCGAGCGGCTGATCGCGCTGATGACGCGTTCAAGTCCGGAGTTCCGCACCTGGTGGCCGTTGCGCGATGTGGCTCGTGAACTATCGGGTGTGAAGCATGTCAGACATCCGACGGCCGGCAGCATGGCGTTCGAGCATATGAGCTTTTCGATCGACGACGGCTCGGATATGAAGCTGATCGTCTACACGCCACTCGCCGAGCAGAACTCGATCGCGAAGTTGCAGAAATTGTTGGACGCGATGCCGGTGGAGCGTCGCCGCGCATAACATTGGTGGCTGCAGCCCCTCAGCTTCGTCATCCACGGGCGGAGCGGGAGCGAAGCGGACGCGGAGACCCGAGGATCCATGCCGTTACCTTGGTCGTGGAGTGCAGCGATGCAGAATTCTGGACCGTAGCGGAGCTTTGAAGTCGCGGCATGGATCCTCGGGTCTGCGCCGCGTCGCTACGCTCCTTGCTTCGCCCGTGGATGACGAAGTGATGGGGGCCTCGGCCAATCTCCACGGTCAGCAAGAACCAGACGACCGGTAAATTACTTTCCTTTGGCCTATTTTTACGAGGCGTCAGCCCTTCGGCTTCAGCCCGTCGATGAACAGCTGTTCCAGAAATCGTGCCGCATCCTCGAAGCGGCCGTCACCGCCGCGGTTGGGACCGAGCACGGCGCGGACCTGAACGTCGAAATCGGCATAATGCTGCGTCGTCGCCCAGATCGAAAAGATCAGGTGCCAGGGGTCGGTGCGGGCGATCTTGCCCGCGCGCATCCAGCTCTTGATAACGGCAGCCTTCTCGTCGACCAGCGTCTTCAACTCGCCTTCCAGCAGCGGCATGATGCGGGGCGCGCCCTGCAGGATTTCGTTGGCGAACAGGCGGCTTTCCCTTGGGAAATCGCGCGCCATTTCGAGCTTGCGCCTGATGTAGCTGCGCAATTCGGTCAGGGGGTCTCCGATATCGTCGAGTTCGCGCAGCGGCGCCAGCCAGGTGTCCAGAAGTCGCTGCATCAGCGTCTCGTGAATGTCTTCCTTGCGGCGGAAATAGTAGAGCAGGTTCGGCTTCGACATCCCTGCGGCTTCGGCGATCTGGTCGATGGTCGAACCGCGAAAGCCGTTGGTCGAGAAGACTTCGAGCGCCGCCTCCAGGATGAGTTCGCGCTTTTCCTGCTGGATGCGGGTGCGGCGAGGGGCAGGGGTGTCCATGTCGGCCGTCATCCCCGCAGGACATTGCCGCGAAGGTCATCTGGGCCGCGAGGGCCATCTGGACCAATTCTCTGGACCAGTTTTTCTCCGGCCTGTGGAGCGCGCTTCAGATGCCGCATTTCCGCTAGTAATCCCTTGACCGCCGACAGGGCGGTGCTAACGTTTGTCCAATCGGTCAAAATTTGCGTAGCATGAAAACGCAGCAGAGACCAAGTGTCGGGAAGACCAAGCGTTAGCCGCACCGAAACAGGTTACAAGGGGAAGTCTTGGTCATGTCCAACCGGCTGAAAGTCACGCCGAACGATCTCAGCGCATTCTGGATGCCATTCACGGCAAACCGGCAGTTCAAACAGGCGCCTCGCATGATGGTGTCCGCCAAGGACATGCATTACACGACGAGCGACGGACGCAAGGTTCTCGACGGCACCGCCGGCCTGTGGTGCGTCAATGCCGGCCACTGCCGGCCGAAGATCACCGAGGCGATCCAGCAACAGGCCGCCGAACTCGACTATGCGCCGGCCTTCCAGATGGGCCATCCGATCGTCTTCGAGCTGGCGAACCGCCTGGTCGACATCGCGCCGAAGGGCATGGACCATGTGTTCTTTACCAATTCCGGATCGGAATCGGTCGAGACCGCGCTGAAGATGGCGATCGCCTATCACCGCGCCAAAGGCGAGGGCTCGCGCACCCGCCTGATCGGCCGCGAGCGCGGCTATCACGGCGTCAATTTCGGCGGCATCTCGGTCGGCGGCATCGTCACCAATCGCAAGATGTTCGGCACACTGCTCGGCGGCGTCGACCACATGCCGCACACGCATCTGCCGGAGAAGAATTCGTTCACCAAGGGCGTGCCCGAACATGGCGCGGAATTGGCCAACGAGCTGGAGCGCATCGTCGCGCTGCACGACGCCTCGACCATCGCGGCCGTCATCGTCGAGCCGGTGGCCGGTTCCACAGGCGTCATCCTGCCGCCGAAAGGTTATCTCGAGAAGCTGCGCGAGATCTGCACCAAGCATGGCATCCTTCTGATCTTCGACGAGGTCATCACCGGTTTCGGCCGGCTCGGCACGCCGTTCGCCGCCGACTATTTCGGCGTCACGCCCGACATCATGACGACCGCCAAGGGCGTCTCCAACGGCGTCATCCCGATGGGCGCGGTGTTCGTCAAGAAGGAAATCCACGACGCCTTCATGACCGGCCCCGAGCACATGATCGAGTTCTTCCACGGCTATACCTATTCGGGCAATCCAATCGCCTGCGCGGCCGCACTCGGCACGCTCGACACCTACAAGGAAGAGGGCTTGCTCACCCGTGGCGAGGAACTGGCCCCGTATTGGGAAGACGCGCTGCACTCGCTCAAGGGCGAGCCGAACGTCATCGATATCCGAAACATCGGCCTGATCGGCGCGATCGAGCTGGCGCCCATTCCCGGCAGCCCGACCAAGCGCGCCTTCTCGGCTTTCGTCAAAGCGTTCGAGCGCGGCACCCTGATCCGCACCACCGGCGACATCATCGCGCTGTCGCCGCCGCTGATCATCACCAAGGGCCAGATCAATGAATTGATCGACCATGTGCGTGAAGTGCTGAGGGCAGTGGATTGAGAAACTGGGCGCAGCTTTCCCTCCCCCTTGAGGGGAGGGTGGCCGCGAAGCGGTCGGGTGGGGTCGGTGGCGGCGCGCGCCGACCTGATCTTTTGCTGCGAGTTCGCTTCTGATGCCCGGTACCCGCGTGAGTTTCGAAATGCGCCAAAAGGCGCGGGCGCTTCGAGTTCATGCGACCAAGGGCGAATCCCTGCTGTGGTATGAACTGCGCGAATTGAAATCGGGCGGGTTCAAGTTCCGCCGCCAGTGCCCGATCGGACCCTATATCGTCGACTTCGCTTGTCTTGCGGTAAAGCTGGTGGTGGAAGTGGATGGCGACTTGCACGAACAGGAGAGGGGCAAACGGCATGACGCTGTCCGTGACGCCTATTTGCGATCGATCGGGTTCGATATCTTTCGCGTCGATGAGCCCGATGTCATAGACAGTGCTTGGCATGTGGCGCAGGTGGTCAAGGAGCAGGTCGCACTCATGTTCGGCGACCCCACCCGACCGCTTCGCGGCCACCCTCCCCTCGAGGGGGAGGGGGACGCCGCGCAATAGATGAGGTTTTGAATGGCCGCACCCGGCGAGAATCTGCGAATCAATTCAGACCGTTTGTGGGATTCGATAATGGAGATGGCGAAGATCGGTCCCGGCATTGCCGGCGGCAACAATCGCCAGACGTTGACCGACGCGGACGGCCAGGGGCGGCATCTGTTCAAGCGCTGGTGCGAGGCGGCCGGCCTCGAAATGGGCCTCGACGAGATGGGCACGATGTTTGCCCGCCGCGAAGGCACCGACCCTGATCTGCCGCCGGTCTTTGTCGGCAGCCATCTCGACACCCAGCCGACCGGCGGCAAATATGACGGCGTGCTCGGCGTGCTTGGCGGGTTGGAGATCGTGCGCTCGCTCAACGAGCTCGGCATCATGACCAAGCATCCGATTGTCGTCACCAACTGGACGAACGAGGAAGGCGCGCGCTTTGCGCCGGCGATGATGGCATCCGGTGTCTTCGCCGGCGTCCTCGACCAGGCCGATGTCTATTCGCATGTCGACAAGGACGGCAAGAAATTCGGCGAGGAGCTCGAACGCATCGGCTGGAAGGGCACCGAGAAAGTCGGTGATCGCAAGATCCACGCCTTCTTCGAACTGCATATAGAGCAAGGACCGATCCTCGAAGACGAAGGCATCGACATCGGTGTCGTCACCCATGGCCAGGGATTGAAATGGCTGCAGGTGACGCTGACTGGCAAGGAGGCGCACACCGGCTCGACGCCGATGCCAAAACGCCGCAATGCCGGGCTCGGCATGGCGCGGGTGATCGAGCTGGTGCACGAGATCGCCATGGATTACCAGCCGGACGCCGTCGGCGCGGTCGGCCATATGGAGGTCTATCCCAACTCGCGTAACATCATCGCCGGCCGCACCGTGTTCACCATCGACATCCGCTCGCCGGAAAAGGAAGTGCTGGACGCGATGGATGGGCGCATCCGCGAAGGCATCGACACGATCTGCGAGGCGCTCGACATCAAATACAAGATCGATCAGGTCGGCCATTTCGATCCGGTCACTTTCGACCCGGGCTGCGTCAAGGCTGTGCGGGATGCGGCGGAGCGCCTGGGCTACACGCATCGCAACATCGTCTCCGGCGCCGGCCATGATGCCTGCTGGATCAACCGCGTTGCGCCCACCGCAATGGTGATGTGCCCTTGCGTCGACGGGCTCAGCCACAACGAGGCCGAGGAGATCACCAAGGAATGGGCGGCGGCGGGCGCGGATGTGCTGTTCCATGCGGTGGTGGAGACGGCGGAGATCGTAGGGTGAAGCGGCTTGAAACAACTCTGAAGTGGTTGACCGCCCGACGGGGTCGACATATCAGGGCCAAATCCAGCACCGCTTTTCTACCTCCTGCTTCATTCGACTGAGTATCGAGATGGCGCGGGCGAGGCAGCAGCAGACGGAGCCGGATAGAAGCTGGTTAAGGCCGACGACGATTGCGGCCTTGCTTACAGCGATCGCTGCCTTGATCGCAGCCGTAATGCCTCTGGCGCTGCAACTCCTGCCAAAGGAGCCAGTGATCAATACAAATGCCGGCGCAGTCAGTAGTCTAAGTTTTTCCTGCTCAAACACAATTCAGATAGATAGCTCTACAAGCAATACGGTTTCATTCGACCTGTCGACATCAAAATACCCGGTTTCAATGTCGGTTTTCTTCAAAATCGATATGACTGACTCCAGGAGTTTTCAGATGTTCCCCGTTCCGTCTACCGTATCAACCCTCAATCCGATGAATATATATACAGACGGCAAGTCCGTTATAATGACGATAGTCGCACCATATCCGGTCTACGCTATTTTTGATCCCGTAAACAACAATTGGACTGAGTATAAGCGTGGCTTCGCGTACGCATGTGCAATGTATTAGGCTGTAGGAGAGCCGCGGATGAGCAAAGTCATCAAGAATGGTACCATCGTCACGGCCGACCGCACCTGGAAGGCCGACGTGTTGTTCAAGCACGGCAAGATCATCGCCATCGGCCCGGATCTGCATGGCGACCACGAGTTCGACGCCACCGGCTGCTATGTCATGCCGGGTGGCATCGATCCGCACACCCATCTCGAAATGCCGTTCATGGGCACGTATTCGGCCGACGATTTCGAATCCGGCACTCGCGCGGCCTTGTCTGGCGGCACGACAATGGTGGTCGATTTCTGCCTGCCTTCGCCGCAGCAGTCGCTGCTTGAGGCCTTGCAGATGTGGGACAACAAGACCTCGAAAGCAGCCTGCGACTATTCCTTCCACATGGCGATCACCTGGTGGGGCAAGCAGGTGTTCGACGAGATGGCTGATGTCGTCGACAAGGGCATAACCTCGTTCAAGCACTTCATGGCCTATAAGGGCGCGCTGATGGTCGACGACGACGAGATGTATTCGTCGTTCCAGCGCTGCGCCGATCTCGGCGCGCTGCCACTGGTTCATGCCGAGAATGGCGACGTGGTGGCGGCGCTTTCGCAGAAGCTTCTGGCCGCCGGCAATAACGGCCCGGAGGGGCATGCCTATTCGCGCCCGCCGGAGGTCGAAGGCGAGGCGACCAACCGCGCCATCATGATTGCCGACATGGCCGGCGTGCCGCTCTATGTCGTGCATGTCTCCTGCGAGCAGGCCCATGAAGCCATTCGCCGGGCGCGCCAGAAGGGCATGCGGGTGTTCGGCGAGCCCTTGATCCAGCATCTGACGCTCGACGAGAGCGAATATTTCAACAAGGACTGGGACCATGCGGCGCGGCGCGTGATGAGCCCGCCCTTCCGCAACAAACTGCACCAGGATTCGCTGTGGGCCGGCCTGCAGGCCGGATCGCTGCAAGTGGTGGCGACCGACCATTGCGCCTTCACCACCAGCCAAAAGCGCAACGGCGTCGGCGATTTCACCAAGATCCCGAACGGCACCGGCGGGCTCGAGGACCGCTTGCCGGTGCTATGGTCGACGGGCGTCAACACCGGCCGGCTGACGATGAACGAATTCGTCGCGGTGACCTCGACCAACATCGCGAAGATCCTCAACATGTATCCGAAGAAGGGCGCCATCGTTGAGGGTGCGGACGCCGATATCGTGGTCTGGGACCCGAAGCGCAAGAAGAAGATCACGGCTAAGAAACAGCAGTCGGTGATCGACTACAACGTCTTCGAAGGTTTTGAGGTAACCGGCCTGCCGCGCTTCGTCTTTTCGCGCGGCGAACTGTCGATCCAGGAGGCTGAGGTCAAGGCGAAGCCCGGCCATGGCGAGTTTGTCGCTCGTGAGCCGAATGCAGCGGTCAACCGGGCGCTGTCGACGTGGAAGGAGATTTCCGCGCCGCGCAAGGTGGAACGCACAGGCATTCCGGCGACCGGGGTGTGAGCTGCTTGGTTTTCGCCTCAGGCGACCAGCGCATCCAGTTCCGGCAGCAGAGCGACGCTTTCCTGCTCGTTGGGATCGGTGCGGGCGATGACCGCCGAAGAGGGGCTGTGGCTCAGATTGGCGGGCAGGTGCGGGACGCCGGCCGGGATGTAGAAGAGGTCGCCGGCCTTGACGACAATGTGCTGTTCGAGCCGGTCGCCATACCAGGTATGGACCTCGCCGGAGAGCACATAGATCGCCGTCTCATGGCTTTCATGCAGGTGCGCCTTGGCGCGGGCGCCGGGCGGCATGGTGAGAATATGCATGCAGATGCCGGTAGAGCCGACTGTCTCGGCGGCGATGCCGGTGAAATAACTCAGTCCCTGCTTGCCTTCATAAGAGCTTTCAGGGCGGATAAGATGACAAGTGGGTTTGGACGACATCGGGGCGACTCTCGATCGAGTGGGAACTCTCAGCCGGATAGGACAGGGCGAGTGGAAAGCAACATCGGGGAAAGATCAACTGGATTGCAGCAGGCGCGGCAACGGTGCGAAAAGGCAGGCTGCGGCCGATGACGGGAGCATCGCCAGCCGTCGTTTCGGCAAGCAAGCTCGGCCTGACCTTCCAGACCAGCGACGGTCCGGTGCAAGCGTTGTCCAATGTCGATCTGACCATCGGCAAAGGCGAGTTCGTCTCCTTCATAGGGCCATCCGGCTGCGGCAAGACGACCTTGCTGCGGGTCATCGCCGATCTTGAGAAACCGACGTCCGGAACCATCTCAGTCAACGGCATGACGCCCGAGCAGGCGCGTCAGAGCCGCGCCTATGGCTATGTCTTTCAGGCGGCCGCACTTTATCCGTGGCGCACGATCTCGCGCAATGTGGCGCTGCCGCTGGAGATCATGGGCCTATCCAAGGCAGAGCAGACAGCGCGTATCAAGCGCACGCTCGATCTGGTCAATCTGCCCGGCTTCGAGCAGAAATACCCTTGGCAGCTTTCCGGCGGCATGCAGCAGCGCGCCTCGATCGCGCGGGCGCTGGCCTTCGACGCCGATCTTCTGTTGATGGACGAGCCGTTCGGCGCGCTGGACGAGATCGTGCGCGACCACCTCAATGAACAGCTGCTGGAGCTTTGGGAGCGGACCAACAAGACCATCTGCTTCGTCACCCATTCCATTCCCGAGGCGGTGTATCTGTCGACACGCATCGTCGTCATGTCGCCGCGTCCGGGTCGCGTCAGCGACGTCATCGAATCGACGCTGCCGAAGAAGCGGCCGCTCGACATCCGCGAGACGCCGGAATTTCTGGCGATCGCAGCGCGCGTACGTGACGGGCTCAGGGCAGGACACAGCTATGAGGATTGAGCTCCCTCACCGGCGAGCGGCTGACCCTGCCTTCGTCATCCTAGGGCGAAGCAGCCGCGAAGCGGCGTGCGCAGACCCTAGGATCCATGCCGTGACATTGGCCGAAGGGCGCAAACGGTCGAGAATAAGCGCCAAACAGAGCGGCGCGGAGGGAGCCATTTTCAGCATCGCAGCGGAGCGGGAAGGTAACGGCATGGATCCTAGGGTCTGCGCTGCGTCGCTTCGCTCCTTGCTCCGCCCTAGGATGACGAAGACGTGGTTGGCCTCTCCCTCTACGCACGCCGCTTTGCGGCTTGCCCACCCTAGGACGACGAAGAATAGGTATCGTTGCTCTCTCCCATTAGGGAGAGGAGGGCAGCGCTAGATGGACTCCTTTCGCGACAAGCTCATCCCGGTGACCTCGATCCTCTTGGGCGTGGTGGTCGTCTGGTACGTCTTTGCCGTCATCCTCAACGCGCCGTTCCAGCGCGATCTCGACCGCCGTGCCGGCGAGACGCCTGACGTTGTGGAATTCATCGGCAAGACGATGTCGCAGCCGAAGCCGACGCTGCCGGCGCCGCATCAGGTGGCGGTGAATTTCTTCGAGAACACTTTTCTGCGCAAGGTCACCAGTAACCGCAGCCTTGTCTACAATGCCTGGGTGACGCTGTCTTCGACGCTGCTCGGCTTCGCCTTTGGCACTGCGCTCGGCATCGTCATCGCCGTCGGCATCGTGCATGTGGCGACGCTCGACCGCAGCCTGATGCCGTGGATCATCGCCTCGCAGACCATTCCGATACTGGCGGTGGCGCCGATGATCATCGTCGTGCTGGCGGCGATCGGCGTCACTGGCCTGATCCCGAAGGCGCTGATCTCGACGTATCTGTCGTTCTTCCCGGTGGCCGTCGGCATGGTCAAGGGGCTGCGTTCGCCCGAACTCACCCATCTCGATCTGATGCACACCTACAATGCCAGCCCCTCGCAGACCTTCTGGAAATTGCGGGTGCCGGCGTCGGTGCCGTTCCTGTTCACCTCGATGAAGGTGGCGGTCGCCGCCAGCCTGGTCGGCGCCATCGTCGGTGAACTGCCGACCGGTGCCGTCGCCGGCATCGGCGCCAAGCTGCTCGCCGGCGCCTATTATAGCCAGACCATCGACATCTGGTCGGCGTTAGTGGCCGGCTCGGTCGTGGCGGCGCTGCTGGTGATGGTCGTCGGCATCGCCGGTCGCATCGTCGACCGCGCCATGGGCGGGAGGCCGGCGTGAGCTCTCCTCTGGCCCTCTCGTCAATCACGCCTCGCTCCTGGCAAGGGTTTGCAGCACTTGCCCTCCTTGCCGGCGCGTTCCTTCTTTGGCCGCTTACCGATGCCACGCCCGGTTACGGCACGGCGACCGCGGCTTTGATCTTCTTCTTGCTGCTCCTTGCAATTGCTGCCGACAACTTTCCATCGGTGATTGGGGTGGTATTGCTTTTCCTTGGAGCGCACGGCGCGGCGTGGCTGCTGCTCGCCGGCATAACCGGCAATGAAGGCACCGCTCGCGCATCCTTTTATTTGCTGCTTGCTGCCGCATGGCTTCTGGCCTGGCGCTGCGTGACAGTCCTGTCCGCGCTTCGCCCGACCTCGCGCTGGGCGGCGACCGCTTTGAGGCTGATCATCCCGGCGATCTTCGGCGCCTGGATCCTGATCATCTGGGAGGCGGTGACGCGCGGCGCGGGCATTCCTTTCATATTGCTGCCGCCGCCAAGCGCCATCGGCGTGCGCATCGCCAATTCGCTGCCGGTGCTCGCCGCCGACGTGCGGCAGACCATCTTCAAGGCGGTGCTCTTTGGCTATGTGGTTGGCAGCGGCGCCGGCTTCCTCGCCGCCATCGCGGCCGATCGAGTACCGTTCCTGCGCCGCGGGCTTTTGCCGATCGGCAACATGGTGTCGGCGCTGCCGATCATCGGCGTGGCGCCGATCATGGTCATGTGGTTCGGCTTCGACTGGCAGTCGAAGGCCGCCGTCGTCATCATCATGACTTTCTTTCCGATGCTGGTGAATACGGTCGCCGGCCTTGCCGCCTCCGGCCATATGGAACGCGACCTGATGCGCACCTATGCGTCGAGCTATTGGCAGACGCTGTTCAAGCTGCGGCTGCCGGCGGCGGCGCCCTTCATCTTCAACGCGCTGAAGATCAATTCGACGCTGGCGCTGATCGGCGCGATCGTCGCGGAATTCTTCGGCACGCCGGTGGTCGGCATGGGATTCCGAATTTCGACCGAGGTCGGACGGATGAACATCGACATGGTCTGGGCCGAAATCGCAGTTGCAGCACTTGCGGGTTCGGTCTTTTATGGCGTGGTCGCTCTTTTCGAGAGAGCAGTCACGTTTTGGCATCCCTCCGTCCGTGGAGGATAGGGCGGTGGCGGGTTGGAATCAGGAGCGCATTGAAGGTCCTGTTCCTAAAGGGTGAACACTTAACTTCAGAGGGTAAAAACATGAAAAGACTTGTTATTTCGATGCTGGCCGGCGCGATGTCGCTTGCCGCGTTCCAGGCGATGGCCGCGGACAAGGTGACGCTACAGCTGAAATGGGTCACGCAGGCCCAGTTTGCCGGCTACTACGTCGCCAAGGACAAGGGGTTCTACGAGGCCGAGGGGCTTGACGTCGAGATCAAGCCGGGCGGTCCTGACATTGCGCCGGAGCAGGTGATCGCCGGTGGCGGCGCGGACGTCATCGTCGACTGGATGGGCGGCGCGCTCGCCGCACGCGAAAAGGGCGTGCCGCTGGTCAATATCGCCCAGCCGTTCAAGAAGGCCGGCATGCAGCTGGTCTGCCCTAAGGATGGCCCGATCAAGACCGAAGCCGACTTCAAGGGCCATACGCTCGGCGTCTGGTTCTTCGGCAATGAATATCCGTTCTACGCCTGGATGAACAAGCTTGGCCTGAAGACCGACGGCGGTCCGGACGGCGTCACCGTGCTCAAGCAAAGTTTCGACGTACAGCCGCTGATCCAGAAACAGGCGGATTGCATCTCGGTCATGACCTACAACGAATATTGGCAGCTCATCGACGCCGGCTATAAGCCGGAAGAGCTGATCGTGTTCAACTACTCGGCGATGGGCAACGACCTGCTCGAGGACGGGCTCTATGCGTCCGAGGACAAGCTCAAGGATCCGGCCTTCGAGGACAAGATGGTGCGTTTCGTGCGGGCCTCGATGAAAGGCTGGAAATACGCCGTCGACAATTCCGACGAGGCGGCCGGCATCGTCATGGACAATGGCGGCCAGGACGAGAACCACCAGAAGCGCATGATGGGCGAAGTCGCCAAGCTGATCGACAATGCCGACGGCAAGCTCGACCCGGCGACCTACGCGCGCACCGCCAAGGCGCTGCTCGATCAGAAGATCATCACCAAAGAGCCGAGCGGCGCCTACACGACTGCCATCACGGACAAAGCGATCAAATAAGACGATCAGGTAGAGCCGATCAACCGGGATTCTGGGGTCTGCAATTCGAAAAAAGGGGGCGGGCGACCGCCCCTTTTTGTCGGGGCGTAAAATAGCCGTTACCGGTGGAAACATCCGCTCGCCACAACGTTGTGCCGGTGCATCCAATTTCAGCGGATGTCATCGCCACAACGGAGATTTCCATGCGCATACAATCCTTCTCGCCGATGCTTTCGGCGTTGGCCGTTTCGGCTTCTTTCCTGTGCGCTTCACCGGCCCTGGCCGACATGATGAAGATGAAGGCGACGCTCGACGGAGCTCAGCAGAATCCGCCCATCACCACGGAGGGCAAGGGTACCGCCGCTCTCGTCTTTGACACCGCCACGAAACAGCTCACCTGGAACGTGACGTATTCGGGCCTCAGCGGCCCGGCTACGGCCGGACATATTCACGGTCCGGCGGCAAAGGGTGAAAATGCCGGCGTCGCCGTCCCATTCAAGGGCGCTCCAAAAAGTCCGTTCAAGGGGGCGGCGATCCTGACCGACGCTCAGGCTGCCGACCTGATGGCCGGCAAATATTACATCAACATCCATACGGCGGCCCATAAGGACGGCGAGATCCGCGGGCAGATCGAGAAGGCGGCGGCGATGTAGCCAGGTCTTCTGCCGACGAAGTCTTCTGCCGACGGAAAGGCGTCCTCCCGCCGGATCAGTCCTTTTCGCGGATCTGGGTCATCGTCCGGGTCGGCGTGATGGCCTCGGGGTCGAGCCTGATCTCGACGATCGACGGTTTGCCGCTGGCACGGGCGTGTTCGAAGGCCGGCGCGAAGTCGGCTGTCTTCTCGACCGTCTCGCCATGGCCGCCATAGGCGCGGGCGAGAGCTGCGAAATCGGGATTCCTTAGGTCGGTGGCGACGACGCGACCCGGATATTCCCGCTCCTGATGCATGCGGATGGTGCCATAGATGCCGTTGTTGACGACGATGACGATGATCGGCAAATCGTACTGCACGGCGGTGGCGAATTCCTGCCCGTTCATCAGGAAGCAGCCGTCGCCGGCAAATGCAATCACGTCGCGCTCGGGGAAGAGTTCCTTGGCGGCAACAGCTGCCGGCGTGCCGTAGCCCATCGAGCCGGAGGTGGGGGCCGCCTGCGTGGCAAAGCGGCCGAAACGGTGGAAGCGGTGCACCCAGGTGGCATAATTGCCGGCGCCATTGGTGAGGATCGCATCGTCGGGCAGCACCGTTTCGAGATAGTTCATGATCGGTCCCATCTGCACCGGACCAGGTCCGGTTTCCGGCGGCGTCGACCAGTCGAGATAGGCGGCATGCAGGCGTTGGGTTTCGTCGGCCCAGTTCGGCGCCGCCGGCCCCTTCCTCCTGGCGAAGGCCCTCACGAAGGCGGAAGGCGAGGCGTTGATCGCCAGCGTCGGCCGGTAGACGCGGCCGAGCTCCCCGGCATCGGCGTGGACGTGGACCAGTGTCTGGTCTGGGTAGGGGCTCTTCAGCAGCGTGTAGTCGGAGGACGGCATTTCGCCCATGCGGCCGCCGATCAGCAACACGAGATCGGCCTGCTTGATCGCGGTCGCCAGCTTGGGGTTGATGCCGATGCCGACATCGCCGGCATAGTTCGGATGCAGATGATCGAACAGCATCTGGCGGCGGAAGGAACAGCCGACCGGCAGCGACCAGGCTTCGGCGATACGCTGCATTTCCTGAACGGCATTGGCATCCCAACGTGTGCCGCCCAGAATAGCCACAGGCCGTTTCGCGGCGTTGAGCAGCGCTTCAAGCCGGTCGAGTTCGGCTTCACCGGGAGAGGTTTCGACGCGCGTGTAATGCTGGGCCTCCGGTGCCTCGGCAAGGCTGGTCAGCATGTCTTCCGGCAGCGAGATGACCACCGGGCCGGGGCGGCCGGACGTCGCCACAGTGAAGGCCCGGGTGACGAATTCGGGGATGCGCGAGGCATCGTCGATCTCGACCACCCATTTGGCGATGTCACCGAAAAACCTGGAATAGTCGACCTCCTGGAACGCCTCGCGCCCCTTGGCGTGGCTGGCGACCTGGCCGATGAACAGGATGACGGGGACCGAATCCTGCATGGCGATGTGGATGCCGGCCGAGGCATTGGTGGCGCCGGGGCCGCGGGTGACGAAGCAGATGCCGGGTTTGCCGGTCAGGCGGCCATGGCAGTCGGCCATCATCGCAGCACCGCCTTCCTGGCGGCAGACGATGGTGCGGATCGTCGAATCGTGCAGCGCGTCGAGCACCGCAAGATAGGACTCTCCGGGCACGCAATAGATGCGGTCGGCGCCGTTGGCTTCCAGCGCATCGACGATCAATTGTCCGCCGGTCTTCATTTTCCTGACCTCTCCAGTTCGGCAAGGATTTCTTCGGTGTGTTCGCCGAGACGCGGCGAGGGGCGCTCATAGGCGAGCGGCGTGCCTGACATGACCATCGGCGCGCGTACCGTGGGCAAGAGATTGCCGTGGCCGTCGTCGAGGTCGAGCCGCATGCCGCGCGCGATGGTCTGCGGGTCGGCAAACATCTGGCCGATCGTGTTGATCGGGCTGGCAGGCACATTTGCCGCCTCCAGTTTGGCCAGCAGCGGGTCGCGATCGAAGGTTTTTAGCGCCTCGATCATAAGCTCGCGCAGCTTCGCCCGGTTGGCGACCCGCGCGGGATTGGTGGCGAAATCGGGGTTCGACGACAGCTCGTCCAATCCGACGGCCGCGCAGAATTTGGCGAACTGGCCGTCATTGCCGACGGCCAGGATGATATGACCGTCCTTCACCGGCACCACTTCGTAGGGCGCGATATTCATATGCGCATTGCCCATCTGCACCGGCGATTTGCCTGAGACCAGATAGTTGAGGTTCTGGTTGCCGAGCGTCGAGATCTGGGTGTCGTAGAGCGCCATGTCGATATGCTGGCCTTCGCCGGTCTTCTCGGCGTGGCGAAGTGCTGCCTGGATAGCGACCACCGAATAGAGGCCGGTGAAAATGTCTGATATCGCAACCCCGGCCTTTTGCGGCTCACGACCGGCCTCGCCGGTGATCGACATCATGCCGGCCATGGCCTGGATGATGAAGTCATAACCGGCGCGTGGTGCGTAGGGTCCGTCCTGGCCGAAGCCGGTGATCGAGCAATAGATCAGCCGCGGGTTGATCTTGCGCAGGCTGTCATAGTCGAGGCCGTATTTCTTCAGGCCGCCGAGCTTGAAGTTCTCGATCAAAACGTCTGAGGTCCCGACCAGCCGGCGCACGGTCTCGGCGCCTTCGGGCGTCGAGAAATCGACTGATATGGAGCGTTTGCCGCGATTGCAGGAATGGTAATAGGCGGCGGAAAGATTTTCGCCGTCATGGCTCATGACGAAGGGCGGACCCCATTTGCGGGTATCGTCGCCACCATCCGGGCTTTCGACCTTGATCACGTCGGCGCCGAGATCGGCAAGCAGCTGCCCGGCCCACGGTCCGGCCAGGATGCGGGCGAGTTCGATAACGCGGACGCCTTTCAGCGGAGGTTCGGCCATGGATCACCATTATGGGTCGAAAGCAGAGCCTCTATCAACACCGGGTGCGGCTGTCACGGCCCTTGCAATGGGCCAACCTCGATCGGGTTAACGCCGATCAGGCTTGTTTCAGTACGCCGTCGGCCCATGCGGCGAAATCATCCATGACAACATCCCGATTCACCTCGTTCAGGCTTTCGTGGCGGGTCTCGGCATAAACCTTTGAAACGAGATTCGAAAAGCCCATCCTGTGCAGACGCCCAGCGAGGTGGCCGATCGCCTTGCCGCCGCCGGTGGCGGGGTCCTTTTCGCCGCCGACCAGGCAGATCGGAAGGGTCTTGCGGGCGCCGGAAAAATTAATGTCGTCGGCACCGTCGAAGACGAAGCCGAACAGGTCGCGCCACATCGACACGGAGGCATCCCAGCCGCAGAGCGGATCGGCGATGTACTTGTCGACTTCGGCTGTGTCGCGCGACAGCCAGTCGAATGGCGTTCGGTGATCGGGGATGGCCTTGCCCCAGGCCTGGAAGGTCAGTCTCGGCAGCATGCGCGACGGCATGTCGGAGCCGAGCCGGAATTTTTCCCAGGCCAGGATGGCTTGCGCGGCACGGCCAGCGAGCCCAGCGGAAAAATTGGCGTTCCAGATGGCGGCGGCATGCAGCCGGTTCGCGTGGGCAAACATGAAATTCAACGCGATGAGGCCGCCCATGGAATGGCCGAAGGCGATAACGGGCAGGCCGGGATGTTCGCTGGCGATCAAATCGTGGACGGCGGCGACATCGGTGATGACCTTGGCGCCGCCATCTGATTGAGCGAACTGGCCGAGTGGCGCGTCCGGCGCCTTGGTTGCACCGTGGCCACGATGGTCATGGGCGTAGACGTGGTAACCGCGCTCGCCCAGAAAGGTAGCGAAACGCACATAGCGTGCGGCGTGCTCGGCCAGCCCGTGATTGATCTGAATAGCGGCGCGCGGACGGCCCTCGGCGCGTTTCACATAGAGGTTGAGCGCGGCGCCGGTCGGCGATCGAAGCACGCGCTGCTGGCTGAATGACATTGTAGCTTCGTCTCCAACGCGTCTTTCGCGGCTGCGAGCGCTTGTGTGCGCCGAGGCCGGTTTTGCGTCAATCGGTGTTTTCCGCAGCGCTGTTCTTGCCGCGCTACACACTGTATCGCAATTCTGACATGGAGAATTTGATACCGAGTGAGGGCGGCAGCCTGTTGCCGCGGCATTTTTCAGCCGGGGGTACTTTTATGCGCATACGGATAGGTCTTGCTTTCGGATTGGCGCTTGTCGCCGCATCGCTAACCTACGCTGCGCGTGCCGAAGTCAAAATGAGCGGCTCTTTCGTGGCCGACGCCGCCTGTCCGGCGCCCCAGGCCATCAAAAGCGGCAAGAATCCCGGCAATATCTCGACCGCTGCGGGACAGAGCTACGATCTGCTGGCCGGCAACAAGGATGCTCCTACGCACTATCTGATTCGCGTGCCGGGGGCCGATCCGGAGCGTCGCTGGGTGAAGGTCGATTGCGGCCATGTTTCGGGCGGCAGCGCATCCGGGGAATCGGCAGCACCTGCGCCAGCCGCACCTGTGCTGGCCGAAGGGAAGAAGTCTGCTGCGCCGGCTTCGGGAAAGCCCGAATACGTCCTCGCGCTGAGCTGGCAGCCTGCCTTTTGCGAAACCAGGCCCGGCAAGACCGAATGCAAGGCGCAGACCGCTGGTGGATTCGATGCGACACATTTCACCTTGCACGGGCTGTGGCCGCAGCCGAACGGGAATTTCTATTGCCAGGTGGCAGCCGCCGACAAGGCGAACGACAATCCGGCGCACTGGCAGGACCTGCCGCCGGTCGAGCTCGACCCGAACACGCGTTCGGAGCTCGATCGGGTCATGCCGGGCACGGCATCCGCTCTCGAAAGGCATGAGTGGATCAAGCATGGCACCTGCTACGGCAAGAGCCAGCAAGCGTATTTTTCCGATGCGCTGAACCTGATGCGCGCGGTGAATGCTTCGCCTGTCCGCGATCTTTTCACTGAGAATACCGGTCGGGATTTGACATCGGACCAGATCCGTAGCGCCTTTGACAGGGCCTTCGGACCCGGCGCCGGCGAGCGGGTTCGCGTCTCCTGTTTGAACGACCATTCGAACGGCAGGCGGCTGATCGGCGAACTGACGCTCGGCCTGACCGGCCCGATCGGGCCAAACTCTTCGCTCGGTGAGCTGTTGATGGCGTCTGCGCCGACGAGCAATGCGGGTTGTCCGAAAGGCACCGTCGATCCGATAGAGTTCCAGTAACCCGCCGAGCCGGGCTGGATGCTATACGCCGATGCCGCGTCCTGGCCTGGTCCATGCGGCGAGGCTGTCGGCCTCGTGGCCGCCCGGTTCGCCGACGACGCGGTCGCGTCCGGTCGACTTGGCTTTGTAGAGGCGCTGGTCGGCCAGCGCAAAGACATCGGCAAGGCAGCGGGTCGTCTCGCTGACCGTGGAGATGCCGGCACTGACTGTGATGTCGAACCGGCTGGTGCTTGCGGATGTCTTGACCGCGTGCCGGATGTTTTCGCCAAGCAATCTGGCGGCCGAATGCGGACGTGAGCAGAGGATGGCGAATTCCTCGCCGCCGATCGTGAACACCTGATCCTCGGGACCGACAACCTCGCCAAGCAGTGCGGCGACGGCTTTCAGCACCTTGTCGCCCTCGGCGTGGCCGAAGCGGTCGTTGATCGATTTGAAATGGTCGACGTCGATGATCAGCAGGCTGAGCGGCTTGGCCGTCCGCAGGCTGGCGGCAACTGCGGTTTCACCGTCGCTGTCGAAGCGGCCCCTGTGCAGCAGGCCGGTGAGCCCGTCGCGGCCGACATGCTCGACCAGCGCCTCATAGCGCTCGCGGTAGGTCAACGTGTCGAAGATGTCGGACAGCCCGCGCGGCGCCGGCACCTGCCGCGCCTCGAACCATCTGATATAAGCGACAAGCATAGTGCTGTAGGCAAGCGCCGCGCCCATCTTGGCGAACCAGCCGCCGAAGAAAACCGCGACCGGTGCGCCGGTGACGAAGTGCAACGCCGCGAAAAATCCCGCCTGATCGAAAGTGAGCACGCAGGCGACGGAGATCAAAATGCGAGAGAACAGCGCCTTGCGGAGATAACGCCCGAGCTTTTCGTAAAGCAGGATGATCAGGATGGCGTCGACGAACAGCAGCATCGTGCCCCACACCATCAGCCAGCCCATCTGGTCGATGAAACCGATGTCGGGAAGTTTGCCATTGGGAAGCGGTGCGATCTCATGCAGGCGCAGGACCAGCACAAGCGCGATCATCAAGGCATTGCCGAGCAACAGACCGTAGATGGGCTGCCGGACGGTTGCCGCGTCCTCCTTGATGTAGAGAAGCAGGAGCATCACCAGCTTGCCGGAGAACAGCACGGCGGAACCCGGCGAGACCATGCCGAATGGCAGCGCGACGTAAAAGACGCTGGCGAGGTATGTTTCCAGGAAATGCATGACCCCGAGGGCGCAGACAAAAACGCCGAGGCCGATACGGTGCCTGAATCGGAAAAGCGCGACCATGACGCCGAAGTAGATGATCGCTTCGGCAAGGAGCAGGAAACTGTTCAGCACGACCCGATCTCTTAGCAGAAATCGCTGCTTGCCGGCGATTCCCCATCCAACACCTTTGACGCGGAATGATTAACCGCAGCTTTCGTTGGGCAAATGCAGCGAACGGAAAGCGGGGATCGTTCGATGAGCCTGTCCGGCCCGAAGTCAGGCCCGAAATGCCAAAACAGTTTGCCGTTCGACGCGGCATCGCCTACATAGCGCGCAACTTCCATTCAATCCGACATTCCAGTCGACTTTTCAGGGAAAGCGCGCGTGGCACGCCAGTTCATCTATCACATGGCCGGCCTCAACAAGGCCTATGGCACCAAGAAGGTGCTCGAGAACATTCACCTCTCCTTCTACCCCGACGCCAAGATCGGCATCCTCGGCCCGAACGGCGCCGGCAAGTCGACCATCCTCAAGATCATGGCCGGCATCGACAAGGAGTGGAACGGCGAGGCGTGGCTGGCCGAGGGTGCTACCGTCGGCTACCTGGCGCAGGAGCCGGCACTCGATGCGGACAAGACGGTGTTCGAGAACGTCATGGAAGGCGTTGCCGCCAAGACCGCCATCATCGAGCGCTACAACGAATTGATGATGAACTATTCCGACGAGACGGCCGACGAGTCGGCCAAGCTCCAGGACGAGATGGACCGCCTCAACCTGTGGGATCTCGAACAGCAGGTCGAGATGGCTATGGAAGCGCTGGGCTGTCCGCCCAAGGAAGCCGATGTCACCAAGCTGTCGGGCGGCGAGCGCCGCCGCGTCGCGCTTTGCCAGCTCCTGCTGCGCCAGCCCGACCTTCTGCTGCTCGACGAGCCGACCAACCATCTCGACGCCGAGACGACGGCATGGCTGGAAAAGCATTTGCGCGCCTATCCGGGCGCGGTGATGATCATCACCCACGATCGCTACTTCCTCGACAATGTCACGGGCTGGATTCTTGAACTCGACCGCGGCCGCGGCATTCCCTATGAGGGCAACTACACCAAATATCTCGAAGCCAAGGCCAAGCGGCTCAAGCAGGAGGGCCGCGAGGACGATGCGCGCCAGCGGGCGATCGGCCGCGAACGCGAGTGGATCCAGTCCAGCCCGAAGGCCCGGCAGACCAAGTCGAAAGCGCGCATCCAGGCGTTCCAGGATCTGCTGGATGCAGCCGACAAGCGGCGTCCGAGCGACACGCAGATCGTCATTCCGCATGGCGAGCGGCTCGGCAATGTGGTGATCGAGGTCGACGGCCTGTCGAAGGGCTTCGGCGACACGCTGCTGATCGACGATCTCGAATTCAAGCTGCCGCCCGGCGGCATCGTCGGCGTCATCGGCCCGAACGGCGCCGGCAAGACGACACTGTTCCGCATGATCACCGGCCAGGAGAAGCCGGATGCCGGCACGATCCGCGTCGGCGAGACGGTCAAGCTCGGCTACGTCGATCAGAGCCGCGACGCACTGGACCCAACCAAGACCGTGTGGGAAGAAATCTCGGGCGGCGCCGAAGTGGTCAAGCTCGGCAAGTTTGAGGCCAACACCCGCGCCTATTGCGCGTCGTTCAATTTCCGTGGCGGCGATCAGCAGCAGAAGGTTGGCAATCTGTCCGGCGGCCAGCGCAACCGCGTGCATCTGGCCAAGATGCTGAAGACCGGCGGCAATGTGCTGCTGCTCGACGAACCGACCAACGATCTCGATACGGAAACGCTGGCGGCACTCGAAGACGCGCTGGAAAGCTTCGCCGGCTGCGCCGTCATCATCTCGCACGATCGCATGTTCCTCGACCGTCTGGCCACGCACATCCTCGCCTTCGAGGGCGACAGCCATGTCGAATGGTTCGAGGGCAATTTCGAGGACTACGAGCAGGACAAGATCCGCCGGCTCGGCCCTGACGCCGTCAATCCGCACCGCATGACATATAAGCGGCTGACCAGATAAGGTTTAGGGGCGGCGAATTCTCTATTGATCTGAGGAGCTGAGATGGCTGATTGGTCCGCCGCCCAATATCTGAAATTCGAGGACGAGCGCACGCGGCCGTCGCGCGATCTCGTCGCGCAGGTGCCGGTGGAAGCACCGCAGCGGGTGGTCGATATCGGCTGCGGACCTGGCAATTCGACCGAATTGCTGGTCGAACGCTGGCCGAGTGCGCAGGTCAGCGGGTTCGACAGCTCGCCTGACATGATCGAGAAGGCGAGGGCACGTTTGCCTGATGTAACCTTCGAGTTAGCCGATGTGGCGGCGTGGCAGCCCGAAAAGCCGGTCGACGTGATCTTCGCCAACGCAGTGTTCCAGTGGCTGCCCGAGCATCCGGCGATCTTGCAGCGGCTGATGGGATGTTTGACGCCCGGCGGCGCGCTTGCCGTGCAGATGCCCGACAATATGAGCGAACCCTCGCACCGGCTAATGCGGGAGACGGCGGCCGAAATGCCGTTTGCCGAAGAGCTCGATGGTGCTGCGCGCGGGTCGTTGCCGTCGGTGTCGTTCTATTACGATCTTTTGTCGCCGTTCTCCGACCGGCTCGACATCTGGCACACCGCCTACAATCACCCGCTGGCCGATGCCGGGGCAATCGTCGAGTGGCTGAAGTCGACCGGGCTGAAGCCGTTCCTCGACCCGCTCGACGAGGGCGAGCGGGAGTTTTTCCTCAAGCGCTACACTGCAGGGATCACGCAAGCCTATCCGAAGACGGCAAATGGCAAGGTGCTGCTGCGTTTCCCGCGCCTGTTCATCGTCGCGCGGCGCTCAGCTTAGCTCAGACACTTGATTTAAGCCGGCATAAACCAGCTTGGTGCGAAAGATGTTGCGCCGAGCTCTCGCGGCGCCCACATCAAGCCGCAACGCCTGCGCATGGGGACGAACTGGAAATGCATCGCGTCATCATCAGCGGCCTTGGCGTTGAAATCCCCGAGCCTTCGATCACCAATGAAGAATTGGTCGACAGCTTCAATGCCTGGGTCGAGATGGAGAATGTCCGCCGCCAGGCTTCGGGCGAGACGCTGCTGCAGAAATCGGACAGTGCCTTCATCGTCCATGCTTCGGGCGTACAGACCCGTCATGTGATCGAGCGGGAAGGTATCCTCGACCCGACCCGCATGGCGCCGCGCATTCCGGCGCGGCCCGATGACGCGCTGTCGCTGGAAGCCGAGTTCGGCATCGCGTCGGCCAGGAAAGCGCTCGACCATGCCGGCCTGGAGCCATCTGATATCGATCTGGTGATCTGCTCGGCCTCGCACCACCAGCGGCCCTATCCGGCAATCGCGATCGAGATGCAGCAGGCGATGGGCACGAAAGGGGCCGGCTTCGACATGGGCCTTGGCTGCTCGTCGGCGGCGGCGGCACTGCACATCGCGGTCAACCTGGTGCGGGCCGGCGCGCACAGGCGCGTGCTGGTGACGACGCCTGAGATCATCACCGGCCATCTCAACTTCCGCGACCGGCAGACGCATTTCATCTTCGGCGACGCTTCTGTCTCGATGGTTGTGGAGGGGCTGGCCCAGGGCGACAAGCGGCCTGGACGTTTCGAGGTGCTCGACACGCGCACCTGGACGCAGATGTCCAACAACATCCGCACCAATCTCGGCTACCACACGCGCACCGCCCAGGACGATCCATATATGATCAATCTGGAAGGCAATTTGATCAAGCAGGTCGGCAACAAGGTGTTCAAGGAAGTCACCGTCGCCGGCCACAAGTTCATCGTCGAGTTCCTGGCCGAGCACGGTCTGACGCCGCAGGCGATCCGGCGCTTCTGGCTGCATCAGGCCAACGCCCGGATGAACGCCATGATCCTGAAGCTGTCGTTCGGTCACGAGGTCGATCATGACCGCGCACCGATGGTGCTGGAGCGCCTCGGCAACACCGCCGGCGCCGGCGCGATCGTCGCCCTGTCGGAGAACCATGCCGACATGAAGGCCGGCGACTACGGCCTGCTCTGCGCCTTCGGCGCCGGCTATTCGATTGGCGGCGCGCTGTTGCGGATGCTTTGATCTATTTTGGCGCGAACGGCGCCAGCGTTGGATGGCGCCTAATAAATCGCATCAGACTCCTTGATTGGAGCATCAGCGCTTTAGACTGGACCTGATGAGCTGACTGCGGCTAATTGCGCGGCATCACGCAAGGAGCGAAGCCTATGCTGGATCTCTTTCCCGAGGCCGAAAGTCCGGTCGAAATCATCCCGGCACGGAAGCTTGCCGCGCAGGTGGCAGCACTTTACGTCGCGCCATCGGATCATTTCGAGACCCGCGCGGCGAATGAACTGCGGCTTGGCTTCGACGGCATCGACGGCGATTTCCATGCCGGCATGACACGTCGCTCCGGCGGGCGCGAACCCTGGTATCCACGCGGCACCGAGATGCGCAACGAGCGGCAATTGTCCATCGTGGCGGCGGACGAGCTGGCGATCGTGGCAGGGCGGATGGGCATCGCCGTGATCAAGCCGGAGTGGATCGGTGCTAACCTCTTGATCGAAGGCTTGCCGCATCTCTCCATGCTGCCGTCCGGCACGCTGCTGTTCTTCAAAGGCGGCGTCACCATCAAGGTCGACGCGCAGAACGGACCTTGCCGCATCGCCGGGCGATCGGTCGCAGAAAATGCCGGAATGGCCGACCACGAGGCTGGCGCGCTGCTGTTCCCGAAGGCGGCAAAGCGGTTGCGCGGCCTCGTCGCCTGGGTCGAAAAGCCTGGCCGCATCACCACAGGCGAGGAGATTTCGGTGCGCGTGCCGGAGCAGTGGATTTACCGGGCCTAAGCCAAATGAGCGTGGGCTACGCCGCCGTGGCGGCGGCGTAGCGAGAATCCAGAGTGCCTCAGGCGGCCTTGCGGTTCTTATTCGCGCCCTGCGCCGTGACGGACACGTGATCCCACTTTTCCCACAGCGCGATGCGGTTGGCGTATTCCTGCTTGATCATCGGCAGGCCGCCATCGCCGAAGAACACCCTGAGCGGTGGTTCGGCCGCATCGACGATTTCAAGCATTGCCGGTCCCGTGGCGACAGGGTCACCAGCCACCGAGCGCTTGCGCCGCTCCGCCATCGCGGCGCGGGCCGGCTCATAGGCCGCGATCGGCTTCGAGACCTTGGCGGACGGGCCGGCCCAATCGGTGGAGAAACCGCCCGGCTCGACAAGCGTCACGTGGATGCCGAACTCCGCGACCTCCAGGCTGAGAGACTGGCTGAAGGCTTCCAGCGCCCACTTCGAGGCGTGGTAGAGACCAACCATGGCGAAGGCGTTGACGCCGCCGATCGACGAGATCTGGATGATGTGGCCGGAACGCTGCGCCCGCATGATCGGCAGGGCAGCCTGGGTCACCCAGAGAGCGCCGAACACATTGGTCTCGATCTGGTCGCGGGCCTCCTGTTCGCTGATTTCCTCGATAGCGCCGAAATGGCCATAGCCGGCATTGTTGATGACGACGTCGAGCCGGCCGAAGCGGCTATGCGCTTCGGCAATGGCGGCATCGACGGCCGTCTTGTCGGTGACGTCGAGCTTAATCGCGGCGATACGGTCGCCATATTTGTCGACGAGGTCGGCAAGCGTGCCGGCATCGCGGGCCGTTGCCGCGACGCGGTCGCCACGGGCGAGGGCAGCTTCCGCCCAGACGCGGCCGAAACCCTTCGACGATCCGGTAATAAACCAAACCTTGTGTGTCATGATCCACCAGTTCTTGCCCTTACGGGCTTTGATTTTTCGGTTCTTGTTTGACCATGATCTTCTCCGAAAACGGATTCCACTTTTGGGTCATGGTCTAAACGGAGGCTACTCCGCTCCGGCATATACGGAGCATTCCGGACCTATCAAGGTCGAGCACGTTTTGTTGATGAGGGCCTGCGCCACAACAGCCGGTCAGGCTTTGGATCAGGGATAGTGCACCGGGCTCGACCAAGCCGGGTCGTCGTGCTTTTGCCAATAGATCGCCATGAGACGCCTGGTAATCGCGCCGACCTTGCCGTCCGCGACCGGAACACCGTCGATCATCGTCACCGGCATGATGCCGCCGGCGGTCGAGGTTATGAAGACCTCGTCGGACTGACGCAGCGCAGCGACGCTGACATCGGCCGCTGCAACGGCAAGCCCTGCCTCCGTGCAGAGATCGAACACCGTGCGGCGGGTGATGCCGGGCAGCACGCCGACAGCCGGCGTCGCCAGTTTGCCGTCATTCACGCAAAAGACGTTGAAGCCGGGGCCTTCCGCGACATTGCCGTTGAAATCGAGGACCAGCGCGGTCTCCGCGCCGCGGTCATAGGCGTCGTAGAGGCCTCGCACCAAGTCGAGCCAGTGATAGTTCTTGATCGCCGGATCGATCGAGACCGGTGGGATACGCACCTTGTCGCTGATCGCCACATGCAGCCCACGCTGCAATTGCTCGGCATTGGCGACCGAGCCGAAGGGAACGGCGAAAGCCATGAAACGGTTGACCGCCTCACGCGGGTCGCGGCTGAAGGTCGGGGAGACGCCGCGCGTGCACAGCATCTCGACATAAGCGGCGCGATGACCCGACAGCGCGACGCAATTGTGGAGGATTTCGGCCACGCCTTCGCAGTCGAACGGGATCGTCATGCGCAGCTTCTCCAGCCCGCCGAAGAAACGGTCGAGATGCAGGTCGAGGCGGAAGAAGCGACCGTCCCAGACATGCACCGTGTCGTAGGTGGCGTCGGAATGCAGGAAGCCCCAATCCAGAACCGAGATCTTGGCTTGCGACATCGGCAGATATTGCCCGTCCAGAAAGGCAACGCCATCCGGATAGGCGTGCGGGTCTTGATGATGGGCGGAGAGCTCAGGCAGGCGGTTGGCTTGCGGGTCGATCGACTTGCTCATCACGTCCCCCTCAGGTCGTTTTTCGCCGACCAGATGACGGAATAGAGCGGCACGGTGGGTGGCACAAGACACAGGGTGGGCTTGCCACTGGGCCATTGAGAACCAGTTATTCTTCCTCGTTGTCATCGAGCAGACGCGTGGCGCGCCAGCGGGTCAGCACAATGTTGATCTGTTCCATCACGAAGAAGCGCGCCGAGTCGCGGTCGTAGCCTTCGGCCAGCAGCTTTTCGTAGTCGGTGTGCACATGGCGGATATGGGCCGTCGTCGCCAGCCACACGGCAATCGTCGGCGGCAAGGTCTTCATATGCACCGCGCCGGCGTCGGCGCGGATCTTTTCCATGTCGGCATAGGGCGCCAGCGGCAAGAGTGCAGTCAGCGCCTTGGCGATGGCGCGGCGGCGGCCGGTCGGCGCGTTCATCTTTCGATCCTTCCAGGCTCGTCCCGTCCGGCGATGGTCGCCTCGGCAAAGGCATCGGTCGAAGCGAAATAAGGCTTGATGTCGATGACCGGCGTGCCGTCGAGCACATCGATAGCGTCGACATCGATACGGCCCGTATCGATGTCGACGGCGACCAGCTTTGCAACATGCAGCCCGACAGGGTTCGGCCGGGCAGGGGAACGTAGCGAAAAAACGCCTTTCGGCTCAGCCGCATGGCGGGGTTTCTGGACAATCAGGGTCCGCGGTGCGTGGTGCAGCCAGGACAGGATGACGATGTGGCTGGCGCGCTCCAGGCCGAGCAGGCCGTTACGATAGGGCAGGTCGATCGTGAGAACCGCCGGCTGTCCCGTCTCCCGCGCGGCTCCCATGTTCTTCGGGCACGTTTCCCGCGTGGTCCAGGGAGAGGCGATGCGGCCGATGAAGACGACATGGCCGTCCGGTGGCATATCGGCCGGATCGGTCGCCAAAAGCTTTTCGCCGCTGCGCGTCTCGAACATGGTTTTCGCCTCGATCATGCTTCCAGCTTTGCGCGATCCGCCACGCATGCGTCATTTTCTTGTCCGGAAGCGACATAGCGCTTGCAAGGCTATCAAAATCGACATAAACATATGTTTATATCTCTTTCAAAGAGAATGCTCGCATGCATGTCGCTCTCGACACTATGGTAGATACATTGAAGGCGGCGGCCGAATCCAGCCGGCTGCGCATACTGGCGTTGCTGTCGCGCGGCGACCTGACCGTTTCCGATCTCACAGAAATCCTCGGCCAGTCGCAGCCGCGCGTCTCGCGCCACCTGAAACTTTTGCTGGAGGCGGGGCTGATCGGCCGTTATCAGGAGGGCTCGTGGGCCTTCTTCCGGCTGTCGGATTCGGATGCGGCGCGCGATTTCGTGCTCAGGCTGGTTTCCGGCATCCGGGGTGCCGACCCGCAGGTCGAGCGTGACCTCGAGCGGCTGGCAGCGGTCAAGCGCAAGCGGCAGGATCGCGCCGCCGAATATTTCTCCGTGAATGCCGCGAGTTGGGACCATATCCGCTCGCTGCACGTGCCGGACCGCGCCGTCGAGGCAGCGCTGCTCAAGCTCGTCGGCAAGCGCCCGTTCCAGTCGATGCTGGATCTCGGCACCGGAACCGGGCGGCTGCTCGAAATCTTTTCGCCGCTCTACCGGCGTGGCGTCGGCATCGACATGTCGCGCGAGATGCTGACGGTGGCGCGGGCCAACCTGGACAAAGCAGGGATTTCGAATGCGCAGGTGCGCCAGGGCGACATTTTTGCGCCGCCGGTCGAGCGCGACGCCTTCGATCTCGTCACCATCCACCAGGTTCTGCACTATCTCGATGACCCCGCCCGCGCCATCCGCGAGGCGGCAAGGCTGCTGCGCCCGGCAGGCCGGCTGGTGATCGTCGATTTCGCGCCGCATACGCTGGAATTCCTGCGCGACGTCCACGCGCATGTGCGGCTCGGCTTTTCCGACCGGCAGATCACCGAATGGTTTTCCGAGGCCGGGCTCGACCTCGAAGACAGCCAGGAATTCGAGCCGCGCGGCGGCAACGAGGCCAGGCTCACCGTAAAGCTGTGGCTCGGCCGTGACCAACGCATGCTGATCGCCGATCCTTCCAGCCACGCGCAACCGACCAACGCATATCCGATAGGGGAAACCGCCTGATGAACCAGTTTCGCTTTTCCCGCCGCCCTGACATTGGCGACAAGATCCGGGTTTCGTTCGAGTTCTTCCCACCGAAGAGCGACGAGATGGAAGCAAGGCTGTGGGACACCGTCACCCGGCTGGAGCCGCTCAAGCCGAAATTCGTCTCCGTCACCTATGGCGCCGGCGGCTCGACGCGAGAGCGCACGGCGCGCACGGTCAAGCGCATCCTCAACGAAACGGCGCTGACGCCGGCCGCGCACATGACCTGCGTCAACGCGGCGCGTCACGAGGTCGATGAGGTCATTCAGGAATTCGCCGAGATGGGTGTCACCCGTTTCGTCGCCTTGCGCGGCGATCCGGCCGAGGGCGTCGGCGCCGCCTACCGTCCGCATCCGGACGGCTACGCGAACGGTGCCGAACTGGTGGGGGCGCTGAAAAATGTCGGCGATTTCGACATCTCGGTCTCCGCCTATCCGGAAAAGCATCCGGAGAGCCCGGATTTCGCCACCGACATCGATATGCTGAAGCGCAAGGTCGACAATGGCGCGACGCGGGCGATCACCCAGTTCTTCTTCGACAATGATCTCTACGAGCGCTATGTCGAGCGGGCGCGGCGGGCCGGCATCTACATACCGATTGTGCCGGGCATATTGCCGGTCCACAATTTCACCCAGGTCGCCAATTTCTCGTCGCGCGCCGGCGCGCTGGTGCCGGCATGGCTGGCCGAGCGTTTCGACGGGCTGCAGAAGGACCCGCAGACGCACGCGCTGGTAGCGTCGGCGGTAGCGGCCGAGCAGGTGCTGGACCTTGTCGAGCGCGGCGTCGGCGATTTCCACTTCTACACTATGAACCGCGCCGATCTGGTCTTCGCCATCTGCCACATGATCGGCATCCGCTCGCATGAGGCCGAAGCTGCCGGATCTGCCGCTGCGTAAGCTCTATCGACGTTTTGGAAAACCAAAAAGGCCGGGTAAAACCCGGCCTTTTCAATGACTTGGACTAGTCTGTGCTGATCTTCCGTCGCTTTGGCGGGTCTAAGGAAGAAAGCCCATAATCAGGGCTCCGATAAATGCAAACGCAGCACAAATCATCAATGCGTTGATCGGCCTCGTGAGTCCCATGTCATAGCCTCCTCTTAAAGAGCTATGGCGAGAGTCTAGGGTCATTTGTGCCACAGGCAAGCGGAAAATGTGCTGCATTGCGACGACAATGTGGAATTCACGACCTGCTCTTCGCCCTTACGCCTTGAAACTCTTCGGCAAAAAGCCGCTTCCGACCTGTGAATAAATTGTGGCGAAGCCGGGGCAAATATCGAGGATGGCAGCGCTACCGCGTCGGCTCAAAAAGCCGGATTCGTCTTTTGCGCGGACCTTCGGTTCTGAAATCACGATTGCCGACAGTCGGCATATGACGACTGCCCCGATGCGCGGCTTGCTTTACCTTGACCCAGCGTAAAGCAATGTAACACGAAGCGTTTTGCCAACGTCCGGTCTGAAGGGGCGCGTTTGGAAACATGACAGCAACCATTCCAATCCCATCGATCTGTGGGCCCATCCTCGTAGAAAATTCCGCGAGTCCCAACTGATGAGCCGGTTCTACGAAGGCTCGCGGGTGCTGCGGATCGACGACGTTTTTCCCGATGACATCATACACGTGGAACAGAGGGGCGTGCTCGCTCAAGGCCAGGCTGTGCCGCTCGCCGATCTCATGAACCGACCGATCGGAACGCAGCTTCATCTTAGCCAACACGTCGTTCCCGAGGCCGACGTCGCAGGAATGACGCTACCGTCGGCCGAACAGGCGGCCGTCGATGGTGACAAGGCCGAGCGCGATCAACGCCATGCCGCCGAGTTCGAACAATTCGAGCCGCTCGCCCAGGAACAGGAAGCCAAGCAGGATGGCGCTGGCCGGCACGATCAGCGTGACCAGCGAGGCGTTGGTGGCGCCGGCCGAGGCGACGAGATTGAAATAGAGAATATAGGCGAAGGCGGTGGACAGCAGCGCCAGCGCCAACACCGCCGCCCAGACCGGCGGCGAGGCCGAAAACAGATTGGCAGGACCATAGCCGAGCAGCACGACCGGGATCATGATGATGGTCGAGGCAGTCAATTGTCCGGTGGCGATGACTGGTGACGGCACGCCCTTGAAGCGGCGGGCCACCATCAGGGCGACAGCATAGGACAGCGACGCGCCGATCAGCGCGAATTTCGCCCAGACCGGTCCGCCCAGCCCGGCAAGCAGGCCGGGGCCGATCATCACCGCCGTGCCGACGATGCCGAGCGCGATCCCGGCAAGCTTGTTCCAGGAGAGTTTTTCGTCTGATGTCAGCGCGTTGGCGAGGATCAACGTCCAGAACGGCGTCGTCGAATTGAGCACCGAGGCGACGCCAGCGCCAAGCTCGGTCTGGCCGGCGAAGATCAGCGAGAACGGGATGACGTTGTTGACGAGCGCCAGCAGGAAAAACAGGCCGGCATACGGCAAGGCGAGGCGGAAGGACGGACCGCGCAGGCCGAGATAGAGCTGCAGCGCCAGCGCCGCGATGGCGACGCGAAACAGCACCAGCACCAGCGGCGGAAGCTCGGCAACCGCAATGCGGGCAAAGAAGAACGAGCCGCCCCAGATCGCACCGAGCAGCAGAAGCTGCCCCCAGTCTTTCAGGACCATGGGGCCGCGCATTGCCGTCGTGGTTGTGATCGCCATGGATCGTCCTCCCAGATAGCTCTGAATGCCAAACCAATCAGGCGTCTGTTCAGGCCATATCCTGTTCGATGGCAAGTGCCACCCGAAACCAGATCGATGGTCTAGCATTCCCATCATCTGGCGTAGCGCCGCAGCGTCAGGGGTGCGAGACACAGAATTGTTTTCATTCCCCCATAGGTTGGATTAATTGTTCGCAGTCTAAGTCGAGGGATTCGTCCATGCAGCGATTCGAAAATGCGCGCGAAGCGGCGTTGGCGCTTCGCCCGGACGATCCGATTTATTGCTTTCGCCCGCAGGTGCTGAAGGCGGACGCCAGACAGTTCATGGGGATGTTTCCCGGCAAGACCGCCTATGCGGTCAAGACCAATGGCGAGCAGATCGTGCTGAAGACGCTGGTCGATGCCGGCGTCGGCGCTTTCGACGTGGCCTCGCCCGGCGAATTCGCCGCCGTTCGCGCCGTCTCGCCCGACGCCGAGATGCTCTACATGCATCCGGTAAAGGCACAGTCTGATATCAAGCTGGCGCTGGAGAAATATGGCATCCGCGTCATCTCGCTCGACCATGAGGACGAGATCACCAAGCTGACCCGCGTGGTTCGGGCGCTCGATATCGATCCGGGTGCGATCACGGTGTTCGTGCGCATCCAGACGAAAGGATCGGCCGCTTACGAGTTGTCGAAGAAATTCGGCGCCGGGCCGGCCAATGCGGTCGAGCTGGCCGAACGGCTGAACCGAACGGGCTACAAGGTCGGGCTGTGCTTTCATGTCGGCAGCCAGATCGAGGATCCTGACACTTATGAGCGGGCGCTGGCCTCGGCCGACTGGGTGCGCAACCGCGTCAGCTTCGACATTGCCGGGCTTGATGTCGGTGGCGGTTTTCCGGCCGAGTACGGCCACGATCCCAACCGCAAGCAGATCGAGATGCCGTCGCTCGGCCAGATCATGTCGCGGCTGTCGGGCGATCTGAAGGAATACCAGTTCGACCAGATGCCGCTGGTGGCGGAGCCGGGGAGGGTGATCGTGGCGCGCTGCCTGTCGCTGATCGTGCGGGTGCTGCTGCGCAAGGGCAAGCGGCTCTACATCAATGATGGCATCTGGGCGTCGCTGTCGGATTCGTGGACCGGCAAGATCACGCTGCCGGCGCGCTTCATTCCAGACCCGGCGATACGCTCGCGCAATGGCGAGGAGAAGACCATCGTGCCGTTCAAGGTATGCGGCGCGACCTGCGATTCCGTCGACATCCTGTCGCGGCCGTTCTGGCTGCCGGAAACGGTCGATACCGGCGACTGGATCGAGATCGGCCATATCGGCGCCTATTCGCTGTCGCTCAGGACCCGGTTCAACGGCTTTTATCCCGACACGTTCGTCGAGGTGACGACGCCATTCGACGAAGGCGACGCGCCGCAGGGGTTTGCGAGCCTGGAGACGATGGCGGATTAGTGAATGGTGAACAGTGAATGGTGAATAGTGCGTAATCAGTAGTCAGTAGTCAGCGGTGACTGTCTAATTCCACTGCCACTACAACCTTACCATTCACTATTCACTATTCACTATTCACTAAGCAACGCCGCCGCCGGCCTGGATGTTCTCGCCGGTCACCCAGCGGGCCTCGTCGGAGGCGAGGAAAACCGCGACATCGGCAACGTCGCGCGGCGCTCCGATCCTGCCGAAAGGCGACATGCCGGCGGCGATCGCGCGATCCCGCTCGGGCAGCAGGTCGGTGTCGGTAAAGCCTGGCGAAAGCGCATTCACAGTGACGCCGCGCGGTCCGAGCTCGCGCGAGAGGACGCGGACGAACTGTTCGACGGCACCTTTGCTGCCGAGATAAAGGGCCGTCTGCGTGAAGAACATTTTGGTTCCACCGGTGGAGACGGCGATGATGCGGCCACCGTCGCGCACGCGGCGCGCCGCCTCCTGAAGCGTGAAGAAGGTGCCTTTGGCGTTGGCGCCGAAGACATAGTCGAAATCGGCTTCGGTGGCCTCGACCAACGGCTTGATGACGGCGACGCCAACATTGGCGACGACGATGTCGATCGTCCCCATCTGCCTTTCGGTCTCATCGAAAAGCCGGCTTATGTCGGAAATATTGGAGATATCGGCCCGAATGGCGACGGCTTTTCCGCCATTCTCGTGAATGGCAGCAACGGCTTCCTGGGCGGCCTTCTCGTTACCGACGTAATTGACGACCACGGCCGCACCGTTTGCCGCGAGGCCCTCGGCGATGGCGCGTCCGATGCCGCGCGAACTGCCCGTTACGACCGCGGTTTTGCCTTCAAGCGAATGATACATAGCTGCTGTCCTTTCTCGCGTGGCTGCGGCCGCTCCAAATCGAGCGGCGGTTCCACGTCGAAGTTAGGGGCATGCTATTGCTCAGATAATAGCCTATTATCGAATAGGCTTGTTAAGTTTGGGGTACATAATGCGAGGGACCGAGTTCTCCGAGCTGAACGCGTTTGCAGCGATCGTCGAGGAAGGCAGCTTCGTCCGCGCCGCGGCCAGGCTCAGGATGTCGCCGCCGGCGCTTAGCCAGACTATACGCGGGCTGGAAGAGCGTGTCGGTGTCCGGCTGCTCAACCGTACGACCCGCAGCGTGTCGCCGACCGCAGCAGGCGAAACGCTGTTTGCCCGCCTCGCACCTGCATTCAGCGAACTCGAAGGGGCTGTCGCCGACGCGCGTGCATCACGCAATCGACCGGCAGGCTTGCTGCGCATCAATGTTCCACGCATCGCCGCCATGCGTTTCATCGCTCCCATACTCGGTGATTTTCGCCGCGCCTATCCGGATATTGCCCTCACCATAATCGTTGACGACATGCTGACGGATATTGTCGAGGGACGCTTCGATGCCGGTATCAGGCTTGGCGAGCGGCTGCATAAGGACATGGTGGCGGTGAAACTCAGCGAGGAGCTGGAGATGGCCGCGGTGGCGGCGCCCGGCTATCTCGAGGATCATCCTGTACCGCGCCATCCTGCCGACCTGCATCATCACCAGTGCATCAATTTCCAGTGGCCCAGCGGCGGCAACATTTACCGGTGGGAGTTCGCGCGAGGCCAACGCGCTCTGGAGATAACCGTGAATGGCATGCTGACGGTCAATGATACGGAACTGATGATCAAGGCGGCCCTGGACGGGGTCGGCGTGGCTTACATGCTGGAATACCAGGTTCGGCCGTGGATAGAAGCCGGCAAGCTCATCCGTTTTCTTGAAGCTTGGTCGCCCAGATTTCCGGGCTTCTACCTATATCATACGAGCTCCCGGCAGGTTCCGCCGGCGCTGCGTGTCTTCATCGATTTCCTGCTTGCCAGGCGATGACCCACTTAAAGTTTCGCCAAAAGCTCCGGTGTCGGCCAGCCGTCGACCGGAAAGCCTAGCCGCTTCTGTTCCTTGCGGACCGCCTCGCGGGTGTTGGTGCCGAGGATGCCGTCGACCGTGCCCACGTCATAGCCTTTGGCCTCGAGCTTCGTCTGCAAGGCCCTCATCTGGTCGCCGTTGAGGCCGGGTTCGGGATTGCGCGGATCGAATTGCGGCGCGCCCGCCAGCCGCGCGGCGAGATTTGCCGCGGTCAGCGCATAGGTGAAGGACTGGTTCCATTCGAGATAGACGTCGAAATTGTCATAGACGAGGAAGGCCGGTCCCTTGCGGCCCATGGGCAGCGCCAGGCCTGCCTTCAGGCTGTTGTCTGCAAGCGGCGTGCCGTCGGGGTTGGTGACGCCCCACTCAGCCCACTGCGTCAGCGGCAGCTTGTTGGTGCGGCCGGTCTGGTCCCATGGCAAGTCGTCGGGTACGCGGACTTCCTCGATCCAGGGCTGGTCGCGTTTCCAGCCGCGCGACATGATCTTGTTGGCCGTGGTCATGATCACGTCAGGCGCGCTGCCGCGCAGGTCGATGACTTCGTCGCCGTCGCCGTCGACGCCCCGGTTGAGATAGTCGGAAGGCAGCATCTGCGTCTGACCGATTTCACCGGCCCAGGCGCCGGTGACATCCGCCGGCACGACGCCACGATCGATCAGTGTCAGCAGCGGCACGATTTGCGGGCGAAAGAGTTGCGGGCGGCGGCAGTCATGCGAGAGCGTCACCAGTGCGTTCAGTGTGTGGAAATCCCCCTGCACTGCGCCGAAATCGGTCTCAAGTGCCCAGAAGGCGGCGATGACCGCCGGCTGGACGCCGAATTCCCGGTCGGCGCGGGCAAAAACATCGGCATATTTCTGCAGATTGGCCGCGCCTTGCTTAAGCCGATGAGGCGAGATCATGCGATTCGAGAACTCGACGAACGTCTGGGTGAACACGCCCTGGGAGCGGTCGCGCGCCAGCACCTTGTCATCGGCAGTGGCCTTCTCCAGTGCCTCAAGGCCGGCAGCGCCGACGCCGGCGGCCTTGGCCTCCGCCGTCACGCCCTGCTTCCATGCCTCGAAATCGCCGCCGCATTGCTGTGCCGCTGCTGGCGCCGCCGTGGCAGCCAGAAGCAGCGCCGCGAGAATTTTCAAACGCAATCGCATCGCCATCCTTCCGAGAAGATTACCGGCGGTTGCAGGCGTCCCTCATTGGCTGTGTCGAAAAGCAGGCGGCAGGCCTGCTGTCAACGGGTGTTCTGCCGTAGCCACTTGTTCCAGGCGGCTTCCGAGCCGTTGAAGACATTGATATCGGCCTTGCCCCTTATGCCCGGCACAACGCCGGTTCCGGTGTACTGCCAGAAAGTGAAGGGGTGGCTGCCGTATCTCTCGCGCGGATGGCCTGCCACCGAACGCAGCCAATAGGGGTAGCTGCGGAAAGCCGACAGGCCGTTGTCGTCGAAGAAATCGATCGAGGTGTAGATGATCGGCTTCTTGCCATAATGTTTTTCGACGATTTCGAGGAACGTGCTCATCTCACTGCGCACCGTGGCGGCATCGGGCCGCAGCTTGCAGGTCGGTGATTGCGGGTTCCATTCCATGTCGAGAACCGGCGGCATAGCCGAGCGATCTTTGGGCACGTTCTTGATGAACCAGCGCGCCTGCGTGGCGGCCGACGTGCAAAAATAGTAGAAATGATAGGCTGCGCGCGGAATTTCAGCGGCTTTCGTGCGGCTCCAATGCTCGTCGAAATACTCGTCGAAGCGATCGCCGCCTTCCGTCGCCTTGATGAAAACGAAGGAAATGCCGCTGGCCTTGGCCATCGGCCAATTGACCGAGGTCTGGTATTTGGAGACGTCGGTGCCGTGAACGGCATAACTCCACGGCGCGCCGCTTTCCCACTCATGCGGGTCGGAGTCATCAAAACGGGGTGCACGCACCGCAACGGTCGGGGCGCTCGGCAATGACGGCGCAAGATCGTCGACGGTCGAACAGGCGCCCAGCAACGTCAGCATGATGAAAGCCGCGAAACGGCGCATCGCTACTCCTGAACCGGTTCCAGCCGGCCGCTGATGGGTTGTTGCTGCAGGTGGCCCCCTCGACCATACCCCCAAGCGATCTCCCCACAGGACCGCTTCTATTTTTAAAGCGCGCCTCTTCGACGCGCTTTTTAATCTTTGTTTCCTGCATGTCGTTATCCCAAAACCGCTGAGCACTTTTGGGCGACAAGCATCAGTGATCGCCGATCATGGTTGATATTCCGTTCACGGCGCACGACAGGAGCCGCGATTTTGCCGAAGCAATGGCGGCAAATCAATGACATAGATGAGCTTCCGGGGGAGTCGGAAAAATGCAGATTGTTCTAAGGCTGGTGAAATGGCTGCTCGGGCTGGCTGTGCTGGCAGTCACAGCACTGGCCGCCTGGCTGTATTTGGCCCCGCCGGAACTGATCCGCGTCGGCTCGGGCTACACGGCCAAGATCGTCTGCTCGAATGTCTTTATCGCCGGACGCGATGCCAATGAGGTGCTCGCCGTCGACGTGCAGGCGCCCGGCCATCCGCTGCTGCGGCTGATGAGGATCTCCGTCGAGAAGGAGCAGGGCACGGTCTCGGCTGGGCTGTTCGGCGTGTTCGGCAAGAGCGTCGCGGTCGCTCGCGACGGTCTCGGCTGCACCTTGGTTCCGGATGGCGACACCGCTGCGGCCGAAGCAGTCGCCCGGCCGGCGTGGACGCCGGCACCGCCGCTGGACGCGCTCTGGCCGGACGGTGACAGGGTCGATGCCTCGCAGGATCCTGAAATCGCTGATATCCTCGACGATCCGGCGCTGGCAGGCACCGGCATGCGCGCGGTGGTGGTGGTCAAGAACGGGCGCATCGTCGCCGAGCGTTATGGCAGCGGCTTTTCCGAAAAGACACCCTTGCTCGGCTGGTCGATGACCAAGTCGGTGAACGCTGCGATCGTCGGCACCGTGGTGAAAGCCGGCAAGATGGCGATGACGAACCAGGGGCTGTTCGGACCCTGGAAAGCAGATGGCCGCACCGCCATCAGTCTCGCCGACATGATGGCGATGTCGAGCGGGCTGGAGTTCAACGAGGACTATGGCGACGTCGCCGACGTGACGCGGATGCTCTATCTCGAGCCTGATATGGCGCGCTTTGCCGCAGCCAAGCCGCTGACCGGCGAGGTCGGCAAAATGTTCTCCTATTCGAGCGGCACGGCGGTGATGTTGTCGCGGCTGTGGCAGGATGCAATCGGCGACAATAACAAGGCGCTGGCGTGGCCAAGGGTTGCACTGTTCGAGCCGCTCGGCATGCAGAGCGCGGTGTTCGAGGTCGACGAAAACGGGACGTTCGTCGGCTCGTCCTATCTCTATGCCACGGCTCGCGACTGGGCGCGTTTCGGCCAGTTTCTGCTGCAGGATGGTGTCTGGAAAGGCCAGGAGATCCTGCCTGCCGGTTTCGTCGGCTGGATGCGGGAAGCAGCACCGGCCTCAAAAGTCTACAGCAGGGGCCAGTTGTGGATCGAGGGGCCGGGCGACGAGGAGAGCCCCGGCACCGGCATTGCTGCGGGTCTGCCTGGAGATACCTATTGGATGGAAGGGCATGACGGGCAGACGGTCGCCATCGTCCCCTCCGAGCAGTTGGTGGTGGTGCGGCTCGGCCTGACGCCAGCCAAGCTCGGCTACCGGCCGCAGGTCATGGTGGCTGCGCTGGTGAAGGCGCTGCATTAGGGTCACCTAAGCCCCTCGGCAGGGTGTGAACTACTCGGGATAAGTCTCGACGCCCTCGGCCGCCCTGTGGAAAAGGACAAATACCAAGGTATTGCCGGCCTCGGCCGTCGTATCGCTGCGCAGACCCGCCACCTCTCCAGCTACGCTGCTGGTGTACTCCGCAACCACCTCGCCGAAGCTGTTACGCTGAATGGCCACTTTCTGTCCGGCTCCGACCTTGTCGTTCAGCTTGACCAGATGCTCGACGAACCCGGCCTGGGTTGCCAGGATCGGGAACGCGCTGTTGCCGACGAAAACATTCACATCCTTGCCTGTGCGCCCCATTGGCCCGGCAAGGATGCCATGATGCTTGAGGACGTTCATCGTGCCTTCAACGAACAGGGGAATCATCTCAAGGTCGAGGATACGCGCAGCACCAACCTCCGGACAAAAGGATGGGATACCCGCGGCGACAAACGCGTTATGAAGGACACTTGGGTACACAGGATTGTCGAAGATCTGGCCCACTGGATAAAGTTCCAGCATCGCCTTGATCTCGGGCACATCCATGTCGCCAATGTTGAATGCGGAGGCATCGAATCCGGTCGTCCCGGTATGGAAGTCGATTGCCACGTCAGCGTTCGGCCGGAGGAGCCGGTTGAACAGGAGACCGGCGTGGCGGCTGGCCGCACTGGCACCGTTCTCGTTGCCGGGCCATTCCCTGTTCATGTCGATCAGGTCAATGCCCCTGCCAGAATTGGGCCATCTGCGCTGCATGCTTTCCATGGCTGGACGGGACACGTCCGTGACCGCCATCACCGTGCCCGACATCTCCGCCGGATCAAGTTGGTTCATCACGGTCTGGACCGTATGCACAGAACTCATCTCGTCACCATGCACACCACTGACCAGGACGGCGCGCTTGCCCGGCTTTGCCCCGCTAGCGACCGTCACAGACACATGCCAGTGCTGTCCGGTGGGCATCTGCGCGCCCTGAAAATACAAAAAATGCTTCTTGCCGGGCTCCAGGTCCTTGACGTCGAGCACGCTGACGACTTTTTTCCCCTGGATCACATCGCCGGTATAGACCGTTGCTGATGACGCACCCGGTATCGGGCTAACAGATGAAGCAGATGAGTCCTGGGCGTTCGCAGAACCAGCATTGGCCGCGAAGACGGCCGCCGCGCCTACAGAGGCAATAGATGCTACAATTACATCCCGGCGATCGAGGCCCTTTTTAGGTTTGTCCGACATGATGAGGATCTCCTATGTCGTGTGGAAAGCCAAAGTCGAATGCCAATGTGTAGACTTTCGTAAGCAACCCGCTCGCATAACGCAGTCGTGGCAGGCAGCGATCACATCCTGCCGCGAGCGGCAAGATACTGCTTCAATCGCGCGATCTGGTCGGCAGACCAGCCCTGCGGATCGGTCACCGCGAGCCACGCGTCGACGTAGTGTTCGGGCGCAAAGACATGACCATAGCCCATCGGCGCATTGGTCGCGACGGCCATGTCAAAGGCCAACTGTAGCATCGATACCACCGGATACCACCGCAGTTCCGGCGAGACGTCTGGGCCGCGTGGAGCGTCCATCCACTCGGGACGACGATAGAAGTCGCGATAATCGAAAAACGTAATCGCATCGCTGGCATATTGGAGGTAGACAATGCGCATGGGACCCCAAGGCGCGTCCGCCAGACCGGTCTCGCCATTCTGGTTCATGAAGCGGACGAACGAACCGTTCCGGAACCGCGGCAACCAAGCGGGCGTACCGGCATTGCGATGCTCCGTCATGCGGCGCCAAATTCTGCTCTCAAAGGGCGGACCGCTCCACAGCGCGCCTTGGACAGGGTCACCAAGGATCTCGAAAAGCTCCACCGATCTCTCGGAGTTCATCGCTCCGAGGCTCAGGCCATGCAGATAGAGTTTGGGCCGCCTGTCGTGGGGAAGCGTCGTCCAGTATTCATAAACTGCGGCAAACAAAGCCCTTGCTGCTTCCGAGCCGTATTCCGGCTCGACCAGCAACGATAGCGGGCTCGACAGATAGGAGTACTGCTGGGCAACACTCGCCACGTCGCCATTATGGAGGTATTCAACCGTATCCATCGAGGCGGGATCGATCCAGCCACTTCCGGTAGGCGTGATGACGACCAGTACGGAGCGTTCGAAGGCCCCGACGCGCTTTGATTCCTCAAGGGCAAGTTGCGCCCTCTCTTCGGCAGTGTCGGCCGCCCGAAGCCCCACATAGACCCGGAGAGGTTCGCGCGCATCCTTTTGCGTGAACGTGCTTATCTCGCTAGCGGTAGGTCCCGTCGCGATGAACTCTCGTCCTGCCCGTCCAAGTTCTTTCCAGCTGACGAGGGAGGCGGCACTGCCGGTCTTGAGCGGAGGTGTTGGCTGCGCTCGATCCGGTTCGACGAGGGCATCAAACGTTGCGAAGGACGAATCGGCGACGTAGAGCGCGTAGCGGACGAGCACGCCATTTGCGACCGCCCAGAACAATAGTATCGCGACAGTGAAACCGATCACGTTCGAAACCCTGCGGGGACGAAGCGGCCCGACCTTTCTGAAATCAAACGGGAGATGCGTTTGAAGAGCCGGGCCAGCGCGATGAGCATCAGGAACGTGACGATCGCGATGACGCAGACTTCAAGCGGATGCGCGCTCGTCACGGGTTCGAGGAGCATCAGTTGACGGATTGAATTTTGCCATTCCGCTGCCCACCATAAAAACAAGATGGCGATTGCTGCGCAAATGGCCGCGACGGCGATCTTGAGAGCAAGCAGGAACCGCTCACGCGGTTCCGGAAGCTCCATATAGGCCCACAGCCAGCGCCACGCGACTCCGATGCCGTATCCGGCCGCGAAACATGCCCCGGAGAGCAGGCCCTGGGCCAGATAGGTTCGAGGAACAAGGGTCGGCGTAAGAGAAGCTACGAAGAATAGCGTGCCGACGACGAGGCCGCCGGCAGAAAGCGAGCGCCAGAACTTTGTCACCCGGTTACGCATTTGGCCGCTTCGCTTCTCCTGGGGATAGCGGTCTCGCGATGAATACGACCAGCCCATCATGGCTTGCTCTCGCGTTTTGTAGAAGGAGGGCAGGAGAAATTTCCAGCTGCTCCGTCTGGCAAGTCGCAACATCTGGTTGAGTTGCATTGCAATCGCCAAGAATCCCCGGCGCTGTTGGAGAGCCGATGTTTGCAAATGGCGCGACCGCACCGGGAGCCCGGACGAGTCAAGAGGGGTTTGCGTTGGCCTCTCGCGCCCGGAAGACACAAGAGGCGTTCGCCAGGTCTAGTCTAATCCGATTCAAAGTTCGTTCTCGTGAAGAGCGTGGCGAGGTGGATGGCAATGTCCGCTCCTGACGCGCGAAGCTGCCCGTCTTCGACTCCGGCTCGGCCTGATCTGAATTTCAACACATCCTGACTAGCTGCGCTGCCCGACCACGGCCAGCCAGGCGTAGCCGCGATAAAGCGTTCTAAACCGAAGGGTTGCGCCGACTTTTGCAGATTCCGATTCCAGGACGTCGCGCAGCGCTTCACGCGGCTCGACGTGGAATTTTCTCAGCCAGCCGCGCAGCAGTGTGCGGAACCAGCCGGGCAGGGCCTCCTGCTGGCCGAAATCGACGACGTGCAGCGAGCCGCCGGGTGACAGGGCTGCAAGTGCCGCTGAAATCGTCTTCTCCCAACTGGGGATCATCGACAGCGAATATGACACGAATATGCGATTGAAATCCTCAACGCCGAACAACGCTTTCGCGTCGAAATCGGTGGCGTCGCCGCGCGCCAGCTTGACGCGGCCGGACAGGCCCTCGCGGGCCATGGCAGCAGTGGCCGTTTCCAGCATTTCGGCAGAAATATCGAGACCGAAGAAGCGGGCGCCGGGATAGCGTCGGGCGGCAAGCACGATATTGCGGCCGGTGCCGCAACCAAGTTCGAGCACGGTGCCGCCAGCGGGTACATCCAACCCTGCGATAAGCCGGTCGCGACCGAGTAGGTAATATTTGCGGGTCAGATCGTAGAAATGACGCTGCCAGCGATAGACGCCGTCCATCAGCTCGGCATGCCCGGCCGGCGGTTTGCCGTGCCCGGCCGGCGGTTCGGCGTGCCTGGCCGGCAGTTCGGTCGTGCTCATGCGGCCTGCTTCACATAAAGGTGGAAACCGCCATAGATGGCCGAACGGTCGCGGGCCGAGAATTCGCGCGACGCTTCGTCCGCATAGTTCCACTGGTCGAGCAGCGAATTCGAGACCCTGCCCGGCAACAGGCTGGGTTCGGCAGCGGTGCGGAAGATGACGCGGGCATGAGTGGACGCGGTGCGGGTGATCTCGGCCCACAGCGCATTGAGCTGGTCGTCGGTCATCCAGTCCTGCGCGTCGAGGAGGACGAAGCGGTCGACCGAACCGGCGTCCTTGCCGGCGAGGAATTCGATCAGGTTGGCATGGTGAATGGCGACGCTGTCGACATTGTTGCGGATCGTCTCGTAGTTGCGCTTCTCGAGATAGGCCGGCAGCGCCGCCTCGCCGGGATTTGGATAGCGGCGGGCAAAAGCCTGCCAGGCGAAATAGTTGTTCTCCAGCGGAAAATCGCAGGCGAGCTTTTCGAGCCGGGCTTTCAGTACGCTGGCCATGGTGCCGTCGCCCGAGGTGATCAGCGAATCGTACTGCGCCGGCGGAATGCCGAGCCCGAACAGCGAGGCTTTTCGCGAGGTAGCCCATTTCAGCAGCGGCTTTTCGAAGACCGGCGCCAGCTCCTCATTGAAGAAACGGCGCTGGTCGGCAAGGCTTTTAGCCTGCATGATGCCGGCCGGATCGACGCCGAAGAATTTGGCGGTGCGGTGGCCCATGGCGATGAACAGGCCGAGCAGGCCGGTCTGGTAGAAATTGCGGTCGAAGACGGCGATGCGCCGACGCCGGCGCCAGTTGCGATGTTCCCAATAATGGCGGCTGACCGGGTCGAGATGCGGCGCGATGAAGCGGTCGTAGGCTTGCGAATTGTGACGGGTCTCGGCGGCGCCGAAGAAACGGAACAGGTCGCCCTGCGAGGGCAGATGGCGCACCGCTTCGAGTTTCATGCGGTTCAGCGCGATATGGGCGGCGTTGAGATCGACGGCATCGATCCTCTCGGGCGACCGGGTGAGATAGGCGAGGATGTTGCAGCCGCCAGAGGCGATGGTGACGATGCGGTGGCCCCGGCCAAGCTGCATCGCCTCCATGTCGACATCGGGGTCTTCCCATATTTGCGGATAGACAAGGCCGGAAAACAGCAAGGCGAAGAGCCGTTCGGAGAGGCCGGCCTTCGACAATGGGCGGTTCTGGTAGACGGCTTTGCCAACTTCCTTGCCGCGGCGAAAAACCAGTTCTCCGGAAATGTCCGTCATGGCAAGGCGATTCCCCGTTTGCTTTGCCGCAAGCGGGTAGCGCAGGGTCATGACAGGCCGGTGACAACCTGTTGAAGCTGGCTCAGGCCTCGCCAAATCCGCCCGGCGTCGGTGTCGTCACGATGATGGCGTCACCGGCCTCCAGCACCGTCTGGTCGCAAGCTTTCAGGACCTCGACGAGGCCATCCTTGCGGCGGACCTTGGTCGAGCCAACTTCGCCATCGCCGCCGCCGTCGAGGCCTTGCGGTGGGCGGTTGCGATGCGAGGACAGGATGGCGCATTCCATTTTTTCGAGGAAGCGGATGGTGCGCTTGGTGCCGTCGCCGGCACTCCATCTGCCCTTGCCGCCGGAGCCTTCTCGGATGTGGAAATCCTCGAGCAGGACGGGAAAACGCAGTTCCAGCACTTCCGGGTCGGTGAGGCGCGAATTGGTCATGTGGGTGTGGACGCCGGACGTGCCGGAAAAGCCGCGGCCCGAGTTCATCCGGCCTGCCGGCGAGCCGGAGCAGATCGTCTCGTAATACTGGTACTGCTTGTTGCCGAAGGTGAGGTTGTTCATCGTGCCTTGCGCGTTGGCCATCGCGCCCATGGCGCCGAGCAGCGCATTGGTGACATGTTGGGAGGTCTCGACATTGCCGGCGACGACGGCAGCAGGGTAAGCGGGCTTCAGCATCGAACCATCGGGGATGACGATGTTGATCGGGCGGAGACACCCGGCATTCATCGGGATCATGTCCTCGACCATGACGCGGAAGACATAGAGCACGGCTGCGCGGGCGACCGGCTCGGGGGCGTTGAAATTGTTCTTCATGACTGGCGACGTGCCGGTGAAGTCGACGGTCGCCTCACGCTTTTGCCGGTCGACCGATATCTTCACCTTGATGATCTGGCCGGTGTCGGTTGGATACTCGTATACGGAGCTGTCGGGCAACCGCTCCAGCACGCGGCGCACGCTTTCGGCCGCATTGTCCTGCACATGGCCCATATAGGCCTCGACGACGCCAAGGCCGAAATGCGCGACCATCTTGCGCAGCTCGGCAACGCCCTTTTCGTTGGCGGCGATCTGCGCCTTGAGGTCGGCGATGTTCTGGTGCGGGTTGCGCGCCGGGTAGGGGTGATCGGTGAGCAGCGTCTCCAGTTCCTTCTCGCGGAACCGGCCGCGATCGACGATGCGGAAATTGTCGAACAGCACGCCTTCCTCATCGACCGTGGTGGCGAGCGGCGTCATCGACCCGGGCGCCGTGCCCCCGATGTCGGCGTGGTGGCCGCGCGAGGCGACGTAGAAAAGGATTTCCTCCCCCCTCGAGGGGGAGGTGGTGGCGAAGCCGCCGGAGGGGGTCGCCGCGGCAGTGCTCGACGTTGTTGAGGTGCCTCCTGAGAGGACCCCCTCTGGCCGGTTTGCGGCCATCTCCCCCTTAAGGGAGGAGATTAGGTCAGCGCTTGCAAAAACCGGCGTCACCACCGTGATATCAGGCAGATGCGTGCCGCCATTGTAGGGTGCGTTGAGGGCAAAGACGTCGCCGGGGTGGATGTCGCCGGAGTTGAGCCGGATGATGGTCTCGACCGAACGGTCCATGGAGCCGAGATGCACCGGCATGTGCGGCGCGTTGGCGACCAGCGCCCCGTTCCGGTCGAAGACGGCGCAGGAGAAATCCAGCCGTTCCTTGATGTTGACGGAATAAGCGGTGTTCTGCAGCGTGACGCCCATCTGCTCGGCGATCGACATGAACAGGTTGTTGAACACCTCCAGCATGACCGGATCGGCCCCCATCTTCCCGGAGAGACCGGTGCCGAGCGCCGCCTGCCGGTGCTTTTTCTCAATGCGGCGCAGGAGCACATGGTTCTTGGCAGTGATCTCGGCCTGCCAGCCCGGCTCGACGACGATGGTCTGGTTCGGTTCGATGATCAGGCCAGGGCCGGCAATCTTGTGCCCTGGTTTGAGCGTCTCGCGGCGGAAGATGCCGGCATCCCGCCAGGCGCCCTCGGCGAAGATTTTGCGGGTCTGCGAAGGGTTTAACGTGAGATCTTCGGTTTCTGAATCACTTTCGTCGCGGCCGGCGCCGCCGGTGTCGGTGCCTTCGACGCCGACCGTCTCGACGATCATCGGCTTGTCGTCATAAACGAAGCCGAATTGCGCCTTGTGGGCGATTTCGAAATCACGTCTGGCCTGGAAAATCGAATCTCCCTCGAAATTCACCGGCAGTGTCGTGTCGGTGCCGTCATAGCGAATATGCAGCACCGGCTTCGCGGCAACAGCGTCCTCGGCGATGCCTTGCACCGAGAGTTCGGCGATGACGGCCTTTCTCAAGCTGGCAATGAGGTTGCCGATCTCGGTTCGGGACTCTTCGGCAAGAGGCTTGAGCAGCGCCTGCTGGCGGGAGGCAAAGACCGAGGACAAGCCAATGCCATAGGCCGAAAGCAGGCCGGAAAAGGGATGGATCAGCACCGCCTCCATGCCGAGCGCATCGGCAACGAGGCAAGCGTGCTGGCCGCCGGCGCCGCCGAAGCAGTTCAGGAGGTATTCAGTGACGTCGTAGCCGCGCTGTACCGAGATCTTCTTGATGGCGTTTGCCATGTTTTCCACGGCGATGGTGACGAAGCCTTCGGCGACCGCTTCCGGCGGCCGGCCATCGCCGATTTCGGCGGCGAGCGCCGCGAATTTCACCCGCACGGTCTCAACATCGAGCGGCTCATTCTGGCCGGGGCCGAAGATCGCCGGGAAGAAGTCGGGTTGCAGCTTGCCCAGCATGACATTGGCGTCGGTGACGGCCAGCGGGCCGCCGCGCCGGTACGCGGCCGGGCCGGGATTGGCGCCGGCCGAATCCGGGCCGGCGCGGAAACGGCCGGCCTCGTAATGCAGGATCGAGCCGCCGCCGGCCGCGACGGTGTGGATGCGCATCATCGGAGCGCGGATGCGCACGCCGGCAACTTCGGTGTCGAAAGCGCGCTCATAGTCGCCGTCATAATGGGCCACGTCCGTCGACGTGCCGCCCATGTCGAAGCCGATAACTTTGTCGAAGCCGGCGAGTCTTGCGGTCTCGACCATGCCGACGACGCCGCCGGCCGGGCCTGATAACAACGCGTCCTTGCCCTGGAACATGTCGGCGGCCGTGAGGCCGCCGGATGACATCATGAACATGAGACGGGGGCTTTCCCTCCCCCTTGAGGGGAGGGTGGCGGCGGAGCCGCCGGGTGGGGTCGGCTCGACTGGGTTCGACGTTCCTTGACGCCTCGCGCTGCCTTGGGCGACCCCCTCTGGCTGCTGCGCAGCCATCTCCCCCTCGAGGGGGGAGAGGACGCCCAGTTCTTCCGCCACCTTCTGCACATATCTCGACAAAATCGGCGACAGATAGGCGTCGACCACGGTGGTGTCGCCGCGGCCAACCAGCTTGATAAGTGGCGAGACCTCGTGACTGACCGAAATCTGCGAAAACCCCAGTTTTCTGCAGACTTTTGCCACCGCCTTTTCGTGGTCGGGATATTTCCAGGCATGCATGAAGACGATCGCCACGGCATCGATGCCGTCGGCCTTGGCCTGCTCAATGGCCGGCCGGCAGGCGGCAATGTCGAGCAGCCGTTCGACATTGCCGTCGGCGCGCACGCGTTCGTCGACCTCGATGACGCGTTCGTAGAGTTGCTCCGGAAGGATGATCTCCTTGGCGAAGATGTCGGGCCGCGCCTGATAGGCGATCCTCAGCGCGTCGCGAAACCCTCTGGTGATGAGCAGTAGAACACGGTCGCCCTTGCGCTCCAGAAGCGCGTTGGTGGCAACCGTGGTGCCCATCTTCACGTCGCCGATCAGGCGGGACGGGATCGGAGCGCCGGATTTTAGTCCGAGCAGATCGCGAATGCCCTGGATGGCGGCGTCGGCATAGGCTTCAGGATTCTCGGACAGCAGTTTGCGTGGGTGCAGCCTGCCCTGCGGGTCACGGCCGATGACATCGGTAAAGGTGCCGCCGCGGTCGATCCAGAAGTCCCATTTGGCGATCACGTCAGCTCTCCCAGGCATTTTATTGATTCAATGTGTTAATTTCCCAGTAGCCTGGTGTTAGTTCGCCATGGCTTCCCCGGCAACGGCAAAAGCAGATGATGTTACATGCGGAAATGCAACGTTACGAAACTCATAGCCGTCTGATGCATTCTCTCCTCGATCGTCACCGTTAGCGGGGGCGTGATTAGAGGAGAGATATCATGAAGAAACTCGTTCTTGCGTCGGTTTCGGCGCTTGCCCTGCTCGGCGTTGCTGCTTGCAGCGACAGCGGCACGGGCGGGGACGCCACCACCACGCAGAGCACCAATCCGCCGGCAAACGAGCAGCCGATGCAGCCGGCCCCTGACGCCACGAAGCCGGCCGAGCCGGCTCCGGCAGAGCCTGCTCCTGCGCCGGCGCAGTAGATTAGCTGGCTGAAGATTTGGGAAGGCCGGCATCATGCCGGCCTTCCTAGCATCTGTTTTCGAGACACGCGCGTCAGGCATCCCGCGAAATCGGTTAGCCGGCCCTGCGGCATTGTCTTCGCTTGATAGCGGTGCCCGGTTAGCCCTAATAAGTGCCCATGTCGATTTGGGATCGCCTCGGCGACTTCATCACGCGCGTTTCGTCCTCAACCTCGTCGGGTGTCGCCGACGTGGTCGAGGCCGTGCGCACGGTTTTCTCCGGCGATCCGGATCTGCGCCGGCGCGTCGCCTTCTCGGTGGCGATGATCGCGCTGTCGGCCAAGATGGCCAAAGCCGACGGCATCGTCACGCAGGACGAGGTGCGCGCCTTCCAGCAGATATTCGAAGTGCCGAAGGAGCAGACGCGAAACGTAGCGCGGCTCTACGATTTGGCCAAGCGCGACATTGCCGGATTTGAGACCTATGCCGAACGCATGGCGCAGCTTTGCGGCTCCGGTCATTCGAACTGCGTGATGCTGGAGGACATTCTCGACGGACTGTTCCATATCGCCAAGGCCGACGGGTTGGTCCACGAGCGCGAAGGCCAGTTCCTGCATCGTATCGCCGAGATCTTCCGGATCGAGGAAGCGCATTACCAGAGCATTCTGGCGCGGCACGTCGACCTGGGTGCGGCTGACCCCTATATCGTGCTTGGCATCGAACGGGGAAAACCGTTCGAAGAGGTCCGAAAGCGTTATCGCAAGCTGGTTTCGGACAACCATCCCGACCGGCTGATCGCACGCGGCCTGCCACAGGAATTCATCAAGATCGCAACGAGCAGGATAGCGGCGATCAACGCAGCCTATGAGATGATCGAACGAGGCCTGCGGCACGCATGAGCGGCTTCCTGCCCGATGAGCCGAGCGCCGAGGTAAGGGTATCGCCGAATTTCGGTCCACGACGCGAGACGACCAAACCCGACATGATCGTGCTGCACTACACCGGCATGAAGACCGGCGCCGGCGCCGAAGCCTGGCTGTGCGATCCGACGAGCGAGGTTTCGTCGCACTATCTCGTCCATGAGGACGGCCGCATCGTCCAGATGGTCCGGGAATGCGACCGTGCCTGGCATGCCGGCAAGAGTTCCTGGTTCGGACGCAGCGACATCAACTCCTGTTCGGTCGGTATCGAGATCGTCAATCCGGGGCATTCGCTGGGCTATCGGAACTTTCCGAAACGGCAGATCGATGCCGTCATCGGCCTGTGCAAGGGAATTGTTCAGCGCCACTCCATTCCGGCCCAACGGGTGCTCGCCCATTCCGATGTGGCGCCGGGGCGCAAGGTCGATCCGGGCGAGAAATTCCCCTGGAAGACGCTGTTCGAGGCCGGTGTCGGCCATCTCGTCGAAGCGGCATCCGTCAGGCGCGGCGCGGTGCTGAGGGCCGGCGATGCGTCTGCCGAGGTCGAGGCGTTGCAATCGATGCTGGCGCTCTACGGCTATGGCGTCGAGATATCAGGCGCTTTCGACCGGCAGACCGAAATCGTCGTCGAGGCTTTTCAGCGACACTTCCGCCAACGTCTGGTCGATGGCGTGGCCGACGGTTCGACAATCCGCACCCTGGAAAAGCTGCTTGCTTCCGTAAGGGCAGGTCCGTCCAAGTAGTCTTTCCCTTGGCCGTTAAGTTACAACCTGTCACTCAAAGTGACTTGCCTTGCCTTCTTTGCCGCTAATTCGACCGTCAAAGGCGATCCGTGCAAGTTGTCGGACCTACAGCCCCGCAGATGTTCCGACGTTGAGTTAGCGTAGCTGCGTGAAGTTCTTCGCGTGGTTCAAACAGAACAGGACCCCATGCAGAAATTGACCGTTTTAACGGCAGCTGTTGCTGCCGGCGTAATGACTTTTGCCTTCAGCACGGCGAATGGCGCTCCATTGAGCCAGCGGGCCGACCAGGGTTTCATTACCGCACCAGATAAAACCGCCACGCCGAAAGCCGGCCAAGATGCGAAGGAAAAAAGGACAGTCTCCGCAAAGGCGGTAAAAGCTGCTGCGGTCAAGGTGAAAAAGCCAGCATCCGCAAAGACGGAAAAAGCTGGCGTAAAAGTGAAAAAGGCAGTCTCTGCAAAAAATGCAATCTCCAAGCGACGTGTGAAGCGCAACAGGACCCGCATCGACCAGAGTACGACCGCGTCGATCGGCCGGAAAAGCCGGGCGGCGGCGCCGAAGGCGGCGGCCGCTGGCGGCAGTGGCCAGTATTCAACCATCATCGAGCGTCATGCCGCCAACAATGGTGTGCCGGTCTCGCTCGCCAAGGCCGTCATCATGATCGAGAGCAGTTTTCAGCCGAACCAGGTCGGCAGTGCCGGGGAGATCGGCCTGATGCAGATCAAGCCCTCGACGGCGCGGATGATGGGTTACAGCGGCTCGATCAAGGGTCTCTACGATCCCGAGACCAACATCAAATACGGCATGAAATACCTCGCCATGGCGCGGAACCTCGGCGGCGGCACAACCTGCGGCACGATCCTCAAATACAATGCCGGCCATGGCGCCAAGCGGATGAACCCGATATCCGCGGCCTATTGCGGCAAGGTCAAGGTGCAGTTGGCAGCGCTTGGAGCGCCGGCATAAGAAGCCGGAAACTGCTTTTTTGTTTGCGTTTTCGGACGTGAACCCCTTTATACGCCTTGCCAGCTGGCCGGGCGGCCGCACCCGCGAAGCCGAAAGGCTGCGGGTGAGGAAAGTCCGGGCTCCATGGAGACACGGTGCCGGTTAATGGCCGGCGGGGGCGACCCTAGGGAAAGTGCCACAGAAAGCAAACCGCCACGATCCGTCGTGGTAAGGGTGAAAGGGTGGGGTAAGAGCCCACCGCGCGACTGGCAACAGGAGCGGCACGGTAAACCCCACCGGGAGCAAGACCGAATAGGGGCGGTGCGAGGGGAAACCCTCGAGGGCTGTTTCCGGCTCACCGTCCGGGTAGGTTGCGTGAGGCGCATGGCAACATGCGCTCAAGATGAATGGCCGCCACGTTCTCGCGCCGCAAGGGGCGAGGGCCATACAGAACCCGGCTTACAGGCCAGCTGGTAATTCCTTCCAGATTCTACTGTGAATTCCCTGATATCAGCAGGTTGCGTCTTCGGGCGCGCCTGCTGGTTCAGGCCCTTCATTGACTGAATCAGCATTGCTGAGCCTCCGAGAAGCAAGCGTTTCTTGAAGTTGGTGCGATTAAATCGTACCATATACAGGCAATATCAGGAGCGCATTCATGGGTCAGGTCGACAAACGCAGCATCACGCTTTCGCCGGAATTGGCGGCGGCGGTCGACGATGTGGTCGCCGCCGGCGAGTACGCTTCGGCGAGCGAGGTGATCCGCGACGCGCTCAGGCAATGGAAGGACCGGCGCGACCTGCACGGTTATACGGTCGAGGAGTTGCGCAAGCTGGTGCAGGAGGGGATCGACAGCGGACCGGGACGATTTGCGTCGATCGACGAAATCAAAGCCGAAGCGCGCAGACGATTGAAATCCGATAACGCGGCATGAATTTGCTGCCCATCATCCGAACTGCAAATGCAGAAGAGGATTTGATCGCGATCTGGCTTCATATCGCGCGAGACGACGAGGCTGCAGCAGACCGACTGCTCGACCGGATCGAAGCCCGCTGGCAGCAACTGGCGACTTATCCTTTCTCAGGCGCGCCGCGCGAAGACATTGCACCTGGCATTCGCCATCTGGTCGTCGGCGAATATCTTACCTTGTACCGTGTCGGCGAAGATTCGATCGAAATCCTGCGGGTGCTGCATGGCCGACGTAATATCGAAGCCGACGATCTGGCTTCGTGATCGATCCGTTCAGCCGCTGATACCGTCCAGCGACGCCTCGATCGCCCGCCAAAGCTCTTCCACCGGCTCACAGCCGACCGACAGGCGAACGAAACCGGGCGGAACGGCGTCTCCTCTTTTTGCTCGCCGTTCCGCCGAAGTGTGCATGCCTCCGAACGACGTTGCTGCCTGCATCAAGGCGCAGTTGTTGATGAAATCCTCAGCCTTGTCCTCCGAGGCGAGCACGAACGAGATGAGGAAGCCGAAGCGCTCCATCTGGGCGCGGGCAAGATTGTGCGAAGGATCGCTTTCCAGTCCCGGAAAGCGCAAGCCGCTGATCGCACGATGGTTCTCCAGCCGCCGCGCTATTATTTCGGCGGAATCGCACATCCGGTCGAAACGAACCTCCAGGGTTTCGAGGCCACGATGCACCAGCCATGCTTCGAACGGGCCGGGAATGGAGCCTGAGGTCTCACGCCAGCCGGATACGGCGGCGATGATGTCGGGATTCCGGCTGGCGACATGGCCGAACAGCACGTCGGAATGGCCATTGGGCGCCTTGGTATCGGCGGCAACAACGATATCGGCGCCGAGATCGAGCGGTCGCTGGCCGAAGGGCGTCATGGTCGTGTTGTCGACCACCAGGATCGCGCCCGCTTTGTGCACGGCTTCGGCGACAGCCGTAATGTCGCAGATATCCAGTCCCGGGTTGGCGGGCGTTTCAACGAAGGCCAGCCGGTATCCATCGAAGCCGCCGTCGAGGAAGGTCGATGTCGGCCGGACGTCGTAGGCGACGCCGAACGGTTTCAGGAAACGGTCCGCCAGCGCCCGCGTGGTGTGGTAGCCATCCGAGGGCAGCAGGATGCGGTCGCCGGATTTGAGCAACCCAAAAAACACCGCCGAGATTGCAGCCATTCCTGAGGGAAAGGCGACGCATGGAGCATCTTCCAGATGCGCCAGCATGTGTTCGACCGCGTCCCAGGTCGGATTGCTGAAGCGGCCATATTGATCGAAGCCGGTGGCGTCGCCGGGTGCGTGGAAAATGGCAGCCATGGTTAGGGGCAGGGGAATTGGGTCGCCCTTGGCAAGCCTGCCGCGACGCAGATGGGAAAGTGCCGCCGCGCGGGACTTGGTTGTTTCGGACATAGTTTCAACCTTGTTTCTGACCGGAAAGGACAGGCCGACGCTATGCGTGGTGGCGATCCGCGGCAAGCCGCCTCCGGTTAGGCCAAGCAGCTCTAAACGCTTCGTTAGGCTTAATGGAGCATAAAGACGGGAGTGCCGTCAAAGCTGCTCTCATCGGTTGTGATGCGCGTTTGTGAAGCCTATTCCCGTTGACGCCCATAACGCCCCATGATATCCCATTTCAATATTCAAGCTTTCGTTCCGCGTCAGGGTGAAGCGTACGCCAATCGGGCAGCCGCGGCGGCTGTGCGTTTGCCTGTTTTCGCCCGCAACGAGGTGAGTTTTGGACGGGGACCGCGCCGCGGCGGTGCGGGTGGGAAGATGCAGAGGGGTGCGGCGGCGCAAGCGGCCGTAACGCGTAATGGACCGGTTTCTGTCAAGCGCGGTGAACAGGATCGATGCGAAGGGGCGAGTGTCCGTTCCGGCGCATTTCCGCGCGGTTGTGCAGAAACGCGGCTATTCGGAACTCTATGCGTTGCGCTGCCTGGACCGTCCGGCGATGGATGTCGGCGGGCTCGACCTGCTCGACCGCTACGAGCAGCGCATCGCGCAGGAAGACCCCTTTTTGCAGACGGCGGACGACATGTCGTTCTTCTGCCATGGCGATGGAACCTTTCTCAAGCTCGATCAGGATGGCCGCATCTCGATGACCGACTTCATCCGCGAGCACACCGGCATTTCCGCGGAAGCGGCATTTGTCGGTCGCGGCAATTTCTTTCAGATCTGGGAACCTGGACGGCTCACCGTCTATGGGGCGGAAGCACGCGCCCGGCTTTTGCAGCTTCGGCAGGGGACGAAGCCTGGGGAGCGGCCGGAATGATGGCGGGCTACGGCGATGACCCTCACGCCGCTGGCGGACCGGCTCGTCACATTCCGGTCCTCCTTGCCGAAGTGCTGGAGGCGCTTGCTCCTGGAGCGGGCGAGGTGATCGTCGACGGCACTTTCGGCGCTGGCGGCTATACCAAAGCCATTCTGGCAAGCGGCACCTCGGTCGTCGCCATAGACCGCGATCCGGATGCGATCGCTGCGGGTCGTGTCCTGGAACAACAATCGGGCGGCAAGCTCAGGCTCGTTCAGGCGCCGTTCTCGACATTGGACGAGCATGTCGAAAACGCCGACGGCGTCGTGCTCGACATCGGCATCTCCTCCATGCAGATCGACCAGGCGGAGCGCGGTTTTTCGTTCCGCGCCGATGGGCCGCTCGACATGCGCATGGCGCAAGCGGGCCTGAGCGCCGCCGACGTCGTCAACAGCTTCAAAGTGGGCGATCTTGCCCGCATCTTCGGCTTCCTTGGCGAAGAGCGCCATGCCGGCCGCATTGCCCGGATGATCGAAAGTCGTCGCCAAAAACATCCGTTCGAGCGCACGCTCGACCTTGCCGATGCGATCGAGACGCATATCGGCCGTGCGCCGAAGGACAAGATCCATCCGGCGACCCGCGTCTTCCAGGCGTTGCGGATTTTCGTCAATGACGAACTCGGCGAATTGGCCAAAGCGCTGTTTGCGGCTGAACGCGTGCTGAAACCGGGCGGACGGCTGGCCGTGGTGACGTTCCACTCGCTGGAAGACCGCATCGTCAAACGCTTCATCGCCGATCGCGCCGATGCGGCGACCGGATCACGGCACCTGCCCGAGGCACAAGCGCGCAGCGCCACCTTCAAAAAGGTGGGTAGCGGCGTGACGCCCGGCGAGGCCGAGATATCAGCCAATCCGCGCGCGCGGTCGGCAAGGTTGCGCGCTGCGGCGCGCACCGACGCACCGGCGCGCGCCGGCGATTTTTCGATTTTCGGGCTTCCAAAACTTCCTGACCCAAAACTTCCCGGCGTCGACCGGCCGGGAGAGAGGTGAGCACGTGTTTCGTACCAGCGACATAGTCCTGATCGCCGTCATGGTTTCGGCTGCGGCCCTGACCTACAAGACCAAGCGCGAGGCCGAGGAACAATTGGCGGCGGTGCACAAGATCCAGGCGCAGATCCGCTACGAGGAGGATACGATCGATCTCCTTAAGGCGGACTGGAGCCTGCTTACCCAGCCGTCGCGCCTGCAAAAGCTGGCCGAGATCTATAAATCGCAACTCGAGCTCGAGCCGGTCAGTGCCCGCCAGATCATCGGGCTGGACGAACTGCCGGCAAAACCCGTCACCATCGAGGACCTGTCGTCGCAGCGGCTGGGTGGTATGGCCGACAGCGGTGACAAGGATCCTGTGGTGACCGGAGGCATCGTCCAATGATCGTCAGGTTTCCATCGATCGCCAGGGTTCCCTTGATTGCCAGACTGCTGAACGGCCGCGCCAAGTCGGAAGACGGATCGATCGTGGTCGAAGGCGCCCGCAAGGCGACCGGCGGCAAGGGCAGGACGCGCATCGTGATGACGATGGCGGTGTTCTTCGGCATCTATTCGACCATCACCGGGCGGTTGGTCTATCTGGGTTTCCAGAATCCCGACCTGTCCGGCGGCCCACAGAGCCGGGTGACGGCGTCTCGGCCCGACATCGTCGACCGCAACGGGGAAGTGCTGGCGACGGACATCAAGACGGCGTCGCTGTTTGCCGAACCGCGCCGCATCGTCGACGCCGACGAGGCGATCGAAAGGCTGGCGACGGTGCTTCCCGAAATCGACTACGAGCAGACCTACCACAAGCTGAAGAGCGGCGCCGGCTTCGTCTGGCTGCAGCGGCAACTGACGCCCAAGCAACAATCTGACATCATGCAGCTCGGCATTCCCGGCTTCGGCTTCCGCACCGAAAAGCGCCGCTTCTATCCGGCCGGCGAAACCTCGTCCTACATTGTCGGCCTTACCAACATCGACAATCAGGGCATCTCCGGCATGGAGAAATACATCGACGAACAGGGGCTGAGCGACCTTCAGGCGTCGGGCCTTGCCATGGCCAAGGATCTGAAGCCGGTGCGGCTCTCGATCGACCTGCGCGTCCAGCATATCGTGCGTGACGAGGTCGCCGCCGGCATGGAGAAATACCGCGCCATTGCGGCCGGCGCCGTCGTTCTCAACGTCAAGACCGGCGAAGTGATGGCGATGGCCTCGGTCCCGGATTTCGATCCGAACAATCCCTATAATGCGCAGGACAAGGACCGCTTGAACCGCATGTCGGCCGGCCTTTACGAAATGGGCTCGACCCTGAAGAGCTTTACCACCGCGATGGCACTCGATTCCGGCAAAGTGACGCTGGAAAGCCGTTTCGACGCTTCGCGCCCGATCAGGATCGGCCGCCAGACCATTCATGATTTTCACGGCAAGGCTCGGGTGCTGTCGGTGCCGGAAGTGTTCATCTACTCGTCCAACATCGGTTCGGCCAAGGAAGCCGAAGCGGTCGGCATCGAGGGCCACCGCGAGTTCCTGCATCGCCTGGGGATCCTCGAGAAGATGCAGACGGAACTGCCTGAGGTCGCCCGCCCGACCGAGCCCAAAATCTGGAAACAGGTCCATTCGATCACCATCGCCTTCGGTCACGGCGTGTCGACGACGCCGCTGCAGACGGCGGTTGGCTGTGCTGCGCTGGTGAATGGCGGCTATCTGATCCAGCCGACATTCCTGAGGCGTGCGCAGGAACAGGCGATGTCGGTGGCCAAGAAAGTGGTCAGCGACAAGACCTCCGAGAGCATGCGCTATCTCTACGCGCTCAATGCCGAGAAAGGCTCAGGCAGGAACGCCAGGGTTCCCGGTTTCCGTGTCGGCGGCAAGACGGGAACGGCCGAGAAGGTCGTCAACGGCCGCTACTCAAAGGACAAGAACTTCAACGCCTTCGTCGCGGCTTTTCCGATGGACGATCCGCAATACATCGTGCTTACGATCGCCGACGAACCGAAGCCGGAAAAGCCCGGCATGGGTGCGACCGCCGCCTCGAATGCCGGCGCCATGGCTGCAAACATCATCCGACGTTCGGCTTCCATGCTTGGCGTGAAGCCAGATTTCAGCCATGAAAATGGCGCAACGCTGGTTTCCTATCAGTGATTCTTAGGGCGCGCCGGCAACTGCGCGCTATTTTGTTGCGATGAACGGGGTTCGATGAAGCTGAAAGATCTAGCCGGTATCCTGCCTGTCGAGGGGACAGCTTCCTTCGATACGGAGGTTACCGGGATTTCGTCGGATTCCCGCCAGGTAAAACCGGGCGTGGTCTTCTTCGCGCTCACCGGTACCAAGGCGGATGGCGCGACCTATGCCGCCGATGCCGCCAAACGCGGCGCAGCGGCGATCGTGACCGGCAAGGGCAGCGCCGTCGCTGGACTGCCGGTGCCGGTTCTGGCCGTCGACGATCCGCGCCTTGCGCTGGCGCTGAGTGCCGCCCGCTACTTCGGCAGGCAGCCGCAAACCATGGTCGCGGTGACCGGCACCAGCGGCAAGACATCGGTTGCTGCTTTCACCAGGCAGATATGGGAGCAGTCAGGCTTTGCCGCTGCTTCGATCGGCACGACCGGCGTGGTGGCGCCGGGCCGCAACGAATATGGCTCGCTGACCACCCCCGACCCGGTAGATCTGCACAGGCTGCTGAGGGAACTGGCGGATGCCGGCGTTACCCACGCGTCGATGGAAGCCTCCAGCCACGGGCTCGACCAGCGCCGGCTCGACGGCGTGAAACTTGCCGCCGGCGGTTTCACCAATCTCGGCCGCGACCATATGGACTATCATCCGACGGTCGAGGACTATCATCGCGCCAAGCTGCGCCTGTTCGACGCGCTGCTGCCGAAGGGCGCGCCGGCCGTGATCTTTGCCGACGATCCATGGTCGCCGCCGACGATCCAGGCGGCGAGGGCGGCGGGGCTGAATGTGCTGACGGTCGGCCGTCATGGCGAGTTCCTGAGACTGAAGCGGGTCGAGCACGAGCGCCACCGTCAGCGTGCCGAGGTGGAAGTCGATGGCGTTCTTCACGAGGTCGACCTGCCGCTGGCCGGCGATTTCCAGATAGCCAATGCCCTGGTTTCGGCGGGGCTTGCCATCTCCACTGGAACGCCTGCCGCCAAAGCCCTGATCGCGTTGGAGAAATTGAAGGGCGCGCCGGGCCGGCTCGACCTCGTCGGGACAACATCCAACGGCGCGCCGGTCTATGTCGATTACGCGCACAAGCCCGACGCGCTGGAAAACGTCTTGGCCTCGGTGCGGCCGTTCACCACCGGTCGCGTCATCGTCGTGTTCGGTTGTGGCGGCGATCGCGACCGGGGCAAGCGTCCGATCATGGGCGAGATCGCCACGCGGCTCGCCGACGTCGTCATCGTCACCGACGACAATCCGCGCTCGGAAGTGCCCGAAACGATCCGCGCCGCGATCCTTGCCGCCGCACCCGGCGCCGTCGAGATCGGCGACCGGCGCAAGGCGATCCACGAGGCAGTCGCCATGCTCCATGCCGGCGACACGCTGATCGTGGCCGGAAAGGGGCATGAGGAAGGCCAGACCATTGGCGCCGAGACGTTGCATTTTTCCGACCATGAGGAAGTCCGCGCCGCGCTCCAGGAGCGCGCAGCATGAGCCTGCTGTGGACCTCCGGAGATCTCGTCGCCGCCATGGGCGGACGGCCGCTCGGGCCGATGCCGGAAGGCATTAGCGGCATCTCGATCGACAGCCGCAGCCTTGAGCCGGGCGATGCTTTCTTCGCCATCAAGGGCGAGGCGATGGACGGCCATGACTTCGCGACCGCCGCCATCAAGGCCGGCGCCGGCGTGCTGGTCGTCGCCGAGGGCAAGCTGCCGTCGCTCGGGCGGCTGACGGCACCGATGATCGTCGTCCAGGACGTGCTAGCCGCGTTGGAAAAGCTGGGTTTGGCCGCACGCGCGCGCTCGAACGCCAAGATCATCGCGGTGACCGGTTCGGCGGGCAAGACCACCACCAAGGAAGCGCTGCGCCATGTGCTGTCCGCAGTCGGCAAGGTGCACGCATCGCCCCAGTCTTTCAACAACCACTGGGGCGTGCCGCTGACGCTGGCGCGGATGCCGGCGGATTGCGACTACGCCGTGTTCGAGATCGGCATGAACCATCCGGACGAGATCCGGCCGCTGGTCAAGATGGTCCGGCCGCATGTCGCCATCATCACGCTGATCGCCGCAGCGCATCTCGGCTTCTTCCGTAATCTGGACGAGATCGCCAGGGCCAAGGCCGAGATTTTCGAGGGACTGGAACCGGACGGCGCCGTCCTTCTCAACCGCGACGATCCGCGCTGGAAGCTTCTGGACAAGATGGCGAGAGCCGCCGGCGTCGAGCACATTTACGGGTTTGGCGAGAATGCCCGTGCGACCTTCAAACTGCTCAAATGCGCGCTGCATGCCGATCATTCGGTCATCGCCGCCAAGATCGGTGGACAGGAAATCACCGCCAGGGTCGGCGCGCCTGGTCGCCACATGGTGCAAAATGTACTGGCCGTGCTGGGCGCCGCGCATCTGGTCGGCGCCGACATCGCCAGGGTGGCGCTGGCGCTGGCCGATCTTTCGGCCGAACGCGGACGCGGCAAGCGCCATGTGCTGCGCCACCCCAGGGGTTCGATCACGCTGATCGACGAGAGCTACAACGCCAATCCGGCGTCGATGAGCGCTGCAATGGCGCTGCTCAATGCGACGCCGGTGTCGGACGAAGGCAGGCGCATCGCAGTGCTCGGCGACATGCTCGAACTCGGCGACCACTCGGCGAAGCTTCACGCTGCACTTGCCGATCTCATCGTCGGCACCGACACGCGCACGGTCTTTCTCGCCGGCCCGGAGATGCGGGCGCTGGCCGATATCCTGCCTGATGAGATCAAGACGGAGTATCGGGCCGGCGCCGAGGATCTGAAGCTGGTGCTTCTGTCGGCGCTGAAGCCTGGCGATGTGGTGATGATCAAATCGTCGAAAGGCATCGGCTTTTCCAAGCTGGTCGACGCATTGCTCGGCAAATTTCCGGCTGTAGCCGCAACCACCAAACAGACCTAGAGCCAGGTCCGGGGGCCGAATCGCATGTTCACACTGCTCGTCGAATTCGCGGACAAGATCTCGGTCTTCAACGTCTTCCGCTACATAACTTTCCGTACCGGCGGCGCGCTGATCACCGCGGCGCTGATCGTCTTCATCTTCGGACCGGCCATCATCAATTCGCTGAGGCTGCGGCAAGGCAAGGGCCAGCCGATCCGCGCCGACGGGCCGCAGACGCATTTCAAGAAAGCCGGCACGCCGACCATGGGCGGGCTGATGATCCTGTGTGGCATCGTCGGCTCATCGCTTTTGTGGGCGAACCTGTCCAGCATCTATGTCTGGGTGGTGCTGCTGGTGACCCTGGGTTTCGGCTCGATCGGCTTCTACGACGATTATCTCAAGGTGACGAAGCAATCGCATCTCGGCTTTTCCGGCAAGGCGCGGCTGGCGCTTGAATTCATCATCGCCGGCATTGCCGCCTGGGTGATCATGCACAACGGCCAGGCGCCGTTCTCGTCGTCGCTGACTTTTCCGTTCGCCAAGGAATTTCTGATCAATCTCGGCTGGTTCTTCATTCCGTTTGCATGTTTCGTGATCGTTGGCGCCGGCAATGCGGTGAACCTCACCGATGGCCTCGACGGGCTGGCGATCGTGCCGATCATGATCGCGGCGGCATCCTTCGGCGTCATCGCCTATCTCTCCGGCAATGCGGTGTTCGCCGAATATCTGCAGATCCATTTCGTGCCCGGCACCGGCGAACTCGCGGTGGTCCTCGGCGCGGTGATTGGCGCCGGCCTCGGCTTCCTGTGGTTCAACGCACCGCCGGCGGCGATCTTCATGGGCGATACCGGCTCGCTGGCCTTGGGCGGCCTGATCGGCACGGTCGCGGTCGCCACCAAGCACGAAATCGTGCTGGTCATCGTCGGCGGCCTGTTCGTCGTCGAGATCCTGTCGGTCATCATCCAGGTCGGCTACTTCAAGATGACCGGCAAGCGGGTGTTCCTGATGGCGCCGATCCATCATCATTTCGAAAAGCTCGGCTGGACGGAAAGCCAGGTGGTGATCCGCTTCTGGATCATCGCCGTCATCCTGGCGCTGGTCGGCCTGTCGACCCTGAAGCTGAGATAGGAGGCCGCTTGATCCCCGCCGCATCCTTCGCAGGCAAACGCGTTTCGCTCTTCGGGCTCGGCGGCTCGGGGATCGCCACGGCGCGCGCGCTGATCGAGGGCGGAGCGGATGTGCTGGCCTGGGACGACAATCCCGGCAGCGTCGCCAATGCCGCGGCCGTCGGCATCGCGACCGGCGATCTGCGCGGCGCCGATTGGGCGAAGTTCGCGGCCTTCGTGCTGTCCCCCGGCGTGCCGCTGACTCATCCGAAGCCGCACTGGACAGTGGAGCTGGCGCGCGCTTCAGGCGTCGAGATCATCGGCGATATCGAGCTGTTCTGCCGCGAGCGGACCTTGCTGGCGCCGGCAGCACCGTTCATCGCCATCACCGGTACCAACGGCAAATCGACGACCACGGCGCTGACGGCGCATATCCTGAAATCGGCCGGACGCGACACGCAGATGGGCGGCAATATCGGCCGCGCGGTGATGACGCTCGATCCGCCGGAGCCCGGGCGGCACTATGTCGTGGAATGCTCGTCCTACCAGATAGACCTGGCGCCCTCGATCAATCCGACCGCCGGCGTCCTGCTCAACCTGACGCCCGATCATCTCGACCGTCATGGCACGATGCAGCACTACGCCGCGATCAAGGAACGGCTGGCGGCGGGCAGCGAAACCGCGATTGTCGGTATCGACGATTCCTGGTGCGCCCAGCTCGCCGACCGGCTAGAACGGGCAGGCCGGCACGTCATCCGCATTTCCAAGCGCCTGCCATTGACCGACGGCTATTTCGCCGACGGCACCGATCTGATGGAGGCGGTGCATGGCCGTTACAGCCGTGTCGCCTTTCTCGAAGGCATCGGCTCGCTGCGCGGCCAGCACAATGCGCAGAATGCATTGGCCGCTGTCGCCGCCTGCCTCAAGGTCGGGCTCGATCTGGGCGAGATCCAGACGGGGCTGGAAAGCTTTCCCGGGCTGGCGCACCGTATGGAGCAGGTCGGCCGCAAGGGCCATGTGCTGTTCATCAACGATTCCAAGGCAACCAATGCCGATGCGGCAGCGCCAGCATTGTCGAGTTTCCCGCGCATCTACTGGATCGCCGGCGGGCTGCCGAAAGAGGGTGGCATCGAGCCGTTGCGCGGTCTCTTTCCGCGCATCGCCAGGGCCTATCTGATCGGCGAGGCGGCACCAGCGTTCTCGGCGACGCTCGGTGAGGCGGTGCCTTACGAGATCTCCGGCACGCTGGCGGCAGCGGTCGAACACGCCGCAAGCGACGCGGCCAAGGATGATCACAACGGCGAGGTGGTGGTGCTGCTTTCACCGGCCTGCGCCAGTTTCGACCAGTTCAAGAATTTCGAAGTGCGCGGCGACGCCTTCAGGCAAGCTGCGAGTACTATCGATGGCGTGAAGCCGATCGGAGGGGCACGATAATGCAAAGCCGTCTCGACAAAAGCCCGGTTGCCACCTGGTGGTGGACGATCGATCGCTGGTTCCTGGCCGCGTTCCTGTCGCTGATGGGGCTTGGCATCGTGCTGTCTTTCGCAGCAAGCCCGGCGGTGGCCCAGCGCATCGGCCTAGACAGTTTCCACTTCGCCACACGGCAGATCATCTTCACCATTCCAGCACTTGGCGTGATGCTGGCCGTCTCCTTCCTGGAATCGCGGCAGATCAGACGCATGGCGCTGGTGATGCTGTGCGCTACGCTGTTCCTGATGGTGGCGGTGCTCTACATCGGCGTCGAAGTGAAGGGAGCGCGGCGCTGGGTATCGCTTGCCGGCCTGTCGATCCAGCCGTCGGAATTCCTGAAGCCGGCCTTCGTCGTCATCTGCGCCTGGTTGTTTGCCGAACACAAGCGCCAGCCCGACATTCCCGGCAATCTGTTCGCCATGCTGCTGCTGGCCCTCGTCATCTCGCTACTGGTGGCGCAGCCCGATTTCGGCCAGACCATGCTGGTGCTCGGCACCTGGGGGGTGATGTTCTTCATGGCCGGATTGCCATGGCTGTGGATCATCGCACTGGGCGCTGCAGGCATCGGCGGGGTGTTCGCCGCCTATACGGTGTTTCCGCATGTCGCCGGCCGTATCGACCGCTTCCTGACCGGCGAGGGTGACACGTTCCAGGTCGACATGGGCCGCGATGCGCTAATCAATGGCGGCTGGTTTGGCGTCGGGCCGGGCGAGGGCACCGTCAAGCGGGTCATACCCGACAGCCATGCCGATTTCGTCTTCTCGGTGGCCGGCGAGGAGTTTGGACTGATCATGTGCTTCTTCATCATGACCATCTTCGCCTTCATCGTGCTGCGTGGGCTCAGCACCGCGCTCAAGGAGCAGGACGATTTCTCACGCTATGCGGTTGGCGGCCTGGTTACGGTTTTCGGCCTGCAGTCGGTCATCAACATGGCCGTCAATCTGCAGCTTATGCCCGCCAAGGGCATGACCTTGCCGTTCATCTCCTATGGCGGCTCTTCGCAGATCGCCATCGCCATCTCGATGGGCATGGTGCTGGCGCTGACGCGCAAGCGGCCGGAAAAGCGCAAGCAGTTGGGCTTCGCACCGTCGCCGCGCGCCATGCCGGCGGAGTGAGATGTCGAGCGGCTCGATCCTTCTGGCGGCCGGCGGTACGGGTGGGCATCTCTTCCCGGCTGAGGCGCTGGCACATGAGCTGATCAGGCGCGGCTGGACGGTGCATCTCGCCACCGATGACCGCGCCGAGCGTTTTGCCGGCCAGTTCCCGGCCGCTGGCATCCATCCGATCCAGTCGGCGACCATCGGCTCGAAAAATCCTTTTGCCGTGCTCGTCGCCTTCTGGAAAATCTGGGGTGGCGTGCGCCAGGCATCCGCCGTGATCGGCCGGATCAAGCCCGCCGTCGTGGTCGGTTTCGGCGGCTATCCGACGCTGCCGCCGCTCTATGCGGCGACGCGGCGCAAGGTGCCGACGCTGATCCATGAGCAGAACGCGGTGATGGGGCGTGCCAACCGGGCGCTGGCCGGCCGCGTCGATGCCATCGCCGGTGGGTTTTTGCCGGAAGATTCAAGCACTGCAGGCGCCAAGACGGTGACCACAGGCAACCCGGTCAGGCCGCAAGTGCTGGAGGCGGCAAAGACGCCTTACACGGCCTCGACCGGAAACCAGCGCTTCCGGTTTCTGGTGTTCGGCGGCAGCCAGGGCGCACAGTTCTTTTCCGATGCAATGCCGGCGGCGGTCGGACTGCTTTCCGACGTACAACGCAGGCGGCTTGATATCACGCAGCAAGCGCGTGCCGACGATGTCGAGCGGGTGAAGGCGGCCTATGCGGCTCTCGGCGTCGAGGCTGAGGTGTCGCCCTTCTTCACCGACATGGCGGCGCGCATGGCTGCGGCGCATCTGGTGATGTCGCGGTCCGGCGCATCGACCGTATCGGAAATTGCAGTGATCGGCCGGCCGGCGCTGCTGGTGCCCTATCCGCATGCGCTCGACCACGACCAGGCGGCCAATGCCGCGGCATTGGCCGCGGCAGGTGGCGCCGAAGTGCATCCGCAATCCACGCTTTCGCCCGAGCGTATCGCCGCACTGATTGGTGCCCTGATCGACGGTCCGGAGCGGCTGACCACAATGGCAGCGGCGGCGAAATCGGCCGGAAAACCAGATGCGGCACGGTTGCTCGCCGATCTGACAGAGGCTATTGCGTCGAAGAAAAGCATATCGGACTTCAGGAAGGAGACGCACGCATGAAGATGCCGCAGACGATCGGCCTTGTGCATTTCATCGGCATCGGCGGTATCGGTATGAGCGGCATCGCCGAGGTGCTGCACAATCTCGGCTACAAGGTGCAAGGGTCCGACCAGGCCGACAGCGCCAATGTGCAACGGCTGCGCGACAAGGGCATCGAGTGCTTTGTCGGTCATCACGCCGATAATATCGGCGAGGCCGAAGTGGTTGTCGTCTCGACGGCGATCAAGAAATCCAATCCGGAGCTGAAGGCCGCGCGCGAAAAACTGCTTCCCATCGTCCGTCGCGCCGAGATGCTGGCTGAACTGATGCGCTTCCGGCAGGCGGTGGCCATCGGCGGCACGCATGGCAAGACGACGACGACCTCGATGGTGGCGACGCTGCTCGAAGCCGGCGGGCTCGATCCGACCGTGATCAATGGCGGCATCATCAATGCCTATGGCACCAACGCCCGCATGGGCGATGGCGAATGGATGGTGGTCGAAGCCGATGAGAGCGACGGCACCTTCCTGAAGCTGCCGGCCGACATCGCCGTCGTCACCAACATCGATCCCGAACATCTCGACCATTACGGCTCCTTCGACAAGGTGCGCGAAGCCTTTCGCCAGTTCGTCGAGAACGTGCCGTTCTACGGCTTCGGCGTCATGTGCACCGACCATCCGGAGGTGCAGGCGCTGGTCAGCCGCATCGAGGACCGGCGCGTCATCACCTATGGCGAGAACGCGCAGGCCGACGTGCGTTTCACCAATCACCGCATGGATGGGCCGACCTCGGAATTCGACGTGGTGATCCGCGACCGCAAGACCCGTGGTCAGTCGACGATCGCAGGCCTGCGCCTGCCGATGCCCGGCCGTCACAACGTCTCCAACGCGACCGCGGCGATTGCCGTCGCGCATGAGCTCGGGCTTTCGGCCGAGGCGATCAAGAAGGGCCTATCGTCGTTTGCCGGCGTCAAGCGGCGCTTCACCCGTACCGGTTCGTGGAACGGCGTCGAAATATTCGACGATTACGGCCATCATCCGGTCGAGATCACGGCGGTTCTGAAGGCGGCGCGCGATGCCACCAAGGGCCGCGTGATCGCCATTGCCCAGCCGCACCGCTTCACCCGGCTGCATAATCTGTTCGACGAGTTTTCGGTCTGCTTCAACGATGCCGACACGGTGATGGTGGCGCCGGTCTATGCGGCAGGCGAAGAGCCGATCGACGGGGTGACGTCGGACGCGCTGGTGTCGCGCATCCGCTCCGGCGGCCATCGCGACGCGCGCTACATAGAAGGGCCCGCGGCGATTGCGCCTGTTATCCGCGACCTGGCGAAGCCAGGCGATTTCGTCGTCTTCCTCGGCGCCGGCAACATCACCCAATGGGCCTATGCGCTGCCCAGGGAACTCGGCGGGACGGCCCCATGATGCGCGGCCAGGCGTTGATCGACAAGCTTGGCGGCCGGCTTGCCGGCCTGCGCGGCCGCATCACGCCCAATGCCGAGATGGACAAGATCACCTGGTTCCGCGCCGGCGGACTTGCCGACGCGCTGTTTCAGCCGGCAGACGAGGACGATCTCGCCGCGTTCCTGAGGGCGGTGCCCGAAGAAATACCGCTGACCATCGTCGGCGTCGGCTCGAACCTGCTTGTCCGCGACGGCGGCATTGCGGGCTTCGTCGTCCGGCTTTCGGCCAAGGGCTTTGGCGAGGCCGAAGTGGTTGCGCCGACCACGATCAAGGCGGGCGCCGCCACGCCCGACAAGCGCGTTGCCGCCGTCGCCTACGAGGCCGGCATCGGCGGCTTCCACTTCTACCACGGCATTCCGGGCGCCATCGGCGGCGCGCTGAGAATGAACGCCGGCGCCAATGGCGTCGAGACGCGCCAGCGCGTCGTCGAGGTGCGGGCGCTCGACCGCAAGGGCAATGTGCACACGCTTAGCAATGCCGATATGGGTTACGCCTATCGCCATTCGGCAGCACCTGCCGGGTTGATCTTCATATCGGCACTGTTCGAAGGGGTTTTGGAGGACAAGGCCGCGATCAAGGCGGCGATGGATGCCGTCCAGCACCATCGCGAGACCGTGCAGCCGATCCGTGAAAAGACCGGCGGCTCGACCTTCAAGAATCCGGAGGGCACCTCGGCCTGGAAGGAGATCGACAGAGCGGGCTGTCGCGGGCTGATGATCGGTGGCGCGCAGATGTCGCCGATGCATTGCAACTTCATGATCAACACCGGAACCGCAACCGGCTACGACCTCGAATATCTGGGCGAAACGGTGCGCACGCGTGTGCTCGAAAAGTCGGGCATCCGGCTGCATTGGGAAATCAAGCGCATCGGCAATTTCCGGCCGGGGCACGAGGTCCAGGAGTTCCTCGGACAGTTGCTTTAGCGCGATCTGATGTTCATGTAATGCTTGAACTTCAAACGATGTGAATCATCGCGCAACCGTTGCGCCAAAGACTCACAGCACAGTTTTTATGGCCGTTTTTACGGAAAGTGAATCTCTCGGAATCGTAAGCACTTGCCAGCGAATCAACTCTCTGATTCTCTGCCTGAAAGCGTTTCCTGATTTGAGTCGTTCGACGCGTTTCCCGCGTTTTCCGTCTGGGGGGGCAACCTGCCGGGAGACTCGGACTCAAAGTCGCGGAAATCGTGAGAGCAAGGACTGCTCTGATCGAGAGATGCAGACCCGCCGTGAGAGGGCCCGCCGTGAGAGGGGATGACGGGAAATGAAAAGCAAGCACGTGGCCGTCCTTCTGGGTGGGTTCTCGTCCGAGCGGCCCGTGTCTCTGTCTTCGGGGAATGCCTGTGCCGATGCGCTTGAGAAGGAAGGCTACCAGGTCACTCGCGTCGACGTCTCGCGCGATGTCGGATCGGTGCTGGCCGAGCTCAAGCCCGATGTCGTCTTCAATGCGCTGCACGGCCCTTTCGGCGAGGATGGCACCGTCCAGGGTGTCCTCGAATATCTGGCCATTCCCTACACCCATTCCGGCGTGCTCGCCTCGGCTCTTGCCATGAACAAGGAGCAGGCCAAGAAGATCGCCAAGTCCGTCGGCATCCCGGTTGCCGAATCGAAGGTGGTCAATCGCTTCGCCATCCAAAACAAGCATCCGATGAAGGCGCCCTATGTCGTCAAGCCGGTCAACGAAGGATCGAGCTTCGGCGTCGTCATCGTGCATGAAGGCCAGTCGCATCCGCCGCAGGTCATCGGTTCGTCCGACTGGAAGTATGGCGATACCGTCATGGTTGAGCGCTACGTGCATGGACGCGAGTTGACCTGCGCCGTGATGGGCGACGTGGCTCTCGGCGTCTGCGAGATCATCCCGACAGGCCATTCCTTCTACGACTATGATTCAAAATACGTCCCGGGCGGATCAAAACACGAATGCCCTGCAAAAATTTCACCGAATATTTACCAAAAAATACAGACACTGACGCTCAAGGCTCACCAAGCTATCGGCTGCCGGGGCGTTTCCCGGTCGGACTTCCGTTATGATGATCGACACTCCGAGAACGGCGAAATTGTCTGGCTCGAGATCAACACGCAGCCGGGCATGACGCCGACATCCTTGGTGCCTGAAATCGCCGCGCAGGCGGGGCACTCGTTCGGCGATTTGTTGAGTTGGATGGTGGAGGACGCTTCGTGTCTGCGTTGAAGTGGGGACAGGGCAAGGGAGAGGACGCGGCCGGGCCGACGCTGTTCGGTATGTCGTTGTCGTTCGACCATTTCGTGCTGCCGCGTCTGCTTCGCCGGCCGGTGCGCGTACTGGCGCGTCTGGGCGAGGGCGACTTCGAGGTGCCGCCTTTTTCTGCGGCCATGCTGTCGGCGGCGCTAGTCGTGTCGGGCAGTGCCTATGGAGCCTATGTCGGCGGACATGTCGAAGTCATCGTCCAGGGCGTCACCGCCCGCACCGGCTTTGCCGTCGACCAGATCAAGGTCGTCGGCAACCGCGCAACCTCCGAGATCGATATTCTCGACAGGATGCAACTCGATGGCTGGACGTCGCTGATCGGCTTCGATGCCGAAGCCGCGCGTGAGCGCATCGCCACACTGCCATGGGTCGAGGTTGCGGCGGTGCGCAAGGTCTATCCGCACACGCTGGAGGTGCGCATCGAGGAGCGTGAGCCTTTTGCGCTCTGGCAGCAGGGCAGCGAGCTTTCCGTTATCGAACGGTCCGGCGCCGTGATCGCGCCATTCTCCGGCGGCAAGCAGGCGCTGCTCCCGCTGATCGTCGGCACCGGCGCCCCGGCCAAGGCGCCGGATTTCCTGGCCAGGATCAAGAAGTATCCAGAGCTTGCCGCGCGGGTCAAAGGCTATATCCGCATCGGCGAACGACGCTGGGACCTGAAGCTGGAGAACGGCATCACGGTCAAGCTTCCCGAGGATGGCGAGGACCAGGCGATCGCCGATCTGGTCAGGATGGACCACGAGAACGGGTTGCTGACGCGCGACATCGCCGCTGTCGACATGCGCCTTTCCGATCGCCTCGTTGTCCAGTTGACGCCGGAGGCGGCGACGCAGCGCCAGGCCGCGCTCAACGAGAAGCCGAAAATGCCGAAGCGCAAGGCGGAGACGAAAATATGAGCTGGCTTGGCGGCAACAGCGACGCCTCGTCGCGCCGGTCCGGCATCATGACGGTGCTGGATGTCGGTTCGAGCAAGGTCTGCTGCGTGGTGGCCAAGCTCAAGCCGCGCGAGGACGGCATGCTGCTGCGCGGGCGCTCGCATCGCATCCAGGTGATCGGTATCGGCCACCAGAAATCGCAAGGCGTGAAATCGGGCGTCGTCATCGATCTCGACAGGGCCGAGCACGCCATCCGCCTTGCCGTCGATGCCGCCGAGCGCATGGCCGGCCTGACGGTCGATTCGCTGATCGTCAACATGACAGCCGGCCGGCTGAAGAGCGAAAGCTTCTCGGCAACCATCAACCTCGGCGGCCATGAGGCCGACGAGGCCGATATCAAGCGTGTGCTTGCCGCCGGCGCCAAGCAGGCGCTGCGGGCCGAGCGCGAGGTGATCCATTCGCTTCCCGTCGGCTTTTCGCTGGACGCCGAGCGCGGCGTGCGTGATCCGCGCGGTATGGTTGGCGACCAACTCGGCGTCGACATGCATGTGCTGACGGGTGACGCGGCACCGTTGCGCAATCTGGAGCTTTGTATCAACCGTTCGCATCTGTCGGTCGAGCGCATGGTGGCGACGCCCTATGCCAGCGGGCTTGCCGCTCTGGTCGACGACGAACTCGAAATGGGCGCAGCCTGCATCGACATGGGTGGCGGCACCACGACGATCTCGGTCTTTTCGGAAGGCAAGTTCGTCCATGGCGACGCCATCGCCATCGGCGGCAACCATGTGACGCTGGACATGGCCAAGGGCCTGTCGACCTCGCTTGACGCCGCCGAGAGGCTGAAAGTGATGCATGGCTCGGCGCTGCCCGGAAGTGCCGACGACCGCGACCTGGTCTCGATACAGCCGATCGGCGAAGATGGCGAGGTGCCGTTGCAGATACCGCGTTCGGTAATGACGCGTATCATCCGGGCGCGCATCGACGAGACGCTCGAACTGTTGCGCGACCGGCTGAACAGGTCCGGCTACGGCAATGCCGTCGGCAAGCGCGTGGTGCTGACCGGCGGCGCCAGCCAGCTTTCCGGCCTGCCCGAGGCGGCGCGCCGCATTCTCGGACGCAATGTGCGCATCGGCCGTCCGCTCGGCGTGGCGGGGCTGCCGGAAGCGGCCAAGGGGCCGGCTTTCTCGACGCCGGTCGGGCTTTTGATCTATCCGCAGATGGCGAATTTCGAGAGCCATCCGGCGAAAGGAATTTCTGGTCTCAGGATGACCGGAACGGGCGGAAAACTGCATCGAATGAGTCAGTGGTTGAGAGACAGTTTTTAAATTGACGGGGACAGCCCCATAGGCGGCCGCGGCGGCGAAGCGGCGGGAAAGGCAAAGGACGGAGACAATGACCATCAATCTGCAGAAGCCGGACATCACCGAGCTCAAGCCGCGTATCACCGTGTTCGGTGTCGGCGGCGGCGGCGGCAATGCCGTCAACAACATGATCACAGCCGGCTTGCGCGGCGTCGAGTTCGTGGTGGCCAATACCGACGCGCAGGCGCTGACCATGTCCAAGGCGGACCGCCTGATCCAGCTCGGCGCGCATGTCACCGAGGGCCTGGGTGCGGGATCGCAACCGGAAGTCGGGCGCGCGGCGGCGGAGGAATGCATCGACGAGATCATCGATCACCTCTCCAACACCCATATGTGCTTCGTTACTGCGGGCATGGGCGGCGGTACCGGCACGGGGGCCGCGCCGGTCGTTGCACGTGCCGCCCGCGAGAAGGGGATTCTCACCGTCGGCGTCGTCACCAAGCCGTTCCATTTCGAAGGCCAGCGCCGCATGAAGACGGCGGATCTGGGCATCGAGGAATTGCAGAAATGCGTCGACACCCTGATCGTCATCCCCAACCAGAACCTGTTCCGGCTGGCCAATGACAAGACGACCTTCGCCGACGCTTTCGCCATGGCCGACCAGGTGCTCTACTCCGGGGTGGCCTGCATCACCGACCTGATGGTCAAGGAAGGGCTGATCAACCTCGACTTCGCCGACGTCCGCTCGGTCATGCGCGAAATGGGCAAGGCGATGATGGGGACGGGCGAAGCTTCCGGCGAGGGGCGCGCAATGGCCGCCGCCGAAGCCGCGATCGCCAACCCGCTGCTCGACGAGACCTCGATGAAGGGCGCCAAGGGCCTGTTGATCTCGATCACCGGCGGCCGCGACCTGACCCTGTTCGAAGTCGACGAGGCGGCGACCCGCATTCGCGAGGAGGTCGACCAGGAAGCCAACATCATTCTGGGTGCGACGTTCGACGAGGATCTCGAAGGTGTCATCCGCGTCTCCGTGGTTGCTACCGGCATCGACAAATCGGCGGCTGACATCGCCGCCGCGCCGATCGCCATCCGTACGGCTCCGCCAAAGCCCGTCAGCCGCCCGGCCGTTCCGGTCACGGAAAACCGTCCTGCACCTGTCCAGCAGGGAGGCTACGAACCACGCGCCGCCGATCCTGTGGCCGAGGCGATTCAGCTTGCCGAGGCGAATGCCGCGGCGATGACGCGTCCCGCGCCGGTTGCCCAGGCGGAAGACTTCCGCCCACAGAGCAAGATCTTCCAGGCGCCGCCGGCCCAGCCGCAGCCGATGGTGCAGCCAGCGGTTCAGCAGGTGATGCAGCCTGCGCCACAGCGCGAAACGCTTCACCCGGTAGCCGCAGCACCCCAGCGCATGCCGCGCGTCGAGGACTTCCCGCCGGTGGTGAAAGCCGAAGTGGAAGCCAAGGCCCGCCCGGCCGACCATGAGAACAGCGGACCGATGGGACTGCTCAAGCGCTTGACGAACGGCCTTACCCGCCGCGAAGAGGAGCCTGCACGGCTGCAGCCGGCGCAACCGCGCGAGCCGAAACTGCGCCAGGCAGCGCCCGAAGTGCGCCGCCTTGCCAGCCAGGACCCGCAGCTTTACGCGCCGCGCCGCGGCCAGTTGGACGACCAGGGCCGGCTGACGCCGCAGAGCAGGGCCGTCCAGGAAGACGATCAGCTGGAGATTCCGGCATTCCTGCGCCGCCAGGCCAATTGACCTGTTAACGGTCTGTAACAATTGTTAACAGGCAGATAAGAAATTGTTTGCCTGTTAATGTTAAAAGCCATTAGAAAACAATCCCTTACGGGACGATGTCCACTCCAGATCGCGGTTACAGCAAGTAAGAAACCGTGATTTGGAGACTTTCTGCCGGAACACTATCTTCGCCCCGAGCAATGTCGGTTTGCTGGATTCGGGGAAGTGCCCGCCTGCCGATCAAAGAGCCGCGCCCTTGGGCTCATGAAGCGGACTTAGGCAGTATGGGCGATGGGGTTTGTTTTGCACGACTATCAGACGACACTTAAATCGCGTGCGACGCTGACAGGTACCGGCGTTCACAGTGGCAATTCCGTTACCGTTCATTTCCTGCCGGCAGACGCTGATACGGGGATCGTGTTCCAGCTTTCGAACGGAGGCGAGGGCCGTGAGTTCCGTGCGCTCGTTTCCGAAGTCGGCGCTACCGATCTTTGCACGATGCTCGGCGATCCGGCAGGCGAGCATATCGCCACCGTCGAACATCTGATGGCCACGCTTTTCGGGCTCGGCATCGATAATCTCGTCATCGAGATCGACGGCCACGAGGTTCCGATCCTTGACGGCAGCGCCATGGCGTTCGTGGAGGCCATCGACCAGGCGGGCATCGACACGCTGCCGGTCAAGCGCCGCTACATCAGGGTGGTCAAGCCGGTTCGCATCGAGAACGGTGCCTCCTGGGCGGAGTTCAGGCCCTATGACGGCACGCGCTTCGAGATCGAGATCGATTTCGAAAGCCCGGCGATCGGCCGTCAGCTCTTCGCATCCGACATGAACGCCGACATTTTCCGCCGCGATATCGCGCGGGCTCGCACCTTCGGTTTCATGAAGGATGTCGAGCGGCTGTGGGCGGCCGGCTATGCGCTTGGCTCCTCGCTGGAAAACTCCCTGGTGATCGGCGACGACAACCGCGTGATCAATATGGGAGGCTTGCGCTATCCCAACGAGTTCGTGCGCCACAAGACGATGGACGCCATGGGCGATCTGGCGCTGGCCGGCGCCCGGTTCATCGGCTGCTTCCGTTCCTATCGCGGCGGCCACAGGCTGAACGCGGCGGCGCTGCGCCGCCTTTTGTCGGACCGTTCGGCGTTTGAGATCGTCGAGACGACACGCCGCGAGCGCGGTCGTACCGCCGAGATGAACGCCGTCTATGCGCCCGTTTACGCGCCCTGGATGGTCTGATTCTTAACGTTTTTCGGCTTTTATAACCATCGGCCTGTGTTGCAGGAATGCATCATTGGCCGGCGAAATCATGTAAGTGCGCAGGCCGCGCCAAGTCGCCACAAAAATGTGCGATTGGCCGGGGATAGCGTTGCCGGGCACGGCGATTATGGTTTATGGCTGCTGCCCCAGAGCGAAACGACGACTGCAATGACGCCGAAAGGGCGGAATCCAATCATGTTCTTCAAGCGAGTTGGTCAATCGAAAGCGCCGCAGCGGGCTTTTTTCCTGGCGCTTTCGGTGGTTGTTCCATCGCTGATCCTGTCGGCCTGCATGTCGTCCGAGAAGGATGTCGACCTGTCGACCTATGTCGAGCAGACCGAACCAGCCGACGTTCTCTACAATCAGGGCCTCGCCAACCTGAATGCCGGCCGCCTGCAAGAGGCGAGCCGCAAGTTCAGTGCGGTCGACCGTCAGCATCCATATTCGGAATACGCCCGCAAATCGATGGTGATGGGCGCCTTTGCCGACTATCGCCAGGGGAACTATACCGAGGCGATCGGTTCGGCCAAGCGCTACCTCACGCTCTATCCGTCGACCGACGACGCGGCTTACGCCCAGTACATCATCGGGCTGAGCTATTACCGGCAAATCAAGGACGTCACCCAAGACCAGAAGGAAGCGCGCCAGACCGTGCAGACGATGCAGGATCTGGTGACGCGCTGGCCCGATTCCGAATATGTCGACGACGCCAAGGAGAAGATCCGCTTCGCCAACGACCAGCTGGCCGGCAAAGAGATGCAGATCGGCCGTTATTATCTTGAGCGCCGTGAATATATCGCCGCCGTCAAGCGGTTCCGCAATGTGGTGGAGACCTATTCCAACACGCGCCATGTCGAGGAGGCGCTCGCGCGCCTTACCGAAAGCTACTATGCCATGGGGCTGACATCGGAGGCGCAGACCGCCGCGGCTGTGCTCGGCACCAACTATCCCGACAGCGTGTGGTACAAGGATTCCTACAAGCTCCTGCAGACTGGTGGACTCGAGCCGCGCGAGAATGCCGGGTCGTGGATCGCCAAGGCCGGGAAGCTGATCACCGGCGCCTGAGCGGCGCGTCACCATGCTTTCCAGACTGTCGATCCGCGATATCGTTCTGATCGAAAAGCTGGACATCGACTTTTCGTCCGGCCTTTCGGTGCTGACCGGCGAAACCGGTGCTGGAAAATCCATCCTGCTCGACGCGCTGTCGCTGGCGCTCGGCGCCCGCGGCGACGCCTCGCTGGTGCGGCATGGCGCGGCACAGGGCCAGGTCATCGCCGTGTTCGACGTGCCGCGCAACCATCCTGCACGCATGCTGCTTGCCGACAACGCCATCGAAGACGATGGCGACATCATCCTGCGCCGCGTGCAGACGGCGGACGGCCGTACCCGCGTCTTCGTCAACGACCAGCCTTCCAGCGTGACGCTGATGCGCGACGTCGGTCACGCGCTGGTCGAGATCCACGGCCAGCATGACGAGCGCGCCCTGGTCGATCCCGGCGCCCATCGCGAATTGCTGGACAGTTTTGGCGGTCATCTCGGCACTGTCCGTGCGACAGGTGAGGCGTGGCGCTATTGGCGAGGCTGCGAGCAGGATCTTGCCAAGCACCGCGCCAAGGTTGAAGCGGCGGCGCGCGAGGCCGACTATCTCAGGGCCGCGGTCGCCGAATTGACTAAGCTCGATCCCCAGCCCGGCGAAGAGACCGAGCTGGCGGAACTGCGCGCCACGATGATGCGGGCGGAAAAGATCGCCTCGGAAATCCATGACGCGCAGGATGTACTTTCCGGACCGTCCTCGCCCTTGCCGCAGCTCGCCAGCCTGCTCAGGCGCCTGCAGCGCAAGGTGACGGAAGCGCCGGGCCTGCTCGACGATGTGGTCAAGTCGCTCGACGAGGCGATGCTGTCGCTCGACGCGGCACAGTCGGGTGTCGAAGCAGCCCTTCGCGCCACCGAATACGATCCGCAGCGGTTGGAGAAGGCGGAAGAGCGGCTGTTTTCGCTGCGCGCCGCCTCGCGCAAGCACAGCGTGGCGGTCGACGATCTGGCGCAGTTGCGTGACACGATGGTCGCCGATCTTGCCGATCTCGATGCCGGCGAAGAGCGCCTGCACGGGCTGGAAAAGCAGGCCGCGGCGGCGCGCGAGGCCTACGACATTTCGGCGGCGCAGCTGTCGTCGCTTCGCCATGCGGCGGCCGTCGGGCTGACCAAGGCCGTCATGGCCGAACTGCCGGCGCTGAAGCTCGAGCGGGCCGAATTCATCGTCGAAATGACGAGCGTTGCCGAAAGCCGGATGGAAGAGGGCATCGACCAGGTCGAGTTCTGGGTGCGCACCAATCCCGGCACCAGGCCCGGCCCAATGATGAAGGTCGCTTCCGGCGGTGAGCTGTCGCGCTTTCTGCTGGCGCTGAAAGTGGCGCTGGCCGACCGCGGTTCGGCGCCGACCTTGGTCTTCGATGAAATCGACACCGGCGTTGGCGGCGCGGTGGCGGACGCCATCGGCCAAAGGCTGGCGCGGTTGTCGAAGCGCGTGCAGGTGCTTTCGGTTACTCACGCGCCGCAGGTGGCAGCGCGCGCGGCGACGCATTTCCTGATCTCCAAATCCGGCAGCGCCGATCGCGTCGCCACTGGCATCGCCGAGATGGACCGGGCAGCGCGCCAGGAGGAGATCGCGAGGATGCTGGCCGGAGCGACGATCACCGACGAGGCACGCGCGGCGGCCGAGCGGCTGCTGCGGGAGAATACGGCCGCAGCATAGAAACGGGCGGTCCATCGCCGAAATCCAGGCTTTCCGGCAGAGTCAGGATATGGCTGCATCCCGCTGTTCAGGATTGATTTTCTCGCGGGCTGGCTCCCCTACGGCAAATCCTGATCTATAGTGGCGCGCCATTCTTGGGGAAGCAGTTCATGTCCGAAAAATCCGTCGATTCGCTCAACGAGAGCGAGGCAGCCAGCGAGCTGAAGCGGCTGGCCGAGGAGATCGCCGAGCACGACCGGCGATACCATGGCGAGGACGCGCCTGTTATCACGGACGCCGAGTATGACGCGCTGACGCGGCGCAACCTCGCCATCGAACAACGCTTTCCCGATCTGGTGCGCGAAGATTCGCCGTCGCGCCGGGTCGGCTCGCCGCCGGCGGAAGGCTTTGCCAAGGTGCGTCATGCGGTGCCGATGCTCAGCCTGGCCAAGGCCTATACCGACCAGGACGTCGCCGATTTCATCGAACGCGGCCGGCGATTCTTCGATCGCGACAAGGATCTCGACATCGCTTTCACGGCCGAGCCGAAGATCGACGGCCTGTCGGCTTCGCTGCGTTATGAAGGCGGCGTGTTCGTGCAGGGTGCAACGCGCGGCGATGGCACCGTCGGCGAGGACATCACCGCCAATCTCAGGACGATCGCCGACATTCCCAAGCATCTGAAAGGCTCGGGCTGGCCCGATGTCATCGAGATACGCGGCGAGGTCTATATGACCTATGCGGAATTCGAGGCACTGAAGCAACGGTCGGCGGCGGCCGGCGGCCAGGACTACGTCAATCCTCGCAATACGGCGGCCGGGTCGCTTCGGCAGAAAGATCCATCCGTCACCGCCAGCCGCAATCTTAGATTTTTCGCCTATGCCTGGGGCTATACGACGGCGGATCCCGCTCCGACCCAGTACGAGTCCGTGCAGAAGTTCAAGGATTGGGGGTTCCAGATCAGCCCGCTGATGGTGCGGGCCAAGTCGGTCGAGGAACTGGTCGCGCATTACCACCTGATCGAGGAGCAGCGCTCGTCGCTTGGCTACGACATCGACGGCGTCGTCTACAAGGTCGACCAGTTGGAGCTGCAGCGCCGATGGGGATTTGTCACTGGCGAACCGCGCTGGGCTGTCGCTCATAAATTCCCGGCCGAACAGGCAATGACGACCGTGCAGAGGATCGACATCCAGGTCGGCCGCACCGGCACGCTTGCGCCGGTTGCGCGACTGGCGCCAGTCACGGTCGGCGGCGTGGTGGTCGAGAACGTCACGCTGCACAATGAGGACTATATCAAGGGCCTGGACAGCACCGGCCAGCCGATCCGTGACGGCATCGATGTGCGCATCGGCGACACGGTGGTGATCCAGCGGGCAGGGGACGTCATTCCGCAGATCGTCAGCGTCGTTATTGATAAGCGGCCGGCCGATGCCGCGCCCTACGAATTTCCGCACGTCTGCCCGATCTGCGGCTCGCCGGCGACGCGCGAGATCAACGAGAAGACCGGCAAGGAAGATTCCCGCCGCCGCTGCACCGGCGAACTGATCTGCCCGGCGCAGGCCGTGGAAGGGTTGCGCCACTTCGTGTCGCGCGGCGCCCTGGATATCGAAGGCCTCGGCGCCGAAAACATCGACCTGTTCTTCAATGCGGGGTTGATCAAGACAGCCGCCGACATCTTCACGCTCAGGGATCGGCGTCCAGCCGTCACCAGGGCTTTGGCCGAGCGGCGCGAGGAGCAGGCGAGGCAACGCGAGGCGGCATCAGGCAAGACTCGCAAGAATGTGCGCGGTGTCGAGGATCGCAACTATGAAAGCCTGGACAAGCTCTTCGCTGCCATCGACGCTCGCCGCGAACCGGAGCTCGATCGCTTCATCTTCGCGCTTGGCATTCGTCACATTGGCGAGACGACGGCGGCCGTGCTTGCCCGAGAGTTCTCGACCATCGAGGAGCTGATCCGCATCGGCAAGGAGACTGCAAAAGCCGAGAATCCGCATGACGTTTTTCCGTCGATCAACGGCATTGGCGACACGGTGATCAACGCGCTGCGCGATTTCTTCGGCAACGAGCGCAACGACGACGTGCTCGACGCGCTGCTCGCGCAGGTCCGGCCGAAGCCCTACATCGTCAACGTCTCGGCCGACAGCGCTGTCGCCGGCAAGACGATCGTCTTCACGGGCACGCTGGAAAAGATGACGCGACCGGAAGCCAAGGCAATGGCGGAACGTCTCGGCGCGAAAGTCGCGGGCTCGGTTTCGGCGAAGACCGATCTCGTCGTCGCCGGACCCGGCGCCGGCTCCAAGCTCAAGCTCGCCACCGAACTCGGCATCGAGGTGATTGACGAGGACGCCTGGCTAGCGCGGATCGGCAAGGCGTGATGACGGGCACGTTCAACGGTTTTGGCCGGAAGGCCATTCCATTTCTTAGGGCGCTCGACTTTCACCAGAGCCGGGAGTGGTTCCAGGAGAACCGCGACCTCTACGAAAGCGAGCTTTATGAGCCGTTCGGAGATCTCGTCGAAACGCTCTCCGAACGCTTCGCGGTGGCGGGACTGGGCTTGCGCGGCGATCGCAAGAAATCGCTGTTCCGCATCAATCGCGACGTGCGGTTCGCTAAGGACAAAAGGCCCTATAACAGCCATCTGTCGGCCATCCTGTCGCCGGACGGCACCAAGATGGAGCAGGGCGTGTTCTTCGTTTACATCGGGCTCGACCGTTGCTTTGCCAGCGTCGCCTGGTGGCAGCCGGGCCCGGAGTTGCTCCAGGCCATGCGAAAGGCGATCGCGACGAACCCAGCGGAATTCCGTAGCCTGATCGGGAGACTGAAGAAGGCCGGACTCGAATTCGATACGGATGGATGCATGAAGCGCGCGCCACGCGGCTTCGAGGATGTCACGGAAGCCGATCTCGCCCAGGCTGTCCGCAACCGGCATTTCGCTGTCCGCCACACGATCGACCCGGCCGGAATCCACACGTCGGCCCTGGTCGACGAACTTGTCGATTTCACCGTGTGCGCCAGGCCGCTACTCGACTGGGGCCGGGCGATCCAAGGCAAGGTTTCGGCGAGTTAGGGTTTCCGTGCGGTCCGGTCGCGGATGTGGCGCTACATTCGCATCAAGAGACCACCGTCAACAGGGAGCTCAATTCCGGTGATGTAACTTGCCTGGTCGGAGAGCAGGAAAAGCGCGGCATTGGCCATGTCCTGAGGTGTGCCGATCCGGCCGAGCGGCGCGTAACTGGCGACTGCCGAGCGCTTTTCTTCGGTATCCCAGCGTGCCTGCAGCGGCGTCAGCGCCATGCCCGGACAGATGGCGTTAGACCGGATGCGGTCGCCGGCAAGCTGCATGGCCAGCGATTTGGAGAGCGCGCAGACGCCCGCCTTCGATGCCTGGTAGGCATCCTGCGGGTTCGCGTCGCCGCGATACCACTGGATAGTCGAGAAATGGACCATGGCCCCGCCGCGCCCACCAGAGCGCATATAGGGAACGACCGACCGTGCCGTGTGCACGAATGACTTCAGGTTGATGTTGAAGACCTGATCCCAGACGTCGAGGTCCATGTCGAGAGCCGATCTGTCGCGGCCGAACCAGAGCACGCCGGCAACATTGGCGAGATAGTCGATGCCACCGCGCTCACGGCCCGCCGAGCCGATGGCCTGTTCGACGAAGGCGGCGTCGGTGAGATCGCCCTGGGCGAAAGTGAGCCTGTCGTCATAGGAGGCGAGGGAGGCTGGGCGGGCCTTGACGTCGATGGCGGTAACGGATGCTCCCGCTTCGAGCAGCGCAAGCGCGATCGCTTCGCCCATGCCGCCACCGGCGCCAGCGACAACCGCGTGCCTGCCGGTGAAATCATAAACGATCATCTGCTTGCCCTCATGTGCTCCGCCCAACGCGCGATCGCCGGACAATAGGGCCGGATAAAAATTCCATCAAGCGGTATTAGAAAAAATTTGCCAAAATGGAAAATAACGGTATCGTGGCCGGATGACTTGCCAGTTCGGATGGATTTCAAAATCATGAACCTGCATTCCGGCGCGCGGACCTTCTCCGTGACCTCTCCTGTCGACGGCTCGACCTTTCTGACGCGCGGCTATGCTGACGGCACCGCAATCGAATCCGCGGTGACGCGGGCCCGTGCCGCATTGCCTTCCTGGCGGCGGACGCCGCTGGCCGAGCGGCTGGCGATCCTGCTGCGCTTCGGCGAGGAAATGAAAGCCCGGGCCGCTCCGCTTGCCGAGATGGTCGCATGGCAGATAGGGCGACCGCTTTGGCAGGCCGACGAGACGCCGCGTCTAGCGCTGATCGGACAGCTGCTTTCCGACATCGCGCCGGAAACGCTGGCCGACGTGCCCTATCCCTCCGACGAGACCATCCGCCGCTATGCGCGGCTGGTGCCGGGCGGCCTGCATCTGTCGATTTGTGCCTGGAACTATCCGACCGCCATGCTGGGCTATCTGGTGACGTCGCCGCTTGCAGCCGGCAATGTCGTGATCTTCAAGCATTCGCCGCAGACACCGCTGATCGCGGAGGTGGCAGAGGAGGCTTTTCGTGCCGCCGGCGGTCCCGAAGGCGTGTTCCAAAGCCTGCATCTCGATCATGCCGATGCGGAGCGATTGATCGCGTCCGGTGCCTTCAATACGGTGAACTTCATCGGTTCAGTCAATGGCGGCCGGCGCGTTCATGCCGCCGCCGCCGGCACCTTCACCCAGGTGCATCTCGAACTCGGCGGCAAGGACCCGACCTATGTCCGCGCCGATGCCGACCTTGAAGCGGCGATACCGCTGATCGCAGAGGGCACATACTCCAATGCAGGACAATCCTGCTGTTCGGTCGAACGGATCTATGTCGACCAGGCGATCCATGACCGCTTCGTCGACGCCCTTGTCGCCGAGACGGCGAAATGGACCATCGGGCATCCGATCGGCGAGAAGCCAATGGTAGGCCCAGTGGTGCGGGCGAGCGCCGCCGACTCGATCCGCGGTCTCACCGAAAGCGCGGTGCGGGCAGGGGCGCGGCGGCTGATGCCGCAGGATGGTGCGCTCAAGGCCGCAGGGCTTGGCGCCGCCTACGTCGCTCCAGAAGTCCTGGTCGGGGTCGATCACGGCATGCAGATCATGCGTGACGAGCTGTTCGGACCGGTGGCTTGCATCCAATCGGTCGACGGCGACGACCGGGCAATCGGCCTGATGAACGACAGCGAGTTCGGCCTGAGCGCCTCGATCTGGACGCAGGACATCGATCGCGGCGTGGCCCTGCTCGACGAGGTCGAGGCCGGCACCGTCTATCTCAACCGCTGCGACCACGCCGACCTGCATCTGCCTTGGGGCGGCATCAAGAATTCAGGTCTCGGCCGCACCAATGGCCGCGCCGGCCTGACAGAAGCGACGGCAGCGAAGGCCTTTCACATCCGCTCCGTCATCGGTTGAATTGGAGGTCGTCCGGTGAACGCGGCGGGCCTTGCAGGGCTTGACGATGCGACCGTCGAGAGGCTGGCCGCAGCCAGCGTCGAGCGGCTGTTGCCCGACACGACCAGCCCCTATCTGCTGATCGCCGAGCATGCCGGCAATCTCGTGCCGGCGCCATGGCATGACCTTGGCCTGGCAGTGTCCTATCTCGGCACGCATTTCGCCGTCGATATCGGCATCGACGCTTTGACGCGCCGGCTGTCGCGGACATTGCGGGCGCCAGCCGTGGTCGCGCATTATTCGCGGCTGTTCCTCGACTACAACCGTCCGGCGGGCGAGTGGGACTTCATGCGACCTGACCTTGGCGGCATTCCGGTACCAGGCAATCTCGCGGTCGATGCCGTCGACGCCAGGCTGCGCAAGCTTATCGCCTGGGCGCCGGTCGAACAGGCGATCACCGAGATCGCGGCAGGCAGGCAGGCGCTGGTCTCGATACACTCCTTCACTCCGGTGATGGGCGGCATCAGGCGCGACGTCGATATCGGTGTGCTGTGGCGCGAGCCGTCGCCTTTCGTCACCTCGGTTCTCAACACCCTCGGCGCGCGTGGCGCCGAAGCGGGCTTGAGGATCGGCGACAACGCGCCATACGACTGGCGTCAGGCGGTCGGCTATACGCTGAACCGGCATGGGCTCGAGCAGGGCAGGCCCTGCCTCTATCTCGAAGTCCGCAACGATCTGCTTTCCGATCCGGAAAAATTCGAGCTCATCAGCCAGACTCTGGAGACAAGCTTTGCCACTGTCGCGATGTCTTTATGGCCGAAATCAGCCGTAGCCGTCTAAACGCTGGACGCTCTCAGGCCACGCCGCTAGAGCTTGTCGAATTGGAAACACGACAGCCAAGGGCATGGGCGATGCAGGGCAATGTGGGCAGCAAGATCAGGGATGCGCGCAAAGAGCAGAACGTCACGCTGCGCAACCTCAGCGAGCGCTCCGGCCTTTCGGTCTCGCAGCTGTCGAAGCTCGAGAACGGCAAGGCGCGCCTGACGGTCGACGTGGCGCTGATGATCGCCGGCGTGCTGCATGTGCCGGTGGCGTCCTTCCTGTTCAGCCCGAAGCCGGGCATGCAGGCGCGCCGCTCGATCACGCGCGCCGGCAGCGGCATCCTGCATCAGGGCAATGCCATGGAATTCGAGGTCCTGTGCAGCGATTTTCGCGACAAGACCAACATTTTCTGGCGCGTCACGCTGCGGGCAAGGAGTTTTGAGGAGAATGGCGGCTGGCGCAGCCATTCGGGCGAGGAGTTCATCCATGTGCTCAGCGGCAGTCTGGAACTGCACACGATCCACTATGACCCGACGGTGCTGCAGCCGGGCGACAGCATCCTGTTCGACGGCGAAATGCGGCACGCCTATATCGCGCTCGGCGACGAGCCGGTCGTCATGCTGATGTCGAACACGGTCCCGCGCGATGGGCTGCCGGCCGGCGCTGGGGTCTGATCCGCCGGTCGGATTTCGGGGCCGGAAGTTCGGCTCGCCAAAGAATATTTTCTAAAATGGAAAAAAATACTTGTTATGGAAAAGTCGGGGGTCTAGCATCCTTGATGACCGGCTGACAGGAGAAAAAGCCATCGGCCGGGATGGGAGATGTGACCGATGCTGTCGGTTGAGGCAGTCAGCAAGACCTTTGGCGGCGTACAGGCGTTGCGCAATACTTCGCTGTCTTGCGCGGCCGGCGAAATCCTCGGCTTGATCGGTCCCAACGGTGCGGGAAAATCCACACTGGTCAATGCCATCTCCGGTGTGCTCAAGCCGGACACCGGCAGCGTGAAGCTGGCAGGCAAGGAAATCACTGGCCACGGTCCCGAGCATTGCGCGCGGGCCGGTGTCGGCCGCACTTTCCAGACCATCCGGCTGTTCAGGGATTTGACCGTCCGGCAGAATGTCGAAGTCGCCCATATCACCTGTCGCTCGGTTCGCCCCGATGTCGCGGCCCGCATCGGCGTCGACCGGCTGCTGGCCCAGTATCAACTGGACGGCTTCGCCGATGCTCCGGCGGGGACATTGTCCTACGGCAGCCAGCGCCGGCTCGAAATCGCCCGCGCGCTGGCGCTCGGTCCTTCGCTGCTTCTGCTCGACGAACCGGCGGCTGGGCTCAATGAAGATGAATCCGAGACACTGGCGGTGGCGATCGAGGGCATTCGTCGTGATGTCGGCTGCGCGACTATCGTCATCGATCACGATCTGCGTTTCATCAACCGGCTGTGCGACCGGCTCTGCGTCATGGACCAAGGCCAGGTGGTCGCTTCCGGGCAGACCGAAGAAGTGTGGCGCGATCCGCGTGTCATCGAGGTTTATGTCGGGCAGTCCGAGACATCGTGACGGCGCCTGGAATTGCAACAACAAGGGAGAAGGAGGGGTTCAATGGACAGGATGATTTTAGGGGCCGCTATTGCCGCGGCGGGGTTCTTGCAGGTGACGCATGCCGGCGCCGCCGATCTGAAGATCGGGCTCGCCGTGGCGATGACCGGCACCTATGCGCCCTACAGCGAGGCCGAAGGCGCCCGCTGCATGGCTGACAAATTGAACAAGGCGGCTGGCGCCGGTGATCCCAAGATCGAACTGATGATCGAGGACAACCGTTCCGATCCGCAACTTTCGGTTTCGCTCGGCCAGAAGTTCCTCGACGCCGGCGCCCAGGTCATCACCGGCGTGCCGTTCCCGGATGCGCTGATCCCGACCGCCCAGATCGCCGAGCCTTATGGCGCGACGGTGTTTTCGGCGCCAAACACCCAGATCGAGATGCAGCAGGCAGGCCTCGACAATTTTATTGCCGGCGCCGTGCCCGATCCGATCAATGCGGCGGCCACGGCCGATGCACTCTATGGCAAGGGTGCGCGCACCGTGGCGCTGCTGGTCTCGCCCGATGCCGGCTCCTACTCCGAAAAACTGCCGGAATGGTTCGGCGAGGTGTTTGAACATCTCGGCGGCAAAGTCGTCTCCAAGCTCAACTATTCCTGGGGCACCACGGACTGGTCGCCGCAGATCGCCAGCATCAAGGCACTGTCTGAAAAGCCTGATGCCATCCATGTCTGCGGTGTGCTGCCTGATGTAGGCATCCTCATTCGCCAGTTGCGCGCCAATGGCTATGACGGCTGGGTCGCCGGCTGTGATGCCTTCGACGACAAGTCCTTGGAAGGAACCGTCGGCGATCCGGCTTCGCTTGAGAAGGTGATGTTCGCCACCCATGGCGCGACCGGCGTCGACAGCCCGATCGACCACTTCCTGGCGCAGTGCAAGGCCGACGGCTACAAGATCAATGGCATCTTTGATGCGCTCGGCGCTGACATGGTGCAGATCAGCTATGAGGCGGCGAAGAAGTCCGGCACCGTCGAGCCCGCGGCCTTACGCGAAGCGATCCGCGCGTCGGGCGGCTATCCCGGCACGACGGCGCCGATCATCTCCTTCGCCGAAAAGAAGGGCTATCCGGTCAAGGCCGTGCCGGTGATGGGCTTCTCGAACGGCAAGCGCGTGCTCATCACCGACGCGCAGCCGACCTTCGTTCCGGCGTTGAACTGATTGGCAAAGCTGTTTTGATCATGCCGCGAGCGACAATCCGGGCCGATTCGTGCTGAAGGTCGAGAATCTGAGCGTGCGCTACGGCGCGGTCGCCGCCGTGCGCGATCTGTCGCTGTCGGTGGGGCAGGGCGAGCTTGTCGCCCTGCTCGGCCCGAACGGCGCCGGCAAGAGCTCGACCATCAATGCCTTGACTGGCCTTGTCTCGCCGTCGGCCGGCCGTATCGTCCTTGACGGTCAGGACATATCGCGTGTCCGAACCGAGGATCGTATTCGCGCCGGCCTGACATCGACGCCGGAAGGCCGGCACATCTTCGCCAATTTGACGGTCGGCGAGAACCTGCGGCTGGGCGCGGCGACGCGGCGCGACCCCAGAGGGGTTCGTCAGGACATGGAGCGCTTCCTCGCTTTGTTCCCGGTCCTCTCCGAACGCTACGCGCAGGCAGCCGGCACGCTTTCCGGCGGCGAGCAGCAGATGCTGGCCATCGCAAGATCGCTGATGTCGCGGCCAAAACTTCTGCTTCTCGACGAACCCTCGCTGGGGCTGGCACCGAAGATCGTCGTCCGGATCTTCGATTTCATCGGCCAGCTCAAGGCCGAGGGGCTGACGCTGCTGGTGGTCGAGCAGAACGCCAGGCAGGCGCTGCGCTTTGCCGACCGCGTCTATGTCATGAGTTCCGGCGCGCTTCGCTTCGACGGGCCGCCGTCCGGGCTTGCCGACGAACATGGCCTCCTCAATCTCTATATTGGCGGGTAGGCGCGGCATGGACTACGCTCTGCAGCAACTTTTGAACGCACTGGCCTTCGGTGCGGAATATTCGCTGGTGGCGCTTGGCCTGGCGGTGGTGTTTTCGATCATGGGGCTGGTGAATTTCGCCCATGGCGAGATCATCGGCGTTTCGGCCTACAGCGTATTCCTGGCCGCGGCGCTGGGGCTGACCTCGCCCATCGTCGCGGTCCTGCTTGCCATCGCGGCGGCGGCGCTGGCGGCCATCGCGTTCGAGCGGGTGGCGTTCCGCCCGGTTCGCTATGCGCCAACGACGACAGGATTGCTGACGGCCTTCGGCGTCAGCATCGTCGTGCAGAACCTGTTCATGCTGCTGATCTCGCCGAAACCGCAATCGGTCTCGATCCTCAATGGCCTGAACCAGATGTGGTTCTTCGGCCCGTTTGCGGTGTCGTCGCTTCAGGTCATGGAATTGATCGTCTCCGGCCTCACCATCATGGCCCTGGTGCTTTTCCTCAACCGGTCGACGCTCGGTTTGGCGATCCGCGCGGCGTCGCGCGATTTCGCCACCGTTCGCCTGATGGGCATCAGGGCCAACCGGGTGATTGCCACCGCCTTCGCCATTTCAGGCGCATTGGCCGGCATCGCCGCCGTGTTCATCATGGCGCGGCGCGGCAGCGTCTCACCCGATCTCGGCTTCAGCCTGGTGCTGAAGGCTTTCGTCGCCTGCGTCATCGGTGGCTTCGGCTCGCTTCCCGGGGCGGCGGTCGGCGGCATGCTGCTCGGCTTCATCGAAGTCGGCCTGCTCGTCGCCTTGCCGCAGGAATATGGGGGCTTCAAGGACGCGCTTACCTACGCGATCATCGTCGCGCTTCTCGTCTATCGACCGGAAGGCCTGCTTGGCCAACGGATCGAACTCGGCGACAAGGAGATCTAAAGGTGGGGGAGATCTGAGGTGGCGAGATCCGAGATGTCGCAGGCGATCGAAGATACCGCACTTGCCTCTGTCGTAAGGCCCGGCGGCGCGGTGCTGCGCTCGCTCGTCGGCGGGCTGGTGACGTCGTTGCCGGTGCTAGTGATCGGGCTGCTGATCCTGAACTTCGCGCCAACCTACTACACCTTTCTGGCGCTCGGCGCCTTCGTCAACCTAATCGTCGTCGTCGGCCTGCAAGTCTTCATGGGCAACAGCAATATCGCCAATCTCGGCCACAGCGCCTTTGTCGGGCTTGGCGCCTATGGCGTGGCCATCCTGTCGACGCCGCTGGCGATGAAGAAGCTGTCCATTCCAAACGCACCTTTTGGTTTCGCGACGCTCGAACTCGATCCCGTCACATCGGCGCTGCTCGCGCTGCTTGCGGTCGGCATTCTGGCCCTGGTCAGCGGCAAGGTTATCAGCCGCCTTTCGGGCGTTGCCGCAACGATTGTCAGCCTGGCACTGCTGATCATCGTCCATTCGGTCTTTCTCAACTGGACCGATCTGTTCAAGGGCAACCAGGCCTTCTTCGGCATTCCGAAGGTCGTCGGCTTGCCTTGGATGATGGTGATGTCAGTCTTTGCGATCGTGTTGGCTCGGCTGTTCAAGGACAGCCGCTGGGGCCTGCAGCTGAGGGCCAGCGCCCAGAGCCCGCAAGCCGCCGCCGCACTCGGCATCGACGCCCGGCGCCTGCGGCTGATTTCATGGGTGCTGTCGGCGCTGATCTGCGGCCTGGCTGGTGTTCTCTACGCCTATTTCGCCGGCACGATCAGCCCGAAGCTGTTCTATTTCCAGATGATCTTCATGACGCTGGCGATGCTCATCCTTGGCGGCATGGCGACAGTTACCGGCGCGATGACCGGCGTGATCGTGCTTTCGGTCGGGCTCGAACTCATCCGCAGCATCGAATCCGGCGTGACGATTGCCGGCATCCAGCTGCCGCAACTGCTCGGGCTGTCCGGGGTCGCGCTTGGCGTCGTCATCGTGCTTTGCATGGCCTTCCGGCCAAGCGGCATCAGTGGCCGCTACGAACTGGACGAATTGCTCTCGCGATTTTTCAGGCACGCGAAATAGCGACGCCTGGTGTTTTCCTGGTGGAGGTTTGAAAGTGGAATTTGAAGACAGGGTCGCGGCGTACACGCCCGAGCTTAAGGCGTTGCAGAGCAAGCTGGCAGCCGATGGCGTCGAATTCATCGAGATCCATACGGTCGACACGTCAGGCGCCTTTCGCTCGAAGATCGCGCCGCTCAAATTGTCGAGTTACGGCGAAGCGATCAATGCCATCCTCTATTGCGTCACCCATGGCGACGGTCAGCCGATGGGCGACGTCGCCTTCGCTTCGGCAAGCGCCAACGAAGAGAACGGCTTTCCCAACATCAAGGGCATCATCGACCCGGCGACCGTCGTCCAGCACGGCTGGAAGCCGAAATTCGCCTCCGCCATTACCCGCGCCTACATGCTCGACGGCACGGTCTGCCCATTCGATCCGCGCGGCGTTCTGGCTAAGGTCGAGGAGCGGATGAATAGGCTTGGCTACGAAACGCGTTTCGCACTCGAATATGAGTTCGGCATTTTTCACGCCGACCATGATTTGATGCGTGCCGGCCGCTATCGCGAGTTGAAGCCCTGGGGCCATTCCCTGGTCAATTACGACCTTGTGCGCAGCGGCGAGTACCAGGATTTCGCTGCCGAGTTCATCACCCGCATGAAAAGCATCGGCATTGGCGTCGCCTCTCTGGTGACCGAATACGGCTTTGGCATGTATGAATACGCGCTGACGCCGAAGACGGCACTGCAGGCGGCCGACGACGCCATGCGCGCCAAGCTGCATCTGCGCGAATTGTGCGCCGAGCGCGGGCTGGTTGCCACTTTCATGACTCGCTTCCAGCCGCCGGGCAAGGAAAGCGCTTGCGGTGCGCATCACCATGTCAGCCTGTGGCGCGACGGCAAACCGGCCTTCGCCGCCGGACCGAACCGGCTGACGCCGGTCGCTGAGCATTTCCTCGCCGGCGTGCTCAACCGGATGCAGGAAACGCATCTCTTGTTTCGGCCGACGGTCAATTCCTATCGCCGCTTCGATCGTGGCGCATGGTCGCCGGAGGACGTCGCCTGGGGTTTTGAGAACCGTACCGCGCCGATCCGCGTCATCACCACGCCGAACGATGGCGCGTGCCGGCTGGAGCATCGTGCGCCTGGAGCCGACATCAATCCATATCTGTCAATCGCGGCGGTCCTGGCGGCGGGGTGCGAAGGAATCGAAAAGGAATTGCCACTCGAAGCGCCGGTGACATCGAACCTGGCCAATCTCGACAAGCCGAAATTGCCGCGCACGCTCAACGCTTCGATCGAAGCCTTCGCAACGTCCGATTTCTGCGCCGAGGCCTTCGGCGAGACCTTTCGCGACAATTACGCCGAGAGCCGGCGCGCCGAGCAGGCTGCCTTCGACGCATGGCAGGCTTCGCATATCACCGACTTCGAATGGCAGCGCTATTTCGTCAACTGAAGCGAGCGAATTCGCCGGCGCTTTGTACCTGGCGCCGCCCTGGCGATCATTTCGGCTGATCGTTTGGCTCAAGCGAATTGGTGTGACAAGGCAGGCGGCGCTACCTACATACGACCATTCCCGAGGGAGTGGTCAATGTCGGCGGAAGCAATCTCCGAAAACGGCGCGAAGAGCGATTTCTGGCAAGGCGTGCGGCTCTCGATGCCCGTCGTGGTGGCGGCGGCACCGTTCGGGCTGCTGTTCGGGGCACTTGCCGTCGACAATGGTTTTTCGGTGCTTGAAGCCGTCCTGATGAGCGCCATGGTCTACGGCGGCGCCAGCCAGATGGTCGGCATCGAATTGTTCGGGCAGCATGTCGCGCCATGGCTGATCGTGCTGTCGATCTTCGCCGTGAATTTCCGCCATGTGCTTTATTCCGCCGGCATCGGCCGGCGCATCGCGCACTGGCCGCTGGTTCAGCAAGCGGTAGGCTATTTCCTGCTCACCGATCCGCAGTTCGCGGTGGCTGAACGTAAGGCGGAGGCCGGCGAGACGGTCGGCTTCGCCTGGTATATGGGGCTTGGTCTGCCGGTTTATGTGTTCTGGGTAACCGAAGGCGCGCTCGGCGCGATGTTCGGCAAGCTCATCCCCGATACGCATGCTCTGGGCATCGATTTCCTGCTGCCGATCTATTTTCTCGGCCTGGTCATGGGCTTTCGCAAACGGCCGCTATGGCTACCGGTGGTCGTCGCAAGTGCTGCTGCCTCCATCATCGCCTACAAAACGGTGGGTTCGCCCTGGCACGTCTCCATTGGCGCGGTGGCCGGCGTGCTGCTCGCGGTCATCCTGCCGCCGCATCACAGTGGTGTCGAGGCGCGGCCATGAGCACGACCTTGTGGATCATCATCGCCGGTGCGATCGCCACCTATCTCACCCGCATTGGCGGACATTTGGTGATCTCGCGCTTCGAAAATATCCATCCGCGCGTCGAGGCCGGGTTGAACGCCGTACCGGCGGCGGTGCTGACCACGCTCGTCGCGCCGGCCGCGCTGAGCGCCGGACCGGCGGAATGGACGGCATTGATCGTCGCCGGGCTGGTCTCGCTGCGCGGCGGGCTGATGGCTATGTTTCTGGCCGGTGCCGCCGTGCTGATCCTCGCCCGGCAGTTCGTCGGGTAGACGAAAACCTGCTACACGCCTTTGCGAAAATCACGACTTCTGGTCGTGCGGCAGCGGCGCCGTCGCCTTTTCCAGCCAGGCCAGCGTTTCGCCGTCGAGCATTGGTCCGATCTCGGCCAGCACGCGTGCGTGGTACAGGTCGAGCCAATGCAACTCGTCCCGCGTCAAAAGGTCGGATCGCACCAGCCTGGTGTCGATCGGCGCCAGCGTCAGTGTCTCGAAACCATGCATGGCGATATCGCCGCCCTCTATCTGCTCGGCTGGCGTCACTAGGAGGAGATTCTCGATGCGGATGCCGTAAGAGCCTTCCTTGTAGTAGCCCGGCTCGTTGGAGAGGATCATGCCCGCCAGCAGCTTTTCAGTGCCGGTCCTGGCGATGCGCTGCGGGCCTTCGTGCACGGCCAGATAGGAGCCGACGCCGTGACCGGTGCCGTGGGCGAAATCGCAGCCATGTTTCCATAGCGCCAGCCGCGCCACAGCGTCGATTTCGGAGCCGCGTGTGCCCGGGGGGAAGCGTAGCGTGGAAATGCCGATCATGCCTTTCAGCACCAGCGTGAAGCGTTCACGCATTTCCTCGGTCGGCTTGCCGATCGGCACGGTGCGGGTGATGTCGGTGGTGCCGTCCTGATACTGCCCGCCCGAATCGAGCAGGAATAGCTCGCCATCCCTCAGTTTTCGGCTGGTGGCGCGGGAAACGCGGTAGTGCATGATGGCGCCGTTCGGACCGGCGCCCGAGATGGTGTCGAAGGACACGTCGCGCAACGGCATCTGCGTTTCCTCGCCGGTGCTGCGTCGGCACTCCTCAAGTTTGGTGACAACGGCAATCTCGTCGAGCTTGCCAGGCTTCTGCCGGTCGAGCCAGCAGAGCAGTTTGGCAACGGCGGCGCCGTCGCGTCGATGCGCGGCGCGGGCGCCGTTGATCTCGGCCTGGTTCTTCGTCGCGCGAGGGATGCGGGCAGGGTCGGGCGCTGAAATGACCACGCCGCCATTATCTTCGACCAGCATCCTAAGTTTTTCGGCCGCCAGCACCGGATCCAGCGCGATTTTTGCGCCGCCCTTGGCCAGGACTGCGATAACAGCCTCGAATTCACCTGGTTGGTGCAATTCGGCGAGCTGCGTCAGGTAGGCCGCGACGGTGCGCGAAAACTTGCGCTGGTCCATGAAAAGCTGGTGCGACCCATCGGCGGCGAGCACGGCGAAGCCGAGCGCCAGCGGCGTGTGCGGCACGTCGCCGCCGCGGATGTCGAAGGCCCAGGCGATGGAGGACGGGTCGGTCAGCACGGCATGGGTGGCGCCATCCTTGCCGATGGCCGAGGCCAGCCGTGCCAGCTTGTCCTTGGCCAGTTCGCCGGCAAAGGCGATCGGATGGAGCTCGACTGGCGCCAGCGGTGGGCCGGGCTGGTCCTTCCAGATGGAGTCGATTGGATTCTTCTCGAGCGGCACCAATGTTGCCCCCGATTTTTCGGCCGAAGCTCTCAGCGCTTTCACGTCGCCTATCGTCTGCAGCCACGGATCGAAGCCAAGCCGGACGCCCTTGCCGAGATTGTCCTTGATCCAGGTGGCGGGTGGATTGTCGACCAGACTTTCGATCGAGAAGATGTCGAGATCGACTTCCTGGCGCACCTGCAGCGTATAGCGCCCGTCGACGAACATGACGGCGCGGCCACCGAGCACGATGGCGACGCCGGCCGAGCCGCTGAAACCGGTCAGCCATTTTAGCCGCGCCGAGCGGTCGGCGACATATTCGCCCTGATGCTCGTCGGCACGGGGCACGATGAAGCCATCCAGGCCATTGGCAGCCAGCCATTGGCGCAGCAACGCCACACGCGGCTTGCCGACAGCGGGGTCGCCGGCGGAATCAAAGGTCTGGAACATGATGGCCTCTCCTCGGATGCTGGCGCGACCGTAGCGCATGGCCCCGAAAACCGGAATCTACTTTTGCTGCACGGACCTTCGGTTCGGAGAAATCAGCGCAAGATCAAAGTGCTACAGCGTTCGCCCCCTGACAATCGGCGGGGATTGGTCCAGTGGCACTGCGTTTGCGCATAGATGCCGTGCAGAATCAGCGATTTTCAAATAGGTCAGCAGACCTTACCTTTTTTGGTGTGGAGGAACGAGTCTTATTGCCCTGCAAAGGAGACCATCATGTCCATGATTTCAGCCAGACGCGGATTCTTCAGAAGCGCCATGAACGCTCTCATCGAAGCGCGCCAGCGCGAAGCGAGCCGCTATGTGAGCGGGGTTCTGCTTGGCTTTGACGACGAAACGCTGAAAGCGAACGGCTACGATCGCGAAGAACTGAAGAAGGCGGCAAGGTCGCCCTACGTCTGAGCGAACTTGCGGCTTGCGTTTTAGGCGCTGGGCGTCACCGCTTGAGGTGGATCGTCACCCAGCCCTCGCGATGCAAGGTCCTGACATGGCGGAACTGCTGGCCGACATAGGCTGAGATCACCGCGTCGCGTTGCCGGTCGAGGATGCCCGACAGCACGATCGAGCCGCCCAAGACGACATGCGCGGCCATTTCGGGTGCCAGTCGCCTCAGCGGCAGCGCCAATATGTTGGCGACGATGAGCTCGAAGGGGCCGCGCGCGGCAAAGATCGGGTGGTGGAAGCCTGGCGCGGTCACCGTTTCCACAAGCGCCTTGACGTGATTGAGCCGCGCATTGGCGGCGGCGACCTTTATCGCGACGGGATCGATGTCGGTCGCCAGCACCGGAATATGACCGAGCTTGGCCACCGCGATGGCCAGCACCGCGCTGCCCGTGCCAAGGTCGAGCGCGTTGCGCGGGCGCTCGCGCCGGACAACCTGCTCCAGCATTTCGAGACAACCGGCGGTGGTGCCGTGATGACCGGTGCCGAAGGCGAGGCCGGCCTCGATCTCGATGGCGAGCTCGCCGCTGCGGCGCTTGCTGCGGTCATGTGCGCCGTGGACGAAGAAACGGCCGGCGCGCACCGGCTTCAGCCCCTCCAGCGAGCGCGTCACCCAGTCGATATCAGGCAGACGCTCTCGCGCAATCGGTCTCGATAGGGCCAGCCCGGCGAGAATCTCGTTCACGCGTGTCTCGACGGCATCGACATCGCCGTCGGCGTAGAGCGACACTTCGTGGATGTCGCGATCCTCATCGACTTCGAGCACGCCAATCGGCAGGCCGTCGTCCTCGAAGGCTGCTTCGAACGCCGCGAAGATACGGTCGGCCTCGATCTTTCCAGTGGTGAAATAAAGCCGCGTTTGGGTCAAACGATGGTCTTGTTTGAGCATGATCTTATCCGAAAACCGGTTCCCATTTTTCGGGATCATGCATCAACCTTCCGCCAGCCGCTTGAGCTTGGCGATGGCAGTGTCCGAGCTTTCGCCGTAGGCGATGGTGCCGGCGAAATCTCCCTTGGCATTAAGCAGCAGCACCGACGCCGTGTGGTCCATCGTGTAGTCGCCGTTGCCGGTATCGACCTTCTTCGAATAGATGCCGAAGGATTTGGCCATGGCGTGGACCTTGTCCGGTTCGCCTGTAATGCCAAGGATGCGGTCGGAGAAATTGCTGATATAGGCGTTCATGATTTCGGGCGTGTCGCGCTCCGGGTCGACCGAGACGAAATAGGCGCGCAGGTTCTTGCCGTCATCTCCCATCGTCTTCAGCCAGCCGGCGAGTTCAAACAGCGTGGTCGGGCACACTTCCGGGCAATGGGTGAAACCGAAGAAGACGATGCTGGGCTGGCCGCGAAAGGCAGCCTCGGTCACCGGCGCGCCTTTCTGATCGACCAGCGAAAACGGTGCGCCGAAGGGCTCGCCGCCATAATGCCCGCGGTACCAGTCGAAGGTGAGCCAGCCGATGCCTGCCGCCATCAGGACGAGAATGCCGACCAGTATTGAACGCATCATCGTTGGTGTCCGTCGTGATTTCATTGGCGCCGTACCGGCGCAGAGCCTGTTCGGCGAACACTCTTAACGGTTTGATCTCGTGGGCGCAAAGATGTCGCGTTGCCGCAACCGGCTTTCCTGTCAAAAGGTGATCCGCTTGCAAAGTGCTGCCGCCCGTCCCACCTGAGGTCGGCAAAACTCGAACCGCAGGAGGCTAACCTTGCAAGGACTGATTGGGCGAAAACTGATCGGCGGCGCTTTGGCCGCATGCCTTGTCGTCGGTGCTGGTGCGGCTGTCGCCCAGGAGGTCGGCAAGGTCGGCGTCGACTGGCTAGGCAACGACATCATCGTCGAGGCGATCAAGGATCCGGAGGTCGAAGGCGTGACCTGCCACGTCTCCTATTTCGACCGCGGCGTGATCGATCGCCTGCAGAAGGGCAATTGGTTCGAGGATCCGTCCGATTCCTCGATCTCCTGCCGCCAGACCGGGCCGATCACCATCGGCGACATCGACATGAGCGAGGCCGGCGAGGAGGTATTCAAGCAAGGTATCAGCCTGATCTGGAAGAAGCAGGTGGTGAACCGCATCTACGATAAAGCCAATGAGACCCTGATCTATCTGTCGCACTCGCGCCAGGTGCAGGACGGTTCGGCGAAAATGTCGGTCACCACCGTGCCGCTCTATGGCCAAAACGTGGTGTGGACCAACGGCAAGCCGAAATAGACTCTGGCAACAGGTGACGGATGATTGGTCCCGCTTGCGGCACCAATCGGCGACGTGACAATTGCTCCCGCCTTGCAGGAGCAATTGCGCTGACGTAAAGCCGCTGGAATGGACCGTCCTGAAAACCTTGTCCCCAAGGATTCCGAGCCGCGCATCCACCCGACCGCGGAGTTGAAGGCGTGCAAGCTTGGACGCTACGCCTCGATCGGCGAGCGGGTCATCCTGCGTGAAGTCACAGTGGGTGATTTCTCCTATTTCGAGCGTCACGCCGAGGCGATCTACACGACCATAGGCAAGTTCTGTTCTATCGCCGCCAACAGCCGAATCAACGCGCTGGAGCATCCTGTCGAACGGCTGACCCAGCACAAGGTCAGCTACCGGCCGAACGAGTATTTTCGCTGGCTGGGCGTAGACGCGGGCTTTCGGGAACGGCGGCGGGCGAAGTCCGTCAGCATCGGTCATGATGTCTGGATCGGCCATGGCGCGGTGATCATGCCTGATGTGACCATCGGCAACGGCGCGATCGTCGGCGCCAACGCTGTGGTGACGCGCGACGTGCCTGCCTATGCGATTGTCGCCGGCGTTCCGGCCAGGCAATTGCGCCAACGCTTCCCTGCGGATATCGCGGCGCGGATCGAAAGCCTCGCTTGGTGGGACTGGCCGCCCGAGAAACTGGCCAATGCAGTTCCCGACATGCAGGCGCTGTCTATCGAGACCTTCCTAGATCGCTGGGAGCAGGAGATACCCTGATCCTTGCGGGCCTATGAACGGCTGCGTCGGTGAAATCTCTCCCTGAAGGGAACCAGGAGCGGATGCTGGTTGTTTCTCCTGCCATGGTAGAGAAGCTTTTCACCAAGATCGCCAACTATGTTGCGCATCTCGCCGGTCTGCCGTCGACATTCGCCGTCTGTTTCCTGATCATTGTTGCCTGGGGGGCAAGCGGACCGATGTTCGGGTTTTCCGATACATGGCAGCTCATCATCAACACCGGCACGACGATCGTCACCTTCCTGATGGTGTTTCTCATCCAGAACACCCAAAACCGTGATGGCGCAGCGATCCAGGCGAAGCTGGACGAACTGATCCGGGTCGGTAAAGCCAAGAACACCTTTATCGGTATCGAGCATCTGACCGAATCCGAGGTCCAGGAGATCCGCGAGAAATGTGAACGCGCGGCGAAGCGGCACGACCGGCAGGTCGCCGATACGTCCGCTAAGAAAGCCGCGGCGGAAAACCGTGGCTCGAAGTCACGTGCGGCGTAAGCGTCAGCTTTCCATGAACTTCGCGAAGGCGTCCTTGTGGTCCGGATGCCAGCGTGAAAGGGCAGGGCGGTTCTCGACGATGTCGCCGATCGCCCAGGCCATGCGCTTTTCGTCCATGGGCCGCGTCGTCTCGTTATCAGGACACAGGATGTAGAAGTCGCCACGCACCAGCGCGGCCAGCATGAAGTCGATCACCTGCTCGCCGGTCCAGGCGCCGGCGGGCTTTTCGGTCGCACCCTCGGTCAGGCCGGTAAAAGTGAACCCCGGAATGAGCAGATGCGCCGAAACCGTTGCGCCGGGTTCATTGCGCAGCGCGTGTGCCAGGCCTTCGGTGAAGGTCTTCACGGCCGATTTGGAGACATTGTAGGCAAGGTTGCCGGGTGGCGTGGTGATGCCTTGCTTGGAGCCGGTGTTGATGATCAGACCCGGCGTGTTAGCCGCGAGCATGCGCGGTGCGAAAACCTGGACACCATGCACGACGCCCCAGAAATTGGTATCCATCAGCTCTCTCCAGGCGACGCGGTTTTCCCACGGTTTGCCGGGATTGTTGCCGACGCCGGCATTGTTCATCAGCACTGAAACCGCGCCAAAGGCAGCGAAGGCAGCATCCGCCAGCCGGTCGACATCGTCGATATAGGAAACGTCTGCGTCAACGGCACGAACGGCATCGTCGCCGCCGATCGCGGCAAGCGCTTGCCGGGCCTGATCGAGGCGCGCGCCGCCGATGTCGGCAATGACGGTTTTCATGCCCATGGCGGCGAATCGTTTGGCCGCGGCCAGGCCGATGCCGCTGGCGCCGCCGGTGATGACGGCAACATTGCCGGAGGCAAGGGCAGGCAAAGCGCTCTGGATTTCGGCGTCGGTGGTCATCGCAATAGTGTCCTCTTCGAGTTGTGCCGAGCTTAACGCGGCGAGGGCCTCGCGCAAGCCCGCTTTGGCGTCCTCGGGTTGACCGCATCGGCAGGCGCTGCGCATGCTGTCCTGACAAAAAGGAGATTTGCTAATTGACCGATTGGATCGAGATCCTGAAAGAACAGACCGCTACCGGCGACCAGATGAGCCGCGAAGTGCCGCAGATGCTTTCCAATCCCGATATCAGCGAAGCGCAAGTGAAGACGCTGTTTTCGGCGCTCGAAAAACAGGCGGAGTTCGTTGAAAAGCTGCGCATGGCGCTGGAAAAATTCGGCCATGATTTTTCGGTGATCGAGGCAGCCGAGCGGCTGGAGGAACGCTATGCCGACCTTGCGGCCTCGGTGGCGGAAAAGCTGAAAGCGATGCGAGGATAGGAACGCCGGCTTTCGATCAGCGCTTGACTTGCTGTCCGGCTGATCACGGCAATCAGTATAGCATGACGCCTAGCGACTGGCGGCGGAAGTCTGGCAGGGCGACATAGAGAACCACGGTCAGGGCGCCGAACCTGTCAGGAGCAGGTCCGGCCAGAGGGAACCCATGACGTGAAAAGGCGTTGGCGTCGCGATCCCGGACAGTAAGAGGTCGAAATGACGGTCAATGCCCCAGCCATGACGCGCGATCACGAACTCGGCGGCGGCGCCGCAATATCTGCCGTTGCTGCCATGATTGCGGTTCTTTTCGCCGGCAGCACGGTGCTGACGCCGCTTTACGTCATTTATAAACAGGCGTTCGGTTTTTCGCAGATCACGCTTACCCTGGTCTATGCCGTCTATGTGGTGGGCAACCTGGCGGCGCTGTTGATGTTCGGGCGCTTATCGGATGTCATTGGCCGCCGGCCGGCCGCCTTGGCGGCAATGATTGTGGCGGTTGTCAGTGCGCTGTTTTTCCTGTTCGCCGAAAATGTCGCGTGGCTAAACATCGCGCGGATTCTGAGCGGCTTGGGAATAGGCGTCGGTGCGGGAACCGGCACCGCCTGGCTCGCCGAGCTGGTGGCAGCCGACGACAAGTCACGCGCCGCCATCATTGCCACCAGCACCAATTTTCTGGGTCTAGGCCTTGGCGCGCTGGCGGCGGGACTGCTCGCCGAATATGCGCCGTGGCCGCTCAGGCTGACATTCGTCGTCTATCTGGCGGTGCTCGTCCTTGCCACGGTGCTGGTCTGGCGGACGCGGGAAACCATTTCACAACCGGGAAAACTGGCCGATGTCTCCATGAAGCCACGGCTCTCGGTGCCTGGTGATATCCGCACCGGTTTCGTAGCGCCTGCGGTAACCGGCTTCGGCGCCATGGCGCTGGTCGGTTTCTACGCGGCGCTTGCACCGAGCATCCTGGCGCAGCAGCTCCATATTACCAACCATGCCGAAGCCGGCGCCTTGTTCTTCGAACTGGCGATCGTGGCTGCCGTCACCATACTGGCGACAACGCGGCTTTCGAGCCGCAGCACCATGCTTGCAGCACTTGTCCTGATGATCCCGACCGTCGCATTGATCGTAGCGGCGCAGGTCTTCGCTTCGATGGCGATCATGACTGCCGCGACTGCGTTCTGCGGCGTCGCGGCAGCGCTCGGCTACTGTGGTGGCCTGCAGGTGGTCAACCAGATCGCGCCGGCCGACCGCCGCGCCGAAGTGGTCTCAGCCTTCTTTATCTGCTGCTTTTGCGGCAATGCGCTACCGGTCATCGGTATTGGGATCCTGTCGACAGTGGCAAGCCCGGCCACGGCAAGCCTGGCCTTTGCCGGCATGATCACCCTCTTTTCCCTGGTGGCGCTCGCATTCGGAGCCAGATATGCGCGGTGAGCCGATGGTTCAGCCGTTCGGCGTCTCGGGCGAGAGATGCGCGCGCTGGCGCGGCACGCCGAGACCAGTGTCCGGCGGCTCGCCGGCTGCGGGCCTGTCGTCTATCATGTGCATGGTGCGCCAGCGGCCAAAGCGGTAATAGGCTGCTGCTAACGCGAGCGAGGTGATCGAGCCGACCGGAAAGCTCCACCACAGCGCTTCCTCGCCGATCACGCTTCGGAAGAAATAGGCGAAGCTGGTGCGCACCAGAAGCACCGAGACCACCAGGATGATTAGCGGCGGCATCACCGCGCCGGTGGCGCGCACCGTGGCGAAGAGTACGATGGTGACGCCGAACAGGATGAAGGACCAAGACGCGACATTGTTGATGTGAGCGGCGATGTCGATCGCGGCACTGTCGCTGCTGAGGAAGAGCCCGAGCACCGGGCGGTCGAAAACGAAAAGCAGCGCGACCAGCGCGCCGGTCAGAACGAGGTTGAAGGCAACGCCTGACATGGCGATGCGGCCGATGCGGTCCCAGCGCCCGGCGCCGACATTCTGCGCGGCCATCGAGGAGACAGCGGCGCCGATCGCCAACGCCGGCATCTGGACGTAGGTCCAAAGCTGCGCGGCGATACCGTAAGCGGCCGCGACCTGCGAGCCGTAGGAATTGACCATGCCCATCACCGTCAGCGCCGCGGCCGAGATGACGATCATCTGCAGGCCCATTGGCACACCCTTGAGGACGACGATGCGCAGCAATTTCGGGTCCGGCCGCAGCAGCGCGAGATTGGCGCCGGCCAGCCGCAGCGGATGCTTGCGCGCATAGAGCACGACCAGGATGGCGATGACGCTGACCGTCTGGCCGATCAGCGTCGAGGTGGCCGATCCCGATATGCCGAGTTCGGGGAAAGGGCCGAAGCCGCGGATGAGCAGCGGGTTCAAGATGATGTCGAGCACGACCGCCAGCGCCATGAAGATAAAAGGCGTGCGCGAATCGCCGGCGCCGCGCAGCACCGTCATGACGAAGGAGAGCAGGTTCATCATCGGTACGGCAACAAAGATGATGCGCAGATAGGAGCGGGCCAGAGGCAAAGCATCTGATGGCGTGCCCAGCGCATTGAGGATGGCGTCGACCCAGATCCAACCGCAGACCGCAAGCACCACCGAGACGGCGAAGAAGAAGGTGGCGCTGGTGCCGACGATGCGCCGCGCTTCGGGCAGGTCTCGCGCGCCGACCGATTGCGCAATCAGGATGGTCGCCGTCATGCCGATGCCGAAGACGGTACCGAGGATGAGAAACAGCACGAGATTGGCGTTGGACGTGGCCGTCAGCGCCGATTCGCCGAGGAAGCGGCCGACCCAGACGGCGTTGATCGACCCATTGAGCGACTGCAGCACGTTGGAACCGAGCACCGGCAGTGCGAACAGCAAAAGCGTGCGCGGTATCGGGCCGCTGGTGAGGTCGCCGGTCCGCCGGGCCGCAGGCATCTTGTCGTCCATGGCAGGCAGCTCGACAAAAGATCATATGAATCAGGCCCGCGATGATATCGCAGGGCTGTTTCCTGTGCATCTCTTTCCAGGTTACCTCGCAGCGAAGGCATTACCCGAAAGGCCGGCCGCACCATCAATCACTATCGCGCGCGATCAGCTCCAGCGGCCAGACCTCGCGGACGGTGCGCGGGCCTTCCTCGCCGGCATAGGCCGGGATCGACGCCAGCAGCATTTCGGCCAGCCGCCGCCCCATCGGCTCCAGGGGAGGGCGGAAGGCGGTCAGCGCAGGCGAGAAATAGCCGCAGAGCGGGGTGTCGACGATGACGATCACCGCAATGTCGTGTCCCGGCTTGATGCCCATCTCGGCCAGCGCCTTGCAGCCGCCGAGCGCCATCGCGTCATTGTTGAAGATGATGGCGGTCGGCGGGTCCTTGGAATTCATCACCCCGGGTGTCACCTCGTAGCCGCCGGCCTCGTTGATGAAACCGGACGCAATCAGTTCGGGATCGACCTCGATGCCGTGCCGCCGCAACGCTTTGCGGTAGCCGGCCAGGAACAGGTAGCCAAAGTTGAGGTCGAGCGACGGGCGGATGGCGGCAATGCGGCGGTGGCCGCGCGCAACCAGACGATCGACAGCGTCGGCCCCGGCCTTTTCGAAATCGAGGTCGAGCGAGGGATAGGACTTGCCGCCGGAACGGCTGCGGCCGAGCGTTGCGAAGGGGAAGCCGACGCTGGTCAGATAATCGATGCGCTCGTCCTCGCGCCGCGTCCAGGCCAGCACCACCGCATCGGCCCTTCGTGTCTCGACGACACGGCGCAGGCGCTCCTGCTGGTAGTCGCCCGGCGCGCCCATGACGACGATGAGGTCGAGCCCGCTTTCGGCGAGTTTGGCCTGCAGCCCGGTCAGGAATGGAATGAAGAAAGGCTCGCCATATTGCTGATCGCCGGGATGCGGCTGCAGCATGAAGGCGACCGAATGGGTCGAGCCGCGCCGCAGGCTGCGGCCGGACTGGTTGGGCGAATAGTTCAGCTTTGCCGCCGCATCGAGCACGCGCTGGCGCGTATCGGCATTGACGTCGGCGCGACCGTTGAGCGCGCGCGACACGGTGCCGATCGAAATGTTCAGGTGACGTGCAAGGTCGTGAATGCTGGACGCCAAAGGACAGGTCTCCCCCTTTCCTGGCTAGCACCGGCAGCCGCACAGGCCAAGGATAAAGACGGTTTTTCGCGAACCGCCAATTGACATTCTACGTCATCGGGTGTGTTGTCGTAAACGTTTACGGAAAAACGTTTACGGCCATGCCGTGAATGCCGTGACTTCGGTCTGGAGGGACCGAACGGGAGGAGTCGGATGATGGATGTCGTCCTGGTCGGCTGCGGCGCGATGAGCAAGCAATGGCTCGATGCCGCAAGGCAGGTTGAAGGGCTCAGGATTATCGGCCTTGTCGATCTCGACGTCGAGCGGGCGAAGGCGCGGGCGCGCGAATACGAACTCTCTGGCGCCATCATCGGCACCAATCTCGACGCGGTGCTCGATCAGACCAAACCGCAGGCGGTGTTCGACGTCGTGGTTCCCGCCGCCCGTCGCGATGTCGCGCTTTCCGCCTTTGCGCATCACTGTCATCTGCTGACCGAGAAGCCGCTCGCCGACAGTCCGGAGAATGCGCGCGCCATCGTCGAGGCGGCGCACAGCGCCGGGCGCATTCACGCCGTCGTCCAGAACCGCCGCTACGTCGCCAATGTCAGGCGCGTCAGGCGCTTTCTCTCTTCCGGCGCCATCGGAAAGCCGACCAGCATCCATGCCGACTTCTTCGTCGCCCCGCATTTCGGCGGCTTTCGCGAGGAGATGGCCCATGTCCTGTTGCTCGACATGGCAATCCACACTTTCGACGCCGCCCGCTACATGGTCGGCGGCGAGCCGGTGAGCGTCTATTGCCAGGAATGGGAACCGGCCAATTCCTGGTACCGGCAGGGGTCGTCGGCCAGCGCTGTCTTCGATCTCGGTGGCGGCAGACTGTTCACCTATGCCGGCTCCTGGTGCGCCGCCGGCTTCCGCACCAGTTGGGAAGGCAGCTGGCGCATCGTCACCGAGCGCGGCAGCCTGCTCTGGGATGGCCATGACGATCTGAAGGCAGAGGTCGTGCTGCCGGTTCGTGATGGTCTTTTGGATCAAACCCAACTCATCGAAGTGCCGCCGCTCGACCCTGCCGACCGCATTGATGGCCATCTCGGCATTATCAGGGATTTCATGCACGCCGTCGAAACCGGCAGCGAGCCGGAAACGCGCGGCACCGACAATATCAGGAGTCTGGCCATGGTTTTCGGCGCCATCGAGAGCGCCGAGACCGGGCGCCGCGTCGCGATCGCAGGGGAATGACAATGATGCCAAACCCGCTTCTCGACATCAGGATCGGCACCATGGTGCGGGCCAATCTTGACGACCCAGCCGCCTATATCAAGGCGATCCTGCCGCTCGGCTTCGAGAGCATCCAGCCCTTCTTCTGGCAGACGCTGGGCGGCAAGGATCTGCCAAGGCTCGCCGGCCAGATCCGCGACGCCATCGGCGATGCCGACGTCGTCGTCTCCTCGCTCGGCGTGTTCGGCAATCCGCTGGAAAGCGGCGATGTCGATCAGGGCGTGCTGAAGGCCTGGGAGACTGTCATCGACAATGCGCATCTGTTCGGCACCTCGATGGTCAGTGGCTTCACTGGCCGCATCCGTGGCAAGCCACTGACGGACAGCCTGCCGCGCTTCCGCGAGGTCTGGGGGAAGCTGGCCAAGCGCGCCGCCGACAAGGGCGTTCGCATCGCCTTCGAGAATTGCGCGATGGACGGCAACTGGGCGAGCGGCGACTGGAACATCGCCCACAATCCCGACGCCTGGGAGCTGATGTTCAACGAACTGCCCGATGAGAATCTGGGCCTCGAATGGGAGCCCTGCCACCAACTCGTCTATCTGATCGATCCGATGCCGCAGATCCGCAAATGGGCGCCGCGCATCTTCCATGTCCATGGCAAGGACGCGACGGTGCGCTGGGATGTGATCCGCGAGCATGGCGTGTTCGGCCGGCTGCCATTCGTCCAGATGCGCACGCCGGGCTTTGGCGACAGCGATTGGACCAGAGTGATCAGCGAATTGCGGCTGGCCGGCTACAAGGGCGCCATCGACATCGAGGGTTGGCACGACCCGGTTTACCGCGGTGACCTCGAGATTACAGGGCAGGCTCGGGCGCTCGACTATCTCAAACAATGCCGGGGAGGGACCGCGTATCTGCCGAACCCGGCCTGAGGATAAGCCGGCGGGAGGAGCCGAAGCATTCGTCGAAACCCCTCGGCTTGCGAGGGAACAATGGGAGGATAAGTGCATGAGCATCGCGATGAGAACGACAGTTCTGCGCTCGACCGTCGTGGCGGCCGCCACGGCGCTCGCCGCCGCAATCTCCACCTTGCCGGCGCAGGCGCTCGACGCGCAATGGTGCAAGGACGTCCATATCCGCTTCTTCGTCGGCGGCGCCGAGGGCGATGCCTTCGGCACCATCGTCTACAATGGCGCCAAGCAGGCGGCGGCCGATCTTGGGCCCAAGGTCGACTACATCTTTTCCCAGTGGGACGTCGAGAAGATGGTGCAGCAATTGCGCGAAGCCGTCGCAGTGAAGCCCAACGGCATCGCCATGATGGGTCATCCCGGCGACGCTTCGATCATGCCGCTGGCCGAACAGGCGCACAAGGACGGCATCAAGATCATGTACCAGAACGTGCCGGTGCCGAAGGTGGTGGAAGCGTTCGGCGGCGGCTATGTCGGCGCCCAACAGGAACAGCAGGGCCGTGCGCTCGGCGCCGAAGCGTTCAAGCTGGCCGGGCTCAAGGCCGGCGACAAGGCGATCATGATCGGTCCGTTCGAGAACGAGGCCCGCGGCGCGCGCGAGCGCGGCACGGTCGCCGCGCTCAAGGAGGCCGGCGTCGAGGTCATCCAGCTCTCCTCGCCGCCAAGCGGCGAATGGGCTTCCGACCCCAATCTGGCCATTCCGGTGATCACGGCGGCACTGCTCAACAATCCCAACGTCAAGGCGGTCGGCTATCCCGGCGGACAGATGCTCGGCAACGTCCCGACCTACATGCAGGCGGCGGGCAGGAAGGCCGGCGATATCTTCAATTTCGGCTTCGACACCAGCCCGCAGATCGTCGAGGGCTTCAAGGGCGGCTGGGTGCAACTGACGGCCGACCAGCAGCCGTTCCTGCAGGGCTATCTGCCGATCCTCAGCCTCTGCCAGCAGGTGGTGCTGGGTCTGGCGCCGATGAATGTCGACACCGGCGCCGGCTTCGTCACGCCTGAGAATTACGAGATCGTCGCCGAGCTCGCCAAGCAGGCGTTGCGCTGACCTCCCAAGCCGCCGGGCGGGGGGTATGCCCGGCCGGGGGGGCCGGGGGGGGCGAGCCGGCCCCCAAAAAAAACCGGGGTGGGGTTGGGGGCCCGGGGAGAGCA
>NZ_JBVVQL010000007.1:0-765 GCF_055811195.1 Mesorhizobium sp. WSM4823
GCGCCGGTATCGCCTGTGGCTCCGGTATCGCCTGTGGCTCCGGTATCGCCAGTGGCGCCGGTGTCACCAGTTGCACCGGTATCGCCAGTCGCACCGGTATCGCCTGTGGCTCCGGTATCGCCAGTTGCACCGGTATCGCCAGTCGCGCCGGTATCGCCGGTCGCACCCGTTGCGCCGGTATCGCCCGTTGCACCGGTATCGCCTGTGGCGCCCGTGTCGCCAGTCGCGCCGGTATCGCCGGTCGCACCCGTTGCGCCGGTATCGCCTGTGGCTCCGGTATCGCCTGTGGCTCCGGTATCGCCAGTAGCTCCGGTATCGCCCGTTGCACCCGTGTCGCCTGTGGCTCCGGTGTCACCCGTTGCGCCCGTGTCGCCTGTGGCTCCGGTATCGCCCGTTGCACCGGTATCGCCAGTCGCACCGGTATCGCCAGTAGCTCCGGTCGCGCCAGTGGCGCCGGTCGCGCCGGTATCGCCGGTCGCACCCGTTGCGCCGGTATCGCCCGTTGCACCGGTATCGCCAGTTGCGCCGGTGTCACCAGTTGCACCGGTGTCACCAGTTGCACCGGTGTCGCCCGTTGCACCGGTATCGCCGGTCGCGCCTGTGGCTCCGGTATCGCCAGTCGCGCCGGTATCGCCTGTGGCTCCGGTATCGCCAGTGGCGCCGGTGTCACCAGTTGCACCGGTATCGCCAGTAGCTCCGGTGTCACCCGTTGCGCCGGTGTCGCCAGTTGCACCCGTGTCGCCTGTGGCTCCGGTATCGCCAGTG
>NZ_JBVVQL010000007.1:865-262317 GCF_055811195.1 Mesorhizobium sp. WSM4823
GCGCCGGTGTCACCAGTTGCACCGGTATCGCCTGTTGCACCCGTCTCGCCAGTGGCTCCAGTGTCACCCGTTGCACCGGTATCGCCAGTGGCGCCGGTGTCACCAGTTGCACCCGTGTCGCCTGTGGCTCCGGTATCGCCCGTTGCACCCGTGTCGCCTGTGGCTCCGGTGTCACCCGTTGCGCCGGTGTCGCCAGTTGCACCCGTGTCGCCAGTGGCTCCGGTATCGCCCGTTGCACCGGTATCGCCAGTGGCTCCGGTATCGCCAGTGGCGCCGGTGTCACCAGTTGCACCGGTATCGCCAGTAGCACCCGTGTCGCCGGTGGCTCCGGTGTCGCCGGTATCGCCTGTGGCTCCGGTATCGCCAGTGGCGCCGGTGTCACCCGTTGCGCCGGTGTCGCCAGTTGCACCCGTGTCGCCTGTGGCTCCGGTATCGCCAGTGGCGCCGGTGTCACCAGTTGCACCGGTATCGCCTGTTGCACCCGTCTCGCCAGTGGCTCCAGTGTCACCCGTTGCACCAGTATCGCCCGTTGCACCCGTGTCGCCTGTGGCTCCGGTGTCGCCCGTTGCACCGGTATCGCCGGTCGCGCCAGTGGCGCCGGTGTCACCAGTTGCACCCGTGTCGCCTGTGGCTCCGGTATCGCCCGTTGCACCGGTATCGCCCGTTGCACCCGTGTCGCCAGTGGCTCCGGTGTCGCCCGTTGCACCCGTGTCGCCTGTGGCTCCGGTATCGCCAGTGGCGCCGGTGTCACCAGTTGCACCGGTATCGCCAGTAGCACCCGTGTCGCCCGTTCCACCTGAAGCGCCAGTCGCACCTGTGGCACCGGTCGAGCCCGCACCGGTGGCTCCAGTCGCGCCCGTGGCACCCGTCGGGCCCGTCGGGCCTATTTGACTCGTGAGGGTGAGACTACCACTATTGAACGTATCGCCATTATCGCCATTGTTGTCAGCCACCGTCGCGAACGTATAACCGCCTCCGGAAGGCGTAAGTGTGCCGTATAATTTGAAGCCGCTGTCGTAAATTAGATAAGTATGAGTAGTGTCTGGAACATTTATAGTTATAGCAAATGTAAAAACGAAACCATTCGACGCAGATGGAAGTTGAAAACTACCAACAATTTTATCATCTGAATATTCTGTTGTAGGCCCAGGGGGGTCTATAAATGTATTGTTGGTGTCAACAAGATAAAATGTGTTAATATTATTGCCGCTACCAGCAGCGATGCTTCCCTCGAGTGTCAGATTGCCTGAAGCAAGCACGCCGGTGTAAATTGCCAACCCATCCGAGGTCAGCGGCGGCAGGGGCGTGGACGCGTTCCCGCGTGGGGACAGTTCCCAGGCGCCGCCCAGGGCGGCTGCGCCAACCAGCGATCTCGATGCGCGAACGTCCGCGCCGACCGCCTTCTCCAGCGCCTCCAGGAAAGGTTCACCTGCATCCCCCGATGCCGTCTCGCAGCTCCACAGCCGCAGTTCGCCGTCCACGGCAAGAGATCTGCCTATTGCGGCGAAATCGTCAGCCGCTTCTTTCAATGTCCCCGATGACCACTCTCCTGCAGCGAAGCTAACCCGGCCAGGCGCGCCATGCGCCATGATATGAACCGCGTCGAGCCCTTCGTGCCCTGCGAGCGCGGCAGCGATCTGCTGCAGCGCCGGTCGGCGACCATCGAGCACAATTGCTCGGACTTCGGGCCGCAGGTTGCCGAGAACCATCTCCGGGTCGGAGACTGAAGGATCGACAAAAAGAATTTCAGAGGCACGGGCCATGACTGGCTCCTGTTGGCTTCGAATTCAATTCAAAGGGAAAACGCCCACCGGCTTGGCCGGCGAGCGTCAGGGACAATGAACTTGGGAGGCGGTCATCGCCCGGACGGACCCACGGCGCCGTCGGGACCGTCAACAGCTGGGGTCTCTACGCGCAGGAAGCTGGCGGTCTGGAAATTCCCGCCGTCGTCAAACGTGCCAATCGCATATGAGCGTGCGGTGCTGGGGACTTTGACGGTGAGGGCGACAGCCAGGCTTCGCTTGACGGTTTTGGGAAGAACGACCTGGCCAACGATCGCGCTCTTGGCCATGTCCAAAATAAAATAAGTTACATTGTCGGTCGTGTCGCCGATCGGCAAAACGCCCCGAACGGTGACTTCCATAACTGCAAACCCTGCTGTGTAGCTCATCACGCTCTCCTTGGTCGGCGGCTGTGCCGCAGCTTCTCTTGTTTCGTACCCTTAGGTTTCAATGGTTGGCGCGCGCCCGCGCTCGCTGAGATTCGGTCGCGGCAGCCATCGGCGCTCGAGACGCGCGGCATGCAGCAACCATGGAGGGACTTTCGCAGTACGCAGCCGGACGATCGGCGTGATCGCTTCCAGCGCCTGGCTGCGGATGGGGTTGAGAACTATTCAAGCGAGGGGTCCACAACGTGCTCCCCCGGATCGCACGGGATATTATTCTACCCACCGCAATTCCCTCCCCAGTCGTGCCAACGGGCTCGGCGCGAACTATTGAAGGGGCCCCGGATCGTGAAAAACGTCATCATTCGAATGGATGTTGTGCAGTAACTTGGCACGTCATCGGCGCTTCGGACGCGCCTCTTTCATTGGCGAAATCGAAGTCGTCATCGCCAGTTTTGCTCACCGAGATGGCCAGCTTCCGCGCACGAATAACGCGGGCAAGCTGTATCGCGCGCCAAGCGTCTGGCGCTCCTTGCGTGGGTGGGGTGTGTTGACGGTTTGCGGGTTGTCTTTAATCTTGAATCTTGACGGCAGCCCGCAAATGGCGGCGAAGTATGGAACATAGACCTGATGAACCGGAGCTCTCAATGCAGACAAATGCAGCTCGGACAGGGTCTGTTCGTGACATTTTCTGCTGATCTTGCTGGCGCTTCGGCTGGGGGGAAACAATGAAGGACAAGGTTAAGCTCGATTTCGCAGGACGATCTCTGCACCAACCGTGAGAACGAAATGATCGGATCTTCAGGATTCGGATTGTTCTATCGATCGGATTGGCAGAGGGTCGAGACAGCGGAGTAAATGCATGAGCGATCGAAACCTGAAAATCCAAATCGAAGCGGATCCCTGCTCGGCGAGGGCAAGGCGGCAATCGAACAATTCCCGTAAACGACAGCCAGGTTGAGAGTCGACAAATCACAGATGACAAACGGCAAGCGCCTTTGCCTCAACATGATCGTCAAGAACGAGATGGCCAACCTGCAGCGCTGTCTCGGGGCGGTTGTCGACCACATCGACTGCTGGGTCATTGGCGATACCGGCTCGACAGATGGGACACAGGATTTCGTCAAATCGTTCTTCGCCGCCCGCAACCTGCCAGGCGAGCTGCATGAGTTCCCATTCCACAATTTCGGGCAGGCGCGCAACGCCGCGCTGGATCACGCCTATGCCTCACCGCTTGCTTATGACTTTCTCTTGTTCGACGACGCCGACATGGAGCTGATGGTCGAGGACGCGGGCTTTCGCGAGCAACTCGACGGTCCGGGCTACCGGCTGCTGCAACGCGCGGATTCCGGCCTCGCCTATTGGAACACGCGCATAGTCCGGCGCGACGTCGGCGCGCGCTACCACGGGGTTACCCACGAATACATCGATGTGCCCGGAGGCGTGCAGCAACTGAGAAGCGCTTGGTACAAGGACCATGCCAGCGGTTCGAACCGGGTGGACAAGTTCGAGCGTGACGCCAGGCTGTTGCTGGAAGCGCTGGAGAAAGATCCCGAAAATCAACGCTACTGGTTCTACTTGGCGCAATCCTACCGCGATGCCGGACGGACAGCGGAGGCCGCGGCCGCTTACGCCAAGCGCGCCGTGATGGGCGGCTGGGACGAGGAGGCATGGAACGCCCGCCTGCAGCAGGCGCGCTGCCTGCGCAAGCTAGGCGACGAGGCCGGCTTCGTCGAGCAGGCGCTCGCCTCTTTCAATCAACGGCCACAACGTGCCGAGCCGCTCCACGACCTGGCACGGTTCTATCGCGACAAGGGGATGAACGACGCCAGCGTGTTATTTTCGGAAGCGGGGCTGGCGATCAAGCGACCCGACGACATCCTGTTTGTCGAGGATTTTGTCTACACGACGGGCTTGCAGGAGGAGTATGCGATCGCGGCAAACTACGCCCGCGACCCGGTACGCAAGGACCGCGGTTTTGCTGCTTGCAACTGGCTGGCGCTGAATCGGGACGTCGGTGATACGCCTCGCGAACTGGCCTGGTCCAACCTGTTCTTCTACGTCAAGCCCGCCAAGGCGATGATGCCATCCTTCAGCGCACGTCCGCTTGGGTTCACGGCACCCAACGGTTACAGGGCATCAAACCCGTCGGTGGCCCGATGGGGCGACAAGATCGTGCTCCTGCAAGGGGCCGGGAACCACAGCTTTTCCGAAGACGGTTTCCCTGGCGACTCGCCGGATGGAGCGGCCCATACGCGCAATTTCCTGCTTGGTTTGAGCGACGAACTCGACGTTCAGTCCGCAAACGAGATCTTGCCCCCGTCCGATTGGCCGAAGCCGGCTTACGACAAGGTCCTCGGTTTTGAAGACATGCGCCTGTTTGCCTGGCGCGAGGAGCTGTGGGGCGTCTCGTGTGTACGCGAGCTGACGCCGGAGGGTTGGTGTGAGCAGGTCATCGCGCGCATCGATGATCGCGGATCGAGCCCACAGCGGATGACTGACTGGCGCGTGGTGGAGCCGTCAGGCCCGCGTGTGCACGAGAAGAACTGGATGCCGCAAATCAAACCAGCTGGTGCAGCTGGCGGCGAGGAGCTGCAGTTCATCTATTTTGGTGACTCTGCCCAGGCAGTGGATGAGCGTGGTGGGTCTATCTCCAAGACATCGCCCGTGATCGCGACCCAACGGTTCAGGGGGGGCACCCAGCTGATCGCATTCGACGGCGGTTGGCTGGCATTGATTCACGAAGTGCTGTGGAGGGCTGCGGAGAAACGATACTACTACATGCATCGGTTCGTCTGGTTCGATGAAACGAACAACCTGCAAAAAGTGAGCCGCCCGTTCTTCTTCAACAGAAAGGCCGTTGAATTCGCTGCCGGCCTGGCCTGGCATCCGGATGAAAGGCGCTTGCTGATTTCCTACGGCGTGGCCGATAGCGAGTCCTGGATCGCGACAGTCGACAAAGCAGATGTGGGGGTTCTGCTCGAGGACGTGGATCGCCTGCCGTCGGGCGTGGCCTATACAGGGCCCAACCTGCCGCCATCGTCACGGCAATCCGGATCTCCACCGCATGGCGTTCCCGCAAGCAGAGACGCGACCAAGCCTTGCCTCTCTGGCGATCAAGCAAGAGGCGAGGCGCCGACGGAAAGCAAGAGCATCCGCTCCAGCAGTGCGAAATCGACAGAGGAGATGTTTGATGAGGTGGCGCCGTTTCTGCGTGACGCCGATTCACCGCTGAGACGAAGGGAGCAATCGCGCCAGTTCGACGCGCGGATTGCTCCATTCCTGGGTGGCGACAACGCCGCACTTCCGCAGATCAACTGTTTCTACGAGGTGATGTCCGACAAGGCCGAGCATCGTACCTTGATTGCCTCAGCAACGTCGATGCGAGCGGTGGGCCATCCGGTGCGGGTATGGACCTATTCGCCGAACAAACTCGAATTTCTGGTTCGGCACGGGGTCGAGATCCGGGATGCGAACGACGTCCTGCCAAAGGCCTTGTTCGACCGCATCGTCGCCGGCTCCGAGATCAGGTATTTCAGCGATATCTTTCGCTACGCCGTACTCTACGAGCATGGCGGGCTATGGATGGATTGCGACGTTATTATGCTGCGGTCGTTCCCCTTCCGTGGCGATCATTTTTTCAATCTGCAGTGGCGGGGAGCGCACAAGGGCCACTTCATCTGCGGCAACGTCATGTACGCCCAACCCCACAGTGGGCACCTCAGGACGCTGTATGAGATGTCGGTCGAGCGTTTCCATGGAACGCATGGCAAGGAATTCGGCGACATCGGCCCAAAGCTGCTCTCCGACTACATCGCGTCCGACGCAGGTGCCGAATTGCGTGACAGCGTAGCCAGCCCGATGTACTTCAACGCCATCGATTGGACGGAAATCGACAGGTTCGACAAGCCGATTGCCGAACTGGCTGACTACCTGAAGGACGAGCGCGTATTCGGCATCCATTTGTGGACGGCGCGCAACGACGCACGGCCGGGCGACGAAGGCGCGCCGTTGATTTCGCTGCTCATCAGCCCGCTCGACAGCTTCCCAACACTCACAAGTCTCGCCGACCGCTTCAATACCGACAAAAACCGGCGGACCGGCAACCGGCACGCCTATGCCAGAGTCTATGATCGCCTGCTGTCGAGCCAGCGGTTTTCCCTGCAGAGGCTCATGGAGATCGGGCTATGTCGTGGGCGGGCGGAAGGCAGGCAGACCGAAACGCCTTCGGTCTCGCTCTGGCAGAGCTATTTTCCGTTCTGCCAGGTGATCGGCGTCGACCTGACAGATTTTTCGCGGCTCAACAATGACCGGTTCAAATCGTTCATCTGCGACCAGTCCAAACTGGACGATCTGCGGGAGGTGGCCGCAAAGCTCGCACCAGGTTCGTTCGACGTGATCATCGACGACGGTAGCCACGCGTCATTCGACGAGCAGCTCACACTCCGCGAGTTCTTCCCTTTGCTCGCCGAGGGTGGCTGGTATTTCATCGAGGATCTCGATTGGCAGCCACCGGGTGAGGACTCCACCAAGATCACACTGACGAAGAACCTGCTGCGGGAAATCCAGCAATATGGCACCGCGCGATCGATCGATCCGCTGGGAGTGAGCGTGCTTGCCGGCCAGTTCGCCGAGATATTGTTCTTCGACAGTCACTACGAGTTGAATCGGGCAAGGCTGCTGGGAGGCCTCGTCGCAATCCGCAAGCGCGGCGGGTCGAGGCACGTCCCCTAGGCGTGGTCATGCAACAGGGCGCTGAGTAGCGGGGTGCATTTGAAAGTCGCAGTCTACACCATCGCATTGAACGAAGCCGCTCACGCCGAGCGGTGGGCAAACTCGGCCGTCGACGCCGACTATCGCATTGTGGCCGATACCGGCAGCACCGACGGCACGGTGGAGCGGCTGATGGCTGCCGGCGTTACCGTGCACCGGATAGCGATCCGCCCGTGGCGCTTTGACGATGCCCGCAACGCCGCCATGGCACTTATCCCCGCCGATGTTGACGTGTGCTGCACGATGGACATGGACCGATTTCTCGAGCCTGGCTGGCGGGCGAAGCTCGAGGCGGCCTGGAAACCCGAGACCACCGCCCTTTTTTGTCAGACCACCTACAAATCGCATGTCGATGACCCGACACCGTTGCGAAGCTGGCCGGCGAAGAATTTTCACCATCGCTGGGGGTATCGCTTCAAGCGGCCGGTCCATGAGGCCCTTGTCTTCACCGGAGAAAGGGAAGTGACGGCAAGCAGCAACGACATCGTCATGTTCGAGGTACAAGACCTCACCAAGCCGACCAGGAGCAGTTATCTGCCTCTGATGGAAGTTGCACACAAGGAAGATTCCGCTGACGGACAGATCTGCTTCTGGCTCGGTCGAGACTTGATGTGGGCCAATCAGCAAGATCGGGCCGTCCAGCTGCTTGAACGCTACCTTGCCTTGCCGACCAGCTTGTGGGGCGAAGAGCGATCCGAGGCAATGCGTTACATCGCGCGCATGCAGCCCGAGCACAGGTTGTCGTGGTTGGACAAAGCGCGGATGGAAGCGCCGCACCGCCGCGAGATCTGGCTCGACCTTGGCGAGGAGTTCCACGGCAAGGCCGACTGGCTGAATCTGTTCTGGGCTTGCACTAACGGCATCGAGAAAACGCGCCGCACCGGAAGCTATCTGGACGACGCAAACTGCTGGGGTTTTCGACTTTATGATCTCGGTGCGATCGCGGCGTGGCATCTCAACCTGATGGATCGCGCTGTGGAATGGGGACAAAAGGCGCTTGAACTGGATTCAGCCAATCCGCGCCTCAGAGATAATCTTGACTTCTTCCTTCGTCGACGGGAGGAGGTGCGGGTACCGAAATGAGCGAGCTCTCGCCATTGTCTCGTTCGCGCTTGTTCACGGCGTTCGGCACAGTCATGTATGTCGATCCCTCCACAGGTGAGTTGCGCCATGGCCCGAACGAGAGCAGTCCTGCGAACGCTTTTTTTGAGGCGGGCAGGGGTGAGGTAGGCAGGTATCGGGACGGTCAGCTGCTCCATGTGGTCGACCGCTCCTCCGAACCGATTGTCTGCTACGCCGACCGGTGCCTAGCCGTTTCACGGTCGCAGCGCGAAAATCGATCCGCTGATCCGACGACGCTCGAACAGATTCCCCTCGAACGTGGCCTGCTGGCAATGAGATCCGACCGCATGTTCTTGTCGGCGCTGCCCGACGGGCAAATTAGGCTGTCTGCGTTGGTCTGCAGCACGTGGGAGATTTTCATCGCGTCTGAAGACTGGTGCACAGAGTTCAGCGTGAACTACGACAATACTTGGCGTGTTGCAGAAACAGAATTCGATATAGGGCGGATACAAAGCTTCATCGTCCATCCGATCACGAGGGTAAATTCAAATAGGCGATCTAAACGCTGCAAAATTCTGATATTCGGATATACAAAATGGTCACATGGCAGGGTATATTATGATTTATCGCGCCGTTTGAGCAACAGAGGGTTTATAGTTGACATATTGGACTGGCAGTCCAATAATGCAAATCTGGTTGACGCTATTTCAAATTACTATGATTTTTATTTGACGGCTCTTGATGGGGTATGTGTTCTTGCCGATAACTACAAAGTACCATACGACAGGATAATAGCCGTATCTCATTCTGAGTTCGATATACGAATGCTGATCGAACAAAAAGGGTTAGATATTTTTAATAGATTTGCAAACTATGGCGTCGTTAGTGAGTATTTATATTCGGCGTCAGTAGTTCGCGGAGTGACGCGAGCGCCAAAAGTGGCGCCCTTGGGAATTGACTATCAGGCTTTTTTTTCCGCATTGCCTGAGCGACTAGCAACAGTTGGCTACGCCACTTCGATGTCGGTAACGACATACGGTGTGGAGTTGAAACGGGGAGAACTCGCCGAAAAGGCGGTTGAGGCGGCAGGTTTGGATTTCAAGGTGGCCGGCTCGACCGCAAAACAGATTTCATTCCACGACATGCCTAAGTTCTATCAGAGCGTTGACGCCGTTGTGACCAGTTCGATCAACGAGTCCGGTCCCTTGTCGGTGATGGAAGGCGCAGCGGCCGGGCGGCTAGTCATCGGGACTCCAGTGGGGCACTTTCCCCTCAAGGCCTATCTTGGCGGAGGTATCATAGCCCCGATCGAGCCGGAAAAGTTCAAGGCGTTCACCAGCGCTACTCTGCGTCACTACAAGGACAATCCCGGTGCATTCGTTGAGAAGTGCTACGCAATAAGGGAAGCTGCACGCAAATTCGACTGGCGGTATTCAATTGATGAATGGATCGACCTGATCGAAGGCAGAAGTCCGACTGGGCAACGTGGCGTCGTGAGCAGCGCTTTGTGACGGTCGTGTGGAGCAAGCATGAAGCGGCGTAACTTCATCCTTGGCGCAGGGAGTGCTTCTATGCTATTTGCGCGGCCCGAGTTGACGCGCTGGGGTGTTTCGTGGCCCGATACAGTGGCAATGTCCGCCCCCTCTCCGACGCTCCTCACCGCGCCGATCGCACTCGCAGGTGATTGGGGGCACATGCTTCCGCGTGCGGCAGAGCAAGTCGTCGAGCGCATGCGCCAGGTTTGCCTGGATGGCATCCGCCTGGTCTCCGATCGCCAGCCAGCGCGACTTCGCGTCGACCGACATGCCTCGGGTTCGCCGGCTGTCTGGCTGCATTCTGACAACAGCAGCATGGCCTGGGTCATCGTCGACATCGGCGAACGGGACTGGTCGAAGCTCGCTTATCAATTCGGGCACGAACTCGGCCATGTCTTTGCCAACAGCTGGCAGCGCGACGCCACGCCGGCGCCGCCCTGCCAGTGGCTCGAGGAAGCGATGGTGGAGGCCTTCTCGCTGCGCGGGCTGGCGCGGCTGGCAAAGAGTTGGAAAGCGGATCCGCCGTTCGCCGGCGACAACGCTTTCGGCGATTCCATTGCCCGGTATCGAAGGAACATCATCCGCAAGTATGGTGCGCTCGCCGACAGCCAGGGGCTCACCCGCGACGCCGCGGCATGGTTCGCCGGTCATCGCACCGAGATCGAAATACCCGGCCTCAATCCATTCGCGCAGGCGATGTCACTGACCATTCTCGCCGAATACGACAGTGCTCCGGACTGCGTCGAGGCGCTGGGCGCACTCAACCGCTGGCCCGGCCGCACCGGCCTGCCGATCGCTGAGTACCTGAAGCGATGGGAGGTGAGCTGTGCCGAACTGCAAGCCTCGCCGCGACTGCCGATCCGGCTGCGCGAACTGCTGCGCATCGCGTGACCAGCCAGAGTGAAGGAAGAACCCTCCACCTGCGATCTTCGGAAACCGCACCGAGCGCCAGGGGGCTGCGGCAACCGCGGAATGGAATGTGTCCAAAAGGTCAAGGTGAGGCGCGAGGTCGCGTACTCATTTTCTTCAGACAACAAAGGAGGCAACCATGAACTGGGAAAATGGACGCAGCTCAAAGGGAAAGCCAAGGAGCAATGGGGTGACCTTGCCGACGATGATCCTGACCGCGCCGAGGGCAACCGCGACCAGCTCCTAGGACGTATCCAAGAGCGATAGGGAATCGCCAAGGAAGAGGCAGAGCGTCAGATCGACGACTGGTCCAGAAGGATTAGCTGAGCTGATTTTTCTTAAGGCTCAATCGGCACATCCTGCTCAACTGGCGCGCTGTTAGTGAAGATAGGAAGCGTGGGCCGCCTGGCCCCTCTGGACCCTGGACAGCGATTTAACAGTTGAGGTGCCGCTGACACCTACAACCTTTCTTCGCGCTCAATTGTACGCCGCTCAATCCCCCGTCGGCTCGCGGGCGCAAAGCAACGCGGCCGCCTCTAGGCCGAGAATCTGGATCGGATCATGACCATTTTACTAAATTAGCAATCTTGCATGAAATGGCTTATAACTCGCGCCAGCCGGCAAACGACCCAACTGCTCGCCGGCTAGGCCCCCGGCGGCCCGCTGGTCACCCCCGATAGGCTGTCGGGCCATTGCTATCACAGTTCGGCAGCGACCAACGTGAAACGAGATCGAACCAACAACCCCGCAACCGGCACCAAGGGCACGCGCCACGGGCCGCCCGCAAACGATGAAGCAGGGCATTTGGAATTCTGCCCCGGTTGTGGCCAGACGTTCGACAAGCGGAACCTTCGCGAGGTGCTGCATCATCATCTCCCCGACCATGAGCCGTTGAAACTCGATCGATAGGTGAAACGTCTCTCGCACGGATAGTCTTCCGGCGGCACGCCGTCAAACACCACCGTTTGCAGTTGGACAGGAACCGCACTGAGAGGACTTTGCGTTCCGGATCGTATTCCGTTTGGTTATCGAACACCGGCAGGCGTGGATCTATCGCGCAAAAGCAGATGGCCGACATCAGGGGCGGCTCGCAACGGTTGCTCCTGGCGAAGGTTCGGAGCCGAACATGATCGCTGTGAAAATCGCGCGAAGTGTCTTCAGCCAGGGTTGAACCGTTCAATACTGCTCGAACCGGTCTGGCCGAAGACGAACGCCATCAGCAGTTCCGGCTCGATCACCGGCGCCCGCACGGCGCTCAATTGACCACGGTACTGGCGTTCGCCGACGCCGATGACAAAACCGCTGGTGACCGGCGTTTCGCCGTTGAGGTCGAGACGCGCAAAAATGTCGGCAACGTTGAGGTCCAGCGCCAGTTTGAGGTCGTGCCGTGCATCATCGTTTGATCTGGAAGGCAGTTGGCGCTTCACCAGTTGCTGGAATGGAGCATTGAAGGTCAGGATCTTCTTCGATGACGTCAAGGCAAATGCAGGCGAAGGGCAGGCAACCAGTATGGCGTTGATTGTCGTTATTGACGCAAGCTTACTCAACGTCACGTTTTCCTTCGCCTGTCCGCATATGCAGGCTACCCGGATCGCCGATGTCAGGTTCCCTTTCTGTGCCTGAGTTTCGGCTATCTCATCGATGAGCATGCCGATGGTGCACTTCCGGCTCTCAGCCATCTGCTTCAGCGATATCCAAAAAGCCCGCTCCAAGCGGATCCCGCGGCGCGTTCCGCCACGCGCCACAACTCGAAATTCCAGGCCAAAATCCTCCTTGGCGAGCGGCAGGAGTAGCGGATCGGGATTGCTGGGGGGAGAGGTGGCGCTAGCGCTCACTCATGGCCTCCTGTCGCGCCTTGTTGATCGGCTTCAAAAGGTAACTCAGGATCGTCTTGCGTCCGGTCCTGATGTCGACAGAGCAGATCCTGCCCGGATGAAGCCTTGCCATCCCGTTCGAGCGTCGATTTGTCTCTCGCGACACCGGCCGTCGCTTCCTTGAGCGTGAGGGCACTAGCGCTTCCGCGAGCCAACATCGAAATGTGATCAGAAGGCCAAGGCGCTTGCCAATGGCCACTTTGATTGTCGTATTCATTTCTACCCCCGCCCCACGCTCTGCCCTGCATTTTTTATGGCCAAGCCTTGTCACTGAGCTTTGACAGATTATCCGACAAATTCTTCGAATATGTGAGTGTTTATTGATTTTTAGCGCTGGCTAAGGACCGAATTCGGGCGACAAGTTTCGGAATGTACAAAAATGGCACATAAACAAGGGGCCCGGTACGGTTGTGGCAGGGCGGCCCTGCGCCTTTGACCAATGTTGCTCGCCGCGAATCCTCGGGGGCGTGGCTCAGAAGCGCCTCTGTTCGGGAAGAGCACGCCTTCGATTAAGCCTCGCGCAATCTTTGCAGTCTATTCTGCTTGTCGATTGTCGAGGGAACATGACGCGCAAGCCGCTACTGCTTTTTGCCTTTCCGGCTCTCATCCTTCTGATTCTTGCAGGGGAGCGAGCAGCGACGTTCCTGCTGGGAACCTATTCGGCCAGCCCCGCCATGTGGCGGGTCTGGCTTGAACTGCGCCCTTTGTCGACGATGTTCTGGCAGCAGGTCGACCTCTATTTGAGCGATTCAATGATCCTTGATGCCGCTATCCTGATCGCCGCATCGATCGTCTGCTGGATAGCTTGCCGGACGAGAAAATCGACCGCGTTCTTCTTTCTTGCCAACCACATCGCTCTGCTTTTCGCCGGGTTGATGATCGCTTCCAGCAGCCATTCTGAAACAGCGAGCACGATTGCGGCGTTCACCGCGCCCAGCGGCCATCCATTCTCACTGATCCTCGATTTCACATGGCAGAACAGCCTGGTGTTGCTTCTAGGCACTGCAGCCTGCGCCTACTGCCATGTTGCGTTTCTCGGCGAAGCGCGACAGCGTTCCGAAGCGCTCGCCGTACGGCTTTTTGCTCTGCAGCGGGATCTCTAGGATCCAGGGCACAGCCCGTCTCGCTCCCGATCGGCATTGCCAACCAGGATGACGGCAGCTCGGCAAGCAGCTGAACGCAATACCGCTCTCGATGTCGCTTCTAATTGATTTTCTTGTAGTGGACCTTGCCGTCCGGCTGCACTATGCGCTGGTAGGAGGAGTTCGGGGCAGGAGGCAGCGCCGCCGCGATCTTCCTTTTGAGCGGGCGCGGCACATCGACGATACTGGGTTCGGTCGCTTCTTCGGGATCGGTGGCCGCTTCCGCCATGGTGCTGGTCGTGATCACGGAAGGCTCCGCCACGCTCGACATGTCGTCGTCACTGTCCAGGGGCAGGTTCTGTTCAAGCCGGGCAATACTGCCTTTGACTTCGTTGAAGCTGCCCTGCAGTTGACTGTCCAGTTTTTCGAACCGGCTTTGAAAGCCGTTGTTGACCGTATCGAGCCGGGCTGCGATCCGTTGCTCGAACGATCCGAGCTGTTCCAGCCGCCGTTCGACAAAGCGCAGATCGTTGATGCCGTGGTAGAAATAGACCGCGGCCGTTATGTTCGCCGCCGTGATCAGCAGGGCACCGACGGCGACAACGCCGATCATCGTTGCATTGCTCGGTTTCCCTACTGCAGCTTGCTCTTCAGTGTGGGTTACCGGCCCAATGTCGATCGCTGGCATATCCGGGTCGCTGATCATCGTCATTGAACCACCACCTTTGCGCCAACCGAGACGCGCTTGAAGAGATCGATCACGTCGGTGTTGGTAAGACGAAAACATCCCGATGTTCCGTCGAAGCCGATGCCCTTGGGATCGTTGGTGCCGTGGATGCGGTAGAGCGTGTCGCGCCCGTCCCGCAGCAGATAGAGTGCCCTGGCGCCGAGCGGATTGTAGGGACCGGCAGGCACCATTTCCGGCAGCTCCGGCTGGCGGGCGCGCATTTCCCTGGGCGGGCGCCATTCCGGCCATTCCGTTTTCGCCCCGACCTTAACGATGCCGGTCCAGCCAAAGCCGTCGCGTCCGACGCTGATCTGGTAGCGCAGCGCCTGACCCTGCCGGGTTACCAGATAGAGCGCCTTCTCGTCCTTGCGGATGATAATCGTGCCGGGCTGTTCCGCGGTTTGGAGAGCAACCGCCTTGCGCAGGCTGGGTCCCATTGCCGGCAACGGCGGCCGGTCCGACAGCGCGGATCGAGCATGGGCGAATTCCCAGGCCGGCATCCCCAACGCCAGGCCCATGATGCAGGCGCCGGCAAGCCTCGGGACGATGCGGTATCTAGCGGGCTGCGTCATCGAGCCGCTCTTTGAACATCCGCTTCAGGTCCTTGTTGAAACGCGCCCGCCCAGCCACTTCGGAAGGCAGGATGGCCCGGTTCAGCGCGTCGGTCAGCAGCGCATTGTCCAGGCTGACCGACTTAATGTGCGGCGCCCTGAAAATCTTCTCGAGTTCGCTGCGCGAAAAGTGGTTGCCGAACCATTTGCGCTTATGCTTGTTTGCGACCAGCGTGATGCTCACCGAATTGCCGCGCAGCTCGCGAATCTTCGTGTAGAGCCGCTTGCCTTGCCGCAGCGAGGCGACGTTGAGCTCGAAGACGATGAAGATCTCGTCGCTCGTCGAAAGCACGGAATTCTGCCAGGGGGTTTCGATATTCGGCAGATCGATGACGATGTCATCGAACCGGTAGGCGACGAGGTCCAGCAGCCGGAACACGAAATCGGCGCCCTGAGGCTCAAACGGCAGTTGCGGCCTCTCGAAGGCATAGAGCGTCAGGCCGGACGGGCGAGAGAGCTTAATGACGTCCATCAGTTCGACATCGAGCCTTTCCGGTTGGCCGATGATGCCGGCCAGGTCGAACTGGTTGAACAGGTTGAGATAAGCGCCGCAATTGGCGCTCTGGAAATCGAGGTCGACGAGGCAGGTCGAAGCCGCACGTTCGGCGGATTTCGACGCCAGGAATTCCGCCGCCGACAAAGCGAGCGTCGTGGCTCCGGCGCCGCCGCTGGCGCTGATGAAAGTGATGATGCGGCTCTTGGTGCCCTGGTTGCCGGTGTCGTGGAAGGTGACCGCGTTCAGCAGCTCCTTGGCGTCGAGCGGCTTGTGCAGCCAGTCCGAGGCGTTCATGCGAACCAGGATGCGCGTCTTTTCGGAGGTCAACTCGTCGGAGACCGCGATCAGCGGCACGGCCGCCCATAAGGCGCGCGCCGCGACTATTCCCGCATTGTCGAGCAGCTCGCCATTGCCAAGGTCGAGGATGACGATGCCCGGCCGCGTCTCGGCAGGCGGGCCCTTGAGGAACTCAGCTGTCTCGGCAATCCTGACATCGTAGATCGCCAACGCATCGAGCCGCGTCGCCACCTCGCGCTTGAACTGCGGATCCGACGAGAACAACGCCACTTGCTTTCGTTTGGTCGGGAGAACCTTGGTGTCGATGGCGTTCATGGGGATGTACTCCTCAGGTCTTCGCCCGTGACCGTGCTGAGCATCGAGGGCATGGTGATATTCGCGAACCCCATCAGTCCCTGCAGAAAGAAGAACTGGAAGTTCACGTTCTGAAGGCTGACTGTTATTGTCGGTACAGGACCGCCCAGCCGGGTCTGGTAGCCAAGCCCTGTGGCCGAGTAACGGACGACGACGTTCGCCGGCTGCAGATAGGGATAGAAGTCGCACATGCCGAGACGACTGCCGGCCACGGGACCACATACCCCGTCGTCACCTGCATAGACTCTGGTGAAATTTGCTGCTGACCAGACGCCGGCGACACAATAGGCGCCTGTGCAGTTGCAGGTCGATGTTGCGCCGTTGCAAACGTAGGCAAAAGAACCAGCGGCTACTGGCGCTCCCGGCGTCGTAGTCGGGCCAGCTGTGGAAATCTGCGGCGCGACCGGATCGGAAATGGAGGCCAACCTTGCGCCGATCTGTACGGCCTTGGTGGCCGCATTCCATTGATAGAAGGCATTGCCGAAATCCACGAAGCCGAGAACAAGAGCAAACAGCAGCGTCGCCACGATGGTCATTTCTACCATCGCCGCGCCGTCTTCCGATTTCGCAAAACGCTTGATCATGATCAGAATCGGATCAACCGCTCCTCGTGAGAGCCGGTCAGCGTGATCGGACCGATTCCGATGAACGACAGCATGCCGACGCCGGCATATGGATAGTTGCCGACCGCTCGGACGATACAGACTTGTGCCGTGGTGGAGCGATATTGGGTGACGCCGGCGACGACGGCGTCGCGACAGGAAGCGGGGGCCGCGATGGTCACCGTCGCATTGTTGGATGTCCCGCCCGATTTCTCCCAGTCGCTGATGCGCGGACTGCCTGTCATTGCTACATTGCCGAACACCGCGATGTTTGCTGCGATATCGGCGCAGTTGATCGCCGTGAATCCAGGGTAGCTAGTATACAGTTGGCTGTTGCAGCGCGCGGCAAAGCGTGCCGCGTCCGACAGGCCGGCCTCCATCAGAAGCTTTTTGTGGATCAGATTGCCGAACTCGAACACACCTGCCGACAAGATCAGCATCAGCGGCGTGATCAGCGTCATTTCGACGAGGACCGCACCACGGCTGTCGCGTCGAAATCTGTCGAGGTGGCGGAATAGCGTTCGGATCATCGCCATCACCGATAAAGCTGGGCTTCGTCACGAAGGAAGTTGTCGAGCGTGCCCTGGCCGCCGCGCCCGGTGATGTCGACCAGTTCAACCATGACGGATCCATCCTCCGACGGCGAGGCCACCGGCTCGGTGAGGAAGAAACTGGCGAATGCTTCGACCGGCAGGCCGGTGCTGTGGCCAGAAAGATCGTTGGTATCGTTGAGCGCGTCGCAATTCAGGATCGCGCCATAGATCAGGCGACGGTCCACCGACGTGACAGGCGGTTGGCAGGCTGCGGGCGGCGTTCCGATCTCTCCACCGGTAGACGCGGTGCCCACCAAACCGGCCGATATCTCGTAGCGGTAGACCTGATAGCGTGTCGGCTTGATCGTATCCCATGCCGATGGATAGGCAGCTGAACCGAAATTGGTGTTCCAATAGGCGGAGAAGTTCCAGTCTCCATTGCCCATTCGCCCGCCCATGTATGGCGTTGCCGGATCGCGCGGAAGGCCCATGGTGCCAGCTTCGGTGAATGAGTATTTGTTCATGGAAGCGCATTGATTGGGGCCGCCTGAAGTCTGTATCGCCCCTTTTCGAACATTGGCGGCAGGACCGTACTCTGGGCTGGCGAAATGATTGCCGTTAGCTCCGATCCCGAAACGAACGTTGAAGGCGTCCTGCACCGGGCCGGCATTCTGACCGGTCTTCGTGTCAACGCTCGCGGAATTATAGCAGCCGATCGGCCTCGATGTGGCGATGGTCTGTGCAAGGGCCTGGGCCCCGTTGCCGACACCTTCCGGCGGCTCGAGAAAGCCAAAGTTGCCGGGACCGGCGGCTGCACCGTTGCCGACCTTGCGCAGTTCTATGAGCCTCCGCCGCAGGGCGACGCTGGCGGCTGCCTCTTCGAGGGTGTAGTCAGGATCGTTCTCGTACGGATTGCAGATGAAGACGGGCGTGAAGTCACAGACGCCGGATGTAAAACCGGCGACAGCGACAGCGCCGACCGTAAAAGAATTGCTGGCGCCGGCCTGTAAAAACGAGGCCGGGAAAATCGCGGCAAAGCCGACCGGGTTGACGCTGACCTCAACAAAACGGGCGAGGTGGGGGTCGTTAAGTTCGTCGGTGATCACATTGGCCGCCACGATCGGCAGATTGTCAGTGGCCGGCAAGGAGCGGAGGTAACGCCGCGTCACGCCGGCAGCTGCCAGTGTCTGAGGCGGTCCTGCCGTCGAGAAGTTGTATCGATTGGCAACCAGCGTGAGCAGCGCTCTATCGGCCCGGGTGATGCTGTCCGACTTGCCGTCAAGCTCGGCTGCGGCAGCGATCGAGAAGGCGTCGGCACCCTTTTGCAGGTCGTTATGCAGATTGTTCACCCTGCTCATGTCGATGGCGAGCAGCGAAAACCCGATGATCGCCGGCAGCATGATGCTGACCAGGATCAGCGCTATTCCCCTCTGATCGTGCCAGAACGCGCGAACAATCCGCAGCATGGTCTTACTCTTAGCTCCCCTGACGCCAGTCACTTTGCCTGACGCTGAACCCGCATCCTTCTGTTTAATCCCCGGTGTCGCCGACATTGACCGTTATGGCCGGCGGAGGCGGCGGTGGTGGTGGGAATTTGTAATTCTGGGCAACAGCGGCAGCACGCGCGCCATCGCCTTCAATCGCCGTGTTCTTCGACGCGGGATTGAGCGGATCGACCGTCTGCAGCAGAGAATTGTATTTCTGCGTGTCGCCGGCAGCCAGTGTCACCGTTTCGTAATTGTTCAGGTAGTCGGCGGCGCAGCCCGACAGCACGCCGGCGCATAAAAGAAGGATCAAGGCGCTATTTCTTGACATAGATCATTTTGTCCTTGGATTTCAGGTCGAGCATGTGGCCGTAGGGGCCGACCACGCCTTGGCCGAGCTCATATTTGCGGACCATGTCCTTGGTCACTTCGAGCTGACCGAGGAGGAAGAGCTCCGGGTCGTTGGCTGGTCGCGTCTTGTCGAATGGCGTCGCCAGCTGCTCGCCGGGCTTTGTCGGGCGTACGATACGCGGCGTGACGATGACGACCAGCTCCGTCTCTTCTTTCTGATTGCTCGAATTCCGGAACAGTACGCCGACGATCGGAACCTGGCCGAGCCATGGCACCTGTTCCTGGATCTTGGTGTTCTTGCTGGACAAAAGCCCGCCGACGGCGAAGCTTTGGCCGTCGCGCAGTTCTATCGCGGTCGACAGCTTACGGTTGGTGAAGATCGGGTCGCCAGCGGCCGTGAAGCCGCTCAGGTCGCTCACTTCCGGCGCCAGCTTGATGTGGATCTTGTCGTCGTTGAGCACGATCGGCGTGAACAGCAAATTGACGCCGAACTGCTTGTATTCGATGACGACCTCGTCGTCGACCAGGCGGCGCACTGGCACTTCGCCACCGGCGTTGAAGCTGGCAACCTCACCCGACAGCGCGGTGAGATTGGGTTCGGCAAGAGTGCGCACAACGCCCTTTGCCTCGAGCGCCTCGATGATCAGGTCGACCTTGATATCGCTGTCGATGACGCGGGTGATCAGCGCTGCGAACGGGCTCGAATTCCCCAGGAGACCGCTGACCAGATTTCCTGGTCCAAGCACTAAACCGTCCTCGTCGACGGCGGCAATCCCGGTTCCTGTGCGGGTCGTGCCGCTGCCGTTGGTGCTCCTGATTGAAACGCCGAGATCGCGGCCGGCATTGCGCTTGGCCTCCAGCACGCGCACTTCGAGATTTACTTGCTGGCTGTCGTCGACGGTCACGGCGTTTATGATCGCGTCAGGGCCATATTGCTGGGCAACCTGCATGATCGCCGCCAGGGTTGCGCCGTCCTTGACATGGCCGCCAAGCCTGACCTTGCCGTTGACCGATCCGATATCAATGCGTGCGCTGGGAGCCACCTGCCGGATCGCTTGCGCCATGTCGCTCACGTCGACGCCGACCTCGATCTGGATCACGCCGAGCGAGCGCTTGTCTTCTGAAAAGAGGTTGACGGTGGTGGTGCCCGCGCTCTTGCCGATGACATAAAGCGTCCGGTCGGTCATTGGCTGGGCGTCGGCGATCTTCTCGTCGCCGACGACGATGTCGCCGAGAGTGGCGTTCACCTGGATCGTCACCGACTGCGACATGGGCAGGAAAATACGGTGGACGCTGGGGTTCGACACATCGATCCTGCGGTCGGCTGCATGAGCAGTAAGATCGATCGGCAATAGCATGACCGAACAGGCCAGCGCGGCAGCCGCCAGTGGTCCCCGGAACATTCGCATCTAGACTACCCCCTACCGACTCGTCGGTAATATCCTAGCGTAATTTTTGTCGCGGCACGTCGTAGGATTCGAGCTTCACACCCCTGAAAACGCCGATTGTCGCACGCGCCGGCGGCTCCGGCTGCACATATTTGATCACTTCCTTAACTACTTCTTGCATCTGGGGTGCTGAGGCCACTGCCGGAGCAGGTTTTGCGCTGCTCAACAGGTCGAGCCTGCTTCCCACACGTTCCACGGCCTGGGTCAGCCCATTGATCTTGTCGTCCGCGCGCTTGCGTTCGGCCGCGGCCTCAGCCTCGGCTGCAGCCTGCTTGGCGAGTTCGGCCTGCCTGGCGGCGACATCGTCCGGCGTATCACCGGTCAGGTCGGAAAGCGTGATACGTTCGGTCGTCTCGCCCTTGCTGGCGGCAGCCTGGCGAAGCGCTAGGGACAGCTGGCCGGCGTCGGCGGCGAGGGTAAGCTTCTGTGCGTCCTTGGTGCTAGCCTCGAGCGTGACCGCCTTCACGACCGTCGGGTTCTCGGTGCTTTCATCGGCGACCTGGTCGACGGCGAGCACCTTCATGCTCTGCAGAAGCACGTCGACAAAACTCTGATCCGTCCCTTGGCCGGTGCGTACCTTGCGCGTCAGCAGCACATCAACCCGGTCGCCGGGGAAAACGAACCCGGCCACGCCAAGCACGTCGTTGACCCTGATAGAGACGGCCTTCATGCCTTCGCCGAGCACCGCTGAAAGGGTAGCGCGTTGGCCCGGGCCAGTGATCTTGGTGGCGAGAACGGGCTCGTTGACGCCGATCGCCTGCAGCGCCTGCCTGGTGCCTTCGCCGTCCAGCATTTCTTTCGTTGTCTTGAAAGCTCCGGTCGGGACGGCGCCTGAGGGCCAGGCGACTTCGCGCAACTTGTCCGCCGACAGCGTGTCGCCGAATTTCAACGGCATCGCGGCCACCACAACTGTGTCGCGCTGAACATCATCCGGGCGCGCCATTGCACTGCGCTGGCTGGCCAGCCAAACATTGGCGAGCACCACCGCCAGCACGCCGAACACGCCGGCGAGAACGATCATGATGACACTGTTTGCGCGCATTTCTTGCCCCACCCGACTGCGTTTGCACAGCTCACTGCACTATTCTTGATCATCGACGCCGGGATGTCACCGGCGTCGATGATTAGATCAAGATATCACGGCAACGCTCCCGACAGCGCCGTCCACTGGGTGCCGACCCAACCGCCGACGAATATGACCGAGAGAATCACGGCCACGGTAATGAGGCCGAGCAGGATAGTATATTCGACCATGGCAGCGCCGTTTTCGTCGTCGCGGAACTGCCGGGTCATCGTCATGAGCTTCTTCATGCCAATTTCTCCCTTTGGAGGTTTGAACCCGACGAGACGAGCCAAGGATGAAATCCATACCCAAGCATCCCCCGTCATCTCGATCTAAGTCCCGACGAAAATCAGAGTCAAACGGGATTAAGGGTTTCTTAACTTTCCTATACATGATCTGGCAAGAATATTGCCGATCTGAAGGGGACCAAAACATTGGTTCGGCTCGTTTTTTAACCCGTCTTAACCATTCGTTCATAATTTGGCCATGGATATGGCAGGAGTGGGGCGGTATTAGCGATAGTGCATATTCCTTTATATCTAAGGGTTTGCGTGGGTTCCATGGCGCCTTTGTGGCAAAGAAGCATTTGGCATTGAAAGGCGAGTGCTCGTGTTCCATCAGGACAGCGCCGCTGACCAAATAAACGTCGCGTTTTCTGATGCTTGATCTTAACTATGTCTGAAGTATTAAATTGCATGGTGCGCGGCTGGCGCTTGTGCCCTGCGTGGTTAACGTTTAGTTTCCGTGGCGACGGATCTTACGGGGGAGTATAACGCGATATGCTGGGGCGGTTCACCAAAGGGCCAAGCGAGTTGCGAGTCGAGCCAAAGCTCGAGCCGATGGCGGTTTTGCCCGCCACCCCGACGATTTCTCCTGTTGTCGAACCGCATGGTAACGATTTCCTGACGCTCAAGGTCGAGCTCCACCGCCACCTCATTGACCGCTTCAACCTGACCGCACTTGAAAACGCGTCCAAGGATGAAATCCTGAATGAGATCCGGCCGATCGTGCGAGAATTTGTCCGCGCGCGCAACGTGCCGCTGAATGCTCGCGAGCTCGATCAATTGACCAGCGACACCGCCGACGAGATGCTCGGCCTGGGGCCGATCGAACCGCTGCTGAAAGACGATTCAATTTCCGACATACTGATCAACACACACAACCGGGTTTTCATCGAGCGGCGCGGCGTGATTGAGGAGACCTCGATCCGTTTCCGCGACGAGGCGCATCTGCTGCGTGTCATCAACAAGATCGTCTCGGCCATCGGCCGACGCGTCGATGAATCCGCGCCGATGGTCGATGCGCGGCTGGAAGATGGGTCGCGTGTCAACATCGCGGTGCGGCCGATCTCGGTGGATGGCCCACTGGTGTCCATCCGCAAATTCTCCAAGAATCCCTATTCGCTCGAACGCCTGATGGCGTTCAATTCGATCCGCCAGCCGATGATCGACCTGCTGCGGATCGCGGTGCAGGCACGCAAGTCGATCCTGGTTTCAGGCGGCACCGGCAGCGGCAAGACAACCTTGCTCAACGCGCTGTCGAGCTACATCCCGTCTCGGGAGCGTCTGATCACCATCGAGGACGCGGCGGAACTGCAATTGCAGCAGCCGCATGTCGGCCGCCTCGAAACGCGCCCGCCCAATGTCGAGGGCAAGGGCGAGGTCCGCCAGCGCGAGTTGCTCAAGAATGCGTTGCGCATGCGGCCGGACCGCATCATCGTCGGCGAGGTCCGCGGTGAAGAAGCTTTTGACATGCTGCAGGCGATGAACACCGGCCATGAAGGTTCGATGACCACCATCCATGCCAACACGCCGCGCGATGCAATATCGCGGCTGGAACAGATGGTCGGCATGGCCGGCATGCCGATGACCCATGAGTCCATTCGAGCGCAGATCGCGTCGGCCATCGACATCATCGTGCAGACGCAGCGTCTTTCGGACGGTGGCAGGCGGGTCGTTTCAATCTCCGAACTGACCGGTATGGAAGGCAATGTCGTCCAGCTTCAGGAACTTTACCATTTCGTTCGCCGCGATGTGAATGCGGAGGGTCAGATCGTCGGTGAATTTCGCGCCACCGGCATCCGTCCGCGCTTTGCCCAGGAAGCGGCGACGCTCGGCCATCACTTCGCCAAGGATGCGTTCAACCCGCAGGTTCCGCTTTGATGCCGTCGGGCCAGACATTGCTTTACCTCATCTATGTGATGGTGGCGGCGTCGGTCATTCTCGCGGCCGAGGCTTTGTACGTGAGCTACGCCAAGCGCCGCTCAACGGTCAGCACGATCAACCGTCGCCTAAAGCGGCTCGCTGACGAGGTTCCGGCCGAACAGACCTTGCAGGGATTGCTGCGAGAACGTGGGCTTACCGGCTCGGGCGATTTTCTTTTCAATGCGGTCGGGCTGAACAGGCTATACACTCAATCCGGCATTACCGGGAATCCGCTGTCGTTTGTCGCGATATTTATTCTCGCTGGGCTGGTACTGGCACTGGTATTGGCTTTCCTGCTGCACTTCTCCACGGTGGTTTCGTGTATCATCTTTCTTCTCATCGGATTCGTCCTGCCGTTTCTGGTTCTCCGCCGCGCGCGCGGCAAGCGAATCCAGAAATTTGCGAAGCAATTGCCGGATGCACTTGACATGATCGTGCGTTCGCTGCGCGCCGGTCACCCGACTTCCGTGGCGATAGGTCTTGTCGCCCGTGAAATGCCCGATCCGCTCGGCACCGAGTTCGGCATCGTTTCCGACGAAATCACCTTCGGCCTGAGCCTTGAAAACGCGGTGCGGAAACTCTCGCAACGCGTCGGCTTCGAGGGCCTTCAACTGCTATCTGTGTCGCTGTCAATTCAGGCCAAGACCGGTGGCAATTTGACCGAGATCCTGTCGAGCCTCGCATCGGTGTTGCGCGAACGGCAGAAACTGCGGTTGAAAATCAGGGCGCTCTCGGCCGAGGGCCGAGTGTCCGCGTGGATCCTTTCCCTGTTTCCGCTTCTGATGCTCGGCATCCTCATGGGCATCGCTCCGAGCTACTATGGCGAAGTATGGGGTAGCCCGCTGGTCATGCCTGTGTTCCTGATTTTCGGGCTATGGGCCCTGCTGGGTGACTTTATCATGTATCGCATGGTCAATTTCGATTTTTGACAGGAGCGAGCCATGAACCTGTTTTCGAATATCGGGGATTTGAGCCTTCTGGTTTCCATTGCTGTCTTCCTGGCGGCCGTAGCGCTTTTCCTGGTTGGCTCGCTCGTGTTCTTGCCGGCACTGCAGACGAGGAAACTGGTTGCGCAAAGCCTGATGGCAGAGGGTATTCCCAACCGCCGCTCACTTGTCGGACAGGAAGAACTGGCCAGGATTTCAGCGCAGCGGCCAGTCGAGGCGTATTTTCGATCGATCGAAAAGGAGCGGGACGAGCCCAGCGCGCTGGACGCGAAGCTCTTTCGCGCCGGCTTCTACCAGTCAGGCGCGCCGCTGATTTATACTCTGTCGCGGCTCGGGGCAGTCTGCACCGGCTTTATTGCGACCTATGCATTCCTGTCCCAGATTTTACCGCCCCAATTGCCCGGCCTTGTCGCTTTTGGAGGTTCAGCCTTGGTTGGGCTGGCATGCATTGTCATACCAAGTATCGCGCTCGATCGGTTCGAGAATGGGCAAAAGCAGATCTACCGTCGTGGCTTTCCGGATTTCATGGATATGATGATCACCTGCGCCGACGCGGGCATGAGCCTCGAGGCGGCCGTCGAGCGCGTCAGCAACGAACTGGCCGGCACCCATAAATGGCTTGGTATCCAGCTTTCGATCATGACTCTGCAGTTGCGCGCCGGCAAGCCATTGCGCGAGGCGCTGCGCGAACTGTCTGACCGCATCGGGCTTGAAGAGGCGCGGGCGCTGGCGGTTCTGTTCCGGCAATCCGAGGAACTCGGTACAAGCTTGACAGAAGCCCTGCGTGTCTACAGCGACGAAATGCGTGGACAGAGAATCCTTCGCGCCGAGGAACGCGCCAATGCCTTGCCGGTCAAGATGATGATTCCGTTGGGGCTGTGCATCTTTCCGGTGGTGATGATGGTCGTCATGCTGCCTGTCATCATCCGAATGAAAGGCGTTTTCTTCTAGGCAGGTATATGCTTTGGTCGAAATACAGAGTCGGAGAGAACTCTTTTGGGGGACGAAATGACTGGGCCAATGCGCCTCGCAGCCATAGCCAGCCTGCTGCTTATCGTGCTTTCCGGCTGTCAGACGGCTGATAGCGGCGTCGTCCGCACCAACGAGCCCTCAAAAGGTGACGTGACAGCCTTTGGCGATGCCTTCGACGGGCTGAAGACGGTCAGCGACGTCGAATACTATGCCTCGGACCAGGCCGTCGCCGAAGCCAAGAACCAGTTCCGCGCGGAAAACTATGGCAACGCCGGCGCCCTGTTCTACAAGGCGACGCAACTGGCGCCCAATGATGGTGGTGCCTGGATGGGCCTGGCCGCCTCTAGCGATCGCATCCGCCGCTTCGACCTCTCCGACCTGGCCTATCGCCAGGCCTTCCGGCTGGTCGGCGGGACGCCCGAATATTACAACAATGTCGGCTATTCCTATCTGCTGCGCGGCAAGCTGCAGGACGCGCGCAGCAATTTCCTCAAGGCTTACGAGCTGGCGCCCAACGATCCGACCGTGGCCAACAATCTGCAGCTCCTGTCGTCCAGCGTGAAGAATCTCGAGCGGTAAGGCGATAGCATGTTGCTCGCCGCATCGCTGCTGCTGAAGGGACTAGCCATTCCTCTGCTGGGAAGGATCGCCTGGCTCGACTTCACCACCCAGAAGATATCCAACCAGAATGTGCTGCTGCTGCTTTGCCTGGGTATGGGCTCGCTGCAGCTCCTGTCGGTGCAATCCGGGTCGTGGTGGGACATGGGCCTGAGCGGGCTTGCCGGTCTTTTGCTGTTTGTCGCGCTCTTTCCGTTCTGGGCCATGCGCAAGATCGGGGCCGGCGATGTCAAGCTGATGGCGGTGGTGCCGGTTCTGATCGGCGGCAGCGGCCTAGCCGTGTTTTCCGTGCTGCTGCTGGTTTTTGCGCTAGTCGCGGCACTGCTTGTCAAGAATCCATTCCTGCTGCCGGCAGGCGCCTTTCGCGTTTACGTCCAGCATCTGGATAGGAAAGGGGTGGTGCCGTTTGGCGTGCCTATTTCAGCAGCGGCGATTTGCACGATAGTATTCCAGATCGCATACAGCCTCGACGCTCTCGGTGCGCTACCGCTTTAGCGCCGAACTCCGGGCTGCCAGAGTCGAGATTAACCTTCTGGAAACCATTAGCTTGCGCTAAAACTGATGAAGTGCTTGCATTGGGTCTTGTCGGCGGGGTGCCGTATGGACGTTTTAAATCTCAAAGCGCTATTGATTACGGCTCTGATCTTCGTGCCGATCGAACGCCTATTTGGCCTACGACCTAGCCAGAAGATTTTCAGGAAAGCCTTCTTCAACGACCTGATCTATGCCGTGTTCAATGGCGTACCGATAATGCTTGGCCTGATTGCGGCTGTTACACTGGCAACGAGCACGGTTGGGCGGCTGGTGCCGGACTATGTCGGCAGAGCAGTGTCATCGCAGCCGGTTTGGCTGCAGGTGATAGAAATCATTCTCGTCGCGGACATTGGCTTTTACTTCGCGCACCGTGCTTTTCACGCTGTCCCGTTTCTGTGGCGCTTTCATTCAATCCATCACAGTATAGAAGAGCTTGATTGGTTGGCAGGGCACAGGATCCATCCTGTTGATCAAATTCTGACGAAGAGCGCTTCCTTTGTGCCTGTGTATTTGATGGGCTTTAGCAGTCAGTCGATCGCCCTTTTCGCGCTCGTTTTTCACGCCCACGCGCTGTTGCTTCACGCCAACGTCAAGCTGAACATCGGGCCGCTTCGATGGCTGATCGCCTCACCTCAGTTCCATCACTGGCATCACGCTCACGAGCGCGCTGCATATGACAAGAATTTCGCTGGCCAACTTTCATTCATCGATACGCTGTTTGGAACGATGCACCTGCCTGGCAAAGCTGTGCCGGAGCGCTATGGCGTTGATGATCCCATTCCACCAACTTACGTCGAGCAACTCGCCTATCCGTTTATTCCGAAGGGCAAAATCCATGAAGCTCCCACCAGCAGCGACGCGTGATTTCATCGGGCGCGCGACGATGATACTCTACTTCACGGTCTGCGCGACTTTGAAGGCCGGAGCATTGGTTATAGCTCTTCGCGGCGCAGAATGGTCAATAGCGCGAATTATCGGGGTCGTAGCGGACGTTGCCGCTCTCGGCTTCCTCGTTCTCGTTGTAGCAACGACAGTGGCGCGTCTTCCGCCGCTGAAGACAGCGCAAGGGCTTGAACCCCGAATCTCGGCGCTGATCGGATGCTTTGCCACCGTAACTTTGATCGCTGTCCCTCGAGTCGAGATACTTCCGCAGATTGAGCTCACTGCCAACCTGATTACCATCATCGGCTTCGCGCTTTGCGTTTGGTGCCTATGGTGGCTCGGCAGATCGTTCAGCATCTCTGCTCAGGCCAGACGGCTCGTCACCGCAGGCCCCTATCAAGTCGTGCGGCACCCTCTCTACGCCTGTGAAGCGATCGTCCTGTCCGGCATTCTTCTCGGTAATCCGACGTGGGCGACGGTCGCAATCTGCGCGATCGCCCTCGCTTTTCAATATCGGCGGATAATCAACGAGGAGAGGGTCTTGCGAGCGACGTTTTCCGAATATCATGAATACGCCCAACGCGTTCCGATGCTCTTGCCTCGTTTCGCTGGCGCATCTTTGCCGGCGCCTGAGCCGCGATAGAATATGTCGCATCTCAAAACACGCCCAAGGCGGGTAAATTCATCCCATACTGCGGTGAGGATTATGGGCGCAAGAAACTACCTTTACGCGACGTTGATCACTTCAGGCCTACTTGGGGCTGTTGACCTGCTGTGGCTGCCCTATTCGACCGTCCGCTTTTCGCCACTTAACTGGCATGACATTAGAGCAGTGGCATTATGCATCTGCTTGGCTGGTTTGGTTTCGTGGCTTGTCACACGGCGCCTACGGGACGATCGCTCGCGGGCAGGCCAATTTGTTCGCCGGGCATCCGATTTCCTTGGAAGCCTGGTGCTTGTCGCGGCAGCCTTTGTCCCACTGCTGATCTGCACGACTGTTTTAATGCATGTGGCCAGCGCCACTGGGCGCCCGCTTGCCGACCCGGTGCTCGCTGCCATCGACGCGCGAATGGGCTTTGATTGGCTTTGGTTCCTCTCCGTCACAAATAACCAGCTGGTAGCTCCTGTGTTGATCGTTGCCTACCATGCGCTCGGACCACAGGTGCCGTTTGTCCTATTGTTGAATATGGCCACAAACAGAAATGACAGGATCTTGCAGTTCATCGCGATGCTAGCCGTCTCATCAGTGCTCGCTGGAGGGATAATGACGCTCGTACCGGCTGAAGGCGCCTATGCGTACTTCAAGCCAACTGCAGAACAGTTCAACCATTTCACCGCCCAGGCAGGCATGTGGCATCACGAGACTTTGATGGCACTGCGATCTGGCAAACCGTTCGATCTGATCATGACCAGAAGCAACGGACTGGTCACCTTCCCGTCTTACCATACAACTCTCGGTATAATAATCATCTATGCGCTTCGCGACTATCGCTGGCTGATGTGGCCGATAGCTGTTTTGAATGCTCTGATGATCGTCGGCACCCTTCCCGAGGGTGGGCATCACCTGATTGATGTGCTTGCTGGCGCAATGGTTGGCGTTGCTTCGATCCTTGCCGTGAGAATGATTGGCGCTTATGAACGCGGAGAGGCCGACAGAGTCGCGAGATCAGCGGTGGGATCGGAAGCGGGCCGCTGAGTCGCCACGGGGGCGTTGCCGGCTTGTTGCAGCCGCTTTTGCTCCAGAACGCGATTGCCGCCCTGATGCCGACCACCGGGTCGAGCGGCGCGTCCGGTGGCAGAGGCGCAGAGGCGTGTTGATCCCGACGCTATCAAGGTCGGCGGCGGCGACAGCCTTCAGCAGCGCCGGACTGCCGCCCGGAGCAAAGGCTTTTAGCTGAACAAGCATGCCAGTTACTTGCCGCCCTCGCGGGCAGGTTGCAGACGTCGCCTTGCGGGACCGCCTGCCAAGTGGTTGAATAATAAAAGACGGGCTTTTGGGGATTTTGCTTGATCTGGTCTCTACAAATACTGCGGTTTGTTGCCGCTCTAATGGTCGTCTACGTCCATGCCGCGCAAACGGCGGTGGCCGCCACAGGGTCAAACGGCTTGTTGCCTCATGATTTCCAGGTCGCCGGGAGGGCCGGCGTCGACATCTTCTTAGTCATATCGGGCGTGATCATTGCCAAAACAGCGCCTGGCCTGACTTGGCAAGCGTTCGCATGGCGGCGGTTCCGGCGCATCGTCCCGCTCTATCTGCTGCTAAGCATCCCGTATGCGATAGTTGCGTCCAAGGCAGGCTTCGGATGGCGGGATGTGGTAGCGACCGTCTTCCTCTGGCCAGCCACTGATCGGATGACGGCGCCGGCACTTCCCCCAGCGTGGACTCTTTGCTTCGAGATGCTGTTCTATGCGGCGGCCACCATCGTGTTGATCGACCGGCGGCTGCTCTTAGGCATTCTCGGCATATTCGGATTCGCGATGGTATATCGCTCAGCTGGTCCGGTGTTCCAGTTTCTCGGCAATCCGCTGATCATCGAGTTCGCCTTCGGCGTCGCACTTGCCTATGCACCGAAACGGCCGCGCGGCGTATGGTGCCTCACGATTGGCGTCATCGCTATGATCGGCGCCGGCTTCGTCGGGATCGCTCCGAAAGGCGGCACCATGGAATACCTCGAAGGCGTGGAAGGGTTCCAGCGCGTTCTGGTGTACGGCGTGCCGGCCGCACTGATCGTCTTCGGCACGATGCATATCGAGGCAAGCCCGAGCGCGTGGACGATCCTTGGTGATGCCTCCTACATGCTATATCTCGTCCACACCCTGCCGATATCGCTTCTACTGGTCGTCTGGATGTCCTACCCGATCAATCCGGACCTCATCATCGCGATAGGTGTTGGAACGTCCGTCCTCTTGGCGTGGCGGATGTATGTCCGCCTCGAACTTCCGCTTCGCTGGTGGCTCGGCCACGTGCGAGTCTTCCCCACCGCGGCCTAACCAGCCACTTTAGACCTCTACCCAGGCCTTGAAGTCGGCGACAATGGCGTCACGATCGCTCGACGCCGGGATCGCCGAGAAAGACGACAAAGGTGAACCGATCAAGCGGGCCAAATATACTGGCTTGCACGCGTTGAGGCACTTCTACGCCTCATGGCTAATCAATCGGCGAGAGGATGGCGGATTGGTAGCAGCGCGATTAGCTTCGGGCCTTAGAGATTGGCTCTAAGGGGTTCGGGATGACCTCTATGCCTGTGGCCTTGATCGCCAAAGCAACGACCTGTTCGAGTTCCCAAACCGCTTGTTCGAGTTCCTTCATGCTCGGTGGCCGGCCGGGGTTGTTGTTATCACGATCCTCCAATGAGAAGTCATAGCGAACTAGAACGTAGTCATTGGCCGACGTGCGAGACCGAATGAATTTCTCAACCGCCTCCGTCACACGCAGCCCGTGAGCGTTGCTCTCGTCAAGCATGGCAGCGAAGTTGTGGTTATAGTCGCGGATCTGTGCCAGCGTTTTGCGCTCACAAAGGAGAAGAAAACAGCGAAGGAAATGCTCCAGCGCCTGGAAATAAAGCAGCCTTCTCGGGTGGTCAGAAAAGCGCGTATGGATTTGGCCGGCGGCTTCAAGCGCATCGGCATTTGCCCGATAGCATTGACCCAGGCGATAGACCCCAAATGGCGTCATTCCGGTGCCGGGGATCGGCTTCTTCTTCACGGGCTCGCCGGTCAAAGCCGCATTTCCATTAGATCGGAGCCTTGTTGGCCAGAAGAGCGAGTAGCACCTTTTGCATCGCTAGATGCTGCGGGCTTTTGACGTCCACCTCCCAGGCAGAATATCGGCTGTGCCAATCGAAATGCTCAGCCCTGAGGGCTCGCCGAAATGCCTTGGGTTCGATGCCTACCGCTTCGGCCATATCTGTAGCGGTTGTGGCCTTTCCTTTCATCTTTTCGCCCTTCCTCCAAGCGCGCCTCAGCCTCTGTCGTCCAGTAGTCTGGTGGTGGTGTCACGACGATGTTCAGTATTGGCGCGATCGATGCCTTCTACGGTAATCGCGAACATCCCGTTTTCGACCCTTCCTATCCAGCCTTTTGCTTTTAGATACCAGAGATGAAACTCCAGATGTTCACGCGGACAGCGCGACATGCGTTCGAGTTCTTCATCGCCAATGCCAGGATTGTTGACGTCTTGTCGGCGTTTGACATAAAGTAGCGAGAGCAGTTTGGCTTGAATGACGCCGTCCCGTTCGATTCCTTTAGTGTTGCTGACTTCCTCAATCAACTCACGGCGAAGTTTAAAATGGTCTTTATACTGAATGTCGTACTGCACGCGTTTGACAGGATCTTTGAGAGTATTATGGGCCTCCGCGATTTCACTGAAGCGTGAAGCATCGCCGGTATCCTGATTGTCGGGATGGTAGCGCATAGCAAAATAACGAAATACCCGTTCTATCGTTTCCGAGTTGGCGTTCGGGCTGATTTCCAGGAGTTCGTAGTAGTCAATGAACAAAGTGGTGCTCCCACAACATCGCTATTGCGCACACAGTCGAGAGAACGTCGCCGGAGTGTCTTGCGGTCATAGCTAGTCGATGGTGCGCTCGATGATGCCCATCAACACGTTGAAGGCCAGAAATCCGCGCTTGCGGGTCTCTACTCGCTCAATTCGTGGCATTAGTCCCCTTCCCCGTTTTGCAGATACTAGCGCGCAAGCTTCGCCCCTGCAAAGGGCTGCCCTCATTCCGGTCATCCGCCGATATACGTCGGCTCGCGTCAGACCCCAGTGTTGAGGTCGATGGACAGTAGGTTCCGTTCAATGACGCCCAAGACCGTTTTCGCCCCAACGGCTATTGCCAAGGCGATCGGCCCGCGCGCCTGGCGGCAACGCGGATCTTAGCGTCAACGATCGAACCGACTTCATCACAACGAAGGGCGACAATCGCAATTGAATCAGGGCATGAAGGCGCACCGGCGCTGAAAAGGCTCGGTAAAGAGAAAAGGCGGAATTGGATCCGAACTGGCCTTGGTGGTCGCGAAAAATCGGCCCGGAAAGACGGCAAGCGTCCGAGATGAACTTTTCGCGGGATCGAACAGATGTGTTGGCTGGAAAATAGGAATGTTAGTCGCTCCGCGAAGGTGATGGCTGAGGCTGAGCGCGCCGAACGCGCCGCGAAGACAGCAAGATTGAAGTCGCTTCGTATGGCAACTCAGAGTGACCTAGGGGTTTCGTTCCCTGAGGAACTAGATTGTTCTCTGCTTATCGCCGCACTGACTCAATGCGAACTACCGGCCGATCGGGATCGCCGAATTGCAGGGGTGCGAGCAAAACAGGCTCCCGTTGCCAGATTTTGCTAACGCTCTGAATAACCACTAAATTCCGGCGCAATGGTAGCGATCCCGGATCAAATCTCGCTGTGAGTTCAACGGCTGCCTTGATGACGAACTGATGCCTTTCCGAAGCGGCGAGCGCGGACAGCGCTTCACACCACCAAGGAGGTCTATGCTTTCACCGTGTTCGAAAGCGTTTTCAAGGAATTCGGCCTGCCTGGGGCGATCAGAACCGACAACGGCGCGCCGAAGGACGAGATGTCGGATGCACCGCCGAGGCCAGCGGTTTCGACCAGGAAACCCTTGGCCGAATTGTCGTCCTCGGGCTCGATGGTGCCGATGCCGAGCGGGGGCGGGATAACCGCGACGAAGCGGCGGAAGGCATCGGCCGACAGCCCCAGACCTCGACCTCGACGGCAGCGCCGCCCTCGACGACACGGATCAGCCCCGGCTTGGGCACGGACTGGCCAGCCAGCGAATAGAGCCAGCTGCCAACGACCACATAAATTTGTTCGTTTTTGACCAATACGCGCGGGCGGATTCCTGTAATCTTCAGAAAACACCGGGCTAACCGGGGGCCAACCAGAAAGGTCGGGGAATGAAATACGTCGTCGATACGATCGGCGGTCCCGCAGGCGGTGATGCCTGGCAAGCCGCTGTTACCGAAGCCTATTTTCCGCTCGACACCGAGTATCGGAACCGTCGAGAGTTTTCAGGCACGCTGGAAACCTTCTCTCTCGGGCTCGTCAGCGTGTCTAAAATGCGTTGCGATGCTGTAAGTTATCGCCGCCATCGCCGCCATTTCCTCAACGAGCGTGACGCCAGCCTGCTCATCACCATCCCCGAGATGTCGGAGGTGAATTTCTCGCAAGGATCGAGGACCGTCAATTGCGGTCCGGGAGGTTTCCTCCTTGAGAGGGGAGATGCGCCCTACGAATTCTGGCACGGCAAGCCAAACGCGCTGTGGGTCCTGAAGGTGCCGTCATCGAGCGTTCGGGCGCGGATCGGGTCTGCCGAACGGCTCAGTGCACTCAGTTTCGACGCAACCCAAGGCGTCGCCGCGCTCTTCCTCGACACGGTGCGAACCACGATCGGCCATGTCGATGAGATCACTGAAGTCGCTCGCGAGATGATGGGCAGGCACATCCTGGAAATGCTGTGCCTGTCGATCGTGAGCGACGATCGCGTGCTGGACAGCAGCATCTCGTCGATCCGGGCCGGCCATTTGCATCGCGCCGAGCAGTATATTCGCGACAACCTGAAGAATTCCGCCCTCGGCCCACAGGCGGTGGCCGATGCCTGCGGCATCTCCCTGCGTTACCTGCAGGTTCTTTTTCAGGACAGCAACCAGTCGATCAACGGCTTCATCCGCGACGCCCGGCTTGAACTTTGCGCCGAGGAGCTGATGTCGGTGACCAACATCAGCAGCGTTGCCGAGATTGCTTACCGCTGGGGCTTTGCCGACCAGTCTCAGTTCTGCAAGCACTACCGGACGCGGTTCGGCTGCGCACCGACGGATACCCGTCGCGAAGCAGCGAACCGGGCAGGCCGCGCTTCGACCTTAAGACAGCGGCACTAGACCCGACGAAATCCGGGCCAATCCATCATGTTTTACGACGTCATCCCGGCAAAGGGGCGGCGAAAGCCGGGCCTTGCCCGCAAAGACCCTGCGAAGGAACTGTCATGAGCAGAATAAGAGTTGCCGTCGATGTTGGAGGGACCTTCACCGACATCTGCATCATGGACGAAGACAGCGGCGCGATCCGCATCGAGAAGACCGCCTCCACGCCTGACGATCCCATGCAGGCCATCATGAATGGCGTGGAGCAGGGCCGCATCGATCTTTCGCAGGTGACGATGTTCTCTCACGGCACCACGGTCGCCACCAATGCGCTGATCACCCGCCGCCTGCCACGCACCGCAATGGTCTGCACCGAGGGTTTCCGTGACGTTGTCGAGATCCGTCGCGCTAACAAGGAAGACCTTTGGGATACCTACAAGGATGTCGCCAAGCCCTATATCCCGCGCCGCGACCGGCTGACCGTCCGGGAACGGGTCAGTGCCGAGGGCACGATCCTGGAAGCTCTGGACGAAGAGGCTGCGCGCCGCGTCGCGGACATTCTCAAGAGACGGCAGGTCAAGTCCATCGCCGTCTGCTTCATGAACTCCTATGTCAACGGCGCCAATGAACGCCGCATGCGTGAGATCCTGAACGAGGCCATGCCGGATCTGCCGGTCTCGATCTCCTCGGAGGTAATGCCGGAAATCTTCGAGCACGAGCGTTTTTCCACCACCATGGCGAATGCCGTCTGTGCCCCTGTCGTCGTTGACTACGTGTCGCGTCTCGGAGAAAAGCTTGCCGCGGCTGGATACAAGCGAGATCTCCTGTTGCTGCACAGCGGTGGCGGGGTCATGACACCCGCAAGCGTCAGGGATTTCTCGGCCCGGCTCGCAGGATCGGGCATTGCTGCCGGCGCGATCGCAAGCCGCTTCATCGGAAATCTCTGTGGCTTCCCAAACTCGATCGGCTTCGACATGGGCGGCACCAGCACCGACGTCTCGCTCGCATGGAACGGGGAGTCGCGCATTACAAAAGACTGGTACATCGAATTCGGATATCCGATCCGCTTCCCCTCCATCGAGGTGCTGACCATCGGCGCGGGCGGCGGGTCGTTGGCATGGCAGGACGAGGGCGGCAGCTTGCGCAACGGACCGCAGTCCGCCGGCGCCTTTCCGGGCCCGGCCTGCTACAAGAATGGCAACCGCACCGCCACCAACACCGATGCCAATGTCGTGCTCGGCCGTCTCGGCACCAGCCTTGCAGGCGGCAAGATCACGCTCGACCCCGGCTTGGCCGCCCAGGCGGTGCAGGAGACTGTGGCGGCACCCTTCGGAATGGAACTCCACCAAGCGGCCGAGGCGATCATCGCCGTCGCCAACGCGAATATGGGCAATGCCGTCCGGCTTCTCTCCATCAGCCGAGGCTATGATCCACGAGACTTCGCACTCGTCGCATTCGGCGGTGCAGGCGCTTTGCATGGAGCGGCCGTGGCAAAGGAGCTTTCGATTCCAACCGTGATCGTGCCGCCCAATCCCGGCGTCACCTCCGCGCTCGGTTGCCTTCTCGTCGACGTGCAGCACGATTTCTCCGAAAGCTTCATGGCCGATGCTTCGACCGTCTCGCCCGCCGAGATGCAGTCGGCGTTTGTCCTGATGGAAAAACAGGCTGTCGAGCGCCTGGCCCATGAGGGCGTGGCGCAGGAAGACATGGCGCTGCAGCGTACGGTCGAGATGATGTACCTGGGCCAGTGGCGCTCGCTTGCGGTGTCAGCCCCGGCGCGGATCGAGAGCATCTGCTCGCTGATCGAGGCATTCCACAACGAGCATGAGCGCGAGTTCAATTACCGCCGCGAAGAGGCGCCGGTGTCGATCTTCCGCATCGCGGTCAAGGCGATCGGCATCGTCCCGAAAGCCGAGATACCGCGGCATGAAGTCTTGCCGCATAAGCCACAGCCGGTCGGCCGCCGCAGCGTCTGGTTCGACGGCGTATCTTATGACGCGGCCGTGTATGAGCGTGAGCAACTCAGCGCCGGCGCTGCCTTCACAGGGCCTGCCATTGTCGAACAGTTCGATTCCACCACCGTGGTTCCGCCGGGAATGAGCGCGACCGTCGATGGCTTCCGGAACATTCTCATCGTGACGAAAGGCTGAGACATGACAAAGCTGATTGAAACGAGCCCCGGCCTCGATCCGGTAACGTTCGAGGTGCTGAAGAACTCCTTCATCACCACCGTCGACCAGATGGCTGAACAGATGCTTCGCACCTGCTATTCCTTCGTCATCTACAACCGAGACTTTTCGAACGCCCTGCACGACGCCGATGGCAACTCAGTCGCCCAGGGCAACTACGACATCGCGGTCCATGTCGGCACGCTGCACAACACCTGCAAGGAGGTGATCCGGGTCTTCGAAGGCGATATGGCACCCGGCGACGTCTACGCAATCAACGATCCCTATGCCGGCGGTACGCATTTCAGCGATGTTCGGCTCGTCCGGCCGATCTTCGACGAAGACAAACTGATCGGCTTCTCCCAGTCGAACGGACACTGGTCGGATCTGGGCGGCTCGGTGCCGGGTTCCTTCGACGTCACCGCCCGAGACATGTTCCGCGAAGGCCTGCGGATCACGCCGTTGCGCCTTTTCCAGCGCGGCCGCTTCTGCTCCGACGTCGCCAACATGATCGCCGCCAACACGCGCGATCCCGCATCGATCATTGGCGACATCCATTCCCAGGCGCAGGCGACGCAGGCCGCCGAGCGCGAACTGTTGCGGCTGGTCAAGAAGTATGGGCGCGGCCAGGTCATGCGCGGTATGGAGGAGGTCCAGGACTACGTCGAACGTGCCGTGCGAAAGCGTCTCGCGGAGCTGCCCGACGGCACCTGGGAGACGGTCGACTACATCGACCGGGATCTCGGTGCCGGCGAAGGCATGATCCCGATCCGCATCAAGATGACCATCAAGGGCGACACGATCCACTACGATTTTACGGGAAGCCATTCGACCATTGCCTCGATGTACAATTCAGCCCCAGGCGCGACCTTCTCGGCCGTGGTTGCTGGCATGAAGACCTTCTTCCCGGACCTTCCACTCAACAGTGGGTTTTACCGGATGATCGAGGTAACCGCGCCAAAGAACAGCATCGTCAGCGCGGAATGGCCGGTGGCGGTGACCGGGTTCCTGATGCCGTTCGAAAAGATCATGAACGCGATCTTCGAGATGTGGTCGAAGATCATGCCCGAACGCGCTATCGCCTGCGCCTTCAACCTGGAATATCTGCTGGCCGGGGGACGGGACGCGCGCAAACCCGAAAAGCCGATCTTCATGTTCTACGAATGGCTGCCCGGCGGCTGGGGCGGGCGTAACGGCAAGGATGGTGCAGATGTCACCACCGCCTGCTTCGGAACCGGGCTGATGTCGCAACCCAACGAAGGCAACGAGCGGGTGAACCCGACTCGGACGATCGAGTTCCAGATCAAGCAGGATTCAGCGGGGCCCGGCAAATGGCGGGGCGGTGTCGGCGTGCAGAAAACCTCGTTGTTGCTTGAGGCCGAAAATGCCGTCATGTCCTATATTTGCGACCGCGAGCGCGCTGTCGTCTGGGGCGTCGAAGGGGGGGTGCCGTCGATGCCCCACGGCTTGACCATGAAGCGCGCCGGAGAAGAGACCGAGATTTGGCTCGGCTCCGTATTCTCCGATTACTCCGTCCACACAGGCGACCAGTTCGCTCGTCCGACGGCCGGCGGCGGTGGTTTCGGCGATCCACTGGAGCGTGAGCCCCGCAAGGTGATGGAGGACGTGATCGACGACTACGTTTCTCTGGAGCGCGCCAAGACTGACTACGGGGTGGTGATCCGCAAAATCGACCGCGACCTGTGCCAGTACGAAATCGATGGGACGGCAACCGAAGCCTGCCGTGCCGACATCCGGGCGAAACGGAAGGACCGGGCACGTATGGATCCTGAGGAGGTCGCGCGCAAATACCGCTCCGGCGAGATCGATACGCTCGATGCGGTTCGGCACTATGCCGTGATCCTCGACTGGGAGACTGGCGAACTCCTCCCTAAAACCACCGCCCAGTTCCGTGAGAGCTTTGAGAAGCGGACGGTCGCTTACTGGGCCTGAGCGCTAAAGGGCGTGCCGCAAACCTTGCGGGCGCGCGCATGGAGTTATCTGTTTTCTCGATACGATATTCAAAGAATTACTATTTCACAGGAGCCTAAAGCTGGAGCAACAATGCTGCAGCGCCGCGAAATTTGGCTGCTTCCGAGGGGTATGACAGATGGCACCAAGCGTGGAACGATCGTTCACCGCAGCCAGCACACTTGAAGAGGCAATGGCCGCACGCCGGCAAGGTGCGGCGGTGCTTGCCGGCGGCACCTGGATGATGCGTGATCCACGGCGCGGGGTCGACCTTCCCGAGGCGGTGGTCGCACTCCACCGAATACCGGCCTTGTCCAAGGTCGAAATCGAACCGGACCATGTCGTGATAGGCGCAGCCGTTACCCATGCAGTCCTTGGCCGCGCGTTGCACGGGGCTGTGGGCTTCGAAGGTCTGGTTGCCGCGGCGGACGGTGCGGCCAATCCCGGCATCCGAAGGGTCGCCACCGTGGGCGGCAACCTTTGTGCCCTCGACTTTGCCGCCGCCGATCTCGCCCCCGCGCTTCTCGTCTGTGAGGCGACCGTGGAACTGGAGACGTTCGAAGGCCCAAAACTCCTCGGTATTTCGGATTTCCTCAAAGACAGGCTTACGCTGCTGGCCGAAGCGATTGTGACGAGAATTCATCTGCGCCGCGACCTGGTCGCAAGTGCTCATATCCGACTGCCGCTTCGGAAAGCCGGCGACTATCCGGTCGCCATCGTCTCCCTCGGAGTGGACAAGGACAAACGATGTCGCATCGCCGTCGGCTCGGTGGAGCCTGTAGCGCGGCGCTGGACGGCGCTCGAACAGGCCATGAGAGCAGGCCCGGCCGCCGCCCTCGATCCGGAACGCGCCGCCAACCTTGCACTGGAGCACAATGATTTTCAGGGCCGCGATGGCAAGGAAGCGGAGGGTTGGTACCGGCGCCAGGTTCTTCCGCCGCTGGTCAAGCGCGGTGTTGCCGCACTTCTCAAGACCGGGGGCCTGGCATGACCGTGACATTCCAGCTGAATGGCGAGGACTGCCGCTTCGATGGCGATCCGATGACGCCGCTCGTCGACATCTTGCGGCACGAACGATTCCTGACGGGGACCAAAGCCGTGTGCCGCGAAGGCTTTTGCGGCGCGTGCACGGTGCATGTCGACGACGAAGCAGTGCCGTCCTGCCTGAAGCCGGTTGGACTCGTCCATGGATGCGCGGTGACGACCATCGAGGGAATGAGTTCTGGAAACCAGGCGCTGCACCCGCTCCAGGTCAATTTCGAGGCGGCCGATGTCGTGCAATGCGGCATGTGTTTTCCGGGAATGGTCATGAGCCTTTCGGCGTTCGTGCGCGACAATCCGCATGCGAGCCGTCCCGAAATCAAGGCGGCGATGGTCGGCAACATCTGCCGCTGCACGGGATATGAGCGGATCGTCGACGCCGTGGCCGAATGCCTCGACCAAGCGCGGAAGGATGGCCAGTTGGTGGGAGGCATCCATGTCTGAGCTGTCCGCCACGGTGATGAATCTTCCCCGCCGCGATGCGCAGGACAAGCTGCGCGGGCGGACGAAATACACCAACGACCGCATTCGCTCCGACATGTTGCATGCCGTGCTGCTGCGGTCGACCGTTTCCGCGGGGCGTATCCGCAAGCTCGACGTTTCGGCGGCGCTTCGCTGTCCTGGCGTGCGCGCGGTGGCGACCGGCGCCGATGCGCCAGGGCTCTACGGCATCGGCATTGCCGATCATCCGCTCTTGGCGATCGACACGATCCGCTATCACGGCGAGCCAATCGCCGTCATCGCCGCCGAGACGGAGAAGCAGGCGCGGGCAGCACTTGCCGCCATCATGCTCAAGGTCGAGCCGCTGGCACCGGTGTTCACCATGGCCGAAGCGCTCCAGCCCGCCGCCCGCCTCGTCCACGAGGGCTGGCGCGGCTATGAGGTGATCACGGAGGGCGGCGCACGTGCCGGTAACATCGCATGGGAGGCAAAATCCAGCCGCGGTGACGTCGATGCGGCCTTCGCCCGTCCCGATATACGCATTGTCGAGAGCAGCTTCACCGTCGGTCGGCAGAGCCATGTGCCCTTCGAACCGCGCGTTGCCATCGGCTCCTGGGAGGACGGCCGTGCTCACATCCAGACCTCGACGCAGGTGCCTTGGACCGTGCGCAACGTCACCGGAAGGGTCATGCAGCTTCCACCCGGGCGTGTCCGGGTCACTGTACCCCCTGTCGGTGGCGGGTTCGGCCTGAAATTCGATGCGTCCATCGAGCCTATCACGGCACTTCTGGCGCGGATGACCGGGCGCACGGTGGTCCTGGAAAACACCCGGCAGGAAGAGATGGCAACCTGCCTCTGCCGCGAGAATGCGGAAATTCGCATTCGGTCCGCTGTCACCGCCGAAGGATACATCGCCGGGCGCGAGGCGGTCGTGCTGATGGATTGCGGTGCGTATGGCGGTGAGCAGGTCTTCCTGACGACGATGACGGCGCACACGCTGGGCGGCAATTACAGGGTCGGCGCAACGCGGCTCGTCAGCCGCGCCGTATACACCAACACACCACCCAACGGTGCTTTCCGAGCTTGCAACGGCGTCTACAACACATTCGCGTTGGAGCGACACACTGACGAAATCTGCGATGCGCTAGGCTTCGACCCAATGGAGTTCCGGAAGAAAAATGTCCTTGGAGATGGCGATCTCGGTGCCACGGGCCAGGTTTTCGAGGCCGACGTGCTGGGTCCGATGCTCGATCGTATGGAGGTGTTGCGTGCCAGTACCGGCACATCAGAAGCGAAGGCCGACGGCAGACTCTATGGAATTGCGACCACGGTCGGCACATGGTTCGTTTTCGTCGGACCCTCGGCGGCAACGGTGAACTTGAACGCCGACGGCAGTGCAACGCTGGTCACGTCGGGTGTGGAGATCGGATCGGGCACGATGGTGCAATCCCTGCCGCAGATGGTGGCTGGGCAGCTTGGCCTCGCTCCCGACCAGGTAATCGTGCGCGAAGCCGACACAGATGCCGCCGGCCTCGATGTCGGCGTCGGCGGTGGGCGCACCACAGTGTCCATTGGTGCTGCGAGCATCGCCGCCTGTGCAGAGGTGCGGGAGAAGCTGCTGCGGACCGCCGGCGAGATACTCCAGACCCGACCGGAAGACCTTGTGCTGCGGGACGGTCGTGTCGAGATCATCGGACGTCCCGGTTCCGGCATGTCGATCCCCGCCGTCGTCGCCCATGCGCAGGCCACCACCGGCCCGATCACGGGAAGCGGAGCCTTTACCGCCAGGAACACCCCGGCAATGTCCGGCTGCGCCATGGGGCATTTCATCGATGCCCTCGACATCCCCGTCTTCGTCGTTCACGAGGCCGAGGTGGCGGTTGATCAGGACACCGGTCATGTCGAGGTGCTGGCCTATCGCGTGGTTCAAGATGTCGGCCGCGCGCTCAATCCACGCGCCATCCTGGGCCAGATACAGGGCGGCGTGGTGCAGGGGCTGGGCTATGCGTTGCATGAGGAGGTGACGCTCACCGCCGACGGACGCATCGCGCAGGACGATTTCGAGACCTATCGCCTGCCGTTGGTGCAGGACGTGGTTCCAGTCGCCGCCGACCTCTACGAGGGCGCACCGTCGATGGGGCCTCTAGGCACCAAGGGCGCGGGCGAGGTCCCGATCCTGGCCGTGGGCGCGGCGATCGGCTGTGCGGTGGCGCGCGCCATCGGCAAGCCGGTGCAGCAACTGCCACTGACGCCGCCGCGCGTGCTTCGACTGCTGCACGAGCGCGAACCACCGCCGGAATTCCCGCACATCGCCCCCGGCTGGGCAGCAAACACTCTGGGCTGAGGCAAGCAAACCATGGTCACCCTGAACTGCGACATGGGGGAAAGTTACGGCAACTGGCGCTTCGGCGACGATGCCGGCATCATGCCTCATATCGATTGCGCCAACATCGCCTGCGGCTTCCACGCCTCCGATCCATGGACGATGCTGAAGACCGTGCGGCTCGCGCTTTCTCATGGAAAGCAGGTTGGCGCGCATCCCTCCCTTCCCGATCGCGAGGGGTTCGGTCGGCGCGAAATGAAACTTCAGCCGGAGGAACTGACAGCCGCCTTCCTCTACCAAATCGGTGCGCTGACAGGAATGCTGGCCACCGAGGGCGGGCAACTCAGCCATGTCAAACCGCATGGCATCATCTACGGCATGGCCGCGCACGACATGGATACTGCCCGGGCGATTGCCGCGGCGGTCAAGCCGTTCGGCATCCCGCTCTTTGGCATGGCGGGAACCTGTCACGAGACGGCAGCAGCTGAACTCGGCGTTGCCTTCGTGGGCGAGTTCTTTCCCGATCTTGCCTACGCTCCCGGCGGCAGCCTGATCATCCCGCGCGTACAGTCGGCCATCGACCTGACGCTCGCCGAGCACCGAATGGTGGGGGCGCTTACCCGACGCGAACTCGTCACGACAGACGGCACGATCCGCCCGGTCGACTTCGACACCGTCTGCATCCACTCCGATCCGCCGAATGCGCGCGACGTCGCCGCGCTGATGCGGCGGATCATCGACACCCATTCGACAAGCCTCCCATGATTCATTTTTCCGGATCGTGAAAGCTCTACGCACGGGATCGAGGACCATCTCGAACTCACTGCCATTCCACAAGCCGCTGAGGACTTCCATGGACGCGCTTTCCAACTCTCTCGCCGCCGCCGACATCGCCAGCACAATGCACCCCTACACCAACCTGCGTCAGCACGAACAAACCGGACCGCTGATCATCAGCCGCGGCGACGGCATCCGCGTGTATGACGAGCGCGGCAAGGAATACATCGAAGGGCTCGCGGGGCTATGGTCGGTGGCCGTCGGCTTTTCGGAAAGGCGGTTGGCCGACGCTGCCTATCAGCAAATGCTGAAGCTGCCTTACTACCACACCTTCTCCTCCAAGGCGCATGAGCCGTCCATCCGGCTCGCAGAGAAACTCGTAGAGATGACGCCGGAAAACCTGACGCGTGTCTTCTTCACGTCGTCGGGCTCGGAAGCCAACGACACCATCGTCAAGATGATGTGGTTCATGAACAACGCGCTGGGCCGGCCCAAAAAGAAGAAGTTCCTGGCACGGACCAAGGGCTATCACGGCATCACCGTCGCCTCTGGCAGCCTGACGGGCCTGCCGATCAACCATCGCGACTTCGATCTGCCGGCGATTCCCGTTCGCCACCTGACCTGCCCGCACTTCTATCGTTTCGGCATGGAAGGCGAAGACGAAGCCGCCTTCACGGCGCGTCTGCTCGCCGAGCTGGAGGCGGTGATCGCGGAAGAAGGGGCTGACACCATCGCAGCCTTCATAGGAGAGCCGCTTATGGCAGCCGGCGGCGTTCTGCCACCGCCGGTCGGGTACTGGGAAGGCGTGGAGAAAATCTGCCGGGCAAATGATATCATTCTGATAGCAGACGAGGTGATCTGTGGTTTCGGGCGGCTCGGCACGCCCTTTGGCTGCCAGAAATTCAGCTTCACGCCCGATATCATGACGCTTTCCAAGCAGATTACCTCCTCCTACATGCCGCTGGCCGCGGTGATGTTCTCGGAGGCTATCTATCAGGCGATCGCCGACAACACCGCAACGATCGGCAATTTCGGCCACGGCTTCACGGCGTCGGGTCATCCGGTCGCCACGGCAGTGGGTCTCGAAAACCTCGCCATCTTCGAAGAGCGGGACCTGATCGGAAACGCGGCCCGCCTTGAGGCGTCGTTCCAGGCCGGCATCCGCTCATTCACCGACCACCCGCTTGTCGGCGAAGCGCGGGGCACCGGTCTTATCGGCGCCGTTGAGCTGGTGGCAGACAAGGCGACGAAACGCCCCTTCGCCAAGATTGGGCGCGCAGGGACTATCGCAGGAGGGATCGGCCACGAAGAAGGCCTCATCTTCCGCGCCATCGGCGACCAGCTCGCGCTCTGTCCGCCGATGATCTCGACAGAAGACGATGTGAAGGAAATCATGACGCGCATGGGCCGGATGCTCGAGCGCCTGACCGGTGCGGTTGCCGAGGAGGGACTTGAATGACCCGTATGAAAGCCGAACCGGTCGTCCATATCGACGACGAACGCTTCCGGGTCACCGAATGGCGGTTTGCCACCGGGGCCGAGACCGGCTGGCACATCCATGGCCATGACTACGTCATCGTGCCGCTTACGGACGGCAAGCTCGGTCTCGAAGGCCCGGACGGCGCGCAATCGCAAGCCGCTCTCACCCAAGGGGTACCCTATTCGCGGCGGACGGGTGTGGCTCACAACGTCATCAATGCCGGCGATGCACCGCTCGCCTTCCTGGAGGTCGAGGTCGTTGAGGCTGGTGACCTCGCAGCCAGGCGGCTCGCCGTGCTCGACCGGTTCCTCGCGGCCTGGAACGCCCGAGACATGGGCGCGCTGATGGACTGCATGGCTGAGAATTGCGCTTTCCACGGCTCGGCCGGCCCCGATGCCGAAGGGCGCAAGCATATGGGGCGTGACGCCGTGCGCGTCGCCTATGCAGCGCTGTTCGATGCCTTCCCGAAAGCCGTGTGGACCAGGGGACGGCACGTCGTGACGGGCGATACCGGGCTTTCATCATGGCGCTTCGTCGGCACCACGGCAGCGGGGCAGCAAATCGAAGTCGACGGCTGCGATATCTTCGCTTTTTCGGGGGAGCTCATAGCGCTCAAGGATTCCTACCGCAAAGCGCGAGGGTAGCGAAAATCTGAATTCATCGGGCTGTGAGGGCGGTCCAAGCGGGCCGTCCTCTTTTTTCAAAGCAAGATCGTCAAAAGACGAAAGGCCCGGTCGTCCCAAAGCAACAGGGCCTTTCGCATATCAAGCGCCGGATTATCCGGCCCATCTTCTCCTACTTGAGCAAGGCTTCCATCGGTACCGGCTCGGAAATCGTCCAGTTGCCTACAACACCCGGTTTGCCGGCCTTGGTCTCGACGATCAGGTACCGCGTCTGGTTCTGGTGATGCAGTTCGGGCGTGAAGGTGCGAGGCCCGAACAGCGTCGGCTCATTCTTCATCTTTTCCAGTTCCGCGACGACCGCGTCGGCGTCGGTCGTGCCTGCACGCTCCACCGCCTTGGCCCAGACGTCGACCATGACGTAACCCGGAAAAACATACTGGCTCGAGGGATCGGCGCCTGTCTTCTCCTTGTACGCGGCATTGAACTTCAGCACGGCCGGATTGGGATCGTCGCCATAGATCGATCCCTGAACGGGGACGTAGAAGTTCGTCAGATCGGGTACAGCCGAGAGCCAATAGCTACCGTCGACGCCCGAGCCGTTCAGGATCATGGAGTTGATACCCGCGGCGCGAAGCTGCTTGATGGCCGAGACAGCGCCCGGCATCATCGTGCAAAGCATGATCGCATCCGGCTCCTTCGGCAGAGACTTGATGCGGGTGATCTGCGCGGCGATGGAGGCGTCCTCGTTCTTGAAGGTGTCTTCACCGACAAGCTTCGCGCCCTGGGCTTCGAGCTTCGGCATCATCCAGTCGAAGCCGTCGCAGATGCCCTTGTTGTAGGCCGTCCAGGTATCGAGCAGACGGTAGAAGTCCTTTGCGCCCTTTTCCTTGAATGCCCACTCGGCCATGGTCGCTCCCTGCACGGCCGCCAGCACCGACGCAGAGAAGCTGTGCGGGCCGACACCCTGGATACCGGCCTTGACCGATTCCGCGCACAGGAAGAAGGAGATATGGCCTGCGTCCTCGGCCGCGAGCGCAGCCGGCGATCCGAAGTCGTAGTCGCAGGAGACGACCACGAGATCGGCGTCCTGGTCGAGCACGGAGAGGCCCGCCTTGGCGCCTTCGGCCCGGTCGGACTTGGTGTCGGCCTTGACAACCTTGATCTGCTTTCCAAGCAGACCGCCAGCCGCATTGATCTCGTCGATGCGAATCAAGGCCGCCTCTTGGGCAGGCTTGTCATAGGCTTCCATGAAGCCCGACTCCGCAGTGGCGAAGCCGATGACGATAGTCTCGTCATCGGCCAGGGCCGGGTATGCGATGGACATCGAGGCCAGAGCGGTTGCGACAATTCTCATTTTGTATGTCATGCACGTCTCCTTTTTTGTTTTCCGGTCGGGCTTGTGCCGCCGGTCACTTGTTGCGACTGCTGCGGGGTAAGGTGATCTCGCGGTTGCCCATGAGTCCGGAGGGGCGAAGCGCGAGGATCACGATCATGATGACGCCGAGGGCTATTTCCTGAACCCCTTTCGGCAGGGCGAAAGTGGACTCGCCGAGCGATACGCCTGCCTCCAGCCAGCGCAGCGCCTGGATGAGGGCGGACAGCAGGACGACACCCACCACACCCCCCGACAGGCTGCCCATGCCGCCGACGACGAGCATGGAAAGGGTGATGAAGGTGAGACCGAGATAGAATGTATCGGGTGTGACCACGCCGATGGAATGAGCCATGAGCGCACCGCCCAGCCCCATCACCGCGCCTGATACGACGAACGCCACCAGTCTTTCCCTGGGAATGTCGACTCCGGAAGCCGCCGCGGCGGTGGACTCGTCGCGAGCAGCACGAAGGGCCAGGCCGGACCGGGAGATCGCGTGCGCCCAGGCGATGAAGATTGCGACCACGGCGCCGATGAGATACGGCCAGATCACGCGCACGATAGGAATGCCGACGACCGATGACGTCGCTCCGGTCACGCTCTCCCAGTTGGAATAAATTGTGTTGATCATGGCGAGCATCGCGAAGGTCGCGATCGATGCTGCGATGCCCGATAGCCGCATCAGCACCCGCCCGAAAATGAGAGCGGCGAGGGCGGCGAACAACGCCGCCAGCACAGCCGATTGCCAGTACGGCAAACGGGTCGCCAGCAGCCAATCGGGCAGTCCCGGCAGCGAACCGCGTTTCATCATCGGATTGATGGTGAGCCACGCGGCCGCGTAGGCGCCAAGGCAGGTGAAGCCGATATGCCCGAAGCTGAGAACGCCCGAATTTCCGATAAAGATGTATAGGCCCACGACGAGGATGACACGGACGAACACGTCGATCACCGTCTGGTTGAAGGGCCGCGATCCGGTCATCACCGTGATCAGCGCGATGGCCAGCAGCAGCAGAGAAAGCAGGACCGGCGTCAGGATTGTGCGGCGGGCAAGCGCGAAGCGGGCTGGCTTTCGCTCGGCAGCCGCGGCACCGGCAGCGGTAGAGTTGGCAAGGGAGGCGGCGACAGCCATGAAATCAGACCCTTTCCTTGGTGCCGCGCGCGGCAATGAGCCCTTGCGGGCGAAAGAGGAGAACGAGGATGACTGCTCCATAGACAAAGGCATCGCGGAATGGCCGGGCGTCGATGGGCAGCATGACCTGCATGATCACCGAGGCGGCACCCAGCAGGAAGCCGGCGAGCACGGCCCCCCCGAGGCTGCCGAGGCCGCCAATGACGGTGGCGATGAAGGCCATCAACATGATCGAGGCGCCCATCTGGATGTCCAGCGTGCCTGTCTGGGCGCCAAAGATCAGCGCAATGGCGGCGGCCAACGCGCCGGAGAGGGCGAACGCGCCCATGATAACCCGGTTCGCACGCACACCCAGCATGCGGGCCATCGAGAAGTTCTCGGCCGCCGCCCGCATCTCCAGGCCGAAGCGGGTTTGACGCAGGAACAGCGTCAGGCCGATCAGGATGACCATTGTGGCGACGATCGTTATCAGTTGGAGGAGGGGAAGCCGGGCACCAAGGATCTCCACCGGTTGGGATAATTCGGGCAGCAGCGAGATCGATTTCGGCCGACTGGAGAAAAGCATGAGCAGGAAGTAGCGAATTACGAAACCGAGCGCGAAGGAGGCGATCATCATCGTTGCTGGATTTGCCTTGCGGAACCGCCTGAAGACGACGATTTCGCACAGCACCGACAGCCCGGCCCCGCATAGGAGCACGAAGGGCACCAGCAGATACCACGGCAATTGGCCAGCGAAGACGATGGCCATGGCGTCTGTTGACGGCCACAGCAGCGCGAAGACGCAGAAGGCGATGACGTCGCCATGCGCGAAGTTCACGAGCCGCATGACGCCGAAGATGAGGGCAATGCCAAGCGCCCCGAGCGCGTAGAGCGAACCAAGCGAGAGTGCATCGAACAGGATCTGGAGCATCTCAGTGGTCCTCGTAACCGAAATAAGCAGCCTGGATCGCCTCGCCGTTGCCGAGCGTCCGGGCGTCGCCATCGAGCACGATCTGTCCGCCACGCATCAGGATCATCCGCCCGCCCACCATCATCGCCCGGGCCGAGCTCTGCTCAACGATCAGAAGCGTGAGCTGGCGCTGCGCACGCAGCGCGATCAGCCGCTCATAGACCTGGTCGTTGATGTTGGGGGCGAGGCCCAGCGAAGGCTCGTCGATGGCTACAAGCCGCGGATTGGTCATCAGCGCGCGTCCGATGACGAGCATTTGCTGCTGCCCACCGGACAGCAATCCCGCCTGCCCGTGCCGCCTCTCTTTCAGCATCGGGAAGGTTGCGTAGACGGCTTCGAGTTCGTCGGCAGCTCGGCTGCGCCAGCCACGTTCGCGGGCGTGCATGCCGGTTCCGACCAGAAGGTTCTCTTCGGTCGTCAGCGAGCCGAAGACATCGCGCCCCTCCGGCACCATGGAGAATCCGAGCCTGGCGATGTTCTCCGGCGCCTGGCCGATGATCTCATGACCCGCGAGGTCGATCCGGCCGCCCGCCACCGGCGTAACACCGGCGATCGCGCGCAGCAGCGAAGACTTCCCGGCACCGTTCGGGCCGGTGATGAACAGGATTTCTCCTTCGTCCATGGAGAAGGAGACGTCGCGGACCGCCGTGAGACGGCTATAGCGGATGGTGATATCGGAAAGGGCGAGCAGGCTCATTCCATCACCTCCAGCACTGGCAGGTCGGTGTTCGAGGCCGTTCCCATATAGGCGTGGCGCACCTTCTCGCTATCGCGGATGGCCGCGGGCGGGCCTTCTTCGATGATCGCTCCGGAATCGAGCACGACGATATGCTCGCAAAGGCCGAGCACTAGCCCGACATTGTGCTCGATGAGCAGGACACCACAGCCGAGATCGGCGGCGATGTGTCTTATCAGGGCCGAAAGCTCCCGCGCCTCTGGCGAACTCATGCCAGCCGCTGGCTCGTCGAGCAGGATGTATGCGGGCCGTCCCATCAGGGCACGGCCAATGGCTACACGGCGCTCATCCGTATAAGGCAAGGTTCCGGCGATGCGGGAGCCCAACGCGCCGATGCCTATCCAGTCGAGCATCGCTTCCGCTTCGGCGATGGCAGCGCGCCGGCTCATTCCCAGGCCAACGCCGGTTACCTCCAAATTGTCCAGCACAGGCAGGTCGCGGAAGAGCCGCCCACCCTGGAAGGTGCGGGCGATGCCGCGCCGCCGGACCTGGTGCGGCTTGAGACCCGCGAGTGCTGCCCCGTCGAGCTTGATGGTGCCTTCCGTCGGTGCCTGGAAGCCGGTCAACACGTTGACGAGGGTGGTCTTGCCGGCGCCATTCGGGCCGATGAGGCCACTGATGCGGCCGGGCGTAATTTGGAGGTCTACCGATGACAGGGCCTTCAGCCCCGCAAACGATACCGAGACGTTCTCCGCGCTCAGATGACTCATGTCCCTTTCCTTCTTTTTACCGACGGAAAGGCGCGAAGCATCCGGCCTTGCGGCCAGTCACGTTGCAAATGTCTTCCCCTGTCGGTTCCGGCGGTCTCTAGCGGACTGCTCGGATGCCAAATTCACGCCGTTACCCGGCGTCGTCTTGTCGTTTCGCGCACCGGATTTTGTCTTCCGCTACGCGCGGTCGGTTTTGGCCGACCGATCTCCTCGCCTCCGGCTCCTCCGCCGGCATTTTCCCGGCTGACGTCAGCCGGCCAGATGCCCTTCAGCACGCGCCAGCGCGGCGCGCTGTTCGGTTCGCGCGGCAAGCGCGTCTTCCAGCGTCACCGGAACGAAGCGCGCCGGGGTGTGCGGCTGGAGCTGGGCGATCAGGTCCATGTCGGCCGATATTACCACGCCCAGCATCATGTACCCGCCACCCGAAACCGCGTCCCGGTGAAGAACGATCGGCTCTGTGCCACTCGGCACCTGGACGGATCCATAAGGATAGCAGGCGTCGACGATGTTCGAGGGGTCGGAGCCTGCACCGAAAGGCTGCTCGCGCTCAACGAACTCCAGCGGCGTTCCGCCACGGAAGCGATAGCCGATGCGGTCAGCTTCGGGCGCGACCTTCCAGGTTTCCTCAAAGAACCGATTGCCGGCAGCTTCAGTGATCCGATGCCAATACATGCCGGGAAGCATTCTGAGTTCCGCCAAATTATTCCGCGCGCGGCGCAGATTTGCAGGCAGTGAAAGACCGGCTTTGCCGGAACCTTCGCCGAGGGGAAGCTCATCGCCCGCCTTCAGCGTGCGGCCCTCATGCCCGCCGAGCGCGCCCAGAATGTACGTCGAGCGCGAGCCGAGAACCACCGGCACGTCGATGCCGCCGGAGATGGCCAGATAAGCGCGCGCGCCGCCCTTGAGGAAGCCGAAGGAAAGCCGGTCACCGGCCTTCACCGGAAAACTTTCCCAGGTCGGCCGTTCCTCGCCATTGAGTTTGGGTGGGAGCTCTCCACCCGTGACGGCGACGACCGCGGATTGGGTGAATTCGAGTTCGGGGCCCATGAAGGTGGCTTCGAGCACCGCGGCACCCGGATCGTTGCCGACAAGCAGGTTTGCGATGCGTGTCGCAAAGCGGTCCATGCCGCCGCCTTCTGGAATGCCGACATGATAGTGGCCTGGTCGGCCAAGGTCCTGCACGGAAGTGGAGAGGCCGGGAGAGATTACCTTAACGGCCATTGATAAGCTCCATCAGCTTTGCATTGGTGCCGTAAATATCGCTGTTGAAGTCCTTCAGGCTGAAGGTGCACTCGCGAACCGTCGGCTGCCACCGATTGGCTTCGATTTCCTCCAGCGTGGCGTCGTAGTCATCGCGGCCAATGGCCTTGAACTTGACGATGTCGCCTGGCTTGAACAGGCACATGTCATCGGAGAGGTAGCGCACCTTCCTGGCCGGGTCGTAGATCGGGGCCGGGGTTATGCCATACATCTGGTAGCCGCCAGCGCCGCGCACCGAATAGATCGCTGCAAAGCAGCCGCCATGGCCAATGGTGAGCTTGGGAGTGTCGGTGCGTGGGCGCAAGTATTTCGGCGCCTGAATCTGTTTCTTGCGCTCAACCATCTGGTACAGGAAGGGCAGTCCAGCGACGAAGCCGACCATGGATACGAACCAGGGCTGGCCGGAATAGGCCGCGATAAACTCTTCCACCGTGGCGTAGCCGTTGATGCGTGCCGAATATTCAAGATCGGTGGAGGACGGGTCCTGATGGCGCTCGCGGAAGCGCAAGCAGGTTTCACGCGTCCATGGATCCTGGAAGTAAACCGGCAGTTCGATGATCCGGGTCTTCAGCACCGGGTCCGCCTTTGAGGCCGCCTCTTCCATCGACTTCAGTTCGCTGAGCAAATCTTGCGGCTTGACGATGTCGGGGTTGAAGCGAATCTGGAAGCTGGCGTTGGCTGGGCAGATCTCGGTGACACCTCGGATGCCTGCCGTACGCACCGCATTGGTCATCGAAAGGCCGGTAAAGAAGGAGGTGAGCGACATTTCTTCGGACACCTCGCCGAAGATATGCTCGTCGCCGCCGAAGTTGAATCGTATCGACATCGGTCCTCCTTTAGCCCGCCAAAGCTGCGGCGTTTTCGATGAGCCAGCCTTCCAGCCAGCGGGTATGCACGTCTCCTGTCCGCACCGCAGGATCTGCGGCGAGCGCAAGAAACAGCGGCTTGGTGGTCTTGAGCCCGCCGATCTTCAACTCGTTGAGCGCGCGGATCAGGCGGACTATCGCCGCCTCGCGCGTCTCAGCATGCACGATCAGCTTGGCAAGCAGCGAGTCATAAAAGGGCGGCACCTGATAGCCTTGGTAGAGCATCGAATCGAAGCGTACGCCCGGACCGCCGGGGATGCGAAGCTCGGCCACCTGCCCGGGGAATGGAGCGAACTCCTTCGCCGGATCTTCGGCATTGAGCCGAACTTCGATCGCATGCCCCTTGACGGAGACATCGCCCTGCCGAATCCGCAGCTTCTCGCCGCCGGCGATGCGAAGCATCTCCGCAACGAGGTCGACGCCGGTGATCGCCTCGGTGACCGGGTGCTCAACCTGGATACGGGTGTTCATCTCGATGAAGTAAAAGCGGTCTGCTTCATCGTCATAAAGATACTCTACCGTGCCGGCGCCAGAGTATTTGACCGCCTTGGCTAAAGCGACCGCCGAAGCGCAGAGCTCCTCGCGCAGCCTTTGGGAAAGTGCGCGCGACGGCGCCTCCTCCCAAACTTTCTGGCGTCGCCGCTGCAGCGAGCACTCCCGCTCGTAGCAGTGGATGGCATCGCTTCCGTCTGCCAGCACCTGCACCTCGATATGGCGGGCCTTACCGATAACCTTTTCCATGTAGAGACCACCGTCGCCAAAGGCGGCGAGGGCTTCTGCTTCGGCCTGAGGAAAGGCTTGTTCGAACTCGGCGAGCGAGTTCGCAATGCGGATGCCCCGCCCGCCGCCGCCCGCCGCAGCCTTGATCATCACCGGAAAACCGGTTTCCGTCAGCACCTCGCGGCCAGCCTTGAGGCCCTCGACCCGGCCAGCCGAGCCAGGCACCACAGGGACACCTGCAGCGGCAGCGGCCGATCGCGCCGAGACCTTGTCTCCCATCATCCGGATCGCATCTCCCGACGGGCCGACGAAGACCAATCCAGCGCCTGTGACCGCGTCGGAAAACGCGGCATTCTCGGCAAGGAAACCATAGCCAGGATGAACGCTGTCGCAACCGGTGTCGCGGGCAGCCTTCAGAATTGCTTCGACGTTGAGATAGGACTTCTTTGCTGCTGGTGGGCCGACGTTGACCGCTTCGTCCGCAAGCTGGACGTGGAGCGATCCCGCGTCTGCGGCCGAGTACACCGCCACGGTGGGGATACCCAGATCTTGTGCGGCCCGGATGATCCTGACCGCTATCTCGCCCCGGTTGGCAACCAGAAGCTTTTTCAGCATCAGTCGAGATCCGCAATAGGTGCGCCGGCCATGATGGGGTCTTCATTGTCGGCAATGAAGCGGATGTTCGTACCGGCCGTCTCGGCCCTCACTTCGTGGAACGACTTCATCACTTCGATGAGACCGATTACGTCTCCAGCGGAAACCGCGTCGCCATCCGCCTTGTAGGGCGGCTGGTCTGGCGAAGCGCTCCGATAAAAAGTGCCGGGAAGAGGCGAAAGAATCTGGGCCATAAAAAGCTCCGGAAAACTGCAGGCAAACTATTTTGGAACCGCCTGCGCAGGCGGGTTCGGTCGAGTTCAGTGCCAAGGGGCGATTGCGGTGCGCACGGCCCTGGCTATTTCGATGGCGTTCGGCGTATCGGAATGCACGCAGATGGTTTCGCAGCGTACGGGGAAGAAACTGCCGTCCTCTGCCGTGCCCTCGCCCTCGCTGATGGCGCGTACGCAACGCTCGGCCATCTCTGCGGGGTCCTTGGCGTCATGAACGCGTGTCAAGATCAGCTTGCCGGAGGCATCGTAGTCGAGATCGGCATAGAACTCGGCGACGAATGGGATACCGCGCTCTTGATAGATCTTCTCGTGCAGGGTGCCCGTCATGCCGAAGAGGGGTACGCCGAAAACCTCTGCCGCGTCGCACACGCCATGGGCGATTGCCTCCTGCTGCATGGCCATGAAGTAAAGGCTGCCATGCGGCTTGATATGGTGGAGTTCCACACCCTCGGCCTTGAGGAAGCCGGCAAGCGCTCCCACCTGGTAAATGATGGTGTTCCTGACTTCGTCGCGGGTCATCCGCATCTCGCGCCGGCCGAAACCCTGAATGTCCGGCAAGCCTGGATGGGCGCCGATCTTTACGCCACTCGCCTTGGCGCTGCGGACGGCGGCGTGCATGTGATCCGGATCGGAGGCATGAAAACCACATGCGACATTGGCAACGTCGATGATCGGCATCATGCCCACATCATCGCCAACCTTGTAGAGGCCAAAGCTTTCGCCCATGTCACAGTTTAGCGTCACCGCCATCGCATTGTTACCCCTCGAAGCTGCCGTCTTTGCGGCGTTGCAGCATTTTTTGCGCATGCGAGGGCATTTGTGAAATAGTAGTTTATTGATTGTGATATTAAAAAAACAGATAATGGTTCTGGGCCGGAGCGCACCATGACCATCACCTTGAAACAGCTTGATTATTTTATCGCGACCGCCGAGAGCGGACAGGTCAGTCATGCCGCGGTGGAACTCAACATCTCACAATCGGCGGTCACCGCGGCGATAAAGACGCTTGAGGCTGACCTGGGCGTACGGCTTTTGGAGCGTAACCACGCTGGCGTAAGATTGACGATGGAGGGCGCGCGGTTTCTTGAACATGCGCGTGTTATCACCGGGGCCGTCGCAGCCGCCGTCCGAAGCCCGTTGCGCGATAGGAAAGGCCTGGCGGGCAAGCTGCGGCTGGGCATGACCTACACGGTCGTCGGCTACTACATGTCGCGCCACTACGCGCGGTTTCGAAAGACCTATCCCGAGATCGAGGTCGAGGTGCTGGAACTGCCCCGAGACGCCCTCGAAAGCGGCTTGATGTGCGGGGACATCGACATGGCCGTTATGCTGGTGTCCAACCTGGAGCACACCGAGGAATTGGCGCAGGAGGTCTTGATGCGATCGAACCGCCGGCTCTGGCTTTCGGCTGATCATCATCTGCTCGCGCGGCAGGAAATCAGACTCGCCGATGTGGCGGCGGAAGATTATGTCATGCTGACGGTGGACGAGGCACGCACGACGGCCGCCCGTTACTGGGATGCCGCGGGCCTTTCGCTCCGCGCCGTCCTTACCACCAGTTCGGTCGAGGCCGTGCGCTCGCTCGTGGCTGCCGGCATGGGGGTCACTGTCCTGTCCGACATGGTTTACCGCCCCTGGTCCTTGGAGGGGCAGCGCATCGAAGTGCGCGGGCTTGTCGAGCCGATCCCCACTATGGATGTCGGCCTGGCCTGGTCGCGTGACAGACCAATCGACCCGGCGGCGGCGGCCTTCCGGGCCTTCATGTCCGTAACCATGGGCGGCGGCGGCTAACCGCCGGCCCGTCAGACAGGCGCTTTACCTCAGGCTGGCTGGTTGAGCAGCGGGTAGTCTACAAGCACGGAGCGTGCCGCAAGCGTTGCTATAGCACTCGGTACCCGCGCAGGAGCCGGCCCTCGGCCCGAATATGACCCGGGCTTAATTGCTGAGACGGTCGCATCAAACTGATGATCGCGCCGCGGGACCTGCGAGGTGAGAAGTGCCTGTGTCTCCTCGAACGTGGCCAACGTGACGATCGGCTCGTGCTCTCCTTCATAGACTCGATACGCCATCCCTGTAGCGCACTCGGCTAGGTGGGGTGCTGCGGCTAAGCCCCGGCGCAGCAAGCGGGTCATTCTCGGACAGGTTTGACAATTTTGGAGAAAATCCAACAGAAGCAATGGACGGTTTCGATACGGTTTGACGCTCCAAACCGTTGATCTTTCGAAGGTATTCTATGCCCTCCGGGCCCACCCGACGCGGCGAATTCGCAACCCTACTCGGCGGCCGTCTCCGATGGCGCCTCTAGCGGCCCCGAAGGCTCGGTCTCGGCACGGGGCTTGCGCCGTGAAAACAGCGACCTGAGCGTGACGTAGAATACCGGCGTCAGGAACAGGCCGACGAAGGTGACGCCGAGCATGCCGGAGAACACCGCGGTGCCGAGCGACTGGCGCATTTCTGCGCCCGGGCCGGTTGCGATCATCAGCGGCACGACGCCGAGGATGAACGAGAAGGCGGTCATCAGGATCGGCCGCAGCCTGAGCCGGCAGGCTTCGACGGCAGCCTCGGCAGCCGACAGGCCGCGGTCCTGCGCCTGCCGCGCGAATTCGACGATCAGGATCGCGTTCTTGGCGGCAAGCCCGATCAGCACGATGAGGCCGATCTGCACGAGGATGTTGTTGTCCAGCCCTCGGAAAGACACGCCGAGTAACGCCGCGAGCACGCCGAGCGGCACCACCAGCACAATGGCGAACGGCAACACCCAGCTTTCATATTGCGCCGCCAGCGCGAGGAACACGAACAGCACCGACAGTCCGAAGATATAGACAGCGGCATTGCCGGTGGTGCGCTCCTGATAGGCGAGTTCGGTCCATTCATAGGAGGTACCGGCCGGCAGCGTCTTTGCCGTGATGCCTTCCATCAATGTCAGCGCGTCGCCCGTGGAGACGCCGGGCGCGGCGTTGCCCTGCAGCGGCACCGAGACGTACATGTTGTAGCGCTGGACCAGCGCCGGGCCGGTGACGTCGCGGATCTCGATCAAGGTGCCGAGCGGAACCAGCGCGCCGGTCGCAGAGCGCACCTTCAGTTTCAAGATGTCGGCGCGATCGAGGCGGAACGCCTGGTCGGCCTGCGCCCGCACCTGGTAGACGCGACCGAAAGCGTTGAAGTCGTTGACGTAGGCGGTGCCCAAATTGATCGACAGCGTCTCGAAGATGTTGGGGATCGGCACGTTCAGGATGCGCGCCTTATCGCGATCGATCGCCAGGAAGAATTGCGGGCTCGACGTGGAGAACGTGGTGAACACGCCCGTCAGCCCCGGCGTCTTGTTGGCATTGCCGGCGATTTCGTTGGCAAGCGCCAAGATCTGCCGCATGTCGGCGCTGTTGCGCTCCTGGATCTGCAGCTTGAAGCCGCCGGCATTGCCGACGCCGCGGATCGGCGGCGGCGGCAGTGCGATAATGAAGGCTTCCTTGATACTTTGCAGGCTGCCGAACAGATTGCCGATGACCTGGGTCGCAGACTGGCCGGCTTTCAGTCGCTCGTCAAACGGCTTGAACCTGGCGAAGATCACACCCGCGTTGCTGGCGTTGGTGAAGGTCGCGCCGGAGAAGCCGGCGAAGGCGACTGCGTAGTCGACGCCTGGCGTTTTCTGGATGATCTGCGACGCCTGCTGGATGACCGCATCGGTCCTCGACAGCGAGGCGCCGTCCGGCAACTGGACGACGACGATCGCATAGCCCTGGTCTAGCGATGGAATGAAACCGCGCGGCACCGCCTGCACCATGTAGACCGTGGCGTAGATGAGGGCCGCGAAAACGGCCAGCATGGCGGCCATCGTTATCCACGAGCCGACCAGCACGCGGATGATGCTCGAATACCAGTGGGCGACCCTGTCGAAACCGCGATTGAAGCCGTCGGCGAGCGCCCGTCCGAACCGCGCCAGGAAAAAGCGCGGCGGCGCCGCCGCGGCGTGGTGCGGCTTGAACAGCAGTGCGGCCAGCGCCGGCGAAAGCGTCAGCGAGTTGAATGCCGAGATCGCCGTCGACACCGCGATGGTGATCGCAAATTGCAGGTAGAACTGCCCAGAAATGCCGGGGATGAAGGCTGTCGGTATGAACACGGCTATCAGAACCAGCGAGATCGCGATGACCGCCGTTCCGACTTCGTCCATGGTCAGGTGCGACGCCGGATTGGGCGCCAGCCCTCTGGCGATATTGCGCTCGACGTTCTCGACCACGACGATCGCATCGTCGACGACGATGCCGATCGCCAGAACGAGGCCGAACAGCGTCAGCATGTTGAGCGAGAAACCGGCGGCGTAAAGCACCGCCAGCGTGCCGATCAGCGACACGGGGATCGCCACGATCGGCACGATCGCCATGCGCCACGATTGCAGGAAGACGATGATGACGATGATTACCAGCAGCATCGCCTCGAGGATCGTCTTGTAGACCTCCTGGATCGACTCGGCGACGAACTCGGTTGGATTGTAGACGATGTCGTAGCTCAACCCCTTCGGGAAGTCGCGGGAAAGCTCCTTCATCTTGTCTTGAATCTCCGCGGCTGCGGCGAGCGCATTGGTGCCCGGCCGCTGAAAGATGGCGAGCGCCACCGCCGGTTTGCCGTTGAGATAGGAGTTGGTGACGTAATCCTTGGCGCCGAGCTCGATGCGCGCCACGTCCTGCAGCGAGATCAGGCGGCCGTCGTCGGTCGATTTGACGATCACGTATCGGAAGTCGCGTGCGTCGTTGAAGCGGCCTTGCGTGGTGACCGTATACTGGAACGCCGTGCCGGTGTTGGTCGGCGGCGCGCCGATCGAGCCGCCCGACACCTGGACGTTCTGGTCGCGCAGCGCCTGAACCACATCGCCCGAGGTCATCCCCAGAGCGGACAGTTTCTCCGGATCGAGCCAGATGCGCAGCGAATATTCGCGTTCGCCGAAGATGATGAGATCGCCGACGCCGTCCAACCTGAGCAGTATGTCGCGCACCCGCGAGCGGGCGTAGTTCGAGACGTAGAGCTGGTCGTAGGTATTGTCGGGCGACAGCATGTGCACGACCATCATGAGGTCGGGCGAGCTCTTGATGGTGGTGATGCCGAGGCGGCGGACTTCTTCGGGCAGGCGCGGCTCGGCGACCGACACGCGGTTCTGCACCAGCACCTGCGCCTGGTCGAGATCGGTGCCCAGCTTGAAGGTGATGGTCAGCGCCATCGCCCCGTCGCCCGACGAATAGGACGACATGTAGAGCATGCCTTCGACGCCGTTGATCTCCTGCTCGATAGGCGTTGCCACCGTCGCTGCGACCGTCTCGGCGTCGGCGCCCGGATACTGCGCGCGAACGACGATGGTCGGCGGCGCGATCTCGGGATATTGCGCGATCGGCAGTTGAGTATAAGCAATCCCGCCCAGGATCAGCAGGACGATGGAAACGACCGATGCGAAGATCGGACGGTCGACGAAGAAATGTGCGAACCTCATTGCGGCAACCCGGCGGTCTCGGCCTTGGGCGGCAACGTCACCATCTCGACCTTCACCTTGGTGCCGGGCCTGGCGTGCATCAGCCCGTTGACAATGATCGTCTCGTCGCCGGTCAGGCCCCCGCGGATCACCCGATAGCCGTCGAGAAGCGGGCCGGTGCGCACGGGCTTCGCCGAGACCATCCCGGACTCATCCACCAGGAACACGATGCGGCGATCCTGATCGGCGCCGATCGCCTCGTCGGGCACCAGCACGCCGCTATGCGGCAGCGACCCCGGCACGTTGATGCGCCCGAACATGCCTGGCTGGAGAACGCCGTCGGCGTTGGGAAACGTTGCACGCACCCGCATGGTGCCGGTCGCGTTGTCGATCCGGTTCTCGGCAAAATCGAGCTTGCCTTTGAATACCGCCTCCGCGCGGTCGGCGACGCGAACCACCACCTCGAGCCCGCCGGCGCCTTCCTGCATGCTGCCGCCGCGCTCCTTCGCGTCGCGGGCATAGCTGAAATACAGGCGCTCATCGACGTCGAAATAGAAGTCGATCGGATCGCGCGTAACGATGGTCGTCAGCAAGGTGGAATCCGGCTGCACGAGGTTGCCGACCGACACCAGCCGGCGGTCGATGCGGCCAGACAAGGGCGCCTTGATCTCAGTGAATTCCATGTTCAGGCTGGCCGTCGTCAGCGCCGCCGTCGCCCCCTGCATCTGCGCCTGCGCCGAGAGGTATTCCCGCCGGCGGTCGTCGACCGTCGCGGTTGAGATATTGCCGGTCTTGGCGAGTTCGTCGGCGCGATCCAGCTGCATCTTGGAGAATTCGAGCAGGGACTTGGCGACGTCCACTTGCGACTTGGCGGCATCATAAGCCGCCTGGTACGGACGCCGGTCGATGGTGAAGAGCAGGTCGCCCTTGTTGACCAGTGCGCCGTCCTGGAAGCTGACCTTGTCCAGATAGCCGCTGACGCGCGAACGGATGGCGACCTCGTCGACGGCTTCGAAGCGCCCGACGAACTCGTCGTCTTCGACGATTTCACGGACCACCGGCTTGGCCGCCGTCACCACGGGTAGCTGCTGGTCCTGCGCAAACGCATTGCTGGTGAAAGCCATGCCGAGCAGGAATGCCGCCGACACGGCGGCGCGGGCAAGCAAGCCGGCCGATCGACGGCGTCGCCCGCCCGCGTCGCGATACAATTGACCATTCTCTGGGGTATCCAATTGCGTCCTCGTTCGCTGGACCCGGAGGTCGGTTGATCCGCTTCTACGTTCAGGCTTTTCGTCGAGATCAGAGCACTGCAGTATTGTGCATGGCAACATGATCATTTTCCATGTGGGCTGAAATGTCCATCCTTTGGCTGCCCGCCACCGCGCTAAAGCCAGTCGCGATTTAAAGGATTCAGGATTCCTTTGGTGGACGGCTTATAATTCATATTGGTCGAAGGAGGTCGATATGGGCATTACCCCGCCGGCCGGATTCAAATGGACTGCAACACTGCGGCATCGCAAGCAACGTCGTTGTGGCCAAGATGGGGCGCCAGCGGAATGCCATCTTCTGGCTAGTTCGTCCCAGAACCGGGCCCGTCCGCTTCCGGCCCAATTGCCGCCGTTCTGGAGCATGTCTCCGAACGTTCGCAAACGAAGCGACCCGGGACCGAGCCTGGGGCGCCAAGCCCCGAAGTTGATTGGGGAGCGCCGCAGCCAGCTCGACGCCCCAAGCTCCGCGAGGTTATCGTTTCTGACTGCACCAAGCTCGGGCCGGCCGACACAACCCCTCGACGGGCCGCGAAGTAGCAGGATCTATCACTACTCAGTCAGCCTGCCACTACGGTGCCCGAGCGCCTGCCTCGCAGCATACATGGTCGGTGAGCGCTTGCCCGGAAGGTTAGCCTCCAGAACAAGCTGTTCGACAAAACCTTGGTTAATTTCAATCTCCACGCATTGGTCGAGTTTGTCAACGATCCAGACAGCATAACCTTCGTCTTCTTTCAATTTATAGTCGGAGTCATCCTTTGGAATCTGCAATTCTGGGAATTTATTAACTAGCATTATCTTGGGTTTTGGCAGGTCAAATGTATGACCTTCGTAGGCGTAGCCGACAATCAACCCGCAAGAAAGCTCTTTCTCTGGCTTGCTGCCCAGCATATATGTTTGTGCAGTTACAGTCACAACGGCTGTGCCAAATTCCTTTATATCCAATTTAATACTGAAGCTGGCTCTTATCGGTATACTGGGCAAATTGCCTTGGCCGAGCATTATGCTGCGACGGATCTTATTCGATGTGGCTTTCTTAAGTACTTCTTTCGCCGCGTTGACTTCCCGTTCGTCGGCGCTAACGCCATGTGCTGTTTGGACATAAATGTTGGTGTTCGAGATTTCGCTGGCCTGTCCGGGAATGGAAATACCAATTTCCGCCTCAATTCCGTAGAGCCTGACCTGCGTTGCATTGTATGCCCCGTTGGGGAATGTCAGTGTCGGACGGTGATAGTCGTCACTCATGTCAGTCCTCCTCGCTTTGACAATTCAGTTCATGAAATTTCTCGCCACCTGAAGTTTTCCTCGAACTTAGCGCCCAGCGCCGGCGCGATGCGGCTGCCGGCTTCGGCAATGGCCATCGCGGCATTCTCAAAAGTCAGATCGTCCGCTTCGAGGCTGGACCAGGTCCGGGCGAGGGTCAGCGCCACATCGTCCCGCGCCCGGGTAAGCGCGCTCTTGAACAGGAACGGCCTGGCACGAAAGGCCAGCGCCGTGAAATCCGAGATGCGCTGCATGGCGGCCTCGTCGATATCCCTGATGTCGATATCGAGAAGCCGTTCGTCGGCTAGTCCATCACCCACGAGATTCGCGTGGTAGGTGTCTACGATCGTGTCGAATACGGCCCCGGTGAAAGGCCGCGACCTGTCATGGATTTCGTCGGAGACTTCAGACATGCGGCGCGAATTGCTGGCGAGGCGAATCTGTCGGTCACCGATCAGTTCGGCGATGCGATTGAGTTCGTTCAGGACGAGGAGGTTGCCGTTGCAGTGGCGCAGCAGCCGGTCGAGACCGCTGTCGAAATGCAGGAAGGACAGAAGCGACGTTATGTCGGCGCTCGCCTCATGGAACGACGCGAAGTCGCCGGCCCTCAAGCCATTTGCCGGCACTCCAAAAAGGGAAAACAGAATCGCATGGCCGACCTCATGCGCAATCGTATCGAAGTTGAGGGCATAGGGATAATTTCGACCGTCGGGCGCCCTGTCCACGCCGAGTTCCAGATAACCGTAGCCAGACTGGGCGTTGTTCCAGTCGACCCACGGAATGATCTCCAGCCGCTCATAGGTTTCGGCGAAGTACCAGGTAATCGGCCGCCCAAGGTAGCTTTCCCAGATGTCCAGGACCCGGCTGACTGCCCCGAAGGCGTGTGCCGCCAGGAACTGACGTGAATTCAATGAAATCTGGTCGAAGTGACCGTCGTAGGCGGGTTCCGCCGGCGGGAAGGCCTCGCCAACGAAGGGCGGCAGGTAGGGATACTCGTAAGGCTCCTTGTCGAGGAGCGGATCGCGGACATAGATGCGATGGTCCTCCGGACCGGAGCGTAACCGGCCCGGCGGGGTCGATATCCAGACGGTCTCGGGTGTGCCGTAATCGGCAAGGTGGGGCACCTGCGGAAATAGTAGGAAGCGCGTGCCGACGGAGCGACTCTGGCCGTTGGATCGATCGAGCGTTCCTAGTAGCTCAGCCCCTCTCATTTTAATACATTAGCAAAGTGTCACGTATTGTAAATTGAGATTGAGAATTCTCGCGCTGATGCCTTCAAATCTCTAACCCGGCTTCGTCGAGATCCCTAAGGAAAGCCGCCGTCAATTGGAAATCCGGCAGGGGTGCGGGCTCTTTGAATAAACCGTGATGCAATAGCCGGAGCGCATCACGCGCATCCTGCTTCTTTTGCTGAACGAAAGCTGCGGCGAGGATCTCCTGATATTTCTCGACAACAAGATCACCTTCGCATGACAAGGCGTCACCGACCATGCGGGCGAGCGTGCGCTCGCGAAAATTGAGAGTTCGCGCGGCGCGCTCCAGGCTGATTCTGTATTCAGCCGAAATGATGCCTCGACGGCAGGCCCTGCGAACCGTCATGCGAAGATCGATCAGCGCGTGGGTTATGGGCGCGGAGTTTACCCCCCATGGTCCGTGCAGCACGGCCACTGCATCGTCAGGCGCAAACGCAAAACGACGATACCACCGGTAGATGAGCCCCACTCCCAGCATGTATGGAAAGAGTTCTGCAGCGCGAAGAGCCCCCATGCTCGCTGCGCCTATTACCGGAACACCTTTCGCTACTGCCCAAAGGATTTCCTTGTGCCTGACCGCCGGCTCCGATTGAAAGCCGCCGTCGATGATGACTATCGCACTCGGATCAAAATGCTGCACAGCCGCAATGATCGAACCCTGCACAGCCGGCGGAAGGCAGATCGCCTCCACCACTTCCAGCACTTCGCCCTGTGACAGGGTGGGACCGGCAAAGACCAGCTTGGGACGCATTTGCCTAGCCATGCAACAGAGGCGTTAAGGCCGGTATGACGATCCTGACGACCGACAGGTCGCCGAGCGGTCTCGTATCGAGCTGAATCATGTACACTGTATCGATTCCTGCGCCCTCGATCTGTGCGAGAAGAGCGGACATCCTATTTCCCGCGCTGGTGCAATTCTGCCCGGCAATCGCATGGAAATGTACGTCGCGGGGGCCGTCCGACAGGAGGCGTCGGTGCGCCGTAATTTTTTGCCAATCGGGATATTTTGGATAGGACGCGCGCGTCAGGTCATCACGGGCGCCGGAGATCGCCGTCAGTCGCGACTGCGCCGCCTCGTAAATTGCGTGAACGATCGCGGACGCGGCATCGAAACCTGCAGCCGAGCCCTCTGCCGGATAGTGAAGAATTGCAGTTTCCGGCGGCCGATCCTCCATGAGATGGCACCAGATCACCGGTAGCCCCAGCGGTGAGGGGGCGTGCCAAAGCCCCACTAGCAGGCCTTTGGCTTCCAGGCTTTCGAGAAGGCTCGCAACCGTTGGATCGTCGATCGTCCTCGGGTCAATTCGACGGCGCTGGAAAAAGCCATGGATTCGCTCCGCCCGCGTGAGTGCGTCGCGCTCGATGCACTCCATTATCCCGTGCAGGATAGAGTCCGTTTCCTCGAAGGAGGCCGCCAGGCCGGACGTCGATGAAGCGAAGATTTCCTCATGGCGCCGCGGCGGGAACACGTAGGCAGTGTGTACAAGCTCGAATGGGACCCAATCCTGCAGACCACCCTTGAGGATATTCTCGGCATGAATCCAAGCTATTTCCCTCCTGCGCCAGCCCGGGTCGACACCAGGCTGGAGATGGGCTTCGAATCTTTCAGGAGGAATATTCAGGGAGTCTGCGGAGGCCGCGATGGGGTCGTAGTGCGCCAAGCGCTCGGCAAAGTAGGACTCTGCGGCCTCGAGGATGGCCGATACTGCAGCGTCGGTTCTGGTCGGCCCCTTGCCTTGCGAAACGGAATTTAAAAGGGAGAAAGGCCTGACCGCCTGAACCACGGGTATGTCGAGCACGTCGAGACCTGTGATGTCTGCAATCCGTGTGATCCCCAAGACCTCGCGCATCGTAATTAGCCGCATGAATGCTTCGCGCGACGGAGGACCCGAGCGCTCGTATCGTTCCAGCATGGAGGCTTCCTGATCTCCGCGCGGGCTAGTGGCGCAGGCTCGGTTCTAGATTGACGAACAACGCCGCGCCTTGCTCGATGGTTGATTTCGCCAGTTCGACGCGACTGCGGTACTGCCGGGATAGTTCCTCTGATACGCCCCATGTTTCGAGCATCTCGTATGCATTGAGCAGGATTGGCACCGCGTTTTGCTCATCGGCGGTAGCCAGGCTTTTGGAGAGCGCGGCAACAACATCCATGCCTGAGGAACCTCTAAGTAGAAGGAGATGGGCCTTTCGCCGATAGAGTTCGGCGAGCCAAGAAAGACTGCCGCCTGCTTCGGCTTCCGCAGCCGCGGAAGAGACAAGCGTAAGGGCCTCCTCAGTCTCGCCTGTCCGGGCCAGAAGCTCCGCCAGCATGCCGTAGTAGACAGGATAGTCTTCCGGCGTCTGGAGTTCGCCGTGGATCGCAAGGCCCTCCTTAATCTGGTCCCTGCCTTGTTCTACCCGAGCAGCATTTCCTTCGCACCAGCCTTCGAGAATTTGCGCCAAGGCGGCAAGGGAGGGCAGATGGTGGCGCTTCGTCAATTCGCGGATATCGGCGATGACGTCTCGCAGCGCCGAGAAATCGCGGCGATAGCAATCAAGCATCGCTTCGTTGATGTAGACATGGGCGATACTACCAACATGCGCCGTTTGCATTGCCCAGCGCCTGGCTTCAGCCAACGACCGAACTGCGCTTGCGGCCCGGCCGGTAAACCATTGAGAGAGAGCCCTATGCGACAGGCCGCAGACCCTGGCGTCGTGGCCGCCGAACAGAGTGGCATTCCCTGATCTTTGGCCCGTCCCATAGAGCGCAAGTCCTTCGTCGACCGCCGCGATGCAATTCCTGTGATGCCCAAGATTGAATTCGATCGCCCAAACGCAGTGTCTGGCCTGAAACTGCACTTCGGGGTCGTCGACATCCCTCAGGTCGGTGAGGACAGTTCGTGCGCGTTCCCCGTCGATGGTGGGGCCGGTGAACCACCAACCCCAGTAGATCGGAAACCACTTCGCACGCTCGGCGAGTGGCCGCCGCCTGGCGATCTCTACCCCGTCCTCGTAAAGTTTGCGGGCCGGCAGCGAGTTTGGACCTTCCGTGGCTGTAAGTATCGGCCCGAGCGGCATCATCGCGGCGAGGCGCAAAACATCCTGCTTGTCCGGCCCTCTCACTCGCTGGCAAAGGGCCACGGCATGGTCGAGAATCTGTCTCGCCTCGGCCATTGCAGAGCGGACGTAACTTTCCCGGCCGGCTGAGATGAACTGATCGATAGCTTCCTCGATAAGGCCAGCGCGTTCAGCATGTTCTGCCAGTTCAGCCGTACCCAGCCACGGGGCCAGATTTCGGTCGCGGCCGACAGCGGAGAAAAGCGACTGATGGAGGGCCTGCCGTCTCCTCCGCAGCAATGCATTGTAGATTGTCTCCCGGATCAGGGCATGACGAAATCCATAGTCGGGCTCGCCGGAAGGCCTGACCCGGATCAGGAATCCCGCCTCGATGAGGGTGTCCAGTGCATTCGCGATCGTCTCGTCGCTGTATTCCGGCGACAGCTTCTGGAGCAATTCCAGATTGAAACGATTCCCGGCGACGGCGGCCGCTCGTGCCACATCCTTTGCAGGGCCCAAGGCCTCCAGCCTGGCTTGAAGGATGCTTTCAAACACCGATATTCGGCTTGATGAACCGGCTGGCGCAAGGCGATCCGTTATGGAGGCCGCATTCTCGGCGATCCATTGGCAAATTTCCTCGATGAAAAGAGGCACGCCCCCGGTTACCTCCTCCACCATGCTGATGAGTTCCGAATGCGCGGCTGACCCGATTTCCGGCCGCATGGCCATGATTGCCTGTCGCGTTTCCTCGCGATCGAGCGGCTTCAGAGTAATATGCGGCAAGTCCCGGAACCCTGAGTAAGTCTCAGATCCAGGTCGCGCAGTCATTATGAGGAGCACGGGCACCCGATGAATGAAGAGTGCAAGTTCCGCCAGCAATTGTCTCGACGTGAGGTCGATCCAATGTATGTCTTCGACCACCAGGATGAGTGGTCCGTGTTCGCATATGGCTTCTATGCTTCTGCGAACTGCCCAGCTGGCTTTCTCCCGGATAACCTTGAGATCAGCCTCCTTCAGAGCGGGATTCGATCCTTCAGCCCCAAGTAGAAACGAGAAGATGTCGACCACTTCGTCTTCGTGAACGCCTTGATTTGCGAAGACCTCCGCTACGTCTGAAGTCTCCAGCCGACCCTCTTTGCCAGCCAGGTCACTCCGAACATTTTGCAGCAGAGGATAAAGGGCTGAGTGGGAGCCGCCGGGCTGACATTGAAAAAGCAGCAATTTTGCCCGCTGAAAGCGTGTCCTCTTGCGGACTTCATATAGCAGGCGAGACTTGCCGATACCGGCCTCACCCTGGACTAAAATGACGCCGCCCTTGCCGGCGACCGCATCATGCCAACATGCGGCGATGGTGGCCAGTTCGTCCCCACGGCCTATAAACGTATTGTTCAAGCGCCCGAAGGCGAAGAAGCGGTCAACATCCCGCTTATGGCTGATGGCCCGCCAAGTCCGCTCCGGCTCGGCGAAACCCTTAATAACGTGAATGCCACGAAAACTAAAAACGTGGGACCGCCGTGCCAGATTTCGGGTCTCGTCGGACACCAATATTGCATCCGGCTGAGCCATAGCCTGAAGCCGCGTCGCCATGGCCAAAGCCGGGCCCGTGACGCTGGCATGCGCCGGGTCACCGCCGTCGCCGTGAACGAGGGTCATGGATGTAGCAATCCCGACCCGAACATGTAGGTCCGTATGGTCTTTCTCCAGCCCGACCCGCTTGCACGCTTCAATGATTTCGAGTCCTGCCCGGATCGCTTGCGAAGCCGCGTCCTTTGCCTCCATCTCTGCTGGAAAAAGTGCGACACCGCCGTCGCCGGCCTCGCCGACGACAACGCCCGAGCACGATGAGATTGCCTGTCTTGCCGCACGCCGAAAGGCCGACATCAGTTCTTCATAGTCCTCGATATCCAGAACTGCGAGCAGGTCGGTTGATCCGACCAGATCATAACAGAGAGCTGTCATAACGCGCCGCTCGCTGCGAACGTCGGACACACTACTGTCGTCCTTGCTCAGAACGCCCTTGGCAAGGGCCACGATTGGAGGCCCTACTCGACGCTTTTCCGACATGCTACAGTGCCTTGGCTGGCGGAGTGAGAGCGATACTATCAAATGTGCTAATATTCACCAGAGCGCTCGGACGACCCTCATCTAAGCGATACTTCGGACGATGTGCGTCACGCTCCCTGACCGCCTAATCTCACGAGATTGCCGAAAGCAGGATGAGTAGCTCGCAGTTCGGCCAACTCAGCCACGTGCCGCCTGTCCGAATCCTAAATTGCCGAGCAGCGCGCATTGGGTAAGCTGGTTCGCGGAACCATACGGAACGATAGGGGAAGGATGTCTGACCTGTGCCCACAATAAAAAATAGCTATTTGAGGACATCCTCCGGGGCATCATTATCGTTATTTATCAACAAGTTGATATATTCCTTGGCTGGATTAGCCAAGGTAGCAATGGCGACCTCCGTAGATCCCGTCGAATGCATTGATTATGGTGGGCTTCCGAGGACCGCCATCGATTGCTGCACCCTTACATCTCGGTTACGAATTTTGTCCGCAGATATGCATCGAGGCCTTCGACGCCGCTCTCCGAGCCATAGCCGGATTCATTGACGCCACCAAACGGCGTTTCCGGTGTCGACACCATCATATGGTTGACGCCGACCATGCCGGCTTCCAGCGCCGCCTCGGTCTTTTGGGCAAGGGTGAGGTTGCGGGTGAAGACAAAGGAGGCCAACCCGTAAGGAAGCGAGTTTGCCCGCTCGATCATGTCGTCGAAGGTTGAGAAGGTGGTGGTCGGTGCGATCGGCCCAAACGGCTCCTCCGACATAATGCGCGCGGTGTCCGGCACGTCTTTCAGCAATGTCGGCGCGTAGAAATAACCCTTGTTGCCGATCCGCTTGCCGCCAGTGACGACCGTCGCGCCTTTCGCGGTTGCATCGCCGACGAACGCGTCCATGGCATCCAGCCGCCGCGGCGCGATCATCGGGCCCATCTGGACGTTTGCGTCGAGGCCGTCTCCGATCCTCAGCTTTTCTGCGCGGGAGGCAAAGCCGTCGATGAAGCGGTCGTAGACGGCCTCATGCACATAGAAGCGGGTCGGCGAGGTGCACACCTGGCCGGCATTGCGGAACTTGAATGTGACGACGGTATCGAGTGTCTTTTCGAGGTCGGCATCCTCATAGACGACGACAGGGGCGTGGCCGCCAAGTTCCATGGTGCAGCGCTTCAAGGTGTCCGCGGCCTGTTTCTGCAAGAGCTTTCCAACCGCCGTCGAACCGGTCAGGGAGACCTTCCTGGGGATCGGCGAGGCGATCAGATAGGACGAAACCTGCGCAGGTTCCCCGAAAACAATGTTGAGGACGCCTGCCGGAAGCCCAGCATCCTGGAAGCAGCGGGCGATAGCCACGGCGGTTCCAGGCGTTTCCTCGGCAGGCTTCAGGATAATCGAGCAGCCGGCGCCAAGCGCACCTGAAATCTTGCGGATGACATTGCTGGCCGGAAAATTCCAGGCCGCGAACGCAACGACGGGGCCAACCGGCTCCTTGAAGACCATCTGCCGTACGCCGGGTAGCCGGGCAGGGACGATGCGCCCGTAGGCGCGCTTGCCTTCTTCCGCATACCAGCGGGTCGCATCGGCGGCGAACTGCACCTCGCCGGTGGCCTCGACCAGCGCCTTGCCGTTCTCCATCGTCAGTATACGGGCGATGGTGTCCTTGCGCTGCTCGATCAGGTCGGCGGCCTTATCCATGATCGCCCAGCGCTGCATCGCTGTCATGGCCTTCCATAGCTTGAAGCCTTTGGCTGAGGCCGCAAGAGCGCGGTCGAGATCTGCCTTCGTAGCGTGCGGCACGGTTGCCAGCACTTCTTCGGTGGCGGGATTGATCAACGGTTCGGACTTGCCGTCCGCTCCCTGGCACCACGCGCCGTCAATCAGCAACTCGATCGTTTCTGGATACATGTCCTAGCCCTTCCTAGCGGTCCCACGGAAAAGCCGCCGGCAGATTGCACCTTGGAAGAAAATCTCCGTGATGGCTTGACCAGTACATTGTATACAGTATGGTGTCGACATGATTTTAGCGCGCATCCAGAAATTGTCGGTCGCCATCCCTGAGAATCTCGCCGAGATGCTGGAGGAGGAGATTATCTTCGGTCGCCTCAAGTCCCGGGAGCGATTGACCGAGGAGATGGTTGCCGCACGCTACGGCGTCAGCCGGTCACCCGTGCGCGAGGCGCTGAGGCTGCTCGAGCGGGACGGTCTTGTGATGCGCGAGGCAAGGCGCGGCATCTGGGTCTCACCGATGTCGCAGCGCGATTTCGATGAGGTCTACACCTGTCGGATCGAGCTGGAGGGACTGGTTGCCAAACAGGCAGCCGAATCCGCCGATATCGAAAAGAAGGCCGAGTTTAAGAACCTGCTGTCGGAGCTGAAGCAGGCCCAGGCCAGAAACGATGCGCGACAGTTCTTCATCGTCGACGTGCGCGGTTCTCTCCTGACCTACACCCTGGCCGGCAACAAGACGCTGACGCGCCTGCTCGGCGGGTTGGAAAAGCAGGCCTTGCGGTACCGTTATCACGCCTATGAGCAGGACCCCAAGATCATCCAGCTCTCGCTAGATGACACGGCGCGTATCTATGACGCAATCACCGACGGCGATGGCGAAAGTGCCAAGGCGATGACCGAAAACCTCATTCGGGAAATCTGGCAAAGCATGCGGGCCGGCATTCGCGACGCCTTCGGAGAGGGCTAGTCCGTGTCCACCTTCTCGTCAGCGTTCAGCGTCATCGATTCCCATACGGCCGGTCACCCCACGCGAGTCATCCTGAGCGGCGTCCCGAAGCTCATCGGTTCGAGCGTGCGTGAGAAACGAGACCATTTCCGCCAGCATTTCGATCACCTTCGCCCGGCACTGCTGCATGAGCCGCGGGGCCATGCAGCGATGGTCGGCCTCGTGCCGGTCCCGTCGGATGTTGCCGATTACGGCGCGTTCTTCATCTCGTCCTATGTCTATCTCGACATGTGCGGTCACGGCACAATCGGCTTTGCCAGGACGCTGGCCTTCACCGGGCAGACTAATGCTGACATGGGCAGTAGTTTCACGCTGGAAACACCGGCCGGCACCGTCACGGTTCATCTCAATTGGAAAGAAGATGGCTCGCTTGACCGCGTGCGGATAGCCAATGTCCCAAGCTATGTTGGGCTGGAGCGTCTGAACGTATCCGCAGAGGGTGTCGGCAAGGTCAATGCCGCGATCGTCTATGCCGGCATGTGGTACGCGCTCGTGGACGCGGCCCCACTCGGGTTCAAACTGATTCCGGACAATGCGTCGGCCTTGATGCAAGCCGGTGCAAGGATCAAGGACGCGATCAAGGCGGCAACGCAGCACCTGCCACTGCTGGTGGGGGCGGCCGCGCCGAGCGTGCTTTTCTACGATGCCGACAGCGAGAGTTCGGCGACGCATTTTCTTGTCCTGGAATCCAACAAGTTCGATCGCTCGCCCTGCGGCACCGGGACCTCCGCGCGCCTGACATATCTGCTGCAGAAGGGGCTGATCGGCCCCGACCAGACCTACCATGCCAGGAACATATTCGGCATTCCGTTCGAGGCACGTCTGCAGGGCCGCGTCCAGGCCGAAGGTCGTGAAGCCGTGATTGTCGAGATCGAAGGCGCCGCCTTCATCACCTCGACCCAGACCATCTTCTTCGAGAAAGACGATCCTCTCTCGCAGGGCTTTCTAAGCCGCTAACCAATCAACAACTCAGAAAAGGGGAATGAAATGAAACTCACTGTCATTCGTACGTTCATAGCCGCCTTGACCATCGGTCTCGGCCTGCTGTCGGCGCCCATCGCCGCTTCGGCGGACGACAGCCCGTCGGCTGTCATCGATCAGATCCGCGCCAGTGGCGTGCTGAAGGTTCCGGTAATGACCGGTGAAGAGCCGGGCTACATCAAGGATCCTGCGACGGGCCAGTGGAGCGGCTTCTATTACGAATTCCTCGGCGAGATCGCGACCCAGCTCGGGGTCAAGCTCGAGCCTGTCGAGACCACCTGGGGCAATCTGGCCGCCGACTTCCAGTCCAACAAGATCGACATCGCCATTGGCGTCAATCCGAACCCGAAGCGCGGTCTTGTCGTCGATTATCTGTGGGAGCCGCTGTTCACCGACGCCTGGGCCGTGCTGACGCCCCCCGATAAGCCGGTCAAGACCTGGGCCGAGCTTAACTCGCCTGACAAGACCGTCGTCGTGCAGAAGGGCAGCACTATGCAGGTCGTTGCCGAAGCGCTGCTGCCGAAGGCCAAGATCACGCCGGTGGAAGATCGTGGCTTGGCGTTGATGGAGCTCCAGGCTGGCCGCGCCGATGGCGTTGTGTTGTCCGTTTTCGATGCGCTGCAGATCACCAACCAGAAGATCGGCAATGTCTCGCTCCCCGAGCCGATCCTGCGCAATCCGGCAACGCTTGCCGTTGCACGCAAGCCCGGCAATGCCGGCTTCATCAACTTCCTTACGAACTGGGTCCTGCAGGAGCGTTCGCTCGGCCTTGCCCAGGGCAAGCTTGCCCGCTCCTGGGAAGCCCGCGGCATCGACCTGTCGATCCTTCCGGCAGGCTTCTCCTTCTGATTGCAGCAGCCTGACCGCCACGTGGCGCGGCGGTCAGGCCACCACTGGACGTGCATCGCACCAGTGAGGACACCATGTTTGATTATACCGTCATAACCAACAATATCGGGCTGCTCTGGCAGGGCCTCCTGATGACGCTCTACTTCACCGTGATCACGATCGCTGCGGGCATGCTGATTGGCCTGTTCATCGGGCTTATCCAGCTGAGCACCTTCCGGCCGCTGATCGTTCTTGGCCAGATCTACGTCGAGTTCTTCCGCAACATTCCGCTGCTCGTCACACTTTTGTGGGTCTATTACGCCTTTCCGATCTTCGCCGGCATAAATGTCACGAAATTCTGGGCCGGCTTCATCGGGCTGAGCTGTTACGTCGGCTCTTTTTACGCCGAAATTCTGCGCGCCGGCGTCCAGTCGGTCGACCCCGGCCAGACCGATGCGGCAACTGCCATCGGCATGTCCTATGGCCAGCGCATGCGCCGGATCATACTGCCGCAGGCCTTTCGCAAGATGATCCCGCCGCTCGCCGGTCAGTCGATCATCCAGATGAAGAACACGACATTGCTGTCGATGATAACGGTCCCCGACCTTCTCTACCAAGCCAGCTACATCTCGAGCTTCACCTATCGGCCGATGGAAGTTTACACCGCCGTCGGCGCCATCTTCCTGATTATCCTGGTTCCGCTGACGCTGCTGTCCCGGAAACTCGAAAAGAGCGGGGCCAGCGTAAAATGAGCATCACCCAATCGAATGCGCCTGCGCCGGAGAAGAACGGCAAGCCGGTGCTGCTGCTGGACCGCATCTGCCTCAAGTTCGGCGACAAGCGCGTGCTGAACGGCATCGACCTCTCGGTCATCGAAGGCGAGGTGGTCGTGCTGATCGGCGCCAGCGGGTCGGGCAAGACATCACTGCTGCGCTGCATCAACCTGCTCAATATGCCAAGCAGCGGCAGCATCGTCATCGACGACGAGGTTCTGTTTCACAAGCAAGCCGACGGCTTGTCCGGTTCCCAGATACCCAATCAGGAAGTCAACCGGATACGCTCGAAGACCGGCATGGTGTTCCAGCAGTTCAATCTGTTTCCGCACATGACGGCGCTCGAAAACGTCATGGAAGGCCCGGTCATCGTCAAGAAGGAACCGAAGGAACAGGCTCGTCAGACGGCGCTGAAGCTGCTCGACCTGATGGGTCTGGCGCAGCATGTGGAAAAGTACCCGCGCCAGCTTTCCGGTGGCCAGCAGCAGCGCGTCGCGATTGCCAGGGCCATGGCCATGCAGCCCAAGGTGATGCTGTTCGACGAGCCAACCTCAGCGCTCGATCCTGAACTGGTCGGCGAAGTCATGAAGGCGATGGTCGAACTGGCCAAGAGCGGCATGACCATGGTGATCGTCACCCATGAGCTGGGCTTTGCCTTCGAGGTCGCCAATCGGGTGGTGTTTCTCGATCAGGGGCTGGTCGCCGAGCAAGGGCCGCCCTCCAAGGTGCTGCTGCATCCCGAACACCCGCGTCTACAGAGTTTTGTCGGACGCTTCCATGAATCGGCGGATCTGCTTCGACCGTTCCTCGAGGCTCGTGAAGCAAAGAAGGCGTGCTGAAGGCACGCTGCTTCACACCAAAACAGGCCATCGCCGGCAAAGGGACCGCGCCGGTTCATGCGGACCTCTCGATCTGGCCGCAGAAGGAAAGATATCAATGACGCTGAGTTTCGATCCCGCCACAATCGCTGTCCCAAGGGGGCATCACATCGGTGGCCAATTCATGGAATTGCCCGGTACCGAGATCGAGGTCCTCAGGCCCTCGGACCTTCAGCACATGGGCCTGATCACCGACGGTGGCCAAGCCGCGGTGCAACAAGCGGTCGACGCCGCGAAGAAGGCATTGGCGCTAAGCCGCTGGGCGAAGATCGCGCCGCGCGATCGCACTGCGGTGCTCATGCGTTTCGCGGCATTGATCGAACAAAATGCCACCTACCTTGGGCAGCTGGAAGCGATGGGGTCGAGCCGGCTGATCTCGATGACCATCACCCGCGATGCGATGCGCACGGCTGGCGTCGTGCGCTACTACGCCGAGTTCTGCGACAAGATTGAAGGCATGGTCACCTCGACTGAGGCGAATGCACTCAGCATCGTCAAGCACGAGCCTTATGGCATTGTCGGGGCGATCGTTCCCTGGAACTTCCCGATGATCACGGCTGCCTGGAAATTCGCCCCGGCGCTGGCCGCCGGCAATGCCGTGGTGATGAAGACATCCGAACTGACCCCACACAGCCTTCTGGCGCTGGCGGAGCTTGCTGCCCAAGCCGGCGTTCCGGCAGGACTGTTCAACGTCGTGAATGGCTACGGTCACACGACCGGAGCGGCGATCGTGCGCCATCCCGACATCCTGAAGATCTCGTTCACTGGTTCGACGCAGACGGGTGCGGCGATCATGACGCTGGCGGCCCAGTCCGGTATCAAGCCCGTCACACTCGAGCTCGGCGGCAAAAGCCCGCAACTGGTGCTGGCCGATGCCGGGGATATCGACGCGGTAGCCGGCCGCGTCGCGACGGCCTTCATGGACAATGCTGGCCAGGTCTGCACGGCGGGCTCTCGGCTGATCGTCGAGGACAAGATAGCGGACCAGCTTGTCGAACTCGTCATCGCACGGACCAAGGCCATCAAGGCCGGACCGACCTGGGACGAGACGACGACCTTCGCTCCGATCATCAGCCGCAAACAGCTTGAGCGCATCGACATGATGGTCCGCGGCAGCATCAGTGGAGGCGCCTCCGTCGTTACCGGCGGGACGGTGCTGGAAGGCCGCAACGAGGGCAGTTTTTATGCGCCGACGATCCTGGATAACGTCGCCGACGACAATGTCGGGTTCAAGGAAGAGTTCTTTGGTCCCGTCTTGACGGTGCGCACCTTTGCCGATCTCGAGGATGGCCTCGCCCAGGCGGCGCACCCTGTCTACGGGCTTGCCGCCAGCGTCCACACCACGGACCTGAAAAAGGCACTTAAGGCCGCGGATTCGATCGAGGCCGGCATGGTCTGGATCAACCAACACGGACGTGGCCCGGAATTTACCTATCCGGCCGGCGGCTACAAGGGCTCCGGCTTCGGCAAGGACATGGGCCGTGCCGGTATCGAGGCGTTCCTGCGCCAAAAGGCCATCTGGGCCAATTACGCCTGAAGCGAGCGCATACCTATGCAATTCGATTACGTCATCGTCGGTGGCGGCTCGGCCGGAGCCGTGCTTGCCAGCCGTCTTTCGGAAAACGGCGCCCGGCAGGTGGCGCTTTTCGAAGCGGGGCCGGATACGCCTCCGGACGATGTTCCCGATGTGATCGCGGACAGCTATCCCGGCCTTTCCTACTTCGACCCGAAATACCACTGGACGGAGCTGCGCGTCTTCAACCGCTCGCCGAAGCAGAACGCGCAAGCGGTCAAGACGGCCAAGCTCGAACAGGCCAAGGTGATGGGCGGTGGCTCCAGCATCAATGGTCAGTTCGCGGTGCGCGGCCTGCCGCACGACTATGACGAATGGCAACAGCTCGGCCTTCAAGGATGGGGGTGGGACGGCATGCTGCCCTACCTCAAGAAGCTTGAACGCGACCTCGATTTCGATGGCGAACTTCACAATAAGACAGGGCGGATTCCGATCCGCCGCGTTTTTCCGCAGGACTGGGCCGGGTTCACCAAATCCGTCCTCAAGCAGACGGAAGCCGAGTACCCCTACCGACCCGACTACAATGGCAGTTTCGAGGACGGATCGTTCCCGTTGCCTTTGTCGAATGAGAACGACCGTCGCGTGTCGACGGCGATCGGCTATCTCGATGCCGAGGTGCGCGCCCGCAAGAACCTGCACATCTTCGCCAACGCCTTCGTCGAAGGCCTGGTGAGCGAGGGGACCCGCTTCACCGGGGTCAGGGTGACCATTGATGGCCATACGAGGATTTACAACGCCAACGAGACGATCGTTTCAGCCGGCGCCCTGCACTCGCCAGCCATCCTGCTTCGCGCCGGCATCGGGCCGGCGGCGCAGCTGAAGCGGCTGGGCATCGACGTGGTCGCCGACCGCCCGGGCGTCGGCGAGAACCTGACCGATCATCCGCATCTGGCCGTCGGCGCGCATTTCAAGAAATCCGCGCGCCTCAAGCCCGGCCAGCGACGGCACATCTTTCTGGGCGTCAGATACTCCTCGAACTATGCTGGCTGCCATCCCGGTGACATGCTCCTGATGCCGGTCAACCGTGCCGGCTGGCACCCACTTGGCAAGGCGATGGGCGCGCTCAATGTCTGTGTCAACAAATCCTATTCGCGCGGCACCGTTACGTTGAAGTCGGCGGTCCAGACCGATGAGCCGATCGTCGATCTGAACATGGCCTCCGACGGACGCGACCTGATGCGCCTGGTCGACGGCTTCAAGCGCATTTGCAGGATCATGGACGCGCCTGAGGTGCGGCAGCATGTCAACACATGGTTCCTTGCCGGCTACAGCGACGAAGCCCGCGCGCTCAGCGTCCGCAAGCCGTGGAACTGGGTCAAGACAGCGACCGCTGCCTATCTGTTCGACTATGCGCCCTTCTTCCGCGAGACCTTGCTCAGGCGCAAGTTCGGCACCACCGACCGTATCCACACAATGCTCGACAACGAAGAGCTGATCGCCGATTGGGTCAAGCAATCCGTCTGGTCGGGCTGGCATGTCTCCGGCACCTGCAAGATGGGCGCCGACGGCGATCCGCTGGCGGTGCTTGATGCCGAGTGCCGCGTGCGCGGCGTGCAGGGCCTGCGCGTTGTCGACGCCTCGATCATGCCAACGATCGTCGCCGCCAACACCAACATCACGACGATCGCAATCGCTGAAAAGGCGGCGGACCTGATTTTGAATTCCCAACAATAGCAAAGGACCTCAAGGCTATGCGCAAGAACAAGGTGAAGGATATCTGGGCCGCTGGTGGCGAAGTGGTGACGGGCTGGCTCGGCATTCCGTCGTCGATCTCGGCGGAGCTGATGGCCCAGCAGGGCTGGGACGCGCTCACCGTCGACCTCCAGCACGGCGCGACCGACTATGTCGACGCGGTGCCGATGCTGCAGGCAATCTCGACAACGGATACGACGCCGATGGTGCGCGTGCCGTGGAACGATCCGGCGATCATCGGCAAGGTGCTCGATGCCGGCGCCTATGGTGTGATCTGCCCGATGGTCAACACCGCCGAGGAAGCGGATGCTTTCGTCAAGGCCTGCCGCTACTTCCCCAAGGGCGGCCGCAGCGTTGGCCCGCTGCGCGCATCGCTCTACGCCGGCGCGGATTATTTCCAGCACGCCAACGACACCATCGTCACCATGGCGATGATCGAGAGCGACCAGGCGGTGAAGAACCTGGAAGAAATACTGAAGACGGCGAACCTCGATGCCATTTTTGTCGGCCCGTCGGACCTTGCGGTCACCATGGGCGAGGCGCCCGGCTTCGATCCGCGCTATCCGGCCGTTTACGAGGCGATCGAATACATCGCCGCCAAATGCAAGGATGCCGGCGTCATTCCGGGCATCCATTGCGGCTCGGTCGCCTATGGCGTCGACATGCGAAAGCTGGGTTACCGCTTCATGGCCTATCTCTCCGATTTCCGCATGCTGCAGCAGATGGTGGCGCGTTCGCTGCCGGCCTTCCGCGCCGGCACGCCGAGCGAGATCGCGCCCTGATCAGCGGATCGATCATCATGACATCGGCAAGCACCCGGCGTGGCAAGGTGACGGTCATCGGCGCCGGCATCATCGGCGTTTGCACCGCAAGCTATTTGCTTGAGCAGGGTTTTGCCGTCGAAGTGGTCGATCCAGCCTTGCCGGGGTCGGAGGAGCAGTGCTCCTTCGGCAATGCCGGCGGCATCTGCCCAGGATCCTGCATCCCGAATTCGATGCCGGGCGTGCTGCGCAACGTGCCGAAATGGCTGATGGATCCGGAAGGACCATTGATCGTCCGGCTGGCCTACCTGCCGCACGCGCTGCCTTGGCTGCTGCGCTTCCTGGCCGCCAGCCGCAAGCCTCGCGTCGAGGAGATATCGGCGGCGATGCGGTCGCTGCACCGCTATACATTCGAGTGCTACGAGCCATTGATCAAGGCCGCCGGCTGCGAGGACCTTTTGCAGAAGCGCGGCCAGCTCTTCGTCTACGAAACGGCGGATGGACCGTCAAAGGGCGCCTATGGCCTGGGGCTGCGTCGCGAGCAGGGCGTCAAGGTCGACATCCTCGATGCCGACGAAATCCGCCAGCTCGAACCAGCCCTGGCGCCGATCTTCAAGAGTGCGGTCTATCTACCCGAACAGGGGCAGTGTCCTAATCCCGGCCGGCTTGTCGCCAAACTTGCCGAGTACGCGGCACGACAGGGCGCCCGCTTCGTCAGGGAGAAAGTGATCGGCTTCGAGATGGCGGCGAATGGACCCTCGGCGCTGCGGCTGGAAGGTGGCGGGCGCATGCCGGTCGAGACCGTGGTGCTTTGCGCCGGCGCCTGGTCGGGCGATCTTGCCCGCAAGCTCGGCGACAGCATTCCGCTCGAGACCGAGCGCGGCTACCACGTCATGGTCAGGGGTGCCGATACGGGCCTGCGCATCCAGACCATTTCGGCCGACCGCAAGTTCGTCGCTTCGCCAATGGAGGATGGCCTGCGGATCGCCGGCAATGTCGAGTTCGCCGGCCTGAAGGCTCCCGCGAACATGAACCGTGCGGATGTTCTCCTGAAGCAGGCGAGGCCGATGTTCAGGAAGCTGGAGGTCGGCGAGGTCACGCGCTGGATGGGACATCGTCCCGGCACGCCCGATAGCATTCCGGTCATCGATCGGGCGTCGCGGGCCAAGAACGTCATCTACGCCTTCGGCCACGGGCATCAGGGCCTCATCGGAGGCGCCGTTACCGGCAAGATCGTGTCGCAGCTTGCCGCCGGTCTGCCGCCGGCGATCGATCTCACGCCCTTCCGGGCGGATAGGTTCTGATTGTTCAGAGCGCGCTGCTACACCAGCATGCCTTTCCGTTTTTGCATGGGGAAACGACGTGACCGCAAACACCTATACACAGGCCGCGGAGCCAATCGATCCGCAAAGCGCCTACGCCGTGCTGATCTGCGATCTTGTCGGCCTGCGCTTCGGGCCCGACGGCAAGCCAGACCCGAGTGAAGTTCGAGCACATATCGAAGCCAAAGGCGGCCGCTTCCACGCCGCTGCCCTTGGAGACAGCGCGGGCCTGGAGCAGGGGCGGGTGCATTTTTTCTATCAGCCGGACCTCAGCACCCGGGAAGAGCTGATCGAAGCCGCCGGTGACGGACGCTATGACGCCGTCATCGCCGCCGCGACCTTCCTGCCTGCCGAAACCGTCTTTCCGCTGGCCGGCGTGCGGATCGGCGCCGGCACCGGCAATATGGGTTCGCACTCATGGGGCGGCGGCAGCGGCGAGGGTGGCACCGCGGTACTGATGAACACGCCCGGCATCAACAGCCGCGCCACCGCACAGATGGTGATGAAGGCGATCCTGAAAGTGCTGCCGGACCTGCCGGTCGACATGCTTCACGACCGGGTGGGGCGCGGCGCCTTCGATACCGGCAGGGATCTGCGCGACTTCCCGACCGAAAAGCTCGAAGGCAAGACGATCGCGATCATCGGCTATGGCAATATCGGCAGGGAGGTCGCCAAGCTTGCCCGCGCCTTCGGAATGCGCGTGGTGATCCATGCACGGCCGCGGCATTGGGACTGGATCGAGGCCGAGGGTTTTGCGTATGCGTCAAGCCCGGCCGAGGCGGCCGATGGTGCCGACGTGCTCAGCGTCCATGTCGGCCTGGGCAAGCAGGATGGGCAGACCGGCCGCTACACCAATGCCGGGCTCGTCGGCGCGGAAGTCCTGTCCCGCATGAAGAGCGGCGCGGTGCTGGTCAACTACGATCGCGGCGAGCTTGTCGATATCGAGGCTCTGGATGACGCCTTGTCCTCGGGCCGGCTACGCCACGCCGCGATCGATGCCGATCTGTTCAAGGATGCCTCGACCGGCAGCCTGTCCGGCCCCATGCTGCCTTATCTCGATCTTGTCGAAAGACACGGTGCCAAGCTTGAGCTTCTGCCGCATGCCGCGGCCGATACGGACCATCCTTCTCGCGTCGCCGGCGCTAAACAGGCCGTCGACCAGCTGTTCGATGTCATCTGTCGCAAAACCGTTACTAATGCGAAAGGCAGCGTGCCGCCGGGCTATTTTTCCCTTGGGGCGACGACGCCCTCTGGCATCGGACCGGTGACGGCACGTGATCTTTTGAAATTGACGGTGCAGCAATGTTCGGAACTGACTGATCTCTGTGATCGGCAATCCCGGTTGTGGAGGTCTCTTTCAGGCGCGTATCCGCACGAGCGCGGCCAGATCGTCGCTGACCAAGGCGAAGAACTTGTCCGGCTGATAAATCGCCTTTGCCTAAGTGCCGAAAAATCGAACCTTAGAGGGCCGTATGGCTAATGCATCACTTCCGGGGAGCGTGAGCCAGCGGGCAATGCTTTTGGGTCTGCACCAATCAGGTCTCTTCTTCGGGTCACCAGACCATACGAAAACACACCAAGGATATGTCTGGGCTAACCGCCGGAGGCGGTAGCGACAGGAAACGAGGAATCGGGCTTTGAGCGCAAAACGTTGCAGCAGCGGGCCGATCCCGCTAAACTATCCTTTGCCAAGACCTTGGGGCGCCTTCGGGATCACTCGGGCGAAACCCTATATTGGGGCGCTTGCGTCCTTTGCGCCGGCAGTTTTGGTTCCGTGATGGACACAGAGACGGAGCACTCCCCGGTGGACAAGTATGGCGGCTCGGCTTCCGGCCGCAACCGGGTTCGCCCTGGATCGAGCTTGGTGCCAGAAGTTTTCCTCGAGGTGCGCGTGCCGCAACAAGTGGCAGCTTCATGGACACAGCCTCAGTCCGACTGTGCGCGCACTTTGACGGCTTGCGCGTGGTTGACTAACCTGTCCAGCGGCTAAATTGCACCTATCCCGGCGGCTATGCTTGATGCCGCCGCTATTTCATTCCACATCGGTCAGGATGAAGGACGAGATACGTGAGCGGCGTTGGACTTTGCTGTGGGGCTTTCCCGCATCGCTGATCCTGCATGCGCTCATCACCGCGCTCTTGGTCTACGGCCTGCCCAGTTATCCCCAACAGCCGCAGGAGGAGCAAGCGGTAAATGTCGCACTCGTGCCTCCGCCCGATCAGCCAAAACCGAAACTTGCTCCCGCGCCGTCTCCAAGGAAGCCCGAGGCCAAAAAGCCGCCGGAAGCGAAGGTAGAAAAACCGCCCGAGCAGAATGTTGAAAAGCCACCTCCGCCGCAAAAGCCGTCGACAATCGAGGTGCTGAAGCCTGTTTTTCAGTTTGGCGACAAAGACACCGGCCCCAGGAAATCTCTGGATGGCGGCAGCGCTCAAGACAACTCCCCGCCGCCGGCCAAGGATAAGGATTCGAAGCCGCCTGTCGTGCCTAAGGATGCAGAGAACAAATCTGCCGGATCGGCAAACTCCGACGAACGGGCAAATTCAACCAAGGTCGGCGAGAAGTCGGTAACCGCAGCGAAGGACACGGAGCCCACACAGGATGTGGAGAAGCAGGCAACTTCAAGCCAGGACATAAGCAACCAGCAAGCAGACAAACAGAAAGCGGGAGCCCCCGACTCCGACAAACAAACAGCCGCGGCAGCAACGCCGTTGGCTGCTGCCGGCGGCAACGGCGAGATCGAGCTTCCCGCGTTGGCGGAAGCGCCGAAGCCCAGACCCGAAAATACGCCGAAATCCAGTCCTGCAAAGGTATCGAGGTCCGGAAGCGGGAGTGCCAGGAGGCCAAGCTCCACGGACGTGGCCGTTGCTGCATCAAGGGCGTTTTCGGGCCTTCCGGGCGTCCGCAGGCTCTACTCGCAAGGCGCTACCGGCGATGCAATCGCTACGACCTCGATGGCCGACGTGCCTCGCGATCAGCGGGCCGCCAAACTTTGCGCCAGCGCATTGCAGCAGCAACTGCAGGACGCCTCCTATGTTCCCGACCTCGTGCCACTTGTTCCGCTGAAGACGGGCAATGTCCTCGACGTCCCGAAAGCCGCTTTCCACGCGCGAACAACATGGTACGCTCTGAGCTTCCGGTGTGAGGTCGACACCAATGCGACGAGTGTCCTGTCCTTCACCTTCCGTGTCGGACCTGCTATCCCGCGCGAGGAATGGGCCCGCCTGGGACTACCTGTTCGCTTCTAGAGCATTCCGGGGAAACAGGATCGTCCGCATTGCCGACGCTCCGCTCACCAACACAGCCGAGCAAATATGGCAAAAAGTGCACTGTCACCGTGATTCGAGTGTGGCCCGTCGCGGACCGGTGGTCTCCACCGGAATTGTCGTGGAGCCGTCAGCTCCGATGCCGGTCAGCCTGATGGCATCTTATCGAAGGTCTTCAGCCCGGTCTCCATCTTGTCCCAGGGGAGGGCTCGGATACCGTAGGTCACTACGGTCGGATTGAACCGGCCCGGATCGTCGAGACTTGCTGCATGGATCGTGATCGGGTCCGGCATGGCGGTGTACGTCAGGTAGACCGGGGTTCCGCAGACCGGGCAGAAGGAATGGATTTTCACATTTGCGTTGTCCGCCGCGACACGCCACTCCGTCGTCGTGCCGGTGATCGTCACGTCCGCTCGCGACGAAAACGTCAGATAGGATCCATGACCGGTGCCGCTTCTTTTCTGGCAATCGCGGCAGTGGCAGTGGTTCTCGAAGATGGGGGCTGCCTTTGCCTCGTAGCGAACCGCGCCGCATGCGCATCCGCCGGTGTAGAGAGTGCTCATCTGCTTGGTTCCTTGTTCGCGGATCAGGCTGCCAGTTCGGACGCGCGCGGCTTCGCGAAAACATCGATCGCCTGACCCGTCTCGAGGAAGGATTTCAGGCTGGAGAGGACGATCGGCCACCCCTTTTTGATGCCATTCGCCATGCCGCTGCCGGCTTCGAGTTCGTCATGAGTGACGGTCAGCCGGACCATGGCCTCATACGCCTCGAGCTCGAAGGTTACCCGGCTGTAGCTCGCCGGATCGGACGCCTGCGAGGCGTTTGCCCAGGTGATGACGAGACGGGTCGGCGGGGAGACCTCGACCACCTCGCCGACGAGTTCGACGGTCCGTTCATCGTTGGCGCGGATATGCTCCCATCTCGAACCGGGTTTCCAGTCGGAGACGTTTTCGTGGCCCCAGTAGCGCCGTGCGAGGTCTGGTTTCGTTATGGCCTCGAACACCTTTTCCGGTGTTGAGACGATATAGGTCGTGTAAGCAAAGCTGATCGTTTCCTTGGTCATTGCTACGCTCCTTTTTATTTCATGAGTGTAGGTAGATGGGGAAACCGGACTCGTGTGAGTGACAATCGTGTCGCGAATGGCCTCTAGTAGACGGAAGGTTGATGCATGACGCGCTGGCAGCTTGCTCATGGACGGCATCTCGATCTTGGCGCGAGATCGCTGCTGATGGGGATCTTGAACGTTACGCCGGACAGTTTTTCCGACGGGGGAGAATTCGATCGGCCGGAGCGGGCGCTCCAGCAGGCGCGGCGCATGATCGACGAGGGCGCTGCGATCATCGACGTCGGCGGCGAGTCCACCCGGCCCGGCGCCGGCGCTGTTTCGGCGCGCGAGGAACAGTCGCGCATCCTGCCGGTCATCGAGGCGCTGTCGTCCGACGGCGGCAGCCTGGTTTCCGTCGACACCTACCGGGCCGAGACGGCGCGTCTGGCGGTCGCGGCCGGCGCACATATCGTCAACGACGTGCATGGGCTGCAGCGCGAACCCGACATTGCGCATGTCGCGGCGGAAACCGGCGCCGGCCTCGTCATCATGCACACCGGGCGCGACCGTGAAAAACTGGCGGATGTGATCGCCGACCAGTTCCTGTTCCTGAACAGATCGCTGGAGATCGCGCGCGGCGCCGGCATTCCGGACGACCGCATCGTGCTGGATCCGGGCTTCGCCTTTGCCAAGGATGGTGAGGAAAACCTTGAGCTGATGGCTCGCTTCGGGGAGTTGCGCGCTCTCGGTTTTCCATTGCTCGTCGGCACGTCTCGCAAGCGTCTTGCCCGTCACCTGGTCGGCGGAAGTGACGAGGGGCGGGACGTCGGCACAGCGGCGACCAGCGTCATCCTGCGGTTGAAGGGCGCTTCGATCTTTCGCGTGCACAATGTCGCGGTCAATCGCGATGCACTGGCTTTCGCCGACGCGGTGCGCGAGCGCGAGACCGTGAAATAAAAGAGCGCGTTAGGCGGGCTCGGTCACGACGCCGATCCGCCGGTAGACGAATGGTTCGTCCTGCGACGGAACTGCCGCAGCACGCTGGGCTTCGTCGATCAGCATTGCCATGCGCGCATGGATCGGCGATTTCGCGCAAGCCGGGTCCGTCGCGGCGGCGTCGCCGGCGATCGCCATCGCCTGGCAACGGCAGCCGCCCCAGTCGATCTCACGCCGCTCGCAACTGCGGCAGGGCTGCTGCATCCAGTCGGTACCGCGAAAGGCGTTGAAGGCCGGCGAATCGATCCAGATATCGGCCATGCTGCGTTGGCCGAAACGCTCGAAGTTGAGCGACGGGATGGTCTGTGCGGCATGGCATGGCAGCACGGTGCCGTCCGGCGTCACCATGAAGGCATCGCGCGCCCAGCCGCCCATGCAAGGTTTGGGATAGATGGCGAAATAATCCGGCGTGACGAAATCGATGTTCATGATGCCGGTGAGCCGTTCGCGCGCCGCCGCGACGATCTCCGCCTGCCGGTCGACCGCATCACGCTCGGGCATCAGTTGATCGCGATTGGTGAGCGCCCAGCCGGCATACTGCACGTTGGCGATCTCGAGCCGCTCCGCGCCCAGCGAAAGCGCCAGATCGATGAATTCGGGCACTTCCTCGATGTTGTGGCGATGGATCGGCGCGTTGATGGTGAGCGGCAGGCCGGCCGCGCGGGCGCGGCGTGCCGTCTCCAGCTTCTTTTCATGGCCGCCCTTGTGGTTGCCGATGCGGTCGGTGGTCGCCGGCCGTGCGCCCTGAAAGCTCAGCTGCAGATGGTCGAGCCCGGCTTCGGCAAACGCCTCGATGCGGCCTTCGGCAATGCCGACGCCGGCGGTGATCAGATTGGTGTAGACGCCGCGCGCCGAAAGCCCGGCGATCAATTGTTCGAGGTCGCGGCGCAGCGTCGGTTCACCGCCGGACAGATGCACCTGGAGAACGCCGAGATCGGCGGCCTGCGAGAACAGGTCGAGCCAGGTCTGTGTATCGAGTTCGCGATTGGCCTTCAGCAATTCGAGCGGATTGGAGCAATAAGGGCATTGCAGCGGGCAGCGATGCGTCAATTCCGCCAGCATGCCGATCGGAGGGAGAAGGGGCTCGCTCATAGCTTCACCAGCAGCTTGTCCGACCATTCCTGCAGGAAGGCAACGACGTCGGCGGCCACGGCCTCCTGTTCGGCGTCATATTCCGCGGCAAGATCGGCAATGATGTGGCCGACCGTGGACCGCCCGTCGCAGCGGCGCAATATGTCGAGGCTGATGTCGTTCGGCCAAAACACCTTTTCCGGCGAAAGCACGGCGAATGCCTGTCGCACGGGGTCGTACTGTATGCGCACGTGTTTCGGCAGCGACGGCACCGACTGCGGTGACACCAGGGCTCTTTCGCGCAGCGCCATCATAGGGCTGCCTCCGGACGGAAGGCGCCGGGCGGTATGTTTCCCGGCTCGGCATAGGCGTGTTGAAGCGCGTCGAGCATGGTCCACAGTATATCGCATTTGAACACCAGCGCATCGATCGCCTGCTGCTGGAGTTGTGCCGTATTGGCATGGCCGAGCACGTAGGCGAGGGCGAAGTCGGCGTCGCGCGAGGCCTGTTCGGGCCGTCGGCTGAAATAGGCCAGCGTATCCTCGGTGATGTACTCGTATTTGGCCAGCATCGCCGGCACCCGCTCGCCGATGATGAGCGGCGAGAACATCTCGGTCAGCGACGACGCGACCGCCTCGAACAGCGTCCGGTTCGTGCAAAAGGAGAGGTAAGCGCCGACCGCGAAACGTGTCGCCGGCAGCGCCAGCCTTTCGCTCTTCACCGCATCGGCATCGAGACCGAGCGAGGTCGCCAGATGCAGCCAGCGCGCAATACCGCCGCTCCAGCCGTCCTCGCCGTCATGGTCCTCGATACGCTTGCGCCAGGCGGCGCGAAACGCCGGGTCCTCGGCATGTGCGAGGATCATGGCGTCCTTGCGCGGAATGACAGCCTGGTAGCAATAGCGGTTCAGCGCCCAGGCCTGCATCTCGGTCCTCGACAGCGCACCGCTGGTCATCCTGTGATGGAAAGGATGGCGGTTGTGATAGCGCTCGGCACCGACCTGCCGCAGCACGGCTTCGAGCTCGCTGGAGGACAGGCCGTTCCTGGCCGCGTCGTGGAAATCACTCAAAATTCCATCTCCATCCCGTCGCGGGCGACTTCCCAGCCAGCCGCTCTGACTGCTGCGTGTTCGGCGGAATTCTCGTCCAGGACAGGGTTGGTGTTGTTGATGTGGACGAAGACACGGCGGTCGATCTTCACATCGGCCAAGCCGGCGATCGAACCCGCCTCTCTCGACATTGCCAGATGCCCCATGCGCGCACCGGTTTTCTGGCCGACGCCGGCCGCAATCATCTCGTCGTCCGTGTAGACCGTGCCGTCGAACAGAAGGCAGGCGGCATCAGCCAGACGCGTGCGCAGGGTCGCATCGATGCGCGCGCAGCCGGGGATGTAGAAGACGGAGCCGCGACTGACGGCGCCGGCGATACGGACGCCGACCGTGTCGCCGGCGTCGGAGCTGAAATTGGCATCCGGCTGGCTTCTTTCCTCCAGATAGAGCGCTATCTTCCCGGGCACGGGAAAGCTCTCGACAGCCACGCCGGTGTCGTGGCCGTCCGCATCGCAGATCGCCAGTTCTTCCGCCGGCGGCAAGATGCGTCGCGGCACGAGCGCCGGATCGAGAACATTGAAGATCGAATTCGCCTCCAGCGTCGCCAGAACCTGTGTCGTTGCATAGATAGCGAAAGGCTGCCGCTCACGCAGGCTGAGCAGGCCGGCGACATGATCGACATCGGCATTGGTCAGCACCACCGCACGGATAGGCGTCGAGCGCAGCGGCGCATCGTGCGCGGGCTGCAATTCAGGCGTTTGCGCAATCTGCTGGCGGATATCGGGCGAGGCGTTGAACAGAACCCAGCCGGCTCCATCCGCTGACGCGGCGATGCTCGATTGAGTTCGCGAATGCACGCCAGCCATCCCGGTGCGAGCCGCGCGGCTCAGGCGATAATTGCAGTTCCATTGCGGAAAGCCGCCGCCTGCCGCCGAGCCGATGATCTTCAAGCGCATTGCAATGCCCGCTCTGCGGCTCGTTCAACCAGCAGGAAATCCTCGGCTGCGAATCGCTTCGCACCCGTATTGAACGCGTCAAAGCCTTTCACGAAGACCTCGCGCGGCAAGGGAGTGCGTGCCCCCGTTGCCAGGGGCACGCACCTCTGCGGCCTACTTCTTGGGAGGAATTTCAGCAGGCAGATACCGCGAAATTTCGAAGCCCGCAGCAACTTGGCACATGGTCGGTTTCGTCCAGCTCTTCTTCATGGCATTTCTCCTCTTCTACCAGCCCGAAGGGGCCGATCCTTTTCTCAGTCAACCATTGCTGGGCACCATTGCAATGGCTCGTCCATCAGCTCTCAAAATGGACAAATGAAACGGTAGGTTCTGAAAAGTCGAAAAACAAGACGATCGAAAATAACAATGTTCATGCTTCAATTGCTAATTACGTAGGGCTTCTTCTCCTCCAGCGGAAGGTTTGCGCGTTCCCAGCCATCGGCGCCGAGCGGATACCAGATCACCGAACTGTAGCCCCATTCGATGGCCCGTTTCGCGGCATTCCAGGACATCCAGCAATTCGTCATGCAATAGAACAGAATAGCGCGCGATTTGTCGGCTTCGGCCGCGAGGCCTTGGCGAAAATAGCTGGCGGTCTCCTCGGAGATAGCGCCGTAACCGACATTGGCCAGCCAGATGCTGCCCGGGATGTCCTTTCTGGTCGCCTCTCTCCAAATCGTTCCTGCCGGCAAATTGGCCGGCTTCGGCGTGTTCGGCATGACGTCGAAGAACACCGCCTTCTTCTCCCGCCACAGCGCCTCCGCCTCTGCAGTCGTCACCACCCTTGCGCCTTGCAGCGTCTGCGGCACCGGCGCCCGATAGTCGTCCATCCGGTAGCCGCCGGGCTCGGCGATATCGCCAGCCCACATCGGTTGGGTCAGACTGAGGAGGCTCGCAGCGACCAGCAAAATCGTCTCCTTTCCCTTCATACCGATATTGTCCCCCATACCGGTATCGTCATTGCGTGATCGGATTGTCGTGTTCGTCGATCAGCGGGACATTGTAGTCCAGTAGAATCCTCGTGATCTCCGCCTGGTTTTCCCGGATCACCCGGTTGAGCGTCCGCTTCCATTCCTGGTCGGATAGACGCACGCCCATGGTGATGCGGTAGGACATGCGCGAGCCGGTCTTTTCCTTCACCAGCGGAACGATCGTGAGATCGGCGCCGAGTTGCTTGGCATAATATCCTGCCATCGGTCCCCAAATGACCGCCGCGTCGATCTTGCCGGCGAGCATGTCCTTGATCATGACCTCGCCCATGGAAGGGGTGAGGCGTGTATCCACGGCCAGCGGATATATTTTTGCCGTTCGCAAGAGCTTGTTGGCGGCCATGTTGGCAGTCGGCGGCGTGCTTTCGACGACGCCGATCCTCTTGCCGGCGAGTTTGGGATCCTGGATCGTCTCGACGCCTTCCATGCCTTTGCCCTTCGGGTGCACCAGCACATAGGAGGAGCGATAGTAGGCGTTGGTGTTCTGCACCAGTTCATCGCCCTGGGCATAGCCCATGATGATGTCGCATCGATTGGCGGCCAGCGTGTTGCGCACGAAGCCGGCAACAAGAGGAAACCATGTGTACGCGACGGACTTCCGACCGGTTTTCGCGGCAACCAGTTCGGCCAGCCTGTTTTCGAAGCCTTCGCCGCTCTTGTCGGTGAAGGGCATGTTCGAAGGATCGGCGCAGACGCGCAGAATGTCGGGGTCGACCAGTTCTCCCGCCGCACCGAGCCCGGCGCCTTGCGCCTGGGCATTCGAAGGCAGCAAGGCGAGTGCGCCGAGGATCGGCAGGACAAAACGCAGCTTCAACGCGTCACGGCCAATCATATCATCCACCCATACAGGATGCTTCGGCATCCTTCGCTGCCTGTGGCTTGTCTGCTTTCTTCGGTGGCCTGCCGCGGGGCGCCGCACCGTCGGCGCGGGCACGAAGATAGACGTAGAGATCGTCCATGTAGCAATAGACGTTCTTGTTGTCGCCGAAGGCAGGCATGACGTTCTCCTTGCCGCCGCCGACATTCTTGCGGCCTTCGGCAACGATCGAGAGGAACGTGGCGTAATCCATTGTTTTCAGGCTGTTGACCAAGGCCGGCGCATAGGTCGAACCTGTGCCGTCCGGTCCGTGGCAGACATGGCAATCGGAATGATAGCGGCGGTAACCGCTGAACGTGTACCAATCCACGGTTCCGTTTTCGATCTTGTAAGTCGGATTTCCCTCCGCGTCGAAATACTTGCCGTTCTCTTCCGTCACCACCTTGGCCTTTTCCGCGCTGTCCTGGGCCTGTGCGAGATTTGAGCTTGCAAGAGGCAGCAGAGTCAGGGCGAGAGCGGAAACTACAATGCGAACGGACATTCAGTGTCTTCCTTCATTTGCCACGCACACGGATTTTTCTGTCGTGAAGCAGCATTGATCGATGTTAGGGGCGCGGCGAAATCGAGAGCCCGGTCCTGGCTTCCCGGTGATCCGGGCTCTCGGTTTTCAAGCCTTTGGGTCACCGACCCGAGGCATGCCTAAGGTTCCCGTGTATCAGTCCGGGAGACCGAAGACGGTGAGCTGGCCGCCCAGCGTCGTGTAGTCGGCAAGTGCTGCGTAGCCACCGACCGCACCCAGACCAGCGGTCCCAACGACCGCGGCCTCGTCGCCTTGCGCACGGCCCTGATCGACGGCACCATGCCAGGCAGCGGCGTTATCAGGCGACAACAGTCCACCTGCCAGACCGATACCGGCCCATCCACCGACGCCGGACAGAACGGCGATGTACTGCTTGCCGCCATGCTCGTAGGCCGTGATGTTGCCGATGATGCCGGACGGGGTCTTGAACTTGTAGAGTTCCTTACCATCATGATCGACCGCCTTGATGTAGCCCTCGAGCGTGCCGTAGAAGACGACATCGCCGTCGGTTGCCAGCGCGCCCGACCACACCGAGAACTGCTCGGGCTTCGACCAGACGATCTCGCCCTTGGCAGCATCCCAGGCAATGAAGTTGCCCATGTTGCCGTCGCCTCCAGGGGGAGGATACATCGACACGGTGGCGCCCACGTAAGGCTGGCCGGCAGTGTAGCTCACCTTGTAAGGCTCATAGTCCATGCAGACATGGTTCGTCGGCACGTAGAACAGCCCGGTCTTCGGCGAATAGGCCGCCGGCTGCTGGTCCTTGGTTCCAAGCGCCGCCGGGCAGATGCCCGTCGTGTTGGTGTCTTCTCCGTTCTGCTGGGTCGAATATTTGGCCACGACCTGCGGGCGGCCGTATTGGTCGCTGCTGGGGTCCATGTTGACTTCCGTCGCCCAGTTCACTGCCGGATCGTATTTCTTGGCGACGAGAAGTTCGCCATTGGCGCGATCCATGGTGTAGGCAAAGCCATTGCGGTCGAAATGCACCAGCACGTCGCGCTTGGCGCCGCCGACCTCCATGCCATCAACGAGAATCATTTCGTTGATGCCGTCAAAGTCCCACTCGTCATGCGGGGTCATCTGGTAGAGCCATTTGGCAACACCAGTATCCGCATCGCGAGCCATGATCGTCATCGACCAGCGATTGTCGCCTGGGCGCTGGACCGGGTTCCATGTCGAGGGATTGCCGGTACCATAATAAACCAGGTTCAGCTTGGGATCATAGGAATACCATCCCCATGTCGTGCCGCCGCCTGTCTTCCACTGTTCGCCTTCCCAGGTGTTCGTGCCGGAATCCTTTCCGACAGGTTTGCCGAGATGGGTGGTCTTTTCGGGATCGATCAGGGTGTCTGCGTCCGGACCTTCCGAATAGGCTTTCCAGGCGAGCTTGCCGTCAGACAGATTGTAGGCGGCCAACCAGCCGCGAACGCCGAATTCAGCGCCGGAGACGCCGACGAGCACCTTGTCCTTGATGACTACGGGTGCTGACGTACCGGATTCGCCCTTTCCACCATCGGTCTGCTCGCCGTTCTTGATCGACCAGACGACCTTGCCGGTCTTGGCATCGAGCGCCACGACGGTGGTGTCTGCCTGGTTGAGAATGATCTTGCCGTCACCATAGGCGACGCCACGATTGACCGTGTCGCAGCACATGATTCCAATAACATTCGGGTCTTGCTTGGGCTCGTATTTCCAGAGGATCTTTCCGTCATTGTTGAGATCGAGAGCGTAGACGGTGTTGGGGAACGGCGCGTGGACATACATCACATCGCCGATGATCAGCGGCCCGCCTTCATGGCCGCGCAACACGCCAGTGGAGAAGCTCCACTTGACCTGCAGGTTCTTCACATTGTCCTTGGTGATCTGGTTAAGTTTGGAAAAGCGGGTGTTGGCGTAGTCACCCGTCTGCATCACCCAGTCTTTGGGGTTTTCGGCCATTTTCATCAGTTCTTCATTGGCCGATGTCATGTGGACCGCGCCGAACGACATGAGCGCCGCGGTCGTTAGTAGGTAGGCAGTTTTCGCAAATACACGCATCAAAGTCCTCCCAGGGTTCACAATGACGAATCGTCCGTTGAGCCCACGAGGGCTTGCCCAAGCGATTCATGTGGGGGAAGTATTTCCGGCAGCGTGTCACGACCTAAGCCGAATGAGCAGAGGGCACCGTTACTGCCCATCCCACTTGGCCTACGAAAGACTGTCGCCGCTCCCTAATGACGGTGACGCCCTTGAAGCCGGAAACAGGATGAAGCTATGTCATCCCCAGGCGGATGGCAAGAAAAATCACTTCCGTCTATGTTGCACTGCAATATAGAGAAATAAATATAAAAAAACTCATACATAAAGCTATTGATCGACTGTGACAAAGGGAGGATTTATATAACTTGCCATGTTTTGCGTATTTTTTTGGCCAAATGTATCGATTTTTATTTAGTAATATTCACTAGAGCCTATGGCGTTAAGTATGCGCCCGTCGCTCCGGGTGGCGATAGTGAGAGCGGCATGAAATGAACGCCAACACCAGGATTCGGAGCGGATGAACGCGTCATCTGAGAGGCCTTTTGCCGGCCGGCAAGGCATTGCTCCTTTGGTACTATACGCCGGGCATGAGAGCTTGACCGGGGTGGTGGTACGAGGCCAACTGGTGTGGTGGATCTGTCTCGACCGATGGGGGCCGATCCATCAGGCTCGATAAATCGCGTCCAGGCCAATAGGAGGATTCTGCATGATCAGACATGTCGGCTTTTCGGCCTTGCCGCTATTGCTTACATCGGCCCTGGCATTCGCAAATCCGGCCGGCGCCGCCGGCGATTATCCAACAGCGACGGTTGTCGAGTATGTACTCGGCTGCATGCAGACGAACGGCCAGACCCGTCGGGCGTTGGAGAGCTGTTCCTGCTCGATCGATGTCATCGCCTCGATCGTTCCCTTCGAGCATTATGAAAGGGCCGAGACCTTCAAGAGCATGTCCCTGACGACGGGGGAGCGTTCGGGACTGTTTCGCGAAAGCGCGCCGGCGAAAGCCGCCGGCACTGAACTGAAGCGCGCGCAGGCGGAAGCAGACGTGCGCTGCTTTTGAACGCGTTGCGCACGTGGCTTCGAGACTTCAGAGTCCCGTGGCCTCCAGCGGCCATTGATTGCGAAACACCTTGCCATCGGTATCGATCGCTTCGACCTGGATTTCGCCGTCGCCGTGCGCCTTGAAATCGAACCGGAAATTGGGATCTTCCGAAATCGATATTCCACCTTCCATCGAGAGGATCGGCCGGTCTGCCTGCGAGATCGACAGTTTCTGAACAAAATGCGCGGGGATGAAATACTGGGTCAGCGGATTGCGCTGCAGGCCCGAATTGTTCGGGTGCCGGATCATCAGCTGCAATTCCTGTGCCTTCGTCATCGTCTCTTGAGGCGGGAATTGGCGCAGCTTCATCTGCCCCATCGTCGCCTTCGCCTCGTCCTGGTTCTTGACCGCCGGAGCCGAGCATCCGCCTGACGCCTTGACAAAGGTCTGAGCCATATGGAGTTCGCCGCCCTGCGTTTCTGCAATGGCGCGCAAATAGGAATAGTCGTTGACGCGCACGCGCGTCGACAGATGCGTCACGCCGGCATCCTTGCCGATCTGGAACGTCGCGGCCACCGGCGCCGGATTGACGTCGATGATCAAGGTGACGGATTTGATGCCGTCGGGCGCCTTGGCGGGGTCGATATAGATGTCGACGGGGACGATGGCGGCATCCTGCGCCCGCTTCGGCGCCTCGATCCTGACGACGCCGCTATCGACCAGAATTGCCCGATCGCCGAACACGTCGCCTTTCAGATCCTGCCAGATCATGTCCGAAGACGCGGTTGTCTGCTGTGCGTTGGCGGTTCCGGAGGAACCGAGGAGCGTACCGACGGACAGGATGATCGCGGCAAAGATAGCTGCGAGCGGCAAGGCTAGCTGCCGGCTCCGATAAGCATGGTCTTGCATTCCAATGCCTCCACCAATGTCAGAGAGGTGGTGCCCAGGCTGGCGTCGAGGATAAGCCTTTGACGATGCCTTGGCAAATCGATCCACCTCGTCGTGTCCAGCGCTTGTCGGTGGGATCTATTCCCATTCCAGTTCGGCAAAAGCGGCCGTCGCATTGCGCTCGTTATAGTCGCCGAACAGACGCCAATTGCCCCGTTCGCTTGTGCCAGCGGTCTTGACTGCCTCGCTGAGCGGTGTGCCGTCGGCGATCGCCTTGCGAATATCGCCCGCCAGAACCTCGAAATAGCGCCGTTCGGCCGTCAGCGCTTCCGGCCAGTCGGCCGGCACCGGGCCATGGCCCGGCACGACGCGTGCGGCGCCGATCGCGGCGAGCGCATCCATCTGGCGCAGCCAGCCGAGCAGCGATCCGTCGAGCGTCGGCAAGGAGTCGATGAAAACGAGATCCCCGGCAAACAGCGTTTGGGTCGCGCTGTCGAAGACGGTCAGGTCGTTGTCGGTGTGCGCCGCCTTCCATGCCCGCAATTCGAGCACGCGCCCGCCGAGGTCGAGCTGCAGGCGATCATCGACCAGCATCGTCGGCGGTATGATCTCGACCCCTTTCATGAGCGTATCGCCAATCTGTTGGTGAAAGCTTTGCAGGTAGAACGCGCCGCGCGCCTCGAGCGCACGCGGCAGATTGCGATGGCCGACGATGGTCGCGCCGATCTCCCGAAACGCCGCATTGCCGAAGATGTGGTCGGGGTGCATGTGGGTGTTGATCAGGTAACGAACCGGCTTGACGCTCATTTTGCCGATCGCGGCAATGAGCGCGTTCGCCTCGACCAGGCTGCCGCCGCTGTCGATAACGGCAACGGCGTCGGTGCCGACGACGACGCCCAGGTTCGAGATCGCGCCCTGGTTGGCTGCGTTCATCAATTCATCCACGCCCTGGATGGCGAAGACGCCGTCGGCGACTTTCCTGACCTTGAATTCAAGGCCGCCGGCAGCGGCGAGAGCTGCTCGCCCTAGGCAGCAAGGCGGCATCGCGGCGCCGACTGCGGTGCAGGCGAAGCCGCTCACAAGCTTGCGTCGTACCCTGTCGATCGGCATGGCGTTCCCCGATATGGATTGCGAACTGTTGGGCGATCAGGCAACGCCCGGAAATTTTTGATGGAACGACCGCGAGAGGTCGCTCATCACCTGTGGATTGCGATAGTGCCGCGGCAGCCTTACGTCGAACATGCCGAGCACATGGGCCGGCCGCTGCGCGAGCACGATGATGCGATCCGACAGCATCAAGGCCTCGCGCAGATTGTGCGTCACCATGAGGGCGGTCGTAGGCCGCGCCGACCACACGGTCAAAAGCAGATGCCGAAGCCGCTCGGCGGTCCGCTCGTCGAGTGAGGCAAAGGGTTCGTCCAGGAAAAGCACCGCCGGCTCGGTGGCGAAGGCCCTGGCGAGTGCTGCCCTGCGCGCAAGGCCGAGCGAAAGCTCCGCCGGGTAGAGCGAGCGCATGCCGGCGAGACCGAGCGTGTCGAACAGCCCGTCGAGGTCCTTCGTTCTCAGGCTTTTCGGCAGCGCCAGCCTGACATTCTGTTCCACCGTCCGCCACGGCAGCAAGATCGGCTCCTGGAATACGGCGGCGATGCGGCCCAAGCTTCCCTCCGGTAACTGGCCGCCTTCAGGCAATTGGAAGGAGCCGGAAAAGTCTTTGTCCAACCCAAGCAGGATGCGCAGCGTCGTGGTCTTGCCGCACCCCGACGGTCCCAGCAAGCAGGCGAACTCGCCTTGCCGGACCTCGAAGGAAAGGTCCCTAAGCGCCGTGATCGAGACGCCTTGCGCGGACCTGAAAGTCTTTTCGGCGATATCGACCCTAAGCGGGACGACGGCGCCAACGGGTTGCATGTCGTTCAACGGGCTGCACCAGAAGGAGTTCGATGACAAGCATCACCGCCACGAAAGCCAGCGTGTAGGCAAGAATGGCGGCGACGTCGAAGAGCTGGAAATAGAGATAGATCTGGAAGCCGACACCATTGGAGCGGCCGAGCAGTTCGACCACCAGCACGATCTTCCAGATGAGGGCGATGCCGGATCGTGAGGCGGCGGCAAGATAGGGCTGCAATTGCGGCAGCAGGACGTGGCGAATGCGTTCGAGGGGACCGAAGCGGTAGACGGCGGCCATTTCGGCATAATTCGGATCAAGCGCCTTGGCACCTTCGCGCATCGTCACCACGACGTTCGGGATCTTGTTCACGGCAACCGCTCCAATCGCGGCCGCTTCGTTGAGGCCGAACCAGATATAGGCGAGCACGATGACCACCAGCGCGGGAATGTTGAGAAACAGGATCACCCAGGGACTGAAGAATCGGTCTGCGCTGCGGTAACTGCCGAGGGCAACGCCGATGACCGAGCCGACGACCATGGCAATGACGTATGCCGCGGCAACCCGGCCGAGTGTGGCGCCGAGATGGTAAAAAAGGTCGCCGCTCGCCGCCTCCGCGAGCAACACCTGCCAGACCTGTCCCGGCCCTGGAAAGGCGCGGCTCGGCCAGGCATTTGCTGCAAAACCCCACAGCAGGCAAAGCCCGAGCAGAGAGACCGCGACCGTCAGCGCAGGTGTCAGCACCGTCGCAAAGCTGGATTGGCCGTCGGCCACCGCGCCAGGCGTGCGATCGCCAGTGTCAGGGGCGCTCATTTCAGGAGTTCCCGCCAGAACGTGCCGGGCGCCATCTCCGGCGCGCGGCCGACCAGCCTTTCGCCGCCGATCTCGGCCAGCACGCGATAGAGCTTGGCCGCATCGGCCGCATCCTCGGCGACGGGGCGTCTGGGAATGCCCTCGCGATAGCGGTCACGCAGTTTTGCCAATTCCTGGCCTTGCGCACGGATGATCGGCGCAAGGCGCAGCCACTCATCGTCGGATCTGGCCAGCAAATCCTTGGACTGCGCGGAAGCCTTGATGAAGCCCCTGATAGCGACCGGATTTTCACTCGCCCATTTGTCGTGAAAGACGTAGCCGAGCGCCGAGACCGCGCCCGAGGCCCCGAGCGCTTTCGCCGCATCATCCGCGCCGATCAGCCGACGAAAGCCGTTGGCCTCGAGCCGGGCGCAAAAATGCCAGAAATTGAGCACCGCATCGAGCTCGCCTTGCATCGCTTTTTCCGAAATCAGCGGCGGCGCGCCAAAGACGATGTCGCTGGTTGCCGGCAGGTCGAGGCCGTGATCGCGCCTGGCCAGCGCCTGGATCAGCAGCCAGCTTTTATCGAGGGGGCCGCCAGCGACACCGATCTTTTTTCCCTCGAGGTCGGCTATCGTGCGGATCGGCGCTCCCTCTTTCACCATGACCGCCCCGACAGCGGTCGAATAGGGGACCAATGCGAGGTCGACGCCTTCCGAGCGCTGGCGCGAGACCCACAGCCAGTCGGTCACGATCATGTCGATCGCTCCGGCCAGCATGGCGACGTTGGTTGCATCCTCGCCGGCGAAGTCGACGACCTCCAGATCGACGCCGTTGGCTGCGTCGAATTTGTGGTGCTTCATGGCGACAAGCGCCCAGCTCACGGTGCCGAATTTCAGCACGCCGATGCGGACTTTGCCCATAGCGAAGGAGGGGGTGACGAAGGGGGGTCTTGAGACAAGCGCCGCGGCTGCTCCAAGGGCTCCCAGACGGAGCGTTCCTCGACGCGAAATCATCATGATGCCTCCTCCCGGGCCAGGATAAGCCGGCGCCGATCAGATCGCACGGTCCTTGTTCGGGAAAGCGCATTTCCAGCGTTTGATCGTGAGGGTAGGGTGTTCCTGCGACCATTTCGCGATTTCGCTGGGCGCCAGCATCATACATTGGAACAGGGAGCCACGGCTCTCGAAATAGAGATGTTCGTCTCGGCAGTTGCCCGGATTGGCAATCAGGCAAACCGTCAATATGAGGTCGACCATATCCATTCAGCACCTCTTGCGCGCTTAAGACGCCCGCTTCGGCGAAATCCGGCCCGATCCGCGAGCCTGGACAAAATCGCCAATTGCCGGAGTCCCGAGGTGCCCATGGAAAACCGGAATGGGTTGAGGCTACGCGTTCGTCCAATGGCCGTCAACAAAGGCCAATGGACAAGACGGCGCTCTATCGGAGCCAATCTGCGCCGAAACAAAAAACCCGCCTCGGCGGGCGGGTCGCTGGCGCAAATCAGCACCATGAATAAATTCCTAGCATAACTGCCGTCACAAAGCAATGAAAATATGAGGGCAATCGCTTCGGTTTGCACTGCCGCCTGCCCAGTCTTCCGGCGTTGGTGGCTGGCGAAAGCCGAGGCGGCATCCAATCTCCCCCGCAAGAGGGGAGATCTGCAGCTCGCCGACTGCGTCTACGGTCCCGCGAACGGCAATTGGTCTGAAGCGATTGCCGGTGCTTGCGCTCTCCGGACTTCAGTATGGTTGACATCCCTCGTCTGCCGGGTAGCTTCCATCATGCAGGCGCCGCAACTCCGCAAGGGAGAAGTTATCGCTCTGCCATAAAACGACGCATGCCGATGATCAAACAACGGCCTGCGCAAATCGTCCAGGGCACCTTGACGATCAATGAGGAAATGCCATGCGTGCAATCGCATTTTTCGCCGTCGTGTCCGCTGCGACGTTCATCACGAACCAATCCCAGGCACAGGATGCCGCCGCGGGTGAGAAGGTCTTCGCCAAATGCAAGGCCTGCCACGTCGTCGACAAGGACCAGAACAAGATCGGTCCGTCGTTGAGCGGCGTTATCGGCCGGACGGCCGGCACGCATCCGGGGTTCAAATATTCTAAAGCCATGACCGAGGCCGGTAAATCCGGCGTGAAATGGGATGAAGCCACGCTGACGAACTATCTTCGCGATCCCAAGGCCATGGTCAAAGGTACGAAGATGGCGTTTGCCGGCCTCAAGAAGGACGAGGACCTTGCCAACGTCATCGCCTATCTGAAGCAATTCTCCAAATAACCCGGTTTTTCCTCAGGAAATAACCCGGTTTTTTCCTCAGGAAATAACCCGGTTCTTCCGCAGGATGTAACCCGACTTCGCCGGCCGTTCGAAACCGCGTTCGGCCGGCGCCCGCCCTGGTGGTTGGCGCGGTCAAGCGGCGTCTTGCAGCCGCCGCATGGCGGAAGGCAGGTCGAACAGGCTGTCGCAAACAAGGTCGGCGCCAAGCTCTTCGACGGGAATCTGGGTATAGCCGCCACGCAGCAGGATGACGGGCATGCCGGCGGTGCGCGCGGCGGCCACGTCGGCGCTGCTGTCTCCGACCATCAGCGCGTCGCGAGGCTCGACCTGAAGCTGGTCGAGCGCCAGCAGCAAAGCGTCGGGCGCCGGTTTCAACGATGTCACAGCGTCTCCCCCGACGATCGCGCCGAGATAGTCCGTCAGCCCAAAATGCAGCAGGATTTCGCGTGCCGCCAGCTGCGGCTTGTTGGTCACCACGCCCATGGCTATCCCACTCAAGTGGAAGTGCGTGAGAGCCTCCCTGACGCCAGGCATCAGCCTTGTCAGGCCGATCAGATGTCTGCGGTAGATCGGCGCCATGACGCGGTTGGCCTCATCAAGTGCGCTGCCGAGGAGCGGCGTTCCGGAAGCCGCGAAGGCTCGCTCGATCAGTTTCCTGACGCCGCCGCCGATCATGGCCTTGACCTGTTCCAGGCGCAGCGGCGGCAGATCGCGGCCGGCCAGCAACTCGTTGACGGCAGCGGTTATATCAGGCGCCGAATCGACCAGCGTGCCGTCGAGGTCGAACAGGATCGCCTTGGGCGATCGAAACGGCCTGCCCGTGCCAACGTTCATGCGGCGTCCTTCCATTTGATCGAGCAGCCGATCGAAGCGATCTGGTCGAGCGGTCCGTCGCCGGTTCTGGCAATTTGCTTCATCGCCTCGAACAGGTCGCGTCTCAGTCCGGGCGGTCCGGCCTCGCGCCGCGCCGCGTCCAGCCGGCCGCGATATTGCAGCGTCAACTCGCTGTTGAGCCCGAAGAAATCCGGGGTGCAAACGGCTCCATAGGCACGCGCCACTGTCTGGCGCTCGTCGTGGAGGTAAGGAAACGTGAGGCCGTTCGTCCTGGCGAAGAGCTTCATGTTGTCGAAGGAATCATCGGGGTAGGCGTCGGCATCGTTGGCGTTGATCGCGACAAAACCGATGCCTTGCGCCTTGAGGTCGTTGGCGTCGCGGACGATGCGTGAAATCACCGCCTTCACATAGGGGCAGTGGTTGCAGATGAAGGCCACGACCAGCCCGTTCGGGCCGGCATGGCTGAAGATCGAATGCGATTTGCCGTCGACGCCGGGCAAAACGGCATCGACGGCTTGCCAGCCGAAATCGCAGACAGGTGGGATTGCCGCCATAGTTGCCCTCCGATGAGACGGTTTTACGCGGCTTTCCGGATCGCTCCGTCGGCCGCCTGTCTGATGGCGCCGATATTGGCGCGATAGGCAGCCTCGGTGCCACCCCTAAAGATGGCCGAGCCGGCGACCAGCACATTGGCGCCGGCCGCGGTGACCAGCGGAGCGGTCTCGGGCGTGACGCCGCCGTCGATCTCGATATCGATCGGGCGGTTGCCGATCAACGCTTTGACCCGCCTGACTTTGTCGACGACCGCTGGAATGAACGCCTGGCCACCGAAGCCCGGATTGACGGTCATAAGAAGCACCAGATCGAGCCGGTCGAGCACGTATTCGATGACGCTTTCCGGCGTCGACGGGTTCAGCGACACGCCGGCCTTCTTGCCGAGATTCCTGATCGCCTGCAGCGAACGGTCAAGATGCGGCCCGGCCTCGGCATGCACGGTGATGATGTCGCAGCCGGCATCGGCGAAGGCGGCGAGATAGGCGTCGGCCGGCGCGATCATCAAATGGCAGTCGAAGACCTTGTCCGTACGGTCACGGATCGCCTTGATCACAGGCGGACCGAAGGTGATGTTGGGCACGAAATGGCCGTCCATCACGTCGAGATGGATCCAGTCGGCGCCGGCCCGGACGACCGTTTCGACCTCGTCGCCGAGCCGCGAGAAGTCGGCAGAAAGCACCGAGGGCGCGATGATTGTTTTGGTACCCATGGTCGTCGGCTCCCATCCTGTCTTCCGTTTGCAGTCGCTGCACGCCAACCGGCGTCGTCTTGTCAGCGCGCCTTCGTCTCCGGTTCGCCTTCGAGCTTGCCTTCCGCGAACACGCGGCTGCCGCGAATATCGGATTCTTCAATGGTGATAAGATCGGTCTTCGTCAACGCCCGGTCGCGCGACGCGAAAAGCCGGTTGGCCTGGCGAAGCCGCGCCCGGTCGAGCCCGTTGCGGACCGAGCGAGCGTTGGAGAAATGCGGCAGCCGCATGCGGATCGGGAGATACTCTTCGAGCGCCTTGGCCGCCGCCTCGCTGAGACGGTAATTCTGTTCCGCCAGCATGATCTCGGCGATCGATTTGAGCTCGCCGACGCCGTAGTCGGGAAAGTCGAGGTGGTGGGCGATGCGCGAGCGCATGCCGGGATTGCTATCGAAGAAGCGGTCCATCTTGTCCTTGTAGCCGGCAAGGATCACAACCAGGTCGTCACGGTTGTTCTCCATGCATTGCAGCAGGATTTCGATCGATTCCTGGCCGTAGTCGCGTTCGTTCTCGGGCTTGTAGAGGTAGTAGGCCTCGTCGATGAAAAGCACCCCGCCCATGGCGCGCTTGATCACTTCGCGAGTCTTCGGCGCGGTGTGGCCGACATACTGGCCGACGAGATCGTCTCGCGTCACCGCGACCATGTGGCCTTCGCGGACATAGCCGAGACGATGCAGGATTTCGGCCATCCTCAGCGCCACGGTGGTCTTTCCGGTGCCGGGATTTCCCGTAAAGTTCATGTGCAGCGTCGGCGCGCCCGAGGTCAGCCCGAACTTGCGACGAAGCCGGTCGACCAGGAGCAGCGCCGCGATCTCGCGGATGCGGGTCTTGACCGGCTTCAGGCCAACGAGTTCGCGGTCGAGCTTGTCCATCACCTCGTCGATGTTGGACGCCTCGAACTCGGCCTGCAGATCGACAGATTCGTCCTGCGCGGCAGCGCCCTTTGCTATCGCGTCCAGCATGGTTCGCCTAGCTCCACTCGCCTTCGGGCCTGTCGGTCGCATAAGGCACGATCGAATAGCCCTGGCTGCGGCCGTCGCGCTCCTGGCGCAGCAGCCGGAAGCCGGGTTCGTTGGGCGGCCGGTTGACGATGAACGACATGCGCGGCGCTTCCCAGCCCTTGGTCGAATCGAAGGCGGTGACCCGAACATACATGTTGGGCATGGCTTTCCGGCAATTGTTGACTTCAAGCAGGATGCCCGCCGGGTCCTTCAGGTCGAACATCGGGTTGCCGTACATTTCCCAATAGGTGTTTCGCGGATGCGGATCGTCCGTGTACTCGACGCTGACCGCCCAGTTGTTTTTCAGCGCGTATTTGATCTGCGCCGAAATCTGCTCATCGGTCAGGTCGGGCAGGAACGAAAACTGTCCCTGCGTGACCTTGTTTCCCGGATTGGTCATCATGGCGACGGTTCCTTTCGTCTAGAAGCTGGGCGTTGCGGTTGGCACGAAGTCGGCCGTGTCGGTCGATTCGTAGTTGAAGGTGACGTCCTTCCAGGTCTCCAGGGCCGCCTTCAGCGGCGTGCACCATCTGGCCGCCTGTTCGAGGATTTTGGTCCCTTCGCGCAGATAGTCGCGGCCCTCGTTGCGGGCGAGGATCATCGCCTCCAACGCGACGCGATTGGCCGTCGCGCCGGCCTGGATGCCGTCCGGATGGCCGATCGTGCCGCCGCCGAACTGCAGGATGACGTCCTCGCCGAGATAATGGATCAACTGGTGCATCTGGCCGGCATGGATGCCGCCCGAGGCGACGGGCATCACCTTGTTGAGCGAGGCCCACTCCTGATCGAAGAACAGCCCGGTTTCGAGGTTCTGCGGCGTGCGCTCCTCGCGCAGCGTGTCATAAAAACCCTTGATCATCAGCGGGTCGCCTTCCAGCTTGCCGACCACCGTGCCGGCATGGATGTGATCGACGCCGGCCATCCGCATCCATTTGCAGATGACGCGAAAATTCATGCCGTGGTTCTTCTGGCGCGAATAGGTCGAGTTGCCGGCGCGGTGCAGGTGCAGGATCATGTCGTTGCGGCGTGCCCACTTGGCCATCGACTGGATCGCCGTGTAGCCGATGACCAGGTCGATCATGACGATGCAGGAGCCAAGCTGTTTTGCAAACTCGGCGCGCTCGTACATCTCCTCCATCGTGCCGGCGGTGACGTTGAGATAATGGCCCTTGACCTCACCGGTGGCGGCCGACGCCTTGTTCACCGCCTCCATGCAGTAGAGGAATCGGTCGCGCCAGTGCATGAAGGGCTGCGAGTTGATGTTCTCGTCGTCCTTGACGAAGTCGAGGCCGCCCTTCAGCGCCTCGTAGACGACGCGGCCGTAGTTGCGGCCTGACAGCCCAAGCTTCGGCTTCGTCGTCGCGCCGAGCAGCGGCCGGCCGAACTTGTCGAGCCGCTCGCGCTCCACCACGATGCCGGTCGCCGGGCCCTGGAAGGTCTTGAGGTAAGCCACCGGGATGCGCATGTCCTCGAGCCGCAAGGCCTTGACCGCCTTGAAGCCGAACACGTTGCCGATGATCGATGCCGTCAGGTTGGCGATCGAGCCCGGCTCGAACAGGTCGAGGTCGTAGGCGATATAGGCGAAGTACTGCTGCTCGGTCTTGGTGCCGGGACCAGTGTTCGGCACCGGCTCGGATCTGAACGCCTTGGCGCGGTAGAGCTCGCAGGCGGTCAGCCTGTCGGTCCAAACCACGGTCCATGTCGCGGTCGAGGATTCACCGGCGATGGCGGCGGCCGCCTCCTCGTGGTCGACGCCGGGCTGCGGCGTTATCCGAAACATGGCGATCAGGTCGGTTTCCTTGGGCCGGTAGTCCGGCTCCCAATAGCCCATCTTCTTGTAGGGGATGACGCCCGACTTGTAGCGTTCCTTGCCTTCCTTGAGCGTGCCCGCTGACGGCATGTCGATCTTGTTCATGACAGGTCTCCTGTTTGCCGCTCAGGCGGCTTTCGCGGTTGCGATTTGCGGGTCGAGCTTTCCCGCGGCGTAACGTTTGGCCATCTCGTCCATGGCGATAACCCTGATCTTCGAAGCGTTGCCCGCGGTGCCGAAGCGCTCGAAGCGATCGCGGCAGAGATCGCGCAAGGCGTCCATGGCGGGTTTCAGGAATTTGCGCGGATCGAATTCGCGCGGGTCCTCCGTCGCGACACGGCGGAACTGCCCGGCCATGGCCATACGGCAATCGGTGTCGATGTTGACCTTGCGCACGCCGTAGCGGATGCCGCGCTCGATCTCCTCGACCGGAACGCCAAAGGTCTGGGGCATCTCGCCGCCATATTTGTTGATGATGTCCTGCAATTCCTGCGGTACCGAAGAAGAGCCATGCATGACCAGATGCGTGTTGGGCAGCTTTTCGTGGATCGCCTCGATCACCTGCATGGCGAGAATGCCGCCGTCGGGCTTGCGGCTGAATTTGTAGGCGCCGTGCGAGGTCCCGCAGGCGATCGCCAGCGCGTCGACCTGGGTGGCGGTGACGAAGTCGACCGCCTGATCGGGATCGGTCAAAAGCTGGTCGTGGGAAAGCGCACCTTCGGCGCCGTGGCCGTCCTCGGCCTCGCCCTGGCCGGTTTCCAGCGAGCCGAGCACGCCGAGCTCGCCTTCGACGGACGCGCCGACCCAATGCGCCATGCGGGCGACACGCTCGGTGATGGCGACGTTGTAATCGTAGCTCGCCGGCGTCTTGGCGTCCGCCATCAATGACCCGTCCATCATCACCGAGGTGAAGCCGTGGCGGATCGCCGAAAGACAGGTGGCTTCGTTGTTGCCGTGATCCTGATGGATGCAGAGCGGAATGGCCGGATGCATTTCGGTCAACGCCTCCATCATCTTGGCCAGCATGATGTCGTTGGCATAGGAGCGGGCGCCGCGCGAGGCCTGGATGATGACCGGCGCGTCGCAGGCCTTGGCGGCCTCCATGATGGCGAGGCCTTGTTCCATGTTGTTGATGTTGAATGCCGGAACGCCGTAGCCATGCTCGGCGGCATGGTCGAGAAGCTGGCGAAGGGTGATGCGGGCCATTGTCGGGTCCTCTTAGCTGCGGAAGTTGGGCTAGATGATGAGCTTCAGCGCCGCTGCGGCGACGGCTTCGGGCGTAATGTCGAAATGCCGGTAGAGATCCGGGGCAGGGGCGCTGGCGCCGAAACCCGCCATGCCGACGAAAGCGCCGGTGTCGCCGATCCAGCGGTCCCAGCCGAGCCGTGCTGCGGCTTCGATGGCAATGCGCGGCGCCGAGCCGAGGACGGCCTTGCGGGTGTCCGCATCCTGTTCCTCGAAAAGCTCCCAGCACGGCATCGAGACGACCGCGGCGGCGACGCCGTGCTCGGTCTCCAGCCGTTCGGCGGCGGCAATGGCGATCTCGACTTCCGAACCGGTGGCGATCAGCGTCACGGCGCGGTGCTCGGCCGGCTCGCGCAGGATGTAGGCGCCCCGGCTGGTCTGGTTCTCGTCGCTATGTGGCTCGTTGCTGCGTGATTGGCGCAGCATCGGCAGGTTCTGGCGCGAGAGCACCAGCACGCTCGGGCGGTTCTTGCTCTTCAGCGCCAGTTCCCAGCACTCGGCCGTCTCGATGATGTCGGCCGGACGGAAGACATTGAGGTTCGGCGTGGCCCGCAGCATTGCCAGGTGCTCGATAGGCTGGTGGGTCGGGCCGTCCTCGCCGAGACCGATGGAATCATGCGTCATCACATAGATCACGCGCTGGCCCATCAGCGCCGAGAGCCGCATCGCGCCGCGCGCATAGTCGGCGAAGCACAGGAACGTGCCGCCATAGGGCACGAAGCCGCCATGCAGCGCGATGCCGTTCATGGCCGCGGCCATGCCGTGCTCGCGGATACCGTAGTGGATGTAGCGGCCGGCATACTCATCAGGCGCTATGCGATCCATGCCCTTGGTGATCGTCAGGTTCGAATGCGTCAGATCGGCCGAGCCGCCGACTGTCAGGTCGGTTGCGGCGTTGATTGCGCCGAGCGCCATTTCGGAGGCCTTTCGCGTTGCGACCTTGGTCGCCTTCTCGGCATGCTCCTTGCGGAAGGCGCCGAGCGCTTCGAAGACCGCGTCGGGCAGGTTGCCGGCGATCGCGCTCTCGAAGGCCTCACGCCGCGGCGAGGCGGCAAGCCGCTGCTCCCAGGCGCGCCGCGCTGCTTGCCCGCGCTCGGCAATTTCGCGCCAGGTGAAAAGGATTTCGTCAGGCACCTCGAACGGCGCATAGGCCCAGCCGATGTTCTCGCGCGTCGCGGCGATCTCGGCATCGCCCAGCGGTGCGCCATGCGTCTTCTCCGAGCCGCCCAGATTGGGCGCGCCCTTGCCGATCACCGTGCGGCAGGCGATCAGGGACGGCCGATCCGACTGCTGTGCCGCTTCGATTGCCGCAGCGACGGCTTCCGTGTCGTGACCGTCCACCGACTGGACATGCCATCCGGCGGCCTTGAACCGCGCCGGCTGGTCCATCGATGTCGACAGCGACGTCGGTCCGTCGATCGAGATCGCGTTGTCGTCCCAGAAAACGATCAGCCGGGAGAGCTTCAGGTGACCGGCAAGGTCGATCGCCTCGTGGCTGATGCCTTCCTGCAGACAGCCATCGCCGGCGATGACGTAGGTGAAATGGTCGACGAGATCGGCGCCGTGGCGGGCAGCAAGCATGCGCTCCGCCAGCGCCATGCCGACGGCGGTCGAAATGCCTTGTCCGAGCGGGCCGGTCGTCGTCTCGATGCCGAGCGCATGGCCATATTCGGGATGTCCGGCGGTGCGGCTGCCCAGCTGGCGAAACCGCTGCAATTCCTCGATCGGCATGTCTTCGAAGCCGAGCAGGTAATGCAGCGCGTATTGCAGCATCGAGCCGTGCCCGGCCGAAAGCACGAAGCGGTCGCGATCGGGCCAGTTGGGCGCCGACGGATCGATGTTGATGAAGCGGCTGAACAGTACCGTCGCGACATCGGCCATGCCCATAGGCATGCCCGGATGGCCGGAATTGGCCTTTTGGACGCTGTCCATCGCCAGTGCGCGAATGGCATTGGCCATGTCGCGCTCCGAGACGGCGGCGACAGGCTTCAAAGCTGCGGCTTGGCTGTTCATGGCGTCCTCCTCACGACACACGGTTCTTGCGTTCGATCAATTGCAGGATGAGCGGCGTCAGGATCAGCTGCATGGCAAGGTCGAGCTTGTTGCCTGGCACCACGATGGAATTCGGCCGCGACATGAACGAGTCGTGGATCATCGAAAGCAGGTAGGGGAAATCGATGCCGCGCGGATTGGCGAAGCGGATGACCAGCATCGATTCGTCGGGCGTCGGAATCCAGCGCGCGATGAATGGATTGGACGTGTCGACGATCGGCACGCGCTGGAAGTTGATGGCGGTCTGCGAAAATTGCGGGACGATGTAGCGGACATAGTCCGGCATGCGCCGCAGGATCACGTCCATCACCGCCTCGGTGGAATAGCCGCGCGTTGCGCGGTCGCGGTGGATCTTCTGGATCCATTCGAGATTTATGACCGGCACCACGCCGATCTTGAGGTCGGCGTGCCTGGCCAGGTTGATCTTGTCGGTGACGACGCAGCCATGCAGCCCCTCGTAGAAGAGCAGGTCGCTCGGCGGGAATTCGCGCCATTCGGTAAAATGTCCCGGCGGCGTGCCGTACTGCTTCTCCTCGTCCTCGTCATGGATGTAGGTGCGGGTCTTTCCGGTTCCCCGGCGGCCATATTCCTCAAACACCTCTTCGAGGATTGCGAGCTCATTGGCTTCGGCATTGAAGTGGGTGAAGTTCGGATTGCCGGCCTTTTCCTGCTCGGCCACCTTTGTCTTCATCGTGGCGCGGTCGTAGCGGTGAAAGGCATCGCCTTCGATGAAGGCGGCTTCGATATTCTCGCGCCGGAAGATCAGATCGAAGATGCGCTTGACCGAAGTGGTGCCTGCGCCCGACGACCCGGTGATGGTGATGATGGGGTGCTTTGCCGACATGGTGCTCAGGCCCTGAACAGGCCGCGGCGGCTGAACAGCGGCGCACGCTCGCCGATGGCGCTGGGCTCGGTGTGATAGCGGGTGATGCGCGCGACTTCCCGCGCCGATCCGAACACGACAGGCACGCGCTGATGCAGGCTCTCGGGTTCGATTTCGAGGATGCGAGTGATCGTATCGGTGGCGGCTCCGGCCGCCTGTTCGATGAGATAGGCGATCGGGTTGGCCTCATAGACGAGGCGCAGCCGTCCCTGCCGGTAACCCTTGCGCTTGTCGCCTGGGTACAGGAACACGCCGCCGCGCATCAGTATGCGGTAGCAGTCGGCGACCAGGGAGGCGATCCAGCGCATGTTGAAATCCTTCTCTCGTGGGCCTTCGACGCCTTCGAGGCAATCGTCGATGTAGAGCCGCACCGCCTCGTCCCAATGCCGGTAGTTGGCGGCGTTGATGGCGAACTCCTGGGTGCGCTGCGGGATGATCCGGCTCTCATAGGCCTGGACGAAGGTGCCGAGCCTGGTCGAGAGAACGAAGACATGCGTGCCGCTGCCGAGCGACAGAACCAGCGCCAGCTGCGGCCCGTAGATGAAGAAGCCGGCGCCCAGCTGGTTCACGCCTGCCTGCAAAAAAGAGGCGGCCGGATTTCCGTCCGGCGCGCCAGTTGCAGGGAGGCCAGTTGCAGGGAGGAGCGAGAAGATCGTTCCGATCGACACGTTGGTGTCGATGTTGGAAGAGCCGTCGAGCGGGTCGATGGCGATGGCGAGAGGCGCCTGCCTATCGAGCAGGACCGGCTGTTCCAGTTCCTCGGAGGCGTAGAACGCGACCGGAGCGTGGCGCATTGCGTCGAGGAAGATGTCGTCGGCGAAGATGTCGAGATCCTTCTGGATGTCGCCGTCGACATTCGCGCCGCGGGTCCCGGCAAAGGCGGTGCCGAGCACGCCTTGATTGATGGTGTTACGGATCTTGGTGGCGGCCTGCGTCAGCTGACGGATGGTTGCTACGACTGCCGAGCGCAGTTCGTCCGGTGGGCCGAGATAGGAATTCAGAAAAGCGTCGAGCGTTGCCGCTGGCATCGTAACCTCCCATCCAACCGCATCTCCTCGGACCGATCGGATTGGGGAATGAAAACAAACGGTCTTGGATAAGTAAAATTCAATAACTTTACTTTCGCAGTAAAAAAATTTTAGTATGCCGTATGAGAAATCTCACGCTCAAGCAATTCAAGACCGTCCAGGCGATCATCAGCCACGGGAAAATCGTCAGCGCAGCCAAGGTGTTAGGCCTGTCTCCTCCAGCGGTGACAATCCAGTTGCGGCAAGTGGAGGAGGAGTTCCAGCTGGCCTTGTTCGACCGGACCTCGGACGGCATGCGTCCCACTGCCGCAGGCCTGGCTTTCGTCGAGACGGCGCAGGCCATCGAAGAACGGCTTCGCCTGCTCGAAGACAAGATGGATGCAATCAAGGGCGTGCGCATCGGCAGCTTGAGGCTCGGCGTCGTTTCCACCGCCAAATATTTCGCTCCGCGGCTCATGGCCGGCTTCATGAAGGACCATCCCGACATCGACATGCGGCTTGCCATCGGCAACCGCGCCGAAACCATCGACAGGCTGAAGAACCACGACATCGATATCGCGCTGATGGGACGCCCGGCGAAGGAAGTCCCGGTGCGGGCCTCGGTCTTCGGCGATCACCCGCTGGTCATCATCGCGCCGCCCGACCATCCGCTGGCATCGGCCCGCGAGATATCCAAGGAGCGGATCGCCGAAGAGCATTTCCTCATTCGCGAGCCCGGCTCCGGCACGCGCATCTCGCTGGAAATATTCCTGAGCGACGTGCCCGGCCGCATCGACGATCTCGGCGTCGAGATGGGCTCGAACGAAACGATCAAGCAGGCGGTGATGGCCGGGCTCGGCATCGCCTTTATCTCAGCCCACACCATCGCCGCCGAAACCGAAGCCGGCCGGCTGGTCATCCTCGACGTCGTCGGCATGCCGATCCGCCGGCAATGGTTTTCGGTAATGCGCAGCGATCACGCGATCTCGCCGGCCATGGCAACGTTCCACGATTTCCTGATGCGCAAGGGCGCGATGTACCTGCCCCTGTTCGGCAAGCTCTATCCGCACGACGAGCCGAACGCGAAGGGTCGCGCGAGTTCCTCGACACAGTAAGCGGCAAATCACCAACGAACGAGATTAGCCGAGACATCCCCTCCTTCGTCATCCCAGGGCGAAGCAAGGAGCGAAGCGACGCGGCGCAGACCCTGGGATCCATGCCGTTACCTCGCGGCAGTGCTCCAGCGGACCAGAACCGAACGCTACCACCCAGTCCCGCGAAAAAGCTCGAACCACTCCGGGTTGGTCTTTTCGATCAGCTCGATCTTCCATTGGCGCGGCCAGCGCTTCAGCGACTTCTCGCGCTGGATGGCATCTCGAATGTCGAAATGCTCCTCGTACCAGACCAGCCGCTGCACACCGTAGCGGCTGGTGAAGCGCGAGCCTTGGCCGGATTTGTGCTCCGGCAAGCGGCGGCCGAGATCGTTGGTGACGCCGATGTAGATCGTGCCGCGCTTCTGGCTTGCGGTCATGTAAGCATAGCCGGTCATGGCGGAAGGGTAGCTGGCGCCGTTGCGGATACAAGCGTCGTTCTGAGCCGCTGCATTCTTCGGCTGAGGTAAGGCATGGATCCCAGGGTCTCCGCGACGTCGCTTCGTTCCTGCTCCGCCCTGGGATGACGAAGGTATGATTGCTGCGGGCTAGTCGCCAACGCACCAGGAGCTGCCATTCTGGAACTGGAAAACGCCCGGAGATCGTTGGGGTTAGATAAGCGATCTGTTATGTTGCAGTGCGAAAAGAACGTGTTATGTTGCAGTGCGAAAGAACAGGGGCCACGTCCTTTCCACCCGTAAGCGATCTGTATGTGCGACCCCTGCAGACTGGTCGGTATTTCGGAAACCTCCCGGGCACGGGTTCGGGAATTCGATGGGGAAAAGGGGTAATGCTTTACACGCTCGTTATGATGGTCTGCCTGACGGATGTGCCGCAGAGCTGCGAACAACGCGAACAGATGGTGGACGGCCTGGCGATGAATCCTGGGACCGCCTTCATGCAGGCGCAGCCGCTGGTCGCCCAGTGGATCGAGACGCATCCCGGTTATTTCGTGCGGCGCTGGCGCGTGCTGCCTGGCCGGGAATCGTGAGATCCGCCGCGGAGATCGAATGAGGTTCTACTTCTTCTTCGCGGCGAGCGTTTCCGAGACGACCTTGGACAGTTGATAAAGCCGCTGCTCGATTATCGTCGGCACCTCACAGACGTAAGTCAGCGATTGGACCCGTTCGTTGAAAATTCGCGTTGCGAATTTCAGCTGCTCGGTTCGCCGCTCGACCTCGTCGGGATCCGCATTGGGCTTTGCCCGCAACGCATCGACGTCGGACGCTTCCTTGCGCAAGGCGGCGGCCATTTCGAGCTGTTTGTGGGCGTAGCGGGCAATGCCTGAGATCACGTGCGAACGCTCGGTGTCCATGTGATCGAACATGCCTTGCACCAGCATCGCCATTTTCGGCGCAAGCTGCTCGACCGGCAGCGCGGCGGCGAAATCCCTAATCTTCTTCTGGGCTTCGGCAATCGGCAACCGCCGAGCCGCCACCTCCGCGACCAGAGCGGAAACGGCGGGATCCTTCGACAAATCCTTCGCCGCGGGAGGAAGCTCCGGCCCGTTCCAGATCTGGCCGAGCGAGAGCTGCGGCACCTTACGCTGTATGCAGGGCCAGTCCGGATCGCTATTCGCCGCCGCCTTGGCGTTCATGCTCGGCGCGAGCATGGCAGCCACAGCCAGGCTGCGAACAAGGCTCATTCGTGCCATCAGGCATTTCCTCCCGTATCCTGTTTCCGGCTTATCAGGCCGCGCGAAGGGTCGTAGGCGATGATGGCGGCGGCAAGGAACAGAACCGTGCAACCGGCAACGACGCCCAGCGACAGCCAGTCAATCTGACCGTAAAAGGCGAAGCGAATCAGTTCGACGGCATAGGTGAACGGATTGGCGAGGCAGATCTTGTAAAGAAGCGGGCTCGCCTCCTGGATACGCCACAAGGGATAGAGCGCCGGAGAGGCGAAATAGCCGGGAAAGATAACGAAGTTCATGATGCCGGCGAAGTTTTCGAGCTGCTTGATCATCGACGACAAAAGCATGCCGAGCGCGCAAAGCATCATGCCCGACAGGAACAGCGCCGGCAGCACCATGAGATAGCCGATCGGCGGCGCCTTGACGCCCCAGAACCAGGCAACGATCAGGAACGCGTAGACCTGAGCGATCGATACGGCGACGCCGGCGAGCATCTTAGAGACCAGCAGGAACCAGCGTGGGAAGGGGCTGACCAGCAGGGTGCGCATATTGCCCATCTCGCGGTCATAGACCATCGACAGCGAAGACTGCATGCCCGAGAACAGCAGGATCATGCCGCACAGGCCCGGCGTGATGTAGACCTCGTAGAGCACGTAGGTCTTGTAGGGCGGGATGATCGATACACCGAGCACCTGGCGGAATCCGGCTGCAAAAATGAACAGCCAGATGAGCGGCCGAACCAGCGAGGATATGAAGCGCTCGCGCTGATGCAGGAAACGCAGGCACTCCCGCAGGACGACGCCTTTGAGGCAGATGAGATAGTGGCGAAGGCCGAATTTTTCGAACTTCGCCGGCATGATGGCGGCGACTTTTCCGGGCATTGCGGGAGCGCTCATGGCGATATCTCCGCGGCGCCGGCCGCCTCGATGCGGCTGAGCCTCGAAAAGGCGTCGCGGATCGAATTGGCGCCGCTCGTCCTGACGACATCGGCCACCTTGCCCTTGGCGACCAGCTCACCCTGCCGCAAGACGACGACATGGTCGCCGTCGTCAACCTCATCGATCAGGTGCGTCGCCCACAGCACGCCGATGCCCTCGGTTTCGACGAGCTTGCGGATGGTGGCGAGAATGCCCGCGCGCGACTGGATGTCGAGACCGACGGTCGCCTCGTCGAGCAGCAGCAGGGCAGGGCGGTGGAGCAGCGCCCTGGCGATCTCGATGCGCCGCATCTGGCCGCCGGAAAGACTGCGTGCCTTGTCATGCTGGCGGCCCGGCATGTCGACTATGTCGAGCAACGCGGCGATGCGCTGCCGCGCCTCGCGTCCGCCGATGCCATGCAGCGAGGCGTGGTAGGAGAGGTTCTGGTGGACGCTGAGATCGAGGTCGAGCGTGCGGGCCTGGAACACGATGCCGACACGCCTGAGCGCTTCGCCCGAGGCGCGGCTGACGTCATGGCCGAAGATGCGGATCGATCCGCGGCGCGTGTCGTAAAGATGGCTGATCAGCGAGAACAGCGTTGTCTTGCCGGCGCCGTTGAGGCCGAGAAGAACGGTGAAGGTCGCCGGCGCGATCGAGAACGAGACGTCGGCGAGCGCCCGCTTCAGACCATAGGAATGGCCGACACCGGCAATTTCGAGCGCCGCCACCCCATCTCCTGGTCCGCTTGTCCTCACATGCTGCACGCCGGCTCGCTCCTTGTCGTCGAGGATAGTCTAGCACACCGAAAATCTGGCACACCGGAAGTCTGGCGCACCGGGAGTCTGGCGCCACCGACACTCTGGCGCACCGGCCCGATCGCGCAGATCCCCGCTTTCCGGTCATCCTACTTGATCGTGATCGTGCCTTTCATGCCTTTGTCGGCGAGGTCGGGCACCGACCATGTGTAGATGCCGGGTCGCACCGTGGTGAACTGTACCTGGATGGTGCCGTCGGCATCGAATTCGAGCCATGCGGGCGCGCCGTTCATGTGCACTTCGAGATCGTTGATGACGATCTGGTTGTTCCACACATTGCGGAACAGGTCGGTATGGAACTTGTACTCCAGCCCGCCCGCCGCGGTGATCTTCCAGCGATAGCCCTGGCCGGCGATCAGCTGGAAATCCTTCTGGTTGGCGGTGAACTGGTCTTCCTTGGTGCCGAGGATAAGTTCCGGCACGTCCTTGCTGGCCCGGGTTGCCTTCTCGGCTTCGGGGCTGGCCTCTGTTTTGGTCGCCGTGGCGGCTGCTGCGTCATCGTCATCGCCGTCGTTGTCTTGCGCCCAGACCTGGCCCTGCGTGAGTGCCATGCCCACCAATGCCGCGAAAGCGACTGCCCGAAATTTCCGCATGATTTCCTGCCCTTCTGCTGCTTTTCTGTCTGTTTGATTCAATTAGGTTGATTCAATCGGGTGAGTTGCTTCAATTAGGCGAGACGACGACGCCCCACGGCAGCGCGCCGACGGTGACCGACTGCACCGGCTCGTCCGTCGCCACGTCGATGAAGGTGATGTCGTTCGACACGCCGTTGGTCGAGATGATGGTTTTCTGGTCCGGGGTGAAGGCGAGCTGCCAGACGCGTTGGCCGACCAGCACGTATTTCTCGACCTCGTACGTCTGCGTATTGATCACCGCGACGCGATTGGCCGGCCCGAGCGCCACATAGGCTTTCTTGCCGTCGGCGGTGATGCGCACACCGACCGGCTGGATGGATTCGGCCCTCAGGCCTGATATCTCGAAGGTGATCTTCTGGACGACTTCGCGCGTTTGATTGTCGATCACCGAAACCGTGCCACCGATCTCGGCACTCACCCAGGCCTGCTTGCCGTCGGGCGTGAACTCGACGAAGCGCGGACGCGCATCCACCAGCACGTTGTCGGTGATCTCGTGGGACGACGTATCGATGAAATGCGCCATGTTCGTCGTTTCCGACGTGTTGACCATGGTCTTTCCGTCCGGGCTGATGCCCATGCCTTCCGGCTCGACGCCGACCGGGATTTCGGCCAGCACCTTCTTGCCTTCTATGTCGATGACGGTGACGAGATTGTCGTCCTCATTGGCGACGTAGAGCGTCTTGCCGTCAGGCGAGAGCACGAAGAGCTCCGGGTCGGGCCCGGAAGGCAAGGTATCGACGATCTCCAGGGTTGCCGTGTCGATCACCTCGATCGAATCATCGTCGCTGGCGCAGAGATAAATGTGCTTGCCGTCATGCGAGATGGTGATGCCGCGCGGACGCTGCCCGACATTGACGGTCTTGACCACTTGCATCGTCGCGGTGTCGACGACGGTCATCGTGTTGTCTTTCTCGTTGGAAATATAGGCCATGTAGGCCGACGCCGGACCGGCCATGAAGCCAGTGGCCAGAATGGCGAGCGCGTAAGCTCCTCTGTGCACTGAAATTCCCTCCCAATTGGTTCTACTTAAGCACGCATTTCGTTTCCGGCTCATCGACCCCGAGCGTATCGAGCTCGGATACCTGGTGCAAAAAACCTTCCTGCGGCGATGTCGAGACGACCGACCTGTTGTCGCCAAGGAAGATCGGCTGCCGCAACTGCTGGTTCCACTTGCGGAAGGTCAGTTTCTGCCCCTTGAAAGCAGCGATCGAAAAACCGTCGGAGCGGATGAAGTCGGCCATCTTCTTGGGGTCGGCGCCCTGTGTGCGGGTCGCCGCCTCGCCGAGGATGCGCACCGCGGTCCACGCCGCCATATCCTTCGACACCATGCGGCGGCCATTTGCCTTGGCGAAGCGGTTCTGGATCTGGGTGCCGCCCCATTGCTCGCTGGCCGGATGCCAGGCCGACGGGGCGAGGCCGGCAGTGCCGGCGACCGGCCGCGGAATCCAGGTGCGGAACGGCACGTAGGTGCCGAACACCTCGCTTTCGTCGGCGACCAGCAACACATCGTGCTCCGGCAGGTCCTGGGTGAAGACAGGCATCTGCCGCTGGATCTGGACGACGCCGGAATCGGTCCGCCGTGCCGTGCCGGTATCCTTGAATTCCTTTTCGCCGACGATCTCGCCGCCGAAGCGCGTTGCCGCACGGCGCAGCGCCTCGGCAAAGAGCTGGTCGCGCTCGTGCGAGCCGTAGATCAGCACCCAGCGCCGCCATTGCTTCCAGATGAGATATTGCGCCAGCCCGTCGGCCAGCATGCTGCGCGTCGGGATGGTGTGGAAGATGTTGGCGCGGCATTCCTCCTCGCGAAGACTGTCGTCGGTGGCGCCGGCATTGAAGATCAACACGCCGTTGTCGCGGGCAAGATCGGCGATCGACAGCAATTGCCTGGCCGAGAGGTCCGCGACCACATAGCGGTCGCCCTTGGCGATCATGTCCTTAAAGGCCGGAACGACATCCGCGTCCGGCTTTACCTCGGCCACGTCGAGGCTGAATTTCTGGCCGAGGAAGCTGCCGGTCGTGTTGTTGTCGGCAATCGCCACATTGCCGCCGGCAACGCCCTCATCGCGCGGCGGGACATCGAGCACCGACAAGGCCAGCTGCGGCGCATAAGCGCGCAAATAGCCTATCCTGATTTCGGTTATCTTTTTTTCCGGCTTGGCCTTTGCGGCCGGCTGCTCGCCGGTCGCCTCCTGGGCCAGCGCCCCCGGAACGTTGACGGTCAGGGAAAAAAAGCACAAAAAGGCCGCGAGAGTGCCCGGCACCGCGCTCGTCATCGATAAAAATTACCCGTTCTTGCGCTAAAGTCCGATTGTTGTCGGACCGGCGCGAAGTCAAGGTGCCCGTGATGAGCTTAGCTGACCGGCAAAATTTATCAAACCCCGAAAGTGGACTTCCCGCGTCTGCTTTAATGCCATGCCTTGTCGCCCGAACGGCGACCGGGCGGATTTCGGTATTCGGGCCCGAGAGCGTCCTGTCCCTCCTGCCGGAGAAAATCCAATGACCAGAATGCTGGGCAGCGTCACCGGCGTCGACGAGGCGGAGATCGCGCTTTCAGGCGGCGTCGACATCGTCGACCTGAAGAATCCAAAGGCGGGAGCGCTGGGTGCGGTATCCACCCAAACCATCAGCCGGACGATTTCGCTGATTGCCGGCCGGGCGCCGATCAGCGCGGTCTGCGGCGACCTGCCGATGGAACCCGAAACGATCCGCGCCAAGGCCGAAGAGATCGCTGCCACCGGCGTCGATTACGTCAAGATAGGCTTCTTTCCGTCGGCAAATGCCGCCGCTTGTGCGGAGGCGCTCGAGCCGCTCGCCGCGCGAACGAAGCTGATCGCCGTGCTTTTCGCCGATCTGGCGCCGGATTTCGAGCTTTTGCCGCTGTTTGCCAAACATCGCTTCCATGGCGCCATGGTCGACACCGCGAACAAGGCAAACGGCCGGCTGCTCGACCATCTGCCGCCCGAGCATATCCCTGCATTCGTCGATCGAGCCAAATCGCTCGGTCTGATGGTTGGCCTGAGCGGATCGCTGGAAGCCCCCGATATTCCGCGGCTTTTGCCTTTCGCTCCCGATTTTCTCGGTTTTCGCGGGGCGCTGTGCGGCCAATCCGGTCGCGCGGGCTCGATCAGCGCCGAGGCGGTTGCGCAGATCCGCGAATTGGTTCCGGAAGAATCCCGTGCCGGCGGGCCGTCGAGCGTCGACTACCGGCTGCTGGCGGCGAGGGGCTATTCGCCGGGCACCGATCCGACACTGGGCACCGACAAAATCTTCGTGCGGGATTTTGTCCTGCCGGTCCAGATCGGCGCTTACAGCTTCGAGCACGGCCATACGCAGAAGGTGCGTTTCGATGTGACCGCCGACGTGCTGCAGGTCACCGACCATCCCGAAGACATGCGCCATGTGTTCTCCTACGACATCATCATGGACGGCATTCGCACCATCGTCGCGCGGGGCCACGTCCAGCTTAGCGAGGCTCTGGCCGAGCAGGTGGCGACGTACATTCTGGAGAACCCGCGTGTCGTGCGCGTCACGGTCAGGGTTGAAAAACTCGAACTCGGCCCGGGCGGCGTCGGCGTCGAGATCGAACGCAAGCGCCAATCGGCAGGCCGCGGCGTTGCTTCCGGCCCCGCCGGTCGAAAAGACCAAAGCGCTGTTTCCCAGCCGCGACAGGAAAGGCCCGAGGCCAGGCGCGCCGTGGTCAAGCCGATCGTCGTCAAACTGGGCGGCAGCACGGTCCATGCGGCGGAAATGGCGCGCTGGATCGCGGCGCTGGCGGGGTCCACGCTGCCGATCGTCATCGTGCCCGGCGGCGGCTTCTTCGCCGACCAGGTGCGCGAGACGCAGATGCGCATGGATTTTTCCGACACCGCCGCCCACGCGATGGCGATCCTCGCCATGGAGCAGTTCGGCCAAATCATCCTCGACCGGGACGATAGGCTGGTGCCGGCTCGGTCGCTGGAAGAACTGTTGCAAGCCTTGGGGGCCGGGAAGGTCCCGGTGTGGCTGCCGTCATCCTTGGCCCTGCCGGCGCCGGACATTCCGGCCTCCTGGGACATTACCTCCGATTCCCTAGCCGCATGGCTTGCCGGCAAGCTCGGCGCGAAGGCGCTGCTGCTGATCAAGCAGACCGGCGCATTCTTCGGCAGCGACACGATCGACAGCCTGGCAGTCAGAGGCATCGTCGACGCTGGCTTTGCCGCCATGCTGCCCGACGGCGTCGATGTCCATCTCGCCGGTCCGAAAGATGCAGCCGAAGCCGGGGCGCTGCTCACGGCGGGCAAGCTGCCCGGCATCGCGATCGCGGCCCCGACCCGGCCGGCAAGAAAAGCAGGGTAGGCGATGGCGAAGCTGCATACGCCGCGCTGGGCATGGGTTCTGACCGGTTCCGGTCATTTTTTTACGGAGAGCTTCGCGCTCATTCACCAACTCGAACATTGCGATGTCTTCGTCTCGAGAGCCGCCAACGAAGTGCTGCGCATGTACAAGCTCAAGCTCGATTTTCCGGAGACGACGCGCGTGCTGCATGACAAGACGGCGAGCGCGATCCCGGTCGGCGAATTCTATCACGGCGTCTATCACACGGTCGTGGTGGCGCCGGCCAGTTCCAACACGGTCGCCAAATGCGTGCACGGCATTTCCGACACGCTCGCCACCAATGTCTTTGCCCAGGCGGGGAAATGCCGGGTGCCGGCCATCGTCTTTGCCTGCGACACCGCGCCGGAACTCGAAACCATGGCGCCGCACGGTCTGGTCAAGGTCTATCCGCGCAGGATCGACCTGGAGAATACCAGACAGCTGAAGAGCTTCGAGCGAACCGAGGTGGTCGAGTCGCTCGCCGAACTCGAAGCCTCGGTCAGACGGCGCCACGCCGAACTTGCAAGCCATGGCTGAGCGGCTGGCGTTTCTTACCGGCCATCTGGCCAAGGTCCGGCTGGAAAGGCTGCTGGCCGGGTTGGGCGAAACCGAATTTGCGTGGGAGATCATCGACATCGGCGTCAAGGTCGCGGCGCTGATGAGCGAAGACATCATCAAGCGGCGGCTCAGCCTGACGGACGGCACCGACCGCGTCATCCTGCCCGGCCGCTATCGCGGGGACATCGAGCATCTGTCGAGCCATTTCGGCGTGCCCTTCGTACGCGGGCCCGACGAGATCGCCGATCTGCCGGCCTTTCTCGGCCGGGCGGGCGAGCCGCCCGATCTTTCGCGTCACGACATGCGCATCTTTGCCGAAATCGTCGATGCGCCGATGTTGTCGATCGAGGCGCTGGTGGCGAGGGCACGGACGCTGGCTGCGGCCGGCGCCGACGTCATCGATCTCGGCTGCCTGCCGGAAACGCCGTTTCCATTGCTGGAACAGGCCGTGCGCGAGCTGAAGGCGCAGGGATTTCTGGTCAGTGTCGATTCGGCCAGCACGGACGAACTGTCGATCGGCGCCCGCGCCGGCGCGGACTATCTGCTCAGCCTCGATGAGAACACGCTGCCGCTAGCCTTCGACCACAAGGCGGTACCGGTGCTGATCCCGTCTACCCCAGGCGATTTGGATTCGCTCGGCCGGGCCGTCGAAGCGGCGCAAAAGGCCGGCATCGCCTTCATCGCCGATCCCGTGCTCGACCCGATCCATTTCGGCTTTGCCGCCTCACTCGGGCGCTTCATCGAGGCGCGCCGCCGCTGGCCCGAGGTCGAACTGCTGATGGGCACCGGCAATCTCACCGAATTGACCGACGCCGACAGTTCCGGCGTTACCGCCGTTCTGGCCGGGCTCTGCTCGGAACTTCAGATCCGGAACGTGCTTGCCGTGCATGTCAGCCCACACACGCTGCGAACGATCGAGGAGCACGATATTGCCCGCCGTATCCTGTTTGCCGCGAAGAACGACGGTGCGCCGCCGCGGAGTTATCATCCGGGGCTCCTGCAGGTTCACGACCGCAAGCCCTTCACGGCCTCGACCGGGGATATCGATGCATTGGCGGCCGAGGTGCGCGACGCCAACTTCCGCATCATGACCGCCGAAGACGGCATCCATGTCTTCAACAGCAAGGGGCATGCGGTTGCCACGGATGCATTCGAACTTTTTGCCGGGCTTGGCGTTGAGGCGGACGGCGCGCACGCGTTCTATCTCGGCGCTGAACTGATGAAGGCCGAGATCGCGTGGCGCCTCGGCAAGCGCTATGTGCAGGACGAGCCGCTCGCATGGGGCGTGGCCGTGCCGGCTCCGGAAACCGACCGCACCCGTCTTGCGGAGGCGGGCCACACGCTTCGCGCGAAGAAAGAGCGCTAAACCATGCCGTACATTCGCGAATCGATCATCACCACCGTCAACAAGGCCGGCGACGTCCACATCGCGCCGATCGGCATTATCGCCGAGAAGGACGGCTGGGTCATCGCGCCGTTCCGGCCGTCGGTGACGCTCGACAATCTCGCCGAAGTGCCGTTCGCCATCGCCAATTACACCGACGACGTGCGCATCTTTGCCGGCTGCCTGACCGGCCGCAAGCATTGGCCAACGGTTGCGGTTGACGGGTTTGCGGTGCCGCGGCTCGAGGCGGCGCTGGGGCATTCGGTCCTCGAAGTCGAAACTGTCGATGACGATGCTATGCGACCCCGCCATTTCTGCCGCGTGGTGCAGGAGGAAACGCATGCGCCGTTCACCGGCCTCAACCGCGCCAAGGCGGCGGTGCTGGAACTGGCCATACTGGTCAGCCGGCTCGGCATGCTGCCGCGCGACAAGATCGAGGCGGAAATCGCCTATCTTTCGATCGCCGTGGAAAAGACCGCAGGCGAGGGCGAAAAGGAAGCCTGGGGCTGGCTGATGCAGCGCGTCGGCGATCACTTGGCGAGCGAGGATGCCAGCGGCGAGGATGCGCGGGGGTGAGCCGGATAGGCTGAACCTGGGTAAGCGTCCGGACTGACGCGTTTTAGGACACGGTGGCGGTGGCGCTGATCTCAAACGGCGGTGTTCGACCCCTTGCGGTCATCGAGCCCGGTATGCACGATGACCGGAGTAGGCCGGATGAGGTCCGTCCGTTTATGGCGTCCAGGGGAGCGATAGCGGACGTTCAACCTGCGAAGCCCAATGTCTCGGCTGTGCTCTTTCGAGACCTTCGACATGGCTTCAAGTGCTATCACTTCCGGCCCATAGCCGACATTGACCGTTTCCCTCTTGTACAGCGCTTCGCCTAGCCAAAGCGGCCATTCGCGTCTACATTTGGCAAGAAAATGCCACGACACGCCGAAGCGACGGGTGTGCCTCCTGCATCAAGGAAACGAAAGCCGGCGCCATCAACAGGTTGGTGGCTGCGCCCCCAGTGCCGAAGGCTTCCGCCATCGTATCCAGCAGTTGCGAACGGATGATGCAGCCGGCCCGCCAGATCTCGGCGATGACCGGCATCGGCAGGTTCCAGTTGAATTCTTTCGACGCGCCGCTCATCACCGCGAAGCCTTGCGCATAGGCGGCGATCTTGCCGGCAAACAGCGCCAACTCGAGATCCCCGAACAGGGCGTCCCTGTCGCCGGAGATTTTGCCCACGCCGCCGCCATAGGCCTTTTCGGCGACCAGCCGCTCGTCCTTGATCGACGACAGCACGCGCGCCGCCACCGCCGCCTCAGAACCTGACCGACCATCGCTGCGCGCCAACTACCGCAACCCTGCCGCTGGAGACCTTTATGGCTGGGAGTTGAAAGGATGGGAGAGAGCTGAGTGTCCGGGTGGATGGTCCGCTCGCATGCTCTCGGCGCTGAAAGTTGCAGGCTGCCGCTCCGATAGCGGAGATTGCTGACAGGAGATTCGCCAGATCAGAATCAAGCTCGCCTTCCGTCATCCACTCTTTGGATGATAAAAGGTGCTGGGAGACGAGAAGGTCAGTTAACAAGGCGAACTGAAATTCGCCGAAGATCGGAGAATGTGCATGTCGAAGACCGATACAGTCAACGCATGCGGTGAAGTCGCCAAATGATAGGCGGTTGTTTCAGGCCGGGGGCGGGCGGTTGGCTTGCCATTGCGCTCCTGGCCCTCTTGCCTGACGGTCCGGCCTTCGCTTTTGAAAGCCCGGATGAAATTAGCGCAGCGAATCCCCTGAACTGCGGAGCACCTGACGATTATTCCGGGTCGAGCGAATGGGTCAGCAACTTCAGCATCAGCGACAAGCGTCAAACCGTCGGTCCGGTCTTTCAGCAAACTAGAAGCAACGTTCTTGATCGTAGGGTTGCGCTTCTACAGAGCGTACTCACGGACAAATCTGTTTACGCCTCAGCGATTGATGGAGTGTTTGGTTCGCAGACAGCAAGCGCTGTGAAGTCCTTCCAGAGCACATATGGGATACCCGTTGACGGCACAGTGGGGATGCAGACCGGTAATGCACTCGGGCTGCCATTTTGGGAGGCGAACAAAGCGCGCAGTCTAGCCCCGCCATTTCGCGACGATGCGAAATATCCTGAAGGTACTGAATTCAACTTCAGAAGTCTGGTCGGGATTGGCAATTTCTTTAGCAGCCTGCCGGACGCTGACTATAGTTCCTCAAATGCGCTTACTCGGAGGGCCCTTCGAACAAACAATCCCGGCGCCATCAACATCTCGAAATGGCAGCGAGACAGCATGAGAGGATATGTGGGTTGCACTCTGCCAGACCGGTACGGCAACCAAACTGCCATTTATGAAACCCCAGAGCATGGAGTAGCTGCTTGGGGTTTTCTCCTCCGCAAGATTTATTTCCAGGGAAACAAGGCTAAGGTCACCGTCGGCGACATTGTGGATAAGTATAGAGGCGACAATTCCCGCGATCCTTATATTGACGGATATAAGAAATATTCGGATGGCAAATTGGTCGAAGATTATGAAGTCGACCTGTATAGCAATCGTGAACTGGCGCGGCTGGCCATTGCCGCCTACTCGCACGAACTCGGCTCCTGGTATCCTCTCACGGACAAACAGCTTCTGGCAGGCTTTTCAATTACCGATGATTATATTGACTCGGGCGTCAATGACGAAGTCATCGTGTCTTCTGAAGAGATGGATCCGGATCTCTATGTAAAACGTCCTGATAGCGAAGGTCCGGCACAGTCGACGGGCTTAACCGCGGCTCAGTTGAGAACGGCCGATGCAAAGGTACAGGCCGGCCTACAGGAGCTCGTCGATACAGAAGATGGACCTCCCGGCGCGATCGCCACGCTCTACCGCGACGGTCGCATGACCGTACTCACAGCGGGGCGCGCCGATGTCATATCGGGTGAGGCGCTGGGGGTCGACCAATATATGCGCATCGCCAGCATCTCAAAAGCATTCAACGGCGCCATTGCCCTGCACCTCGTCCAGAAGGGCCGGCTCGGCCTCGACGACACCATCGGCCAGCACCTGCCTGATCTGCCGGCGGCATGGTCGGCCGTCACGGTCCGCCAGATGCTGAACCACACCAGCGGCCTGCCCGACTACTTGCAGTCCAAGGGCTTGGCCGAGCAGGTCGCGACAAATCCTCAAGGCTACGTGCAGCCCATTGAGATCATCGGCTGGGTCCGCAACGACCCGCTCGAGTTTACGCCCGGCACCCAGTATACCTACTCCAACACGGACAACGTCGTCGTCGGGCTGATCGCCGAGGCGGTCACAGGAACGCCCTACGGGACGCTGCTGAAGAACATCGCGTTTGGTCCTGCCGCCCTCGCCCGGACGAGTTTCCCGACGCGCGACATCGCGCTGCCTGCGCCCGCCATCCACGGCTATATCGTCGCGCCCGGATCCGAGCCGAAAGACGTCACGACCTTCGTCAGCCCAAGCGGTGCGTGGGCGTCGGGCGCGATCGTGTCGACGCCTGATGATTTGTCGACGTTCATACGGGCAGAACTCGGACTGAAGTTCTTCGGCGCTGTCGAGCAGATTGAACAGATGAAGTTCGTGGCCGGCAATTCCAGTCCGCCCGGACCCGGGACGAACGAGGCCGGTCTCGGACTGTTCCGCTACACCACGCCGTGCGGTGTCGTTTATGGCCACACCGGCAGTTTCCCGGGCTACACGCAGTGGGCGGCGTCAACCGCCGACGGGACGCGCTCGGTCACCACCACGCTGAACATCGCTGAGCCGGCTGGCGCTTTGATCGAACGCTTGCGGGAGGTTCAGGCTCAGGCGGTCTGCGCTTTGTTGGGGCACTGACGGGTATGCTATCGCGGGATGACGGACCCCAACATATTTGCTAATTTGCTAAATTGAGTTTCGAGCAATCGTTGATTTTCCCTACCACGACATGTCAGCGAGTTTGATTGATGCCTCTTCGTAAGGCGCTGTCCCAGTGGTTCGACGCAGTACGTCGCGTGTCCATCTGTCTTGCAATCAGTGCCTTCATGGTCGGACCGAGCCTTAGCCAGACGATCCCCGAGCAGATCGATTCGGTGGTTTCGGATCAGAACGAGATCATCCGACGCTATTCCGCTCCGAGGAAGCCCGGCACGATGGACCTGTCAGTTCCGGATGCACGCAAGGCAACGACCTCGGAACAAGCCGAAAAAACAATGTTCACCTTGAGGTCGATAACCGTTCGAGGCGCGGTGACGGTGTCTAGCGCTACGCTGGAGCAAGCGTGGGCCGCGCAGCTGAACAAAAAGATAAGCGCCGCCGACCTTTACGCCATCGCCGAGCGGATCGACGAGATCTACCAGAAGGCCGGATATTTCTCGTGGGCCGTCGTTCCCGAGCAGGACTTTTCATCCGGCAACGTCGTCATCGTTCTCTACGAATCCTATGTGCGCCGGGTCACCATCAACAGCGCCATCCCTGATATCGAGCGGCGTTTGAAACCTTACATCGATCGCATCGTCGCCATGCGGCCAATCCGGATCAAGGAGGCCGAGCGCGTGCTGTTGCTGATGAGCGATCTTGGCGGCCTGACCATCGAAGGCACTTTCATTCGGCCCGAAACGCCCTCCGCCGGCGGTGATCTGAAACTCGACATTGGCTTCAAGCGGGCCGGTGCAAACGCTATAGTCGATAATCTCGGCAGCGATGCCGTCGGCCCATATCAGCTGGCCGGCACCGGCACCTTCAACGATGCGCTCAGGCTGTTCGATGTGGCGAACATCGCCGTGGTGACCATTCCGGACAGTCCCGAGGAGTTGAAGTTCGTGCTGGCTTCGCACGATGTCCCGATCGGGTATGACGGACTGCATGTAGGATACAGCGTGGGTTACGTCTCTTCCCAGCCGGGCGCCGACCTCAAGCCGCTCGATCTCGACATAGCCTCTACGTTCGGCAGCGCGTATGCCAACTACCCACTGCTGCGGACAATCGATCACAGTCTATTTGGCCGCCTTGAATTGAACTTCAAGAACAACTCGCTGGCTTTGGGCGGCGTAACGCAGACGGACGAGGACCTCCGATGGCTGGCGGCGTCCTTTAAGTATGTCGGCGAGCTGGAGAACGGCGCCGTCGCGCTGACAGGTACTTTCGGCCAAGGCCTCGACGGCCTTGGCGCGAGCAGCAGCACCGATCCGCTCGCACCGCGTCCAGGCGTTCCTGATGACTACAGGTATTTTCGGGGCGACCTCGACCTTACCAAGGAGATCGCTTCGCTGGCCGTCGCCCACCTCCGAGTGGCAGCCCAATATGCGCCGACGGCGGTGCCATCGTCAGTCCAGTTGGTGCTCGGCGGCGATCCCTATGGCCTGGCTTTCGATGGCTCGGCGGCTTCAGGCGATAGCGGGATAGCGGCCTCGCTAGAATTGGGACGCAACATCGAACTCCCGGAGGCTTTGCCGATCTCAAATCTAAACGTGTTTGCTTTTGTCGATTACGGTGCGGTCTGGAACCACGATACGGGCGTGGATTACATCGAGGCGGAACTCGGCTCGGCCGGAATAGGGGCGAGGGCTGCGTTCGGGCAACACCTCAATGCAAGGGCGCTTGTTGCGGTACCGTTCAGAGATAACCAGGGTCTGACTGATACCGGCACGCGTTTTTTGTTCCAGCTAATCAGCTCGTATTAGAGCAATTCCAAGAAAAGTGTGAAACGGTTTTCCGTCCGGAATTGCGCTCTAGGTGGCGTAGCTCCCGCCTGAACTGCCCTTATCTCGGCGCGAGTTGCGCGACGAGACCATTCGTTGCTGCGACCATCGCTGTGAACCCGCCGACACTGAACTGATTGATCGACGCGAAGACACCGACACCGCGCGTTGGCGCCAACACCACGTAACTGAACTGCCCCTGCAGGCCGCCGGTCTTGTTGAGCATCATGGGTTTGTCCTTGTCGGCCAGCACTCCGACCCAGCCAAGCGTCATCGTTCCCATCGGCCCCGCATCGTCGATCCCGATGACCGGCGAGAGACCGTCGCGCCAGAGCCAGCCCGCATGGTCGACGGTACGCTCTGCATCGCTGGCCGCATCCTTGCCAAGGTGCCAGGCCATGAACTTCATCATGTCGGCGGCGGAGGTGTAGAGCCCGCCCGCGCATCCGATCGTTTCCGGCGAAGGAACGAGGGGCAACGGCGTGCCGTCGAAGAAATGGCCCTGCATGGTCCGCGCCGCATCGCCTTCCGCCAGGTTGAGCTTGGTGTCGGTCAGCTGGCGGGGCGTGAGCACCCGCTCGGCCAGCAGATCGCCGTAGGACTTGCCACCGGCATTGGCGAGCGCGAGGCCGAGCAGATCGTAACCCCAGTTCGAGTAAAAGGCACCCGTGCCCGGAGGGAAAAGATAGGGGTCTGGCTTCGCAAGCTCAGCGCGGCTGAGGTCGAAGGTATTGCCGCCGAACGGGTCGTCCGGCGTGCCGCCTGTCTGGTTCGGCACCTCGCGCGGCAGGCCGGATGCCTGCGTCACCAGATCGATGAGCCTGAGCGTTCGTCCCTCGCGCTCAGGCACGGTCCAGTCCTTCCCGAGGTGTTTGGCAAGGGGATCGGCCGCGCCGATGGTGCCATCCACGATCATCGAGCCCATCAGATCGCCGCAGAAGGTCTTGGAGATCGAGGCTATCCGCATCAGCGTATGTTCGTCGGGCGCCTGCCCCGAGCCCTTGCGGATTTCGCCGAAGCCGGCGAAGGCCGTCTCGCCGTTGCGAACCGCGGCGATAACGAGGCCAGGAGCGCCCGAGCCGAGGAAGGCGATACCGCCGGCAAATCCCACGGCTTCCTCAAGCAGACGATCTTCGGCGGTTGCGACATGAGGAGCCGCAAGGACGCAGGCGGCCGTGAAGCAGGGGATGAGCAAGCGCCTGTAGCCTGAACCGGTCATTGGGATGTCCTCGATGAGAAATCTGATTGTGAAAATGATAGACGCGGTCAGCGGGGCGCGAGCTGGTAGATCAGTTGGTTTACTGCATGCACCATTGCTTCAAAGCCCCCGGCGCTGAACTGGTTGATCGCCGCAAAGACGCCGACGCCGCGCGTCGGCGCGATGGCAACATATGTAAACATGCCTTGTCGTCCTCCGGATTTGTGAAGCACCAGCGGATGATTGCCGGCGGCCTCCACGACAACCCAACCCAGTGCCATTGCATCCATCGGCGCGCCGCCGTCGTCGAGGCCCAGCGCCGGAGAGAGCCCATCCCTCCGAACCAGGCTGGCGTGGTCGATGACGCGGCGTGCATCGTCCTCAGACCCGCCTTGAGCCAGGTGCCAGGCGATCCACTTCAGCATATCGTTGGGCGTCGTATAGAGCCCCGAGGCGCATTCCATCGTCATCGGTGTCGGCACGAACGGAAGCGGCGTGCCGTCGAAGTTATGCCCCTGCATCAGCCGGCCCTCGTCACCAGGTCGCGGATTGAAGACCGTGTCCACCATCCCGCGTGGCCGCAACACGCGCTCCTCCAAGACGGTAGCGTATGGCTTGCCAGCCGCTCCGCCGATCGCCAGTCCCAGGAGGTCGAAGCCCAGGTTCGAATAGAGCGCGCCGGTTCCGGGAGGAAACAGAAACGGCTTCCCGTTCATGGCGGCGATCATCGCTTCCTTCGTGTGGCCGGCGTAGGGATCGTTGGGTGTTCCACCTGCCTGCGCCATCTCGCGCGGCAGGCCGGAGGTCTGCGTCGCGAGGTCGATGATCCTTAGGGTCCGCCCATCCTTCTCCGGCACTACGAATCCGTCAGGCAGGTGCGTCTGAACCGCGTCGGTCAGGCCGATCTCTCCTTTTACCAACAAACTGGCGAGAGCGTCTCCGCAAAAGGCCTTCGAAATGGACGCCACTCGCATCATTGTGTCGGCAGTCGGCTCTGTGCCGGATCCGCGGACCGTTTCGCCGAAACCGGCAAACGCCGTCTCGCCGTTGCGAACGCCGGCGATCACCAGACCCGGCGCGCCTGAACTCACAAAAGCGAATGTACCGGTGAATTCGACCGATTCGTCCAGCAGCCGATCGGCGTTTGCAGGACTTGCGCAGGTAAGGACGGCAGCGGCAAGGAAAAGACGTAAGGGTATTGTGCGGGTGGCGGTCATCGGCTTCGAGCTCACCATTTCGGAAATCAGGGCGGACCGTCCACCGCCTTTTTACAAGGCGATCACTGTGGCCAGTCAACGACGGAAAGGTCAAGCGGCAGCACGTTTTCCAGCTTCTGGGGCGGGACGCGCGGCGTAAGCGTCAGCGGCGATCCGGTCGCTTCCGCCTTGTCGAAATCTTCGGTCCCTGCCTCGTCGACCGCGGTGATGGTAAAGCTGTCGAATACGTAGGGGAGGCCGTCCGAGGCCAACGGAGAAGCGCTGTCCATGACATGCAGGTGCAAATGCGGCGCCTGACTGTTCCCGGTATTGCCGACTTCGCCAATCTGATCGCCGCGGCGCACCTTGTCGCCGATCTTCACCTTCACGCTGCCCGGCCGCATGTGGGCGTAGTTGACGAACAAGCCCGAGCCGATGTCGAGCACGACGAAGTTTCCGTCGGCCTCGTCAATCGGCAGGTTGGCGGGCAGCGCACCGGGCACTTGGTCCTGCAAGTCGTCGCGCGTCCCGACCACGGTGCCGTCGGCAACGGCAAGGATGGGCTTGCCATAGATGTGGTAGTTCGCAGGAACCTTAAGGTCGCCCACGACCAGCGTGTTGTTGTCGTCGATTTGCTCCCAGTCGATAGCGAAACGCTGGGCAAGGTAGAACTTGCCGTCGAGCGACAGCAGGGCGCGGACATGACGGATGGAATCGCAGCAGCCGTCAGCCGCGACATAACCCTTGCCGCGCAAAGGCGGCCCAAGAGCCACTGGCGCCGTCGCAACCACGGCACCCTCGCCAATCGTCACCGTCATGTCGGCGCCGATGACCGCGAAAAACGCCGTGATCTCGTGGGTGATGCGAGCCGGAACCGCCGCGCCGTCCGCAAGCACGACATGCAGAAAGATGACGGCGAACTGATAGGCGGCCAGCTCGCCGGTTTCGTTGCCGCGGCTTGCGCCCGGCGTGACGCGCGTGGCCAATTCATCCGGGCCGAGTTCTGCAAGCGGTGCTCCGCTGTCGGCCTCGACGACCTCGAGCTTCTCGAAACGGACATTGCCGCCGGTGACGTTCGTCACTGCAAGTTCGTAGACGATGTGAAGCCTGCCGTCGGAGCCTGGAACCACATGCGGGGGAGCGATGATCTCCGCAACGAGCGGCGTGAGCTTCGGATTGTCGCTGGCAGCGTGCACTCCGGATGGAAATGTTGCCAACAACAGTACAAAGGTCGAAAAGAACCAAATCGGAACCCGCATTCGAACGCGCCCTCCTCTGCACACGTTGACGTTGCGACGTGAGGTTACGACAATGAAGGCCGGGAGCCAAGGTGGCGTGCGGCACATGGAAGTTTCGCGGACCTGGGGCAACCGCGGCCTCAAGTGCTATCGCCGGCATGTCTGCTTTACGGGGACAAAGCTGCCTACGGTCTCCGCAATAAAGATGTCGGCTTTTTGGTGAATGGACGGACCGCATGAACGACTATCTTCGGCGCGAACCGGACATGCGCCGAGCGGGTGCCGAACGTCGGGTTCCACCCTGTTGCGAGCTTGCGCGGGGTCCGATTTTGGATGCGCTGGTACGGGTTGAGACCTTCAAGCCGGGGCAGTATCTCGTCTCCCGATTGATCGGATGGCCACAGCGCCTACAATTGAGATCCCGCCAACAGCGCCACCGCTGACGCGGGTGCTACGCTGCTCGCTTCGCCGCGAACGGCGTCATCTGCGGGAATGATCTCGGCAAAATCGACGAAGCGGCGTTCCATGCGTTCGGCCAGCCGCCTGATCTGCCAGCGGCCGGTTCCGGCGCCGACGATCGGCGCGTTCGGAGCAAGGGGGCCGGCAACCAGGGATGCCGCATCGTGGATCTTGCGCAACTGCTGCTCGCTGAACCAGCGCGCGACTTCACGCCATTCCGGCGGCGTCAGGTCGCCGGCGTCGCGGCCGATCATGCGCGCCAGCCGCGCGGTCGAACCGTCGACCGTCTTTTCCTTACCGTCGGCGGTAGCGTGCCTGTCGTCCTTCTCGTCGAGCACCCCCAGGATGCGGTGCGCGTCGGCGATCGAGGCGAAATATTCGTTCATCAGCGGTGTCAGCCTGCCGCGGACGGGGGCCGACGAGGCCACACCGAACAGGAACGTCCTGGTGAAGCCGGTGTAGACCAGTTCGCCGGTCAGCAGCCGTCCGGCATCGGTGTAGCCGTCATTGGCGATGGCGCCATTCTTGACGGCGAGAATGTCGGTGGTGGTGGAGCCCATATCGACGAACAGGGCATCGCCGGCGCGTTTGGCCACCAGCGACGCTGTCGCGTGCCAGTTGGCGGAGGCGACATCGGTGCTCAGCTGCGCTGCCTGCTCGACTCCAACAAAGCCGAACGGCCCGGCATAGATCAGTTTCTCGCCTGGGAACCGGCTTGAAATTTCATCCAGTAGAGCTGCGACGCCGGCATCGCGGGACGGAAAGATGTCAGCCAGTTCGCCGGTCATGGTGAATGCGTTGAGATCGGCGCCCGCATAAATCGGAGCCGCTTCCTCGAATGCCGAGGCCAGCTTGTCGAGCCCGAGCCAAAGCGGCGTGGCGATCGTTACGGCCTTGACGATGCGGCCGTCTTGCGCGCGCGTCACCTTCAGATGCGCGCCACCGATATCGAAGCCGGCAACGATGCTCTTTCTTTTTTCCACACTTCAAGCTTTCATCACAGTTGGACAGGGCAGTTGGTCAGCGAGAAAAGCGTTGCGTATCATTCCGGTTCTCGACCTGAAAGGCGGCGAAGTGGTCCGCGCCCAACAAGGAAAACGCGATCGCTACAGGCCGATCGTTACGCCGCTCAGCCAAAGTTCGGATGTCGTCGCGGTCGCCGAGGGCCTGCGCGGACTTTATCCTTTTCCGACCTTCTATATCGCCGACCTCGATGCCATCGAAGGCGGAACGCCAAACAGCGGCGCGCTTGCCCGGCTGAAGGCGATGGCGGAGCCGCCGGAGCTTTGGGTCGATGCCGGCATCGCCGACGAGAAAACCCTTGCGGCAGCACTCGCCGAGCCCTGGCTTTACCCGGTCCTGGGTTCCGAATCGCAGCGAGACGACGCGCTGTTCCGGCGTTTTCGCGATCATCCCGACCTTATCCTGTCGCTGGATTTCTTCGACGACGGATTTCGCGGTCCGGCATCATTTCTCGACGAGCCGGAGTTTTGGCCGCAAAAGGTGATCGTCATGACTTTGGCCAGGGTCGGCTCCGCCTCCGGTCCCGATTTCACGCGGCTCGAGGCGATCAAGGCGAAGGCCGGAAGCCGCTCCGTGATCGCGGCCGGCGGGGTGCGCAACGAGGCTGACATTCGCGCCCTTTCGTCACTCGGTATCACTGCTGCGCTGGTCGCGACCTCGCTGCATGACGGCACGCTTACGCCGAAGCACCTCGCAACGCTTGGCGCCTGACATTTGCATGACCTCTGACTTCGGCCTCGGAAACTGGGCCTTGGATCTAGAGCGGCGGACTCTCAGTCGATCGTCGCGCCGCTCTATCTCTTTGTTTTTGCGCAATTCCCCAAGGAAAGCGCTACGCGTTTTTCCTGGGAAAACCGTTTCACACTTTTCCTGGAATTGCTCTAAAAGCCCAGTAGCTTTTTCAGTCGGCGCAACAGACCATCCGGCTCCGCGGAGGGTTTTGCCTGTGCGGGGCTGTCTCTTGTCTAAGCCGCGAACGGATGCTTCACCTGGTCCCGCTTGGCCGTGGCCTCGGCGGCCGTCGGCGTTCCCGAGACCGCGCGCTGGATGGCTTCCTTCGTCGCTTCGTAATTGTACTTCTGGATCTTGGCGTCGTCCGCCGCGTCCCAATGGATGAAAACGCCGACGCAGATGAACAGATCGTCCGCCTCGCTGGCGGGAATGATGTCCTCGGCGACGGCGTCCTGCACGGCCTTCGCAACCGCATGCTGGGCCGGGCCGAACATCTGCACCGCCTGCTTGGCGCCTTTGATCGTGACCTTGTTGAACATCACGGTGTTGGGCTTGCACTGAAGATTGGGTGCGATCACCGCCAAAAGGGAGGTAAAGCCGTCCTTGTTGTTGGTAAGTGCGTTGCAAAATGCCGTTTCGACCGCGCTCCCCCGCGGGCCGATGAGCAGGTCGACATGCGCCACTTCGTTGCCGTCTCCTACCAGCGATTCACCGACCATTACTTTCGAGATCTTTGCCATGCCAATTTTCCTCCAAGACACAGTTAAGGTGTCCAAAGACGCCGCAACCGAGCGAGCGCTCGATGGACAGCTATCCTTGTTGGCAGCGTCCGGATTGTCCGGACCGGTTGGCTGGATAGCCGCGGAAGCCCAGCTCCCGCTCATAGAAGTCAACCACCAACGCTGCGATTATGCAAGGCGAACGCCGAGGAGGTGGACTAAAAGAGTAGCCACGGTCAGATCGGCCGAGGTGCCGGGGTTGAGCTTGCCCGCCTTCAGCCGGCGATCGAGCTCCATGAGCAGATGAATGCGTGATGCTTCGTCGTCGTTGGCATGGAGCGCCGCCTGAACGGCAAGCGCCTCTTGCCGCGCCTGATTTGCGGCTTCGGCTCCGTGGTTGCGCACGACATGGCTATCGGGGAAGCCGGCGAGAAACGCCATATAGGCGAACACCGTCGGCCACATGCCGCCTTCCCCGCGGGCCAACGCCGCTTCGAGAGCCGCAAGCCCGACGTCGAACACGTCGCCGAAACCGGTGACATACTGGCGGGCGATCATGTCGCGGTCGGCCGCCTCCCGCATGGCTTCGAGCAGATGAACCTTCGGCTCCTGGCGCACGTCGTTCGCGGCCTCGCCAAGGCCGCCCGGCGCGGCCGCGACGATCGCTTCGAACACGGCCCTGGTGTCATCCATGCTCATCGCGCGCAGCACCGCGTCGAGATTGTCGTGCAGCCGACCGTCGTGCAGTGGGGCGCCCGTCATTTCGGCGGCGTATAGCAGAGGTCCTGACAGAAGGATGATACCGAGATTGGTGTTGGTCGCGACCGCCAGACGTGTCGCGCGGACCGCTTCCAGCATGCGCTGTCCGACCGGCAGGCGAGGATCGGTCAGCGGCCCGGACGAAACCTCTGCGCTCATCATGAACTGGGCGGCGGACATGCCGTGCCCGTCGGCGAACAGATGGACATTGCCGGGCTTCAGCGCCTCGATCTCCATCCGGCAGGCATCCTTGTAGGCAGCCCGGAGGCGTTCTCGCAAAAGCGCCATGCTACCGGCTCGTCACGAATTCGCCGGCGCGGTGAGGCGATAGGGGCGCGCCGCCGCCGTTTCGGTGCGATCAGCCAGGAATTTCAGCAGTGCGTCGGCAATCGCATCGGCGATGTTCACCGCGACGACCGATTGCAGCCCGGACCAGGCCGGCATGCTGTTGACCTCCAGCACGAACAGCTTGCCGTCGGCCGCCGGCACGATATCGACGCCGGCGAAATCCGCTGACATAGCGGCGGCGGCGGCGCTTGCCAGCGCCGCCAGTTCAGTTTCGCCATGCCCCGAGATTTGCTCGGGCACTGCCCCGCGATTGATATTGGTGATCCAGTCGTCGCCACGGCGGCTCATCATCGCCAGGACTTCGCCGGCGCAGACGAAAACCCGAAAATCGCGGAAAGGGGGGCCGGGACGCGGCACGTAATGCTGGAGATAGTAGACGCTGTTCACCTCGTCCTCGGCGGGGAGATCGGACAGTGTTTCGATCAGCCTGATGCCGCGGCCCTGCGCGCCGAAAAGCGGCTTCAGCACCAGCGGCGTGAACGGCAGTTCGCGTTCAGCGATCGCTTCGGCCTGGGCACGTCCCTCGACCGCGAATGTCGGCGGCGTCGGCAGGCCGGCATTCTTCAGGAGGAAGGTCGTCATCGACTTGTCGACGCAGCGTTCTATCGCCTGTGCGGAATTCCACACCGGTACAGAGAGTTTGGCGAATGCGTGCAGCACGCCGAGGCGCCGGGTGACCGCTTCGAACGATCCGGCGGCGATCGAACGGACCAGCACGGCGTCCGGCAGTGCGCCGTCGAAGCCGGGGATCGACAATCCGCTCGGGCTGCCGGTGTCGAATTCGATCGCCGCCAGCGGCACGGTTGCGACCACGGCGCCCCGCCGGTCCAGCCTTGCCGCCAAGCCCTTGGCGCGGGTGTCCGAAACATCGCTGACGATCAGGATGCGGGGGATCATGTGGCGCCTCGGATAACGATATACCAAAAGCCCGGGCGAGCGGCCTGGCAAGCGGATGCCAGATGGGTCCGTTGTACAGCCATGGCCTAACCGAGGCTCCGTTCGAGCATCTGCAGGTCACGCTCGCCGGCGCGAAACGTATCGCCCGTGTCGATCGCCGTGACGATCACTTCGGCCGGGCTGAACAGCAGCGGATCGATGGCATAGAAATCACCGTTGAACCGCTTGAAGATCTCGGCGAAGGGGTGGCCGTGATCCCGCGAGGCGCGGCTCGGCAGTCGCTCCGCGAGTTCGCTGGCGTCTTTCGACGAGCCTTTTACGAAGAGCTGAACGCTGCCGCCATAGATGATGGCGTCGTTGGTTCTGCCCATGGCGGTCAGGAAATCCGGATGCGGGGCGGGGATCGGGGCGGTGCCGATGCCGTCGACGATGTGGTCCAGCGGAAATTTGAGATCGTTGCTCTTGTGCAAGGCGACTTCGAGCGCGCGTGCAACGATCTGCACGCTGCCGGCAAGGCTCTGTGTCGGCGCATAGAGGAAGGTGAGCTTTTCGGTCGGCAGTCCGGTCGCCTTGCCGACCTTCTCGACGATCGCCTGGGGCGGCGGTTCGGCCGTCTCCAGGATAAGCACGGCGGATGACGCGGTGTCGCGATAGGAAAGCACTTCGAACAGCGGTTCGACGCGGGCGCGCGCCCGCGCCGGTCCCGATCCCATGGCGAAATAGCCCTGGCTCGACAGGTTCCAGCCCGCATACTGGCTGCCCAGGCAGGCAAGCACCGGCTGCGAAGACCGTACTTCGATGGTGAGCGGCCATTTCTGCGACGCGCGGTCCATGCAGACCGAAATGCTGCCGAGACCGCCCATCGCGGCCTCCGCCATGCGCAGTCCGGCCTCGACGCCGCCGGCGGCCTTGGCGCCGGCATCGATCAGGCACTCGCCCAGAGGGCCTCTGGACACGGCGATACGCAGGCGTTCGGCGTCGCCGATCATGCCGTCGACGATGCGTTGCGCATTGTCGTTCAGGAATGCCGAACCATCTTTCATGTCCGGTCTCCTTCCCATTGATGTTGCAATCGGTTGGCTTGGTCCTTGATGAGCCGCCTGGTCAAATCGGCACTCGGACCGCGCGCGAAGATGGTGCAGACAGGATCCCCGGCGATCAGACGGGTGCCGGGCGACTGATGGTCCGCAGTCCATTCAGGCCAGGCAATCGATGGAAACTGGGCGATCGGCGCCGCCGCGTAGGTCACCATCGACGCCATCGAATCGACGAAGCGTGGCAGGCGGTAAGCCTTGCCTGCCGCGGCGCGCAGATGCGCTTCGATCAGAGGCGCGTCGGCATCGTCGAAAATGTCGAGCGTGGCGCCTGGTCTTGGATTGATCTCGATAAGCTTGTAGCCGTCCGCTGCGCGAATGAGATCGGCGCTGCACAATCCAGCCAGGCCGGCGCGGCGCGTCAGACCTGAAAGCCAGTCGCCGATCATCGCCGCCTGCGTGCGGTCGAAGCGTCGCAACCGCACGGCGCCGCCATAGCGATAGGGCGCTGCCGGGGCAGGCGACGCCCACTGTTGGCTGAAGCCGACGATATCAGCGGTTTGGCCGTTGGCGACGAACAGGGCCGAGATGCTGCGGCCGGCAACGAAACGCTGGAAATAACGGCCGCCAGGAGCCTCGCTCTGTAATACCGGGCTTTCCCCGGTGGCCCGCCTGATATGCGTGCCGCCCGCGGCTCCCGCGGTCTTGACCACCCAATTCTCAGGATCCGGCGGCCGGTCCCACCGGAATTCCGGATGCGGGATGCCGAGTTCGGAGCAATCGGCGGCCAACAATTGCGGGTCCTTGATCCTGCTGATCGCGGCACCGCTATTGCCGGCGAGGGGAAAATGGCGCGCGACCTCGTCTACGGTCTGCGTCATCCGCTCGAAGCCCGAGCCCAGGACAATGGCGGCCGGTTGGTCGTCTCCAGCCAATTGCCGAAGCGTCTCGATGATGCGCTCGCCGTCGATGCCGCCTTGCAGGTCGCCCGGCAGCAACGTCGCGCGTTCGGCGAGCGCGACGGTGTCGGTGTCGCAAAAGAAATCGGCGACCAGCGGACGATAGCCGGCCTGGCGCGCGGCGGCAGCCAGCGCCCGGCCTGAAATCGCCGCGATCAAGAGAGATCCGGCGTTATTTGGCAATCTCGCGTGCAAGGGAAAACGCTTCCTGGAAATCGAGCGTGATGGTTTTTTCGGCTTCGATCATTCGTTTGAAGAGGCCGAATTCGACCTTATATTTCACGTTGCCGATGGCAAGCGGACCAATGCCGACAGCGTTTGTCGCTTCGATCGGATCGCCATTGGCGTTGACGGCTACGCCTTCGATGCCGGCCGGCGGGACCGCATTGACGTCGGCGGCAATAAGCAGGCCGTCGCCTTTCAACTGGGCTTTCGAGACCACCTGGACGCCGGCCTTGGCGCAAGCCAGGATTACTTCGCTCGCCTCGACCAGCTTGATCTTGCGGGCGTCGCTCGACCCGTCAGCCGCGTCTACGTCGATCTTGAATCGGCTTTTGATCTCTGCCGCGATCTGCTCGACCCTTTCGATGCCGTCATGGCCGACAAGCGTGACCCGGGCGCCCTCCCTGGCGGCGATGACGGCGGTGCAGAAGCCGACGACACCGGTGGCGCCGAAAACCGCGATCCTGGTGTCTTTCAGCCCACGCTCGAATTTTTTCTCCAGCGCTTTTTCGACCTTGGCCACCATCGCCGCGGCGGTGGTGAACGAGCCGGCCGGGTCAGCGAATACCGAAACCTGGAAGGGCGGCACCATCGCCTTTCCAGCTGCGTCGAACATGTCGAGCGCCAGCGAGGCATCCTTGCCGGCGATGAAGATGCCGGTATCGACGCCCGCATCGGGCGGCCGCGAAAAGATCGCGTCCTGCACGAGGCCTGTCACCTCGCCGAGGCTTACATCGACATAAGGGACGACGGCGTCGAAGCCTGCATCGAGCGCCATATTCACGTCGAAAGGGCTCATGTGTTTCAACGGCGTCAGCATATGCAGGATATGTTTGCGGGCCATTTCTCGCCTTTCTGCCATTTCTCGCCTGTCAGCTTGAACGTGATCGCGTTGCCGACCCGTCAGCTGCCGACGAGATCAAGTCTGGTCGAATTGATCTTCGCGCCGGAATTCCTGCCCTTGACGATCCTGATCTCGATGCCGTCTTCAACCGTCTGCTGAACGGTGCTGACGAACCCGACTGCTGCCTCCTGCGATGGGGCAAAGGCAAATCCTGTCGGTCCCCACGAGCTCTGGCCGATGCCGACGGCGCCTGATTCATTGAGAGCATGGGCCACCCTCTCGACCCGCTTGGAGGTGAAAACGCCGCCTTGCGCCGGGGCGAAATGGGTGCCGATCAGCATCTGGATCGCGGCCACGGCGGCGCCGAAGGCTGGAAGGTCGTGTTCGACCAGAGCCGGCATGATGCCCATCAGCACCCGCCGGCAGATCTCGCCGCTGCCGGCAGCCGGGAAGGGCGGCAGCGAACGAAACGCCGCGATTTCGTCATCGCCGTGCAGTCCATGCCCGGCATGGTCGAGGATCAGGATGACGCGCCACTCTTCCGGAAACGGCAATCGCGCCACGACCGGCGGCGGCCTGCCGCTGTCGTCCTTGCCGGCGTCGACAATGACACCGCCGCTGTCGAAACTGGCGATGCCGATGCCGGATCGTCCGCCGCGATCGAGCAGGGTCGCGTCGCCGCCGACATCGAGAGGCAGTTTGTGGAGCGTGCGCAGCGCCGAGGCGACGGCAAGGGCAATCTGCGTGCCGGAGCCCAGGCCGGCATGGCTCGGGATCGACTGCTCGACCACCAGACGATGTTGGCTGCGAATGCCAAGATGGCTGCAGAGCGTCGACAAATGCTGGCTGGCGCGACGGCTCTCGGTGCCTTCGACAATGGTCTCGCTGGACCGCGACAGGGTAACGACTGTTTCGGGTTCGCTTAGAGGTAGCCCGACGCTGCCAAAGCGGCGGCCGGTATCGCCGTTGAGATCGAGGAAACCAAGGTGCAGGCGGGCGGGCACTCGTATGGTAACAGAATTCGACATCTACCCCCCGATGGGTGCATCATAGACGCATCATGGAAGTTTAGGTGCCCATCGCCATGATAGCTGTTTTCGTCGAAGGGGCAAGCCGGAGAGAGTGCATTCGTTTTATCTTCTTTGGCCCTGGTGCGAAAACGGACCGGGCAATTCGCGGAGATCGAGATGAGCGAGACGCTTAAGGAAAAGGTCTATTCTGAAGCCGAGATTGCCGAGCGGCTCGAGAAGGAGCTGCCGAAATGGTGCTACGAGAACGGCTGGATCCGACGCAAATACAAAACCCACAGCTGGAAATCGACGCTGATGGTCATCAACACGGTCGGCCATCTCGCCGAGGCGGCGTGGCACCATCCCGACATCACGGCGTCCTATGCCTGGGTCGAGGTGCGCCTGATGAACCACGCAGCCAAGGGCATCACCGACAAAGACTTCGAGTTGGCCAAGAAGATCGAGGATGTCGTCCAGTGGCAGCCGGCCAAGGAAGGCGGCGCGCTGGAAGGCACTCCGCCGACCGATCAGCGCTTCGCTTACATCAAATATGATTAAGCGCGGTCGGAATTTGTTGATAGCATATGAAAAACATTCGCTAATCTGCCGACAGGCGGGGTTCACGGCCAATTCAGTTTCGTCTAGGATCAGGCCGGCACCAGAAAGTAGCGTAGTGAATGGCGGTTGCTTGGATCGGCAACCGGGAAACGCTGGTCGAGCGCGCGGCTGCACATGCCGCCGCGCTGTTGGGGTCAAGCCGGTGCCCGGTCTTCAGCTTGGATACGGATATACACGGCACCAGGGCGGCAATCGCGCTGGCTGAGCGGGTTGGCGCGGCATACGATCATGCCGACGGCGCGGCAGTTTCCCGGGAGACCGCGCTTTTTACCGACAAAGGCGCGATGACGGTTGCACCCGGCGAGACGCGCCGGCGCGCCGATGTCGTGGTGATTGTGGGCGAACTCCCGCAGATCCATCATGAATTTGTCGGCGAACTCTCGGCCACGGTTCCCGATCTCTCGGCCCCCGATCTCTCGGCCAAGAATCAGCGCGAATTCTTTCTGGTCGGGTCGAACGGGACGTCTGCGCCGCCGTTGAGTAACGGGCGGGCGGCGACGCTCCTGTCCTGCGGCGAGGCAAGCCTCGGCGCGACGCTGGCAGCGCTGAGGACGCAGTGCAGGGGACGTCAGACATCGCAACCGGTGTCTAATTTCGACGATTTCGCCAAAGCCCTGGAGGGTGCGCATTTTCCCGTCTTTCTATTTTCTGGCGACGCGACCGAAGGCCTGGCGCTGGAGATGCTGCAAGGACTGATCACTGACCTCAACCGCAAGTCGCGCGCATCCGGCCTTCATCTGCCGGCGAGTGAAAACGGCTGGGGAAGCGCGCTCGCCTCGACCTGGATGACGGGTTTTCCGTTGCGCACGGGCTTTGCGCGCGGCTTCCCGGAATTCGACCCCTGGCGTTACGATGTCGGCCGCATGATCGCTGCCGGCGAAGCCGACCTGCACCTGCGGATCTCCTCCTCGATCGTCCAGCCGCAGAAGAAAAAGAACCGCATGGCGCTGATCGCCTTGGCGAAGACACAGGAGCCGGTCGCGGGCGCTGCGGTCACCATTGCCATCGGCGAAGCGGGCGTCGACCACGAGGCGGTGGTCTATTCCAGCCGCACCGGTTCGCTGCGGTCGGTCGATGCGCGAGCGGCGTCCGAACTGCCTTCTGTTGCGACTGTTATCCGCCTGGTTGCCAGTCATGTCTCCGCCGGGACGGCATTGCCATGCTGACGAAAATTGCGGGCGGCGACATCATCGATCCCGTCAATGGGCGTCTCGGCAAGGGCGACCTCTGGATCGGGGACGACAAGATCGTTGCGGCGCCGGCGGGGGGCACTGCCGACCGGACCATCGACGCTGCCGGCTGCATCGTGATGGCGGGCGCCATCGACATCCATTCCCACATCGGCGGCGGCAACGTGAATACAGCACGGCTGCTCCTGCCCGAGCAGCATGCCGCGCATCAGGCGCGGCCAGCAACGACGCCGCTCTCCAATGCCGGCTGGTCGACGTTCCAGACCGGCTGTCTCTACGCCAAAATGGGTTTCACCACGGTCGTCGAGCCGGCGATGTCGCCGGGAGCCGCCCTTCACACCCATCTCGAACTGGCCGACATCCCGATCATCGACAAGGCGACGCTCGCCATTCTCGGCAACGACGATTTCCTGCTGTCGATGATCCGCGACGACGCTTCCTCTCAAATGATCGAGGACTATGTCGCCTGGACCGTCTCCTCGACGCGGGCGCTTGGGGTCAAGGTGATCAACGCCGGTGCGGCGGCGGCCTTCAAGGAAAACGTCCGCACCTTCTCGCTGGACGATGTGGTGCCTTCCTATGGCGTCAGCTCGCGCAAGATCGTCAAGACGCTGCAGGCGGCCGTCGATAGTCTTGGCGTCCCACATCCTCTGCATGTCCATTGCAACAATCTGGGCAGCCCAGGATCGGCGGATACTGCGGCAGCGACGATCGCGGCGGCGGAAGGGTTGCCGATGCACCTCGCCCATCTCCAGTTCTACGGCTACGGCACGGAAGGCAAGCGCAGGTTTTCCTCGGCCGCGGCGCGTCTTGCTGAACTGGTCAACGCGACGCCGGAGGTCACCATCGACATTGGCCAGGTTATGTTCGGTCAGACGGTCACTGTCTCCTCCGACGTGATGCGGCAGTTTTCGGCGCGTGGCAGTGCGAGCCCGAAGAAATCCGTCATTCATGACGGCGACGGTAACGGCGGCGGCGTCGTGCCCTACAGCTATGGCAAGGATTTCTATGGCGCGATGCAGTGGGCGATCGGGCTCGAGCTTTTTCTCCTGATCGACGATCCCTGGCGTGTCTTCTTCACCACCGATCATCCCAATGGCGCGCCGTTTACCGCCTATCCGGCCCTGTTCGAGCTGCTGATGAGCCGGGAAGCGCGCGCCGAAGCGATTGCCGGACTTCCAAAATCCGTCATGGCGCGTTCCACCCTGGCCACAATCGATCGCGAATACACGTTCGAGGACATTGCCATCATGACGCGCGCGGCCCCAGCCAAGCTGCTCGGGCTGACAGACCGGGGCCATCTCGGCGCCGGCGCCATAGCCGATATCGCTGTCTACCGCAGGGACGGAAACATAGCGAAAATGCTCGGGCAGGCGGCGTATGTGTTCAAGGATGGCGATCTCGTCGTGCAGGATGGGGAAATCACCCATTACCGTTGGGGCAAGGCGCTCAGGCTCAAACCGTCGCCGGACAAGGCCATGGTGCGGCGGCTGGAAGACTATCACCAGCAACGCTATGGCCTGTCGCTGGACTGGTTCAATTTCCCAGAGTCCGCGATCGCGCGCGAACAGCCATTCGGCGAGGTTTCATGCCGAACGTAAGCGTAAATGGCATCGTGATCGACGATACCTTTGCCGAGGCGTTCGGTATGCGCGCGACCGCCATCATCATCACGGCGCCGAACCGGAAATGGGCGCGCCAGGCGGCGATCACCATGACCGGCTTTGCCACTTCGGTGATCGGCTGCGGCTGCGAAGCGGCAATCGATGTCGAACTGCCGCCATCGGCCACACCGGATGGCCGGCCCGGCTGCCGCGTGATGATTTTTGCGATGGGAACCGACGAACTGCAGAAACAACTGCTCAATCGCGTCGGCCAATGTGTCTTGACTTCGCCGGGTTCGGCCTGCTTCGCCGGGTTGGAGGGCAGCGCCGAGCTGAAGCTCGGTTCGGCGCTGCGTTATTTCGGCGACGGCTGGCAGATTTCCAAGAAACTCGGCGGCAGGCATTTTTGGCGCGTTCCCGTCATGGACGGCGAATTCCTGTGCGAAGCGACGACCGGGCTGACGAAGGATGCCGTCGGCGGCGGTAATTTCTTTGTCATGGCTGAAAGCAGCGCCAAGGCCTTGCTTGCCGCCGAGGCCGCGGTTGCCGCGATAGGCCTGGTGCCCGGCGCGATCGTGCCATTTCCGGGCGGCATTGCCCGTTCGGGTTCCAAGATCGGCGGTAAATACAAGGGCATGATCGCCTCGGCCAACGAAGCCTACGCGCCGACGCTGCGCGGCGTCGTCAGGAGCGAGCTCGGTCCCGACATCAACGCCGTCCTGGAGATCGTCATCGACGGCGAGACCAACGATGCCGTTGCCGCCGCGATGAAGGCCGGCATCAAGGCGGTCATCGAGCTGGGGCCGAAGAGCGGCGCGGTTCGCATCGGCGCCGGTAATTACGGCGGCAAGCTCGGCAAATTCATCTATTCGCTGAAGGATATGCTGCCATGAAGGCGCTGACCTTCACCCTTGTCGCCGAACCGCCCGAGCGCCTCGACCTGTCGCTGCTGACGCCGGAGCGGCTTGCCGGGATCGAAAGGCGCGACATCGAAAGAATCCAGATCGGCATGTCGAAGCATGGATCGAAGGTCGGCGATATTTTTCGCGTCGCCGGCAACGATCCGCTGGACATCGTGTTCGAAGGCGGCAGCGCGCGCCTTGATCGGGTGGCGGAAGGCATGCGAGGCGGTTCGGTTCGCGTCATCGGCAATGCCGGCGCCCAGGCCGGGCGCGTCATGCGCGGCGGCAAGCTGACGATCGAAGGCAATGCGGGGCCGCATGCCGGCTCCGGCATGCGCGGCGGCAGGCTTGAAATAACAGGCAACGCCGGCGATCACCTCGCTGCGCCGCTTGCCGGGGAGCTGGCCGGCATGAATGGCGGCGTGCTGATCGTCAGGGGCAAAGCCGGCGCTTTTGCCGCTGACCGCATGCGGCGTGGCCTGATCGCGGTGCTGAAAGGCTCGGGCGACAATGCCGGCAGCCGCATGATCGCCGGCACGCTGGTGGTGGCCGGCGGCACCGGCGAGATGCCCGGCTATCTGATGCGTCGCGGTTCGATCCTGCTCGATCGCGCGCCGAAAAGCCTGTCGCCGAGCTTCGTCGAATGCGGCGCGCCGGAGAGCGTCTTCGCCGCCGTCATCGATCGCCATCTGATCGCGGAAGGTATTTTGAAACGGCCGCTTCTGGGCAATGCCCCGCAAAAATATGGCGGCGATAATTCGGTGCTTGGAATGGGTGAGGTTCTTTTCCCTCGCTGAGGCGTACAGCTACGATCGATCGCCTATCTTGATCGGCTCCGTCCCGCCACAGGATTTCGCTCATCTAGTTCTGCTTACCTTCTACCTGCCCCGCCGCCAAAATCCGGGTTTCGCTTTTGCAGTTCCTAGACTTCTACATTTTCGGATATGATCAGATCGACCGGACACCCACTTGTTCCGGTCGGGAGGCAATTCTTGGGGAACCTAGGCAACCCGAACAGGGCCACCGACGGCGTTCCGATCACACGGCGTGATCTGATTGCGGCCGCTGTTTCGGGTGCGGCGATCGTATTCGCCCCCGTTGCCCTCGGCGCCGAAGAAGAGAGTTTCAAATTCGGCCTGACGCCGGTCTTCCTCTCGAACGATCTCGAATTGCTTGGCCATCTGCGCAGCTATCTGGGCGCCAGGATCGGTGGCCGGATCGAGCTCGTCACGCGCCGCACATATCAGGAAATCACAGCGCTGCTGGTTTCCGGGCAGATTCAGTCGGCGTGGATCTGCGGCTATCCATACGTGCAGTTCAAGGCCGATCTCGACCTTGTCGCAACTCCGGTCTGGCACGGCGAGCCGCTCTACCAGTCGTACCTGATCTCTTCGGCTGGTCGTGACGTGGATGACTGGATCGGGTTGAAGGGCGACGTCCATGCGTTCTCGGATCCTGATTCAAATTCGGGGTTTCTGGTGACGCGGGCACTGCTTGCGGAGAACCGCCAGCTGCCCGGCAGTTTCTTCGCGCGAAGCTTCTTCACTTACGGACATCGAAACGTCATCAGGGCGGTCGCCTCGGGCCTCGCTCAGTCGGGCAGCGTAGACGGCTACGTCTACGAGGTCATGCGCGAGACCGAGCCGGATCTGGTGAAGCAGACAAGGATCGTCCGCAAGTCGGAATGGCTGGGCTTTCCGCCAATAGCGTCGCCGAAGTCCGCCTCCAACGATCGACGCGTCAAGGCATTGCAGCAGGCTTTGATTTCCATGCAGGATGACGCCGAAGGTCGGAAAGTCCTTGCCCTGCTTCGTCTGGACGGATTCGTGGCAACCGATCCGTCGCTCTTCGACGCGATTGCGGACAAAGTGGAAACCGTGAGGCAGTTTGGATGAAACTGCTCCGGCGTTTCCGATCGATTCCCGTCTCGTACCGCGTGCCGGTCTTTGTCGCTTTGCTTATGGTGGTCATCAGTGCAGCCATTTCCGAGCGAGTGCTCGACCGGCTGTCGCGGACACAGGAAAGCTTCCTCAACGGCCTTGCCGAAACATATCTGGATGGTCTTTCATCGGCGGTCGTGCCGGCCGTGTTGCGGGCGGACGTCTGGGAGGTGTTCGACGCGCTCGACAGATCCTCGGCGTCCTATGAATCCCTCGCTCCGATCGAAACCGTGGTGACCGGCTCAGATGGCAAGGTACTCGCAGCGAGCGATCCGAACCGGATCGCGACTTTTTCCGAGTTGTCGGCGGATTACCTCAATCGCTATGGTCCCGATGTCGTGACGATCAACAAGGCCAAGTTGACCGGGTTCGCCCACCGCGATCTCGTCTATCAGGGTCAGCCAATAGGGACGATCCACGCCACATTCGACGTTTCGCACCTCTTTGCCGAGCGGCGTGAGATTCTGGTCACGCTGCTCATTACCAATGGCGTGCTTGCGGCTTCGTTTGCGCTGGGCGGGTTCATGCTGGTGAGACAGATGATCGGCCCTATGCGGGTGCTGGAGGATCACATGCGCTCCGCAGCGCATGGCGCTGCCGAACCAATCTCATCCAGGGAAATCCCGGCCTGGGATTCCGAAGTCGCGGGCCTGTTCCGCGGCTATAACGCCCTCGTTCATGCCGAGCGTGAGCGCGCGAACTTCGCCATGCAGCTCGCCGAGGAAGAGAAGCTGTCGAGCCTCGGGCGCCTCGCTTCCGGCATGGCGCATGAGATCAACAATCCGCTTGGCGGCCTGTTCAACGCATTGGACACGTTGAAGACCCATGGCGAAACCCCCGGTGTTCGCGACACATCGATCAGCTTGATAGAGCGCGGCCTTGCGGGCATTCGGGACGTGGTGGAGGCCGCGCTCGCGACTTATCGGCCAGAACGATCGCAGCGCCCCATGACTGCTACCGATCTGGATGATGTCCGTCTGTTGCTCAAGCCGGAATTGCGCCGGAAGCGGCAGCGGCTTGATTGGGGCGTCGAATGGAACGGCGAGCCGGAACTGCCCATCCGAGGCGGTCCGGTCCGTCAGGCGGTCCTCAATCTCCTCCTCAACGCAAGCGCCGTCACTCCTGAAGACGGGGTGGTTTCGCTGAAGGCGACGAGCTGGGAAGACCGGTTGCATATCGAAATTGGCGACCAGGGCTCCGGAATGCCGTCCGACATCGCGGGGATTCTCATCGATCAGGATCCCGGTCCCGCCTTACGCTCGGGGCGTGGGCTCGGCCTCTGGATGATCCGCCGCGTGGTTGACGACCTCGGCGGACGTGCCAGTATCGCACCCAAAAGAGGCGGAGGGACGGCGGTCACGCTCACAATTCCCTTCGACAGAAAGGACGCTCAAGCCCATGCCGCCTGACCGCGCCCGGATAGGCCTTGTCGAGGACGATCCCGTCATGGGAGGCTCGATCGTCCAGCGCCTCGAGCTCGAGGGCTGGCGAGTGACGTGGTGGCAGTCGGGGCGAGATGCCATCTCCGGAATTGAGGGCCTCCGCGATTCCCTCGATCTGGTGATTTGTGACGTCCGCCTCCCGGATATTTCCGGCGAAGTGGTTTTCGGCGAGCTTGCCAATTTGCCGAATTCCCCACCCTTTATCTTCGTGACCGGCCATGGCGAGATTGACCAAGCTGTCCGGTTGATGCGATCCGGCGCGGTCGATTTCATGACCAAGCCGTTCGCGATGGATGAATTCCTGCGACGCATCGATGCCGGGCGGCGGACGACGCATAACCAGCTTCGCCTCAAGGGCTATTTCCTCGGCGAGTCCCCGGCCATCCAGCATGCTGAAGATCTGCTGCGTCGTTACGCGGGCCACGATCTGCCTGTGCTGATCACCGGCGAGACCGGATCCGGGAAAGAGGTCGCGGCCCGCCTGCTTCATGAGGTTTCGGCTCGGCGCCTGGAGCCGTTCATCGCCGTGAACTGTGCGGCTATTCCCGCCGAACTGCTCGAAAGCGAGATTTTCGGCCACGAAAAAGGGGCGTTTACCGGTGCGCAACAGCGGCACCTCGGATACGCCGAGCGGGCCGGAAAGGGCACGTTGTTCCTGGATGAGATCGGCGATATGCCAATCCCGCTCCAGGCAAAACTGCTCAGGCTCATAGAGGATGGCAGTTTCAATCGCGTAGGGGGCGAGACGCCCTGCACGTTTCGAGCACGGGTCGTTTCGGCCACTCATCGCGACCTTGGCCAACGCGAGGGGGACCAACGCGACGGGCCGTCGCGCTTCCGCGAAGATCTCTATTTTCGACTTGCGGTCCTGCCGGTGACGATTCCACCGCTGCGCGAGCGGCATGAGGACATCACCTGGCTTCTCGACAAGTTCCTCGAGAATGCAGCAACCCGTTCCGATACCCGGATCCGAGGCTTCAGCGCGCTGGCCGAGGAGGCTGCACTTGCCTATCCCTGGCCCGGAAATGTGCGGGAGCTTAGAAACCGCGTTGAGCGGGCGGTGGCGTTGTCGACCAGTGAATGGATCATGCCCGGTGACCTGTTCCCGGAACGGACAACAAAGCCCGGAAGCGCCGCATTCGCCCCGCTGGCCGACGTTCGCGATGCCGCGGAGCGGCGGCAGATAGAGCGCGCGCTGGACGAAACCGGCGGTCAAATCGCAAAGGCAGCCGGGCTGCTGGCGATCTCCCGAACGACGCTTTGGGAGAAGATGACGCGGCTAGGCGTCGCCGATCGGGCGCGTTCGACTTCCTGAACCTTCGGCGTGCAGCATGTCCGAATTCCCGAACGTGCAGGCTCCATGGCGCTGCCTTTCCAGCAGTTTCTCGAATGAAATCGGCGGCTTCTGGGTTGGCACGGGCGTTGCCAGGCCGCTTGCGACGATTTCGCCAAGGGGAGGAATGCATGGATCGCTGCAACAAGCTGGTCGACGTCGGCCGCCGTCAATTTCTAAGAGGAGGAGCGTTCGCCGCCGCCGGCGTGGCCACCGCTGTGGCGCTGCCGGCGCAAGCTCAGGTCAAGGCTGCACCCGGCCTGGCACTGGTCGAATACCCGTCGAACAAATTGGCCAATATAGCCGATTTAAAACCAAACGAGCCTTTCGATGTCGGCTATCCCGATGAGAACGCGCCCGGTGTGCTGCTGAAACTTGGAATGAAAGTGGAAGGTGGCGCCGGTCCTGACGGCGACATCGTCGGGTTCTCGACCACATGTCCTCACAAGGGCTTCCCGCTCAACTACAACGCCGACGACCACTCGTTCAATTGCCCTGGCCACTATTCGCGCTTCGATGCCGATGCCGGCGGGCAACAGATATGGGGGCAGTCGACCGCTAACCTGCCGCAATACGCGCTCCGCATCGACGACAAGGGCGACATCTATGCCGAGGGCGTGGATGAGCTGCTCTACGGCCGTCTGAGTAACGTACTTTAAGGGAGGATCGGATCATGGCTTACAAACGTCACATCGACCGCCTGCCGATCATTCCGGCGGATGCGAAGAAACACAACGTCACCTGCCACTATTGCATCGTCGGCTGCGGCTATCACGCCTACACCTGGCCGACCAACAAGCAGGGCGGCACTGATGCCACGTCAAACGTATTCGGCGTCAATCTCGCCGAGCAGCAGGCCGCCGAAACCGACGCCTGGTACGCGCCTTCGATGTACAACATCGTCAAACAGGACGGTAAGGACGTCCACATCGTCATCAAGCCGGATCACGAATGCGAAGTGAACTCCGGCCTCGGTTCGGTGCGCGGCGCCCGCATGGGCGAGCTGCGCTACTCGACGGCCCGCGGGTCGCAGCAGCAACGGCTGACCGACCCGATGGTCTGGCGGTACGGCCAGATGCAACCGACCTCATGGGAGGATGCCCTCGATCTCGTTGCGCGTGTCACGGCTGCAGTCGTCAAGGAACAGGGCGAAGATGGGCTGTTCGTCTCCGTCTTCGATCACGGCGGCTCGGCCGGCGGCTACGAAAACACCTGGGGCACTGGAAAACTCTATTTCGGCTCCATGAAGGTGAAGAACATCCGCATCCACAACAGGCCGGCCTACAATTCCGAGGTCCATGCGACCCGCGATATGGGCGTCGGTGAGCTGAACAACTGCTACGAGGACGCAGAGCTGGCCGATACGCTCGTCTCGGTCGGCAACAATCCGCTGGAGACGCAGACCAACTATTTCCTGAACCACTGGGTGCCGAACCTGCGTGGCACTTCGATGCAGAAAAAACAGGCGCAGCTTCCGGACGAACCGCATGCCAACGGGCGCATCATCTTCGTCGATCCGCGCCGCACCGTATCGGTCAACGCGGCCGAAGCCGAAGCGGGCAAGGAAAACGTCATGCACCTTGCCATCAATTCCGGCACGGACATGGTGCTGTTCAATGCCTGGCTGACCGAGATTGCGGACAAGGGCTGGGTCGACAGGGCCTTTATCGACGCATCGACCACCGATTTCGACAAGGCGCTCGCCGCCAACAAAACCACGCTCGAGGACGCGGCGAAAATCACCGGGCTGACTGTCGAGCAGATCCGTCAGTCGGCGGCATGGATCGCCGAGCCCAAGGAAGGTAAGCGTCGACGCACCATGTTTGCCTACGAGAAGGGCCTGATCTGGGGCAACGACAACTATCGCACCAACGCCGCGCTGGTGAACGTCGCGCTCGCCACCGGCAATGTCGGTCGCGAGGGTGGCGGTTGCGTGCGCATGGGCGGTCACCAGGAAGGCTATGTGCGTCCCTCCGATGCGCATGTCGGCCGGCCCGCCGCCTATGTCGACAAGCTCCTGATCGAGGGCAAGGGCGGCGTCCATCACATCTGGGCCTGCGACCACTACAAGACCACGCTGAACGCCCACCAGTTCAACATGGTCTACAAGATGCGCACGGACATCGTGAAGGATGCGATGAGCAAGGTGCCGTATGGCGACCGGCAGGCGATGGTCGACGCCATTCTGGCTGCCATCAAGGCCGGCGGCCTGTTCTCGGTCGATGTCGACATCATCCCTTCGAAGATCGGGGCAGCGAGCCATGTCTGGCTGCCGGCTGCGGAATCAGGCGAGATGAACCTGACGTCGATGAACGGTGAACGTCGAATGCGTCTCGTCGAGCGCTATATGGACCCGCCCGGCAATGCCAGGCCGGACTGCCTCATCGCGGCCGGGCTTGCCCAGCATATGGAGAAGGCCCTGCGTGACATGGGCGACAATGCCTATGCCGACCAATTCAAGGGCTACGACTGGAAGACCGAGGAAGACGCCTTCATGGACGGCTACAACAAAAATGCCGGAGGAGGCGAGTTCGTCACCTATGAGCGCCTGAAGGCCATGGGCAATAACGGGTTTCAGGAGCCCGCCACAGGTTTTGAAGGCGGAAAGATCATCGGCACCAAGCGTCTCTATACCGACGGCAAGTTCGGGACAAAGGACGGCAAGGCGACCTTCATGGAGGCGCAATGGCGCGGCCTGCAGGCGCCGGGCAAGGAGGAGCAGAAGAAGAACAATAAATACCTCATCAACAACGGGCGCGCGAACCAGGTCTGGCAGAACGCCTTCCTCGACCAGGAGAGCGAATTCGTGATGGATCGCTGGCCTTATCCGTTCATCGAGATGAGCCCGGACGACATGAGCGAACTCGGCGTGAAGAATGGCGACCTCGTCGAGGTTTACAATGAGAGCGGCTCAACCCAGGCGATGGTCTACCCGACGCCGACCGCCAGAAAGGGCGAGACTTTCATGCTGTTCGGATTCCCGACCGGCGTGCAGGGCAACGTCATCAACGCCGGCACGAATGAGCTGATCCTGCCGAACTACAAGCAGACCTGGGCAAACATCCGGAAAATCTCGGATGCGCCGGAAGGCGTGAAGCACCTGTCGTTCAAGTCGCAGGAATATCAGTCCGTCTGAGGCGGCTCGCGCACGCATCAGGCTGTCGATGCCGCCGACCAACGCCATGAGGCAGCGGGGGGTCTCGAGCTTCCGTCGAGCGCCACGGCGGAGCCTCCGAGGCGCGCAAAACCCAGTGCGATCGCCAGGCCGACCGCAGACCTCACGGCTGCGTCGGCCGCGTGGCGGCGGCCAGCGCGTCGATGTCGTCGTGGAGCGCCTGGCTGTGGTGGTAGAGCCGGTCGAAAACGGGTTGGGTGCCGACAAATCGGCGCATTACGATATGGAAGAGCCGATCGGCGTCCCGTTCCAGGAAACCGCCGTCTTTCTGGAAACCGGCGGCCGCATCGGCGGTCGCATCCGTAGAGAGCCGTCCGCGTGACTTTCGCTAATTCTCCTCGACGAACACCTCTTCGCGCTTCTTCTTGATCCCGGGCAGGAAGACGATGACGAGCACGGCGAGTGCGACGAAGAGCAGGCCGGCGCTGATCGGTCTCGTGAGGAAGGTGCTCGGGTCGCCGCGCGAGAGAATCATGGCACGGCGCAGGTTTTCCTCGAGCAGCGGGCCGAGCACGAAGCCGAGCAGCAGCGGCGCCGGTTCGCAGCGCAGCTTGGTCAGGAGGTAGCCGAGGAAGCCGAAGAAGGCGACGGCGTAGAGGTCGTAGATGTTGGTGTTGACGCTGTAAACGCCGATCGAGCAGAACGCCATGATGATCGGGAAGAGCACGTAGTAGGGGATCGTCAGCAGCTTCACCCAAAGCCCGATCAGCGGCAGGTTCAAGACGATCAGCATCAGATTGCCGATCCACATCGAGGCTATGATGCCCCAAAACAGCGCCGGCTGTTCGGTCGCGACATTGGGGCCGGGCACGATGCCCTGGATGATCATCGCGCCGATCATCAGCGCCATGACCGGGTTGGCCGGAATGCCGAGCGTCAGCATCGGGATGAAGGAGGTCTGGGCGCCGGCATTGTTGGCCGATTCCGGTCCGGCGACGCCTTCGATGGCGCCCTTGCCGAATTCCCCCGGGTTTTTCGACACGCGCTTTTCGACCGTGTAGGAGGCAAAGGCTGCAAGGATCGCGCCGCCTCCCGGCAGGATGCCGAGCGCCGAACCGATGATGGTTCCGCGCACGATGGGCGCCGCCATGCGCCGGAAGTCCTCGCGGGTCGGCATCAGGCCGGAGACCTTTCGGATCATCACGGAGCGCTCGTGCTCGTTTTCGAGGTTGCGCAATATCTCGGCGACGCCGAAGACGCCGACCGCCACCGCGACGAAATTCAGCCCGTCGGCATATTCGCGGATGCCGAGCGTGAAGCGCGGCGCGCCGGTGTAGATGTCGGTGCCGACAAGGCCGAGCAGCAGGCCGAGCACGACCATCGCCAGCGCTTTGACAATCGAGCCGTGGGCGAGCGCGACGGACGAGACGAGGCCGACGACCATCAGCGAAAAATACTCGGCGGCGCCGAATTGCAGCGCGATCGCCGTCAGCGGCGGAGCGAAGATGGCGACGAGGAAGGTCGACACGGTACCGGCGAAGAACGAGCCTATTGCAGCGATCGCGAGCGCCGCCCCGGCGCGGCCGTTCCTGGCCATCTGATAGCCGTCGATTGCGGTGACGGCGGAGGAGGATTCGCCGGGCATGTTGATGAGGATGGCGGTGGTCGAGCCGCCATATTGCGCGCCGTAATAGATGCCGGCGAGCATGATGAGGGAGGAAACCGGGTCGCCGATCTGAAAGGTGATCGGCAACAGCATGGCGATGGTCGCGGTGGCGCCAATGCCGGGCAGGACGCCGATCAATGTGCCGAGAAGGACGCCGATCAGGCAGAAACCCAGGTTTGCCAGCGTCGTTGCCGTCGAAAAGCCAAGCGCCAGGTTGTCGAGGAGTTCCATATTCATCGCCTCACAATACGAGCCATGGCGGCAGCCATGGGCCGAAGCGCCGGAACGGCAGGCCGAGCGCGTAGCTGAAGACGAGGAACGCAAACAGGGTGAGGCTGGCGGACAGTACGAGCGCGGTCAGCGGCCTCATGCGGCCGCTGGCAAAGGATGCGATCAGCGCCGTCAGGAAGATCGAAGGGATGAAGCCGAGGCCTCGCACTGTCAGGCCGAAGAAGATCGGGGCAGGCAGGATGAACAGCATGCCGCGCCAAGCTATATGCCCGATCGGCTCGCTCTCGAAGCGCACCGCGTCGACGAGGATGACGGCGCCGAGCAGGATAAGCACGATCGCCAGGACCAGCGGGAAATAGCCCGGCCCCATGCGGAAGGCGGTGCCGATTTCGAGACCGAGCGACTGAGCTGCGAAAAATCCGCCGAGAAAGATGAACAGCACAGCGCATACGCCGTTGGTCGTGTCGATCGTGAAAGGCTTCATGACGTCCTCCCAGGCCGGCGCCGCGGGCACGCCGGTACAGTGCGAAAGCGGGCCGAAGCGGAAACGGGGCGCTGGTGGCGCCCCGCTCAAATCTCAGTCGGCGTACTGGCCGGCGGCTTCGATAATCGGCTTCCAGCGCGCAATCTCGCTTTCCAGCTTGGCCTTCAATGCGGCCGGTGTCGCGTCCGCGTCGGACGACGGCTTGGTGCCGAGCTCGGCGAAGCGGGCGACGACATTCTGGTCTTTCAGCGCGACCTGAAGCGATTTCGACAGGCGATCGGTGACCTCGGCCGGCGTGCCCTTGGGCGCGTAGAGGCCGTGCCAGATGCCGACCTGCACCTCCGGGAGACCGGCTTCCGTCGTCGTCGGCAAATCTGGCAGCACATCGAGGCGTTGCGGCGAGGTGACGGCGTAGGCCTTGATCGTGCCGCCCTGGATTTGCTTGGTGGTGTTGGTCGTCTGGTCGCACATGATGTCGACCTGGCCGCCGAGGAGATCGGTCATGGCCGGACCGGTGCCCTTGTAGGGCACGGTGACCAGCGGCGTGCCGATCGCGCTCATGAACAGCATGCCGCACAGGTGCGAAGCCGCACCTATGCCGGCATTGGCGACGGTGACGGTATCCTTATTGGCCTTGGCGTAGTCGACCAGCCCTTTCAGATCCGTCGGCTCGAGGTCCTTGCGGGCGACGATGGTCATCGGCACATCTGTGACGAGGCCGACATATTCGAAGCCGTTCAGCGTGTCGTATGCGAGCTTTCGGTATAGCGTAGCACTGGTCGCCATGCCGATGTGATGGAGGAGCAGCGTATAGCCGTCCGGCTCCGCGTTGGCGACGCGACCGGCGCCCAGTGTGCCGCCGGCGCCGCCGACATTCTCGACGATGACCTGCTGGCCGAGATCCTTCGACATGGCCTCAGCGACGAGGCGCGTGACCGTGTCGGTCGGTCCGCCGGCCGAAAACGGCACCACGACGGTGATGGTGCGTTCGGGATAGGTCTGCGCGCCCGCGGCGAACGGATAGAGCGTGACGGCTGCGGCGGCGGCCAGAGCGACGGCGAATTTTCTCATCGTGATTTCCTCCCAGGATATAAATTCCGGCGTCTAGAGTTCCTCTCAATACCGGCTGTGGATTGAGCAATAACTAGCGCAAGCTAGCGGATTGCAATCGGACTCAAACCGCAAACTGCGATTTATGCACAATCGGAGGCGCAAAATGGGTGGAAAGCTGACATCGTGCCGTAGGCGGTTGCCCGATGGTCGAAAGCCGATAGCCATGCCCGGCGTGCTGCGAATCAAGCCGACGTCGACTTGCGAATGGCATGTTCGACGCCGCGGAGTTCGGCCAATCCCTTAAGCCGGCCGATCGCCGGATAGCCGGGTTGGGCGCCTCGCGTCAGGTCGTCGAGGATATCCTGGCCATGGTCGGGGCGCATCGGGATGATGGCGTCCGCGCGGCCTTCCTTCTTGCGCCGCGCTTCCTCTTGGAGCAGCGCCGCCACCACCGCGACCATGTCGGTGTCGCCGGCAAGATGCTCATCCTCGTGGAACGAGCAGGGGGTGCCGGCTACTTCCTTGCGCACATTGCGCAGATGCGCGAAGTGGATTTTTGGCCCGATCCGCCCGATCATGCCGGGGAGATCATTGTCGGGTCTTGCGCCGAGTGATCCCGTGCACAGTGTCGCCCCGTTGGCCGGGCTATCGACTGCGTCCAGAATGTACCTGTAGTCGGCCTCGGCCGACATGACGCGCGGCAGGCCCAGCAGCGGAAACGGCGGATCGTCCGGATGGCAGCAGAGACGCAGGCCGAGGCGCTCTGCCGTAGGCACGACCTCCGCCAGGAAGTCGACGAAATGCCGGCGCAGGGTTGTTGCGTCGATGCGGTCATAATTTGACAGTTGAGCCGCGAGACCTTGGAGAGACGTGTCTTCGGTCGAGCCGGGCAGGCCGGAATTAACGTTTCTTGCCAGCGCCTTGCGCGCAAAATCATCCATCTGCGCGTATCGCCGCCCCGCCTCGGAGACGATCTCCGGCGTGTAATCGCCGAGCGCCCCCTGGCGTTTCAGGATATGGATGTCGAATGCGGCGAAGTCGATCAGATCGAAGCGCATGGTGGTGCCGCCGTGCGGCAGGCGCCAGGCAAGATCGGTGCGGGTCCAATCGAGGACGGGCATGAAATTATAGCAGATGACCGAAATGCCGGCCCGCGCCAGGTTTTCCAGTGATGTCCTGTAGTTTTCTATGTGGCTGCGCCATTCGCCGACCTGCGTCTTGATCGCTTCGGAAACCGGCAGGCTCTCGACAATCTCCCAACTGAGATCACTTGCGCTTCCATCCGGCAAAGACGCGACTTCGCGCTGACGCCTTTCGATTTCGGCGGGCAGCCAGACGGCGCCATGAGGAACGTGGTGAAGGGCCGAGACGATACCTTGCGCACCGGCTTGACGCGCGTCCGCGATGGTCACCTTGTCGACCGGGCCGAACCAACGCCATACATGTCTCATTCGAACGCTCCGTTAGAAAGAATCGCCATGCGGCTGCACGCCCGCGCTTCCCGCCGCGGCGGGGTCCGCTGCTCCTCTTTCAGAGGCTGCTATCAGATTCCGATGCGTCTGACACCCATCCTGCTCGGGCCTGTGCCGACCAATGGTGATGCATTGGTGCTGACCGGTCGGCACGAATGGCGATGCCGGCATCGACCTGGCATCAATGAGCGTCAGCGAAATTCCTGGCTAGAGCAGCGCTTCGTATAGATCGCCGATCTTTTCAACCTCGAAATCTGCTGCCCTGCTCTTCAGGAGGGCGGCGGAAGTGGGGTGGTCAAGCATCTCAGCCATCGCCTTTGCCAGCGCCTCGGAATCGCCGACCGGCACCAAGGCGCCGAAACGACCGTCATCGAGAATCTCGCGCGGGCCATGCGGCGCATCTGTGGAGACCACGGGGACCCCGGCAGCCATGGCCTCGACCAGCACATTGCCAAAGCCCTCGCTCGTGGAGGAAAGGACGAACAGATCGGCTGCGGCGTAACAGGCGGCGGGATCGTTGACGTAGCCGGCAAAGAGCACATCCGCGCCTATGCCGAGTTCCTGGGCATAGGCGCGCAGCTCGGCAGCCAACGGACCTTCGCCGAAGATGGCAAGCCGGGCGCGGCGGCCGGCGCGCAGGGTAGCGAAAGCCTGGAGCAAGGCCCGATGATCCTTGACCCGCACCAGGCGACCGGCGCTGGCAATGACCGGGCCATCGCCCATCGTCGCCAACTCTGCCTGCCAGGCATAGGATTGTCCCTGGAGCGCCGCGGCCGGCGGCAGCGGGTTGTTGATGACGACGACCTTGGATTTGGGGAAACCGCGGGCCGCAATATCGCGGCCGACGCCCACTGAGACGGCGATGGCCTTGGTTGCGCGCGCCGCAACCAGCGCGGAAAGCCAGACCGCTATTCTCGCGCCGAGGCTGCTGGAAGGCAGTGAGGCCGCGGCGTGGAAGCTTGGAAAGAACCGCGCTCGGCTTCGCGCCAGAAGAAGCGCCAGCGTCACGACCAGATTGGCAAATTCCGGCGCGCTATAGACCGCATGGGGACCAAGGCGGTTGAACAAACGTGCGCTTCGCACGATGCCTTTCAGCGTCTCCCACTTGCCGTAGCCTTCGCCCCGGATGGGAAGGTTGAAATCGACCAGATGCACGTCAGGGGAGCGCAGCGCGGCGTTGGGTCCTTCCGCGTTCCAGGTAAAAAGTGTGACATCGTGCCCACGCGACGCCAATTCATTTGCCATGAGGACGAAGACACGCTCGGCGCCGCCGCCCCTGAGGCTGGCAATGTGAAAGACAACGCGCTTCGCCATGCCTGGATTCAGGCTTGGCCGACGGCAATGCCCGGTCGGTCCGGCGGCTGGCGCATGTCGCGCCAGATGCCCATGGCAATGGCGAGCAGCATGCCCAGAGCAAAGCCGGCGAAAGCCCCCAGGCCTGCCATCAGAGGGGTGCGGGGCGGCCACGAGCGCCCGTTCGGCGGCACTGCGGTGGAAATTACCTGTACATTCGTGGTGTCGATCTGCTCGCGTTCGGCGATCTGGCGTGCGCGAGACAGGAAGCTTTCATAGACCGCCCTCTTCGAGGCGGCATCGCGTTCAAGCTCACGTAAGGCGACCTGGGACTCGCTGTCGGTGAAAACATTGCTCTTCAGATCGTTCATCTTGGCGCTGAGAGAAGCCAATGACGCGTTGGCCTTATCCAAGTTGGCTTTTGCCGTGCCGACCGTGCGGGCGAACTCCGCCCTGAGTTGAGAACTGACGGTTTCGAACTCGGTCCTGAGCCTGACGATCGTCGGGTGGCGCGGACCAAAGGTCATGGACTGTGAATCGATTTGCTGCCGCAGGCCGTTTGCCTTGTCGCGCAATGCTGCGAGTGCTGCCGAATCCGCGGGGTCAGGATTGGCTCCATTGACACCGGAGGCAATCAAGGCGTCGTAGCTTGCCTGCGCAGCGATGACGCGCGATTGCGCCTCTCCAATTTCGCTGTTGAGCTGCGTCATCGTCTGCGAACTGACGAGCTGGCCATTGCTGGAGGACAGGTTATGGCTGCGCCTGTAGTTCTCGACCTGCTCTTCGGCCGCCTGCACGTCGCGCTTGAGCTGGCCGAGCCGGGCGTCAAGAGCAGCTGCGGCGCGGCCGGCTCCGGCAGCTTCGGCCTTGGCCAATTCCTCCTGGAAAGCTTTCACTATGGCTTGCGAGATCAGGATCGCCTTGCCGGAGGTTTCTGCCGATACCGAGAGCGTCGTAACGAACGACATTTCGTCTGCAGTGACGTTGACCCGCTCCGCCAGGTTTTTCTGGGCGATAAGCTTCGGATCGGGTTTGCCGCCACTCGCTCCAACAGCAGGCGTGGAGGCGCTCTGGTCCGGGTCGAAAAACTCCGGATCGTTGGTCAGGCCGAGCTCGTCCACTACCCGCGCAAGCACGTTGCCCGAGGTCAAGATACGCTGCTTGCTGCGCGCGTTGAGCAGTTGGCTGTCGACCTGGCCCGGTTGCGAGTAGAGATCGTTTTCCACGACCTGCAAATTGGCGGGATTGATGAGGACTTCCGTCGTGACCGTATAACGTTGTTTGCTCAACAATCCATAGGCGGCGCCGACGACGCCGCCGGCCACTGCCAGCACGCATGCCAAGACGAGCCCGGCACGCAGCCAGACAAACAGGCGCCGAAAATCGAGCTCGAGGAAATCGCCGATCTTGTCAAGCGTCACCGTCGGGACGGGTTCGGGCGTGTGCGGGGTGACAGGGGCGGAGGTGCGTGCCATAACGGGGGCATCCTGTTGCAGCCTTGCCCTGCTGGCGCGCCGCGCATTGGCGATCCGCTCGAGCGCGCTGATATCGGAATCCGCTGCAGAGGGAGGGGTTGTGCCGGAAGCGGCGGACATGGTGCCAACTCTTGTTATCTTGCTATGCGGCCAGCACTACAGAAAGATCGTTAACATCTCATTTTCCAAGAATGACGATAGAATACCACCACTTGGACGGCCCGCCGAGCTTGATTTGGCTGGGATCGGAGATCTCTGCGAAGCCTTGCTTTATACCCCACGTCCTGTTGGTAGCGGCAGTCGGACGGTCGTGCCGCAGCGGGTAGCGTGTTGTTGCATGTGGCCGGCCTCAGGGCGGTCCGCATATTCGGAATGTTTTGCCGTCGCACGTTAGATTTGGCGAACGGCCAAGCGCCACTCGAAGAAATCTCACTTACCGGCCAAGTGTGAGTGATTGTCATGAAGTCGGTAACACGCACTTAACGGCCCGCCTGTATTTGAAAAGACGGTAATGCCTTTTGAAGCACTGACCGCGGCCTACAGGATGGCGTCAGTCGCCTGCGGGAGAGGAATGTGCAGAAGTTCTATTCGGTCCAGTATCTTCGCGCCTGCGCCGCGTTGCTGGTTCTGTTCGCACACGCTTTTTCTTACCAGATCGGCATAGACAATCCGATTATCGTGACTGCGGGTCGCCTTGGCGTTATTCTGTTCTTCGTCATTAGCGGCTTCATAATGGTCTACATTACGGGAAATGGCCCTTTCTCTGCGCCAACCTTCCTGAAACGCCGGGCGATCCGGATCATCCCCCTCTACTGGCTTTTCACAAGCCTCGCCGCACTTCTGGCAGCCGTTGCACCAAGTCTGTTCCAGACGACCGTCTTTACATGGCCCCACTATCTCCAGTCGCTCTTCTTCGTCGTCCACCAAGCGCCCGAACGAGATGGCGTCAGCCCAATTCTCTCACTCGGCTGGACGCTCAATTATGAGGCCTATTTCTATATCGCCTTCGCGGTGCTCGCATTCCTGTCCGTAACGTCGCGCGCATTTGTGCTGACGGTCTTTTTCATTGCGATGTGGCTGGCCGGGCTGTTGATGGCTCCCGCCAACCCTGTTCTCCAGTTCTATCTGAACGCTTCTCCGGTGGCGTTCGTCATCGGCATGTGGATAGGCCGGCGCTATCTAGACGGCGGCTTCGCTTCCGATACACGCCATGCCTGGCTACTCGGGCTTACGGCCGCGGCAGGCGTAGCGCTTGCATTCGTCGATGACGGCACGTCGCTCATGACCCAGATCAGCTTCGCGGGGCAGGTAATGTGGGCAGCCAGCCTGCTTCATCTTAGCCTCATTCTGGAACCGAAACTCAAGCACTGGAGCCTGCTCGAAGAGCTCGGCAACGCCTCCTACGCGCTCTACCTGTCGCATATCTTCGTGATTGGCGCCGTGGCCTACTTAGCCAAGCGCACCATCGGCCACGAACATCCGGCAACGGTGTTTCTGGTTTCGGTGGTCAGCATCGTGACGGCCTGCATCGCTAGCCTGGTGATCCACCATATGATCGAGAAGCCGATTCTTCTCGTTCTGAACGGCAGACGAAGGGTTAGGAACGCACCGGTTCCTTACGCTGCCACCGGTAACAAATAAGAAGACCGTGCAACGCCTGCGCTGCGTTGATATCCGGGCTGGCCGTTAACGTCTCATTTTCCAAGTTGGCATATTTTGCCGACATACGCCGCGTCCGTTCGGCGGTCCGTTGAAATGGATCTCGTTGGCCGGAATGCCGTTTGAATACCTTCACTTGGATGGGCCATGAGCTATCCCGCTGCCGTATCGGAACGGTTGTCGTCCAGCCAGACGCGCCGCCAGAACGCGCTGTCGCTTCTGTTCTTCCTATGCGCAGCCTTCGCGTTCCTGCTCCGCTTCACGGTTTCACCGCAGATTATGAACACGGTCGTCGACTATACCGCCGACGGTGGTTCGTTCTACGAGAAACTGCATTTCGGCACCTATGCTATCTTTCTGCTGCTTGCTGTCGTCCTTTTCAGCCGACCGTTTCTGCTGCGGGGCGACGAAATCGGGATATTTAAAGCGCTGCTGCGCTACTCGGTGCTGATTTTCGCGCTTGTGCCCTATCTGTTCATTACCGGTCGTGCAGGCTCTTCCGGGTTCGTCATCGATACTTATCTGGTGGCGGGCGCCGCAGGCCTTTTGATGCTGGCCTTGAATGCGGATTCGCGGCGGGCGCTGGGCGACCTCGTGCTTGGAATGGTAATCCTCAGCGCTGTGATCGGCACGATCGAGGCGGTGACCCAACATCGATTCCTGCCTTACGGTCTCAACGAACTGCAGTTCAGGCCAATAGGCCTGTCGCCGCACCCGCTGGCATTGGGCGCGCTCTGCGCCACGGTCATCGGATTCGTACCGCTGGCACGCTGGCGTATATGGGTGCGGGTGGTGTCGATCCTTGTGTTGCTCCTGGGTTGTGCCGCATCAGGCGCTCGCGCCGCCCTGATACTCGCGGCCATGGAAACCCTCATACTGCTGATGTTCGTGCCCTGGCCGCGCCTGACGCTCAAGCACCAGCGGCAAGCCAAGTCTGTCGTGCTGCTGTTCGCCGTGGCGGCTGGCGCGGTGCTGGTGGCCGTACTGTTTTCGGGCGGGCTGCTGAACCGGTTCAGCAACACGATCTTCGATGAAAATTTCATGGCGCGCGTGACGATCTACCAGGTGTTCGGACTTGTCAGTTGGAAAGACATCCTGTTCGGCATGAACGGCGACGAGCTGCTGAAGATCGTCAACGAGAAGCTGCATCTGCCCTTTATCGAGAGCGCGCCGGTGGTTATCATTATGCTCTTCGGCTTGCCGATAGCCGTGCTCTTTATCGTGCTGATATTCTGGTTCATTTTTCGGCTGCTGCGCGGCGCGCCGCTGCCGGCATGGATCGGCACCATGACTTTCCTGCTTGCTGCGCTGTCGAACAACGCGCTCTCGTCAAAATCGCCGGAGATTACGATCCTCGTCGTGCTGCTTCTTGCCTATAGGAACGCGCTGTATAGAAAGCAGCCGAACAGCACATCTTCGGCCATGCTTGCATCCGAGCCGAAACTGAATCGGCCGGGATAAGCTCGGGCTCCAGACGTATCAGCCGGCGCTATCCACAACCTCGACATTGCCTGCACGGTTGAGCGTGTGAATGCCCGCGCGGGCCCATGCCGTCCCCGGGCCGATCGGGCGGGGCGGCGCAAAACGCACATCGCGATCGTCAAGCCGGTCCAGCCGCATCAAGCCCAGACCACCGCCATAGGCTCTCGACCCGTTTTGGACCGGCAGCACCAGGGCGTCACCCTGGCGAATAAAGGCACCGCCGGGCCGAGCGGCTGAGTGATCGACGGCGATTGGATTGAGCGCATGCGCAACCCAGGGCCCGCGCAGCGAGGGCGCGGAATAGACCGTCATCGTGTCCGACGCGCTGCCATAACCGAACCGCTCCGTCCCCAACAGCCAGAAGCGGCCATCCGATTCGAGCAGCGTGGCGTCATTGAAATCCTTGTCCGTCATCAGCACGGTGTCGCGTATCCAGCGATCCGGAAATTGCGCGGCACGGTAGAGCACAAGCTCGCGCGCCGCCGCACTTTCAGGAATCATGAAAATCTCGCCGGCGTGAGCGAACACCTGCGGATAGGACAAATGGTGCGCTTCCTCCAGCACCACCCTCGGTACGCCGAAGCTGCCATCGTCACCCAGTTCGGCGACGGAAATCACGCCGCGACCGGTGGCGTAGGGAAATTCCTCGACGAACAGATAGTGGCGGCCATCGCGTTCGATGACGAATGGATCGGCGTAGAACCGCTGGCCATCGTCCGAAAGGACGGTGAACGGCGTGCCGTCGAGTTGCCCGGTTTCGGCGACGCCGGGCCCTTCGATCAGCCGATAGGCAACCTGCCAATAGAAGGGGCGCCGTCTCAGTCTGAGTTTTTGCACGGCGCGATCGACCAACCCCTTGGAGAAAAAGGGCAGATAGTGCCTGACAAAACCGCTGTTCTTCAGGATCGGCGCCGGGCTATCGGCGATTGGCACTAGTTCGCCCGCGCGAAAACGGGCGACGCTTTGCGCAACCAGCGAGATGGCCCCGGCGAGCAGGTCATTGCAGCTACGAGACAGCCAGAGCCGGTCGCCGAGCATCGGTCGCCCGCGGGCGACTACGACGCCATCGAGGCGAACGGCAAGCTCGGGCAATCGCCCGCTCGCCAGCATCTCGGCCACCCCCGCGGGAAAGGTGCTGCGGCCGCAAAATTCGAGCGTCAGAACCGGCGTGCCCGGGCGTGCAAAAGTGCCGGTGAGATCGATTACGAGGTCGGCTGGGCCAGCAACGCCGGACGGCAACGGCTCGGAGGGGCTTGCCAGCGAGGGACCGAAGCGTCGGCTCTCGATACCAAGCAGACTATCCAGTCCGCGTGCGATCGGCGCAGGCGTGGGCGCGCGGCAAGTCGAAACCACGTGACCAGCTGCGTTCAGCCGCACCAGAAGCTCATTTTCCCAGCGCCGAGATCCGGCAATGTGGCCGATGATTAAAATATTAGTCAATCGAATATGTTCTTTTTCAAGACTACTCTGCCAGAGTACCTATCGGTTTAGGCTTTCATAAGAGTTACCTAGGGAACACGGGCTTGGCTGTTAATCATATATTAAGATTTGACGTCACGAAGGCGGCTTCTGCCGCTATTATAGCTCTTGTGGCGAATAATCAGCAGGTCGCGATGCCCTCCGGCGACCAGGATCGGCAATGAACGTCCTTTCACATCCAAAACTGCCGTCCAGGCAAAAACTGCTGATCGTGTTCGGCACGAGGCCGGAGGCGCTCAAATGCTTTCCGGTGGTACGTGCCGCGCTCGCCCATCCAGGTTTTATCACCGAGACATGCATCACCGGCCAGCATCGCGAGATGGTCGACCAAGTCATCGAACTGACCGGCCTGCCGGTGCATCACGATCTCAACATCATGCAACCCGGCCAGACATTGTTCGACGTGACCTCGCGTGTCCTGCTGGGCATGGCCGACGTGCTGGAGAAGGCGAAGCCCGATATCGTCCTCGTGCAAGGCGATACGACCACGGCGATGACTGCGGCTTTGGCTGCCTTCTACAAGCGCATTCCGGTCGCCCATATCGAGGCAGGATTGCGCAGCCACGATATCAACTCTCCCTTTCCGGAGGAACTGAACCGCAAGATTGCTGGCGACATTGCCACTTGGCACTTTGCACCGACAATCCAGGCGCGCGACAACCTCGTCGCCGAAGGAAAAGCTGAAAACACCATCTTCGTGACCGGCAACACGGTGATCGACACGCTGTTGCATTTTTCAAGCGCGATCGACGCCGACAGGCTGATGAACGCGAAGCTCGCCGCCCATTTCCCCTTCCTAGACCCCGCCAAGAAAATGATCCTCGTCACCGGTCATCGGCGCGAGAATTTCGACGGCGGCATCCAGCGAATCTGCACGGCGTTGAAGGGATTGGCGGCACGCGGAGACGTGCAGATCGTCTATCCCGTCCATCCAAATCCAAATGTGCGCTCGGTGGTCAACGCGGAGCTGGAAGGGGTGCCGAACATCTATCTGGTCGAGCCGCAGGACTATCTGCCGTTTCTGTACCTGCAGAAGCACAGCTATCTGGTGCTTACGGACAGCGGCGGCGTGCAGGAAGAAGCGCCTTCGCTCGGCAAACCGGTGCTGGTGATGCGCGAAAACACCGAGCGGCCGGAGGGCATCGTGGCCGGTACCGCCCGTCTCGTCGGCACCGATGTCGAAAAAATCCTGTCCAACGCCAATCGCCTGCTCGACGATCAGGCCGCCTATCGCGGCATGGCGGAACGACATAACCCATATGGCGATGGCCGGGCCAGTAACCGGATTGTTGAGGAACTGCTGCATCATGGCTGAGATCAAGACCGTCTCCGTAATCGGCATGGGCTATATCGGCCTGCCGACCTGTGCCATTTTCGCTAGCCGCGGGCTTGATGTCATTGGCGTCGACGTCAACGAAGCGGTGGTCGAGAAGGTCAATCGCGGCGAAATCCACATCGTCGAGCCGGACCTCGATGGTTTGATCCAGAAGGTTGTGGCCAACGGCAAGCTCAGGGCTTTCGGCACGCCGCAGCCGGCGGATGCGTTTATCATCGCCGTGCCGACCCCGATGACTCATGACCATAAGCCTGATGTGAGCTATGTGCTCGCGGCGGCACGAAGCATCGCCTCCGTGCTGAAGCGGGGAGATCTCGTGGTGCTGGAATCGACGTCGCCGGTCGGCACGACGCGCGTCATGACGGCACTGCTTGCCGACTTGCGGCCCGATCTCAAATTTCCCCTCCTGCATGGCGAGGAGGCCGATGTCCTGGTCGCCTATTCGCCCGAGCGCGTGTTGCCGGGAAAGGTCCTGACCGAACTGATCAACAACGATCGCTCGATCGGCGGGCTGTCGCGCAAGTCCTCGGAACGGACCGCGGCACTCTATTCAACCTTCGTTGCCGGCGACCTGTTCATGACCCAGGCCGAAAGTGCCGAACTGGTGAAGCTGACCGAGAATGCGTTCCGCGACGTCAATATCGCCTTTGCCAACGAGCTTGCGGCAGTGTGCCAGGATCTATCGCTCAACGTCTGGGAGGTGATCGATCTCGCCAACCGGCATCCCCGCGTGAACATCCTCCAGCCGAGCCCGGGCGTCGGCGGCCACTGCATTGCGGTCGATCCGTATTTCATCATCGACGCCGCGCCTAACAGCACGCGGCTGATGGCTTCGGCACGCCGGATCAATTCCGAGCGGCCCTTGTCGGTGGTCAGGGATATCGAAGCCCTGCTGGACCCGTCCCGCAAGCAGACCATCGCCTGTCTTGGCCTCAGCTTCAAAGCCAATATCGACGATATGCGCGAGAGCCCGGCTGTCGAGGTGGTGAAGCTTCTGTCAGATATTCCCAACCTGAAGATCATCGCGGCTGAGCCCAACACGCATAGGCTGCCGCATGAGCTCGAGGGCAAAGGCATCGTCTTCACCGATGCACTTTCCGCCATCGACCAATGCGACATCGTCGTCCTGCTGGTCGACCATCGGCAGTTCAATCTGGTGGATCCCGAAGCGCTCAAGGACAAGAAGCTCATCGACACAAGAGGTTTGTGGACCTGGCGCAAGGCACGCAAGCCCGACGCCCGCATCGAAGGCAAGAAGTCGGCGATCGAACGTCTGGCACTTCCCGCAGGTGCAGAGGAGGCTGCATGAACGCGCACGACCCAGGATGGGCGCAGCATCGCCTGTTGGCGTCGCGTCGCCGGGAGTTTCTCGGCGCGCCGATCCATGCGCTGACCATGGCCGAGACGCTGGCCATCGCCGATGAGGCGATGACCCTGCGGCGGCCGCTGCATCACGTGGTCGTGAACGTCGCCAAGCTTGTCAGCATGCGCAACAATACCGAGCTGCGGGAGGATGTTGCGACGGCGGATGTGATCAACGTCGACGGCAAGGGTGTGCTTTGGGGTGCGCGTCTTTGCGGTGTGGCGCTGCCGGAGCGGGTAGCCGGCGTCGACATCATGGTCAATCTGTTGAGCCTCTGCGCGAAGCGCGGCTTCAGACCCTTCCTGCTGGGGGCCGAACAGCACGTTCTCGACGCGGTGAAAAGGCGGCTTGCCAAGGATCACCCGAGCCTGGTGCTCGCCGGCATGCGCAATGGCTATTTCAAGCCGGAAGACGAGGCCACAATCGTCGAGGCTATCAACGCCTCGGGCGCCGACTGCCTGTTGGTGGCGATGCCGACGCCGCGCAAGGAGCGCTTTCTCAAGCGCTATCGTGATGAACTCACTCCAAGTTTCGTCATGGGCGTGGGCGGCAGTTTCGACGTCTATGGCGGCAAGGTTGCCCGGGCGCCGAAGCTGGTTCAAGCGGCCGGTCTGGAGTGGTTGTTTCGCGTAGCCCAGGAGCCGCGACGCTTGTGGCGCCGCTACTACGATACCAACACTGCCTACGCAGCGCTGCTGTACCGGGAGTTCTGGGACAGTCGGGGACGCCGAAAGGCCGGCCTATAGGGAGGCATGACTGCGGCTCCGGCAAATTCAAAATGCCGTCGCCGGTCTATGCGGGCCGTAGCCGCGCCCATAATTTAGCTGCGAATTGCATCGCGGCGGCGGGATAAAACAGCCAGGTCAGCCCGAAGAAAACCGCTGCGCCGGCGGCGCCGCCTGCGACTAGCGAGACGATGGCCGGCATGTCGCCGAATAGAGCGCTGGCAAGGCTGGCGGCCAGCCCGGTGCTGACCGAGATGACGATCGAAACGCCGATGTCGCGCCATGGCACCGGCACCGGCGTGAGCCGTTCGCTGATGATGATACAGGCTACAAGGCCGACCAGCGATCCGCCCGCCAGCGCCAAAGCAGCACCGACCTCCGCCATCGAAGGGATCAACAGCACGGACAGTGCGATTGTCGCCACCGAGCCGAAGGAATTGGCTATGATCAGCAGCCACGGCCGCTTGTGCGCGTGCACCACGGTGCCATAGACGAAACTGGCGAGGTTGGCACACAGCACGCTGAAGGCGATGATCGGAAAGAGCAGGCCGAAGCGGCCGTGATATTCCGATGGCAGCAGGAGCTGCGTGATATCGCTGCTGAGTGCGACCAGCATGGCTGCAACCGGCAGGCAAAGGCGGATCATCAAGGCCATCAATTGCGACAGCAGCCGGCCCGATGCTGCAGGCCCGTCTTCATCGAACCGGCTGACCACCTCGGGAAAAGCGCCCATGTTGATGGAATTGGCGACCATATCGATCGGTTGACGGGCCAGTGCATAGGCCGCGGCAAAAATCGCCACTGCGCCGGCATCGTAGTAGATCTTGAGGAATAAACGCTCCGCGCTGTGCAGGCCGAAACCTACGAGCGCCATGATGACCAGGGGCACGCCGAGGACGAAGAACTCCTTCTGGGTGAAGCGTGGCGGACCGGCAACGACACGTCGGGATGCCATGATGCCCGCCACGATACCGGCGATCAGCACGCCAAGGCTCGAGCCGAGCGATACCGTCAGAAAGGAATCTCGAAACAGGACGACGGCGCCGATCGGCAGCGCGAGTTGCAGCACGGCGCGCAGGAACTCGAGCATCGAGTAGACCGAATGACGCTGCTGCATCTGCAGCACCGTCAACGCGAAGCGGCCGACGGAACCGGCGATCAGGTAGCTGCAGACCGCGATCGCGAACTCGACCCAGCGCTCCGGCACGATCACGGCCGACGCGGCCACGGATACGATCAGCGCCAGCGCCGTGCTGGCAAGCAACACCCGTCCGGCCAGCATCAGGCTGCCGCGACTGATGTCGCCTTTGCCGCCAAGCCTGAGCAGAGCGATGCGCAGCCAGTTGGTGACGGCGACGTCGGTCATTTCGCCGACCGTCACCACCAGGGTCAGCAGGCCGTACTCGGTCTGGTCGATCAGCCGAGTCACAATGACCAGCAGGAGCAGCGCGGAGATCCGCGTCAGCAGGATCGCCGGGGCATAGATGAGCGTGGAGCGGAGCAGCAAAGGGTTTTCCCCGGAAATTCACCTTCGATTAACCGTCGACCGGCGGAAAATCCAGCGCGATGACGGTAAAGGGTGAACAGATTCAGTTTGAACTAACGTATTCGTCGTACACCTCATCTGAAACCTTTGCTTTGTCGTTCCGAAATCGAGTCATGCTGCAGCGTCTCGTTCACAATCGAAAAGTGCATGTCCTTGTCGCGACGCCGTCGGGCGTTTCGGGGCAGGGAGGCATCGACCGCATCATGGGGGCGCTGAAGCAGGAGTTCGAACGGCAAAATACCGCCGACATCGATGTACGCTTCCTTGCCAGCCGTGGCCCGGGGCATGTCGGGCTTTCGATCTTCTACATGTTGGGCTTTTGCTTGCAGATGCTTGCGGCGCGTTTGGCGAAGCGCGTCGATGTCGTCCACATCAATTTATCGGTCTCCGGCAGCACCTACCGCAAGATGGTGATCGCCGCCTGCGCGCGGCTTCTGTCGATACCCTATGTCCTGCATTTGCACGGGGCGCAGTATGAGACATTCTGGAAAGACGATCATGGTTTCCTGAGCCGCCGCATCGAAGCTCTGTTCGAGCGTGCCGGTCGGGTGATCGTCCTGGGCGGGCTTTGGCGCGACTTCGTCGCCAGCCGGGCGCCGGGGGCGGCCGGCAATATCGTCATCGTCCCCAATGCAACGGCGGTTCCCTCCCTGGCGCATGTCGGAGGCGGCGAGAATGTGCATATCCTGTTCCTTGGTCGCATCGGCGACCGCAAGGGCGTACCGCAATTGATCGATGCGCTGCACCGCATGAAACCCATCGAGGGCTGGCGCACCACGATCGCCGGCGATGGCGAAGTCGAGGCGGCACGGGTCAGAACGGCCGAACTGGACCTTGCCGAGCGCGTTACCTTTCCAGGCTGGGTCGGGCCCGACGAGGTTGCGTCGCTGATCGCTTCGGCAGACATTCTGGTGCTGCCCTCGTTTGCCGAAAACCTGCCCGTCTCTGTCATCGAAGGCATGGCCGCAGGTCTCGCGGTCGTAACGACACCTGTCGGCGCCGTGGAGGATATCATCACCAACGAGCAATCCGGGTTGCTGGTGCCGCCCGGCGATGTTGCGGCGTTGACCGAGGCGCTGACACGGGTGGTCGAGAATCCGGCATTGAGGGCCAGGCTTGGTGCTGCCGCAATGGCGGTGCATCGCGAGCGGCTTGAGCTTGCCCCGTTTGTCGGCGCGATCTGCGACGTCTGGAGATCGGTCGCGTCAAAGGCTCAACCGGTCAAGCGCTGACGCTGTCCCGTGCAATAATGCGACGCTGATCTGTGCGCGCCGTCGCTTGAGCGCGGCGGGTAAGCCTTACGGGCAGCGGCAGCGATCCCATTGGCGTCACTGCGGCGCTCCAAGCTCGAATTCGCGGTGGAATATCTCTAAATTCAGCAGCGCCCAAATCAGTTTTTCGTGGTCTGCGGCACCGCTGGTGTGCTCCGAGACAATTCGATCTAGGTATTTCGCGCTCAAATAGCTGCGAATGACGGAACGAGAGGAGCAAAGATGGTCGTGCACGTAACTCCTCATCGACCCGCGAAACCATTCGGCGACTGGCACCTTGAACCCGATTTTGCGGCGGTTGAGAATTTTCTCGGGAAGTATGTTGGCCATACTGTTGCGCAAGATCACCTTGCCCTGCCGCCGGCCCACCTTGTAGCGATCAGGCAATGTGCTGACGAACGCAACCAGATCGCGATCGAGGAACGGCATTCTTCCTTCGATTGAACCGGCCATCATCATCCGGTCGCCCCGTTCCAACAGATTGTCGGGCAACCACGATGCCTGATCGAAAAACAGCACGCGGCGAAGATGGGACGCCGTCGCGCTCGACGAGAACGGGAAGTCGTTACGTCTATTGCGGCAGTTGGCCGGCGCACCGATAAGGCGACCGTGTTCCCGCGCCGTCATGGCACCGAACCAGGAGATCATTCGGGTGGCAAAGTCCCTTTCACCCGCGCTTCGGGCAAATGTATCGAACTTGGCCGTTGCACCAGGCATGGCGCGTATCAAAGGGGCGAGGAGATTGTTGTGGAGGAAGGCTGGAACAAGGGACCGGTAGATTCCAGCCAGCGACTCCGCACGGTGTTTGGGATACCCGCCGAGAATCTCGTCCGCCCCTTCGCCTGTGAGCACCATCTTGACGTCCTGCGAGGCTCGCTCCGACATCAGGTAAATTGGAATGTCGGAACTTTGTGAAACTGGCGCCCCCAGGTGGCGGATCAACTTGGGCAGATGGTCAATCAGGTCGTCTGCTTCGATCACCAACTCACTATGATCGGTCTTGAAATGATCGGCGACGCTTCGGGCGAATGGGAGTTCACTGTAAGCCGATTCCCTGAAACCGACCGAAAATGTACGAACGGGCCTGTCGCTGTGCCTGGTCATCAGGGCGACGATTGCCGAGGAGTCGAGCCCTCCGGAGAGAAAGGCGCCAAAGGGCGCATCGCTGCGCATTCTGATCTCGACGGAATGGTCGAGCAGTTGCAGAAATCGTCGCTTGGCGGTTTCGCCGTCGATATCCTCGGTCAGATCCGTTTGATCTGGAGGCGTATAATAGCGCGTTTCCGTCACCGTGCCTTGCGACCAGACGGCATAGCTTCCGGGGTTGAGTTTGCGGATTTGTTTGAAAAGCGTGCGCGGCCCGGGCACGTAACGCCAGTGCAGATACTCGTGCACTGCCTCCAAATCGAGCTGCTGCGCATTCGACTGCGATGACAACAACGCGTTGATCTCTGACGCAAACGACAGCAACTTTCCGCTTTGCATGAGGTAAAGGGGCTTTTTGCCGAAGGGATCCCGGCCGAGGATCAATTCGTGCTTCTCGGCATCCCAGAGCGCAAACGCGAACATGCCGCTCAATCGGTCGAACATGGATAGGTGCCACTGATCATAAGCCCTGAGCAGCACCTCCGTATCGGAGCGTGTTCGAAAATGATGGCCGAGACCGATCAGTTCCTGCCGCAACTCGACATAGTTGTATATCTCGCCGTTGAAAATAATTCGGAGACGGCCGTCGTCGACATGCATCGGCTGATTAGATTCGGGGTTCAAGTCAATAATCGCCAGGCGGCGATGCACCAATGCCAACTGGTTCTCGCCAGTGTTCAAGTCCAAGAACTCGGTGCCTTCGGCATCGGGGCCACGATGCCGCAATGTGTTGGACATTCTTGCGGCCCGATCTTGTGGATTCTTCACTTTCGGCCCGATCCAGCCGGCAATTCCACACATTGTCTCTTCCCTTGGCCGCGTAGTCGCGACGCCATTTACGACGAATGTGTTAAACACTTGATTGCCGGCGGTCCAAATCCGCGAAGAATGGTTCAGAGTCGAGCTTGACTGGCTCGATCCCGAATGAAGTGCGACCGACGGTTGCGGCGGGAGACGAAGGCAGTCCGATCCGGTCCAGTGTGGCGGTGAGAGGATTGGCGTTGCCGCCTGACTGATCCATTCGTGAAGGGGGCAATGGCAGCTATGGCAGGCCCAGTGCCCGCAGCATCTCCGAGTCTGGGACCGCAGGCCCTTCCTGCCGGATGACGCTCATTCCGTAGGGATTGGAGAATTCCCAGACGGACCATGGGATCGCAAAGCGTTCCGCCTGCTGGCGCACCGCCTTGAGATAGCGCAGGCGGTCAGCGTCGAACGCGCCCATGCGGCCGTCCGCAGACATGAGGATGGCGCCGAATTCGCCCATGAAAAGCCGTCGGCTTGGAATGCCATGGGCCCCGGCCCAGTCGACCGCCTGACGGAAGCTCGCCTCGAGTTGGCTCGGACCCCAATTCTGCTCGAAATATCGGGCGATTGCTTGACGCGCCACGACCATGTTCATCACTTGCTCGACCTGGCTCCGGCCCGCGGCGTCCATCTGCGCCTTGAGGGTTTCGGTCACCACTTCGGGCGTACTGCTGTCGGCCGGCCACGGAAGGCCCGAGGCAAAGGTGTTTTCACCGTCGGGCCGCTGATGCGTGAAACTGTGCGGCTCGTACATGTGGAAGCTGTAGTAGAGGTTCGGATCGTCAAAGTCCGGGGTGAGATTGACCAGTCCGGCAATGCTGCCGCCGCAAGCGCCCGTTGCGACGATGGTGAGCTCGCTGCTGACTGCGCGGATATCGCGGACCGTGTCCGCCATGATCCGCTGCCAGTCGTCGCTCCCGCTCGAATCGCAGGGGTAGTAGGCTGGCTCGTTGTAGGGCTCGAGCGCTACCTTGTCGGTGCCAATCTTGACGAGCATGGTGACGACCGACACGACCATTTCGCGGTAGCTGGCAACTCCTTTGCTATCGGCACCGTCATAGATCATCTCCATGCTGTAGGCCGGAACCTGGGTGACGCCGTGCAGGTCGAAAACCACCTTGAGGCCGGCCGACGTGAACCGCTCGACCGCCGCGGCAAGCAGGTCCAGCGCTTGTTGCCGTTTGGCGCCCTCGCTGGCAAGCAGAGGGCCGGGGTCGACACTCAACCGGACGAAGTCGAAGCCCATCGATCGAATGCTTGCGAACGCATCGCCATCACCCCAGTTGGTGAGCGGCCTATCTCCGGCGCGCCATTCCTTCTCGGTGCGGTAGGGCGGCCAACGGTAGGATCCATCATCCTCTATCGGCGACCAGTTGAGCCATCCATGCACGCCAACGCCGCGCTGGAGCGGGATCGGCGCAGCATTGGCTGCAATCGCCATGCCAAGCACCCACGCTGCAACAAACGCAATCCTTAGCATCGTCACCTCCGCATCCTGGTCGGAGATATTAACCGCAGGATCGGAAAAGGAGGATTGCCGTCGCGCGGCTTTTCGACAGCATGGTATATAAGCAACGAAACCTTGGCGGAGCGGGTATGAGAGTCGGCTGGTATATCAACCGGTTGCGCAGCATGGAGCCGGCCGAGGTGTTGCACCGGCTGGGCGAGCAGCGTCGAAGGATCGCTTCGCGCCGCCGCGACGACGGCTGGCAGCGTTATGCTTCGCCCCGATTGCACGCGGTGCTGCCTGGGTGGCGCGATGCTGCGCTGGCTGCGACGCCGGCACAACGGCAAGCCATAGCGTCGGCGGCGCAAAACACGCTTGGCGGCCAGTTTTCCGCACTTGGACGGACATGGCCACAGCGCGACTGCGATCGGCTGTTTCCTCCCGAGCTTTGGCGCCTTGATCCGGTGACCCGCAGGCTTTGGCCAGGCCCAGAGGCCCACACTTTCGATATCGATTTTCGCCATGGCGGCGACCGCGGCGATATAAAATACGTTTGGGAGATCAACCGGCTGCAGCAGTTGCCGCCGCTTGCCGCCCACCTGCTTCTGGCCGGCGACGACCAGTCCCGGATAGCCATCGAGGCGGCGATCGACAGCTGGCATTCAACCAACCCGCCTTTTCGGGGAGTCGGCTGGGCTTCCGGCATCGAAGTCGCGCTGCGGGCCATCAGCTTGATCGTCACCATGGACCTCGTCGGCGACCGACTGGGCGCGGCGACACGGCAGCAAGTGGGTGAAATACTGGCGGCAAGTGCCTATTGGCTGCCGCGGTTTCCCTCCCGGTTTTCCTCTGCCAACAACCATCTCGTCGCAGAACTGGCTGGCGAGTACCTGATCGGTCTGGCGCTGGGGATCAGGGCCGACGCTGCACGTGGCGCTCTCCTGGCCGAGACGCACAAGCAGATTCTCGCCGATGGCGCCGGTGCCGAGCAGACCCCGACATACGCCGCCTTCACGGCCGAACTCATCCTGCTCTGCGCCGCTGCGGCACGCCAGGCGGGGGCGCCGTTTCCTTCGCCCGTCGAAGCGCGCCTGGCCGCCTTTGCCGACTTCGTCGCCTGGCTCCCGCCGGCCGCCGGCTTTGGCGACAACGACGAAGGTCGCGTGCTGACGCTCGGGGGCGAGCGGGGCTATGTCCGATCCGTCGCCGCCGCCATCCACGGCTTTCTGCGGATGCCGGGCAACGCGGCGGAGCCAGACGATTTTCGTGGGCTTTTGTTTGGCACGCCGCCGGAACCGGCGCCGGTGTCGCTTGGGATCAAGACGTTCACGCAAGGCGGGCTCTCCGTCTGGCGCGGTGAGATGAACGGCCGCAGCATCGATCTGACATTCGACCACGGCCCGCTCGGCTATCTCTCGATTGCGGCTCACGGCCATGCCGACGCGCTGTCGCTCACCTTGTGCATCGATGGCGAGCCGGTGCTGGTCGATCCCGGCACCTGGCTCTACGGTTCGGGGGGCGTCTGGCGTGGCTGGTTCCGCTCGACGCCGGCGCATAACACGCTGAATATCGATGGCAAGAGCCAAAGCATCATCGCTGGGGAGTTCAACTGGTCGCACAAGGCAGTTGCGACATTGATGGACAGCGAGCCGGGGACCCATTGGAAGCTGCGCGCGCGGCACGACGGGTATAGAAGCCGCTTCGGTGTCGTCCACCAGCGCACCGTGACGCAGCACGGCGACGGGATTCTCGTGATCGACCAACTGCTCGGCGGCAGGCGCGTGGCCGAGATCGTCTTCCAACTCGCCGCCGGCCTCGATGCCCGCCGGGACGGAGACATGGTCATGGTGCTGCGGAGCGATGAACCGCTGATGGCCATCCGCTTTCCGGACGCTGCGATCGACATCCGCGGCGGCGGCGACGCACCGGGGCAGGGCGGCTGGGTCTCACCGCGTTTTGGCGTCAGGCAGCCAGCCGAACGTATCGCCTGGCGTGGCGAAGTGGGCGAAGACGGAGTTAAGATCCACCTCGCGGCAATCCCCCCGTCGCAAAGGTAGGCATCGGCGTCGCAGCGGAGCGGCCTATCCGGTGTTCCGGCCGTATTCGAGATAATTACGTTGGGACATTTAGCGTTTTGTTACGGTTGACCTGCTAGTCTGGCGCAAATCCGGCATGCTTTGCTCGTTCCAGCCGCAATAGCCGCCTGGTTGCAGGCAACGCGCAGTGGATTTGGCAAGCTTTTTGCTTCGCAGTTCGCCGGATCGCCATTTCACGGCCCAGGAGCCACTGCACCGATGTTTTCTGAAGTCGCCAGAGTGATTGTGGAAAAACTCTCGAACGTCAATCTGCTGACGCTCGGCCTGCTTTTTCTCACGGCGCTGGGCAGCGCGGTGATCGCTTACTGGCGAACTGTCGAGCATAAATCCCTCAGAGACTTTTTCGATTTCGCCTTCCCGGCGGAAGTCATCCTGCACCCGTCGGCGCGAGCGGATGTCCTATTTTGGGTCACGAAACGGCTGATGATGCCTTTCCTGCTCATTCCGGCCGGCGTCACCTTCGTTGCTGCCGTGGGCTATGGGACACACCAGGCAGTCGGTTGGCTGTTCGACATCCATGCCCCGCTCATCGGCGGCCCGGCCGGGCCGGTGACGATCGTCATCTTCACCGCAACCATGCTGATCGCCTACGACATTTCATACTACCTCTACCATGTCGCCCAGCACCATTTCCCGTTCCTGTGGGAATTGCACAAAGTGCACCATTCGGCCGAGGTGATGGTGGGAATAACCAAGGATCGGGTTCACCCGCTGGACGATCTGATGAACCGCATCTGGGATGGCGTTATCCCGGGAATCTGCTTCGGCATCTGGAGCCTGATCGCGCTCGATCCGGTGGAGATCGCCATCTTCGGCATCAACGTCTATGTCATCCGCAACATCCTGATGATGGACTTTGTTCGCCATACCCACTTCAAGATTTCCTTCGGGCCGTTGAACAACATCATCTTGTGTCCGCACTGGCACCAGGTGCACCACAGCATCGACCCTCGCCACTACGACAAGAATTTTGGCCTGCTTTTTTCGTTCTGGGATCGCCTTTTCGGAACGCAGTTTGTCCCGGAGCCGAATGAAGACCTTAAGTTTGGCCTGATCGATCGCGATGTGCGCGATTATCAATCGCTCTTTGGGCTTTACATCCTGCCGCTCAAGAAGATGGGGGGACATGTCGCCGGACTGTTCCAGAGGCGTCCCGATGTCATTGCACAGCCACAGGATCGTTCCCCTTCATGAACACCATTGTTTCGATTGACGCTTCGAGCGCAGAGCGCCTGGAAGTTGTCCGTTCGGCGGAGCGCCTGGCTACGATCGAAGCCGATTGGATGGATCTTTGGCATCGCACCGATGCGCTGATCTTTCAGAGCCATGCCTGGGTTTCGGCATGGTGGAATACCGTAGCGGACCGTGACCAACGCGCGCTGCGGATCGGCCTGGTCTGGAACGGCGACAGGCTCGTTGCTGTCGTTCCCCTGGCGATCGGCAGGCGCAAAGGCCTGCGGTTTCTTGAATGGGCTGCCAACAGCTATACCGATTACGGGGATATTCTGGTTGCTCCGGAATGCTCATTATCTGCCCTGCAGGACGTATGGGCGCGGATCTGTGACGCCGGCGGCTTCGATCTTGCCTTTCTCAATCGTCTCTTGCCGGGTGCGGCGGCACGCAAGATTTTCACTCCGGAGGTCTCACGCGGCATCAAGCTTCGCCCCAACCACAGAGAGGAAGTCAGTTATCGCGTCGCCGGACAGTGGGAGAGCGGAGCCGCGTGGTTCGCAGAGCAGTCGAAAAAGGCGCGGCAGAACTATCGGCGGGGCATCAAGACGTTAGAAGAAGCCGGAAAAATCAAATTTCGCCTGCTTGCGCGCGACGAGCCACTGCAGCCGGTACTGGAGCGGCTCGCTGCCCTGAAGCGCAGATGGCTGGTGCAGCACAAGCGTGAATCCCAACTTTTCGAAGAGGGAGCGCCGGTACTCGCCGCACTCGTCGACGCGCTGGCGCGCGCCGGCTTGCTGCACATTTTCGTACTTGAATGCGATGGCGTGATGGTCGCAGTCTCGATCAACTTCGTCCAGCACCACACCATGATGGCGTTCGTGACCACTTTCGATCCGGATTTCAGCCAAGCGTCGCCGGGCATGGTCCTGATGATGGACTACATAAAGTGGTCGATCGATCACGGGCTGGGTACGGTCGATTTCCTCTGTGGCGCAGAGTCGTTCAAGCACAAGTTCGCAACGCAGGGTGTTATCCTGCAATCCGTTCTTGGGACGCGCACGGCGCAAGGCACGCTCGCTTCCGTTGCTGATGGTATCCGTGAAAGGATCAGGCACGCACGCCAGCGCAAACTGGCACCATCACAAGATGCGGCTTGATTGCGCCAGGCTCGTCAGGTCACAGGCAGCACGAACCGCTCAAAGCGCCGATTGTGTCTGGGAGGGAACGACCCGCCAGACCTTGTTGCCGACATCATCCGCCACGAGCAAGGCGCCACGCCGGTCCACCGCCACTCCCACAGGGCGGCCAAGAGCCTTGTCGTCCTGGCTCAGGAAGCCGGTCAGGATGTCCTGAGGCGGGCCGGAAGGCTTGCCGCCGGTAAACGGCACGAAAATCACCTTGTAGCCGCTGCGCGGCTTGCGATTCCACGAACCATGCTGGCCGACGAAGGCGCCATTCCTGTATTCAGGACCGAACAGGTCGCCCGTGTTGAAGGTCAGTCCCAACGAAGCCGTATGCGCGCCGAGCGCATACTCCGGCTTGATCGCCTTGGCGACGAGGTCGGGCCGCTGCGGCTCGACGCGATCGTCGACATGCTGGCCGTAATAGCTGTAGGGCCAGCCGTAGAAGCCGCCATCCTTCACCGAAGTCATGTAGTCCGGCACCAGGTCGCTGCCGATCTCGTCGCGCTCGTTGACGACGACCCAGAGCTCGCCGTTTTCCGGATTCCAGGACAGGCCGTTGGGATTGCGCAGCCCGGAGGCGAAGAGACGCGTCTGTTTCGAGGCGAGATCGATCTCCAGCACGGCGGCACGGTTCTCCTCTTCCTCCAAGCCGTTCTCTGCGACATTGGAATTGGATCCGACCGTCGCATAGAGCTTCGTCCCGTCCTGCGAGGCGGTCACGTCCTTAGTCCAGTGGTGGTTCCTCCCGGCGGGCAGATCGACGATCTTCTCCGCCGGCGCGGTGATCTCGGTCGCGCCCTCCTGGTAGGGGAAGGCTACAACGGCGTCGGCGTTGGCGACGTAGAGCTTGCCGTTGAGCAGGGTCATGCCGAATGGCGAGAACAGCCCGGTGAGAAAGGCGGTTTTGGTTTCCGCCACCCCGTCGCCATCCTGATCGCGCAGCAAGGAGATGCGATTGGCGCTCGGCGTTTCCGCGCCGGCCTGGCTTTGGAAGAAATCTATGAAGAAGCGGCGTATGCTGAAGCCCTCGTCCGGCTTGGGCGGCGCTGCGCTCTCCGCCACCAGCACGTCGCCGTTCGGCAGCACGTATAGCCAGCGCGGATGGTCGAGCCCGCCAGCGAACTCGTTGACTGCAAATCCCTGGGCCGCTGTCGGCTTCGTGCCCTGCGGCCAGGGATTGGCCTTGGCGACATGGACGGTCGGCAACCACGTCGGATTGGGTTCCGGCAGGGTCGGGTTGGGGCCGTAGCCTTCCGCGACCGGAACTGTCGCCTCTTCGCGGGACAGGAAGAAGACCACTCCGCCGGCTACGACGAAAAGAACGATCAGCACGAGAAGGGCGGTAAGCAACTTTTTCACCAGAACCTCGCAACATCGAAAGAACGCAAACGCGCTTATCGCGTTCCGGTTGCGGCCGGAGCGGCCAATAGGGAGAAATAGGCGGCAAGCGCGCGGATGTCGTCATCCGTCAGCCGCTTCGCGGCATTGGCCATGAGATGGCCGAAGCGTGTTCCACCTCGCTTTCCCGCCCTGAACAGCTCGAGCTGCGCCCCGATGTAGCGCTCAGGCTGGCCAGCGATGGAGGGATAGACCGGGCTGCGGTCCTGTCTTCCATGACAGCCGAGACAGGCGGGCACGCCGGTGTCCCTCATGCCCCTCTCGGCGATTTCCCTACCGCGCCGGACAAGCGCGGGATCGCCGCCGCCGCCGGGGTGCGTCATCGGCAGGGCAGCGAAATGCCTGGCCAGGTCCGGCCAGAACTGAGGCCCCGCCTCAATGGCGGGCAGGCTCATCATCCCGCTTGCCCGGCTTCCCTCGGCGTAGGCGCGCAGGCTTTCAAGGAGATAAGCCTCGCTCTGACCGGCGAGAACGGGTATCGCGGGACCGCGCCCGCGGCCGTCCCCACCGTGGCAGCGGACGCAGTCCGCGAGCGCCTGCGGCAGGGCCGCGGCAACGCCTTCGGGAGGTTCTAGACTTCCTCCATAGGCGAGGTCACGATAGGTGGGTTCGTCCATCGACGGCAGTTCGCGCAGGAAGGCAACCATCGCCCAGACCTCGTCGTCGCGTTCCTGCGTCGGCCAGGCCGGCATGCCGGTGAAACGCACGCCGTGCTTGACGATGCGGAAAAGCTGCGCGTCGGTCCATTCGCCGACGGTTCCGGCAAGGTCGGGCGGTTGCGGCAGCATTCTCGCGACGACAGGAGATCTCGGCTCGCCCGGCGCACCGTGACAGATGGCGCAGCCGCGCGCGAAATGCCCGGCGGCCGGCTGGATCGCATGGCGCGGTAGAGAGTCCGGGACGTCGACGGCAAGCGCATAGGTGCGCACAGCCGATTGCATGGCGAAATGAAGAAACCATTCGGTAATCTTCCAGTGGCCGCTTGAGGCACCGACATTGAAAAAGCCGATCCAGGCCGCCAGCACCACGACGAAGGGCAGAATGGCAAGCGCTATGGCGAGCTTCTTCCAGCTGATATGCATCAGCCTGTCTCCCGTGACGGAGTGGCGAGCATGCGTGCGAAAAGCGTCAAGCCGCCGGCCAGATAGACCGCTGCACCAATCAGAAGCATGATGACGCCGCCAAGCTCCTGATCCTGCTGCGCGGAAAGCGCCACGCCGAAGCAGCTTACCTCGCCTGTGCCGAATAGCGGCCTTGGGGTCAGCGCCAGCAACGCGCCAAGCAAGGTCATATGGATTGAGGTGAGAAGCAGGGCGAAGGCTCCGGCGGCATTGCCTGTGGCATCCGAGCCGCGGCGCGGCAGGCAGGCCAGCCACAAGAACAGCCCAGCGGCGAGAAACGTGGCCTGCTCGATGGCGGTGGCCAACAGCGAGCTTTGCGCCAGAGCCCGCAAGGCGGGCGCGTGCCAGGACCAGACGACGATGAGTTCGACGAGGGAGGCGGGGAGGGCGAGGGCGAACGCCCGGCTTGCATCTGGTGTTTGGCTGAGCGGGAGCCCGATCGCAATCAGCGGCGCAGCAATCGCCACCACTCCCATATGCGCCAGCATGTGCGCCGAGAACGAATCCCGCCAGGTATCGAGCAGCGGTCCGAGCCAGACCAGGGCGAGGACGAAGACGCCCAGGACGAGGCAGGCTCGTCTCACCGGATACACTCCGTCAGGAACAGCGCGGGCATCGCGGTGAAGATCACGGCGATGAAGCTGAGACCCGAGAGCAGCAACGTCGCAAAGCCCTGAAACAGGGTCCGGTCTCGTCTCGTCGGATCGTCATGGGGCGGATCGTCGGCGCCGAAGCCCCATTGCCGCCAGGCGAGCCATGCGGACAGCGCTATCAGTGAGAGGGCGATCATAGTGGCGGCGGCGATTCCAGCGCGCACGGCACTGAAACCCAGTCCGACCAGCTCGGGTTTTGCGCAATAGACCGCCGCACCTATGTAGCAAACGAGGAAATGCGCAGCCCAGACCACGGGTGCGGTGAACAGCGTCCAGAGTGTCTCGATCTGTTTGGGGATGAGCCGCATCGCCGCCTCACATCGCCGCCGGAAAGAGGCCGATGATGCTGAAGGTGATGACGGCGGCGATCAGCAGGAAATGCCAGTAGAGCACCACGTTGCTTAGGTCCATATCATGCTTCTGCATCAGCCGGCCCGCCAGCGAACGTGCCAGGCAATAGGCCTGCATGACCGTGCCGACCGCAGCATGGGCGAGCACCCAGAGCACGAGAATCCACACGATGGCGGGATAGACGTGGCTCGTCGGGTCCATGGCCCACGGTCCGGCCAGGCCTGCGACGGACGCGCCAACGGTCGTTAACAGGGACAGCACCAGCAGGCCCCGCATGGCGGTCGTGGCGCCTCGCCTGTTGAACCTGCGGGCAGCCATCATCAGGCCCCATGCTGCGGCGAACAGGATGGCAGCCGCCAGCGACCAGACTGGGTCAGGCCCGGAAATCCCTGCGGTGAAGTCGGCATGGATCGTCCAGTAGAAGAAATAGCCGAAGACCAGGCTGGCGAAGGCTGTGCCGTCGCCGACCATGGTGATGAACATTGCCCACCAGCCGACCGAATCGGGGCCGGAGGCATAAAGCGGCAGGCTGAGGTCGAGGCCGACATCCTTTGTCGGCTTCTCGGGGATTTCGCCGGTTCCCGTCCAGAGCCAATAGATAACGGCGCAAAAGCAGATGATCGCGGACAGCGCCGTGGCGATCCACCAGTGAAAGGTCAGCGCGATGAAAGTAGCCCCGAGCGAAAGGGCTGAGACGATGGTGACATAGGAGGTGCCGCCGACCCGCAGCACCTGGATGGGTTCGGCGTCGAGCACAGAGGTCACCAATCCCTCGCGCCATCCCTCTTCCGCGTCGGGCAGGTAATAGCGGCCTTCGTTGACCTTGCGCACAAGGTCCTTCTGGTCCCAGAGCGGGTAGCGGCTGCGCACGATCGGTATCGAGCGGACGCCCCAGTTCTCCTCCGGCTCGGAAATCCACTCCAGCGTACCGGCGTTCCATGGGTTGAGCTCGCCGCGCGGCTGCCGGTGTTTCGGCCGGAGCGTGTCGAAGACAACCACCAGCACGCCCGCGGCGAAAACGAAGGCTCCGGCCGTCGAGATCATGTTTAGCCAATCCCAGCCGATTTCCGCCGGATAGGTGAAGACGCGTCGGGGCATGCCACGCAGGCCGCTCAGATGCATGGGGAAGAAGGCGATGTTGAAGCCGCAGAACATCAGCCAGAAGGCGAGTCGCCCCAGCCGGTCGGAGAGTTTCTTCGCGTCTATCAGCGGGTAATAGTAATAAAGGCCGGCTAGGACCGGAAAAAGCATGCCGCCGATCAGCACATAATGCAGGTGCGCGACGACGAAGTAGGTGTCGTGCGCCTGCCAGTCGAAGGGCGCGAGCGCCACCATGACGCCCGTCAGCCCGCCAATGACGAAGATGGCGAGCCCTCCGGCACCGAACAGCATCGGGGTCGAGAAAATCACCCGGCCGGCCAGCATGGTGGCGATGAAGACGAAGATCTGCACACCCGTCGGTATCGCCACCGCCTCTGAGGCAGCCGAGAAGAAAGCCAGCGAGATCTGCGGCAGGCCAGTCGCAAACATGTGATGTACCCACAGGCCGAAGGAGAGGAACCCCGTCCCCACTGCCGCGAGCACGATCCAGGAATAGCCGACGATCGGGCGCTGGGAAAAAGTCGGCACGATCATCGCCATCAGCGCGATCGCCGGCAGGAAGATGATGTAGACCTCCGGATGGCCGAAGATCCAGAACAGATGCTGCCAGAGCAACGGGTCGCCGCCGCGCGCCGCATCGAAGAACGGCCAATCGAACATCCGTTCCATCTCGAACAGGAGGTCGCCGGCGATCAGCGGCGGGAAGGCGAACAGGATCATTCCCGCCACGATCAGCAGGTACCAGGCGAAGAGCGGCATCAGGTTGACGCGCATGCCGGGCGCGCGGCATTTCATGATGCCGACGATGAGTTCGACCGCGGCAGCGATCGAGGCGACTTCGATGAAGGAAAGGCCGAGCAGCCAGATGTCGGCGCCGATGCCGGAGAATTCCTTGTCTGTGGCGAGCGGCGGATACATGAACCAGCCTGACGACGGCGCCGCACCGAAGAAGATCGAGCCGCAGACGAAGATACCGCCGAGGAAAAAGCTCCAAAAACTGAAGGCCCCGAGGCGTGGGAACGGCATCTCGCGCGCACCCAGCATGGGCGGCAGGAGGAAGATCGCGACCGCCTCGAAGATCGGCACCGCGAACAGGAACATCATCACCGTGCCGTGCAGGGTGAAAGCCTGGTTGAAGAAGTCGGCCGACAGGAAGTCGTTGTCGGGCACGGCGAGCTGCAGGCGCATGAGCAGCGCGAGCACGCCGGCGAACAGCATGAAGGCGAAGGCCGTCGAGCCGTACCAGAGGCCGACCTGGAAGTTGTTCACCGAGGCCCAGTAGCGCCAGCCGGTCGGATTGGCCCACACGGCGCGCAGCCGCTCCTCCTGCGCCTTGTATTCTTGCCGTGAACGCTCGTTGACCGCAGCGCTCATTGCAGGCCTCTCAGCCAGACGGCCATCGCGCGAATATCGTCCGGCGGCAACATGTCGAAGGCCGGCATGCTGGAACCTGGTTTGATCCGTTCGGGCCGGGCGATGAAGCGGGCGATGGCGTCTTCGGTATTGGGCAGGATGCCGGCTCCGACGGTGACGCGGGAACCGAGATGCGAGAGATCCGGGCCGATCGTGCCACGCGCATCGGTGCCCGCGACGAAATGGCAGGACCCGCAGCCATGGCGCAGGAACAGCGCGCCGCCGCCCGCGCCTGCCCGTTCCGCGGGAATTGCCTGGGCCGCCAGCCAGGACCGGAATTTGTCGGGCTCCATCGCCACAGCCGAGAATGCCATCAGCGCGTGGGACGTGCCGCAATATTCCGCGCAGGGCCCCCGGAAGACACCGGGTTTCGTGGCCATAAGCGAAAGCCTGTTGGTGCGGCCAGGAATCATGTCCATCTTGCCGCCGAGCGAGGGGATCCAGAAGGAATGGATCACATCGGCGCTTTTCAAGGTTAGTTCGACCCGCTCGCCGACCGGCAGCCTGATCTCGTTGGCGGAAGCGACCGGCGGTCCCTGAGACGGGTGATAGACAATTTCCCACCAGAACTGCTTGCCGGTTATTTCGATCCGCAGCCCGGCGGAACTCGCCTGGGCGAAGGGCCGAAGGCCAGGCATCAGCCACAGTGCATAAGCGAGCAGGGCACAAAGCGTGACCGACGGGAAGATTACGCCGCCCCAAAGGATGATCCTGCTGGCAGACCTTTCGTTCAGCACGCGGCGATTGAATAGGGCTGAATGAAGAAGCAGGCCGACCACGCCCAGCCAGATGACCGCGCCGCCGCTTAGCATTACCCAGAACAGCACGGCTATCTGCTGCGCTTCCTCTCCCGCCGGCTCAAGTGCCGACGGCACGCCGGCAAAGCCGCTCGCGAGCAATAATGACGCAGCGGTCAGGCTGAAGTATGGACCCATTTCCTACCCCTCCGCGGATAAACTGGCGAGAGGGGCGGAAGTTCCGGGCACTGAGCTTTCGAACCAAAGCTGCATTCGCGCCGCTGCTCTCTTTCGGCAATTTTTCGACGAGCGACGAAACAATTGCGCTCGATCCCCGTTTGGCCGTCATGGCGGGATTGCCCATGCCAAAGGAGGCGACGATGAGCGCAACCGGCTTGGAGGTTTTTGATAAAACCCTGCAGACGACAAACATCTGGCTGGACGAGATCATGGCCGATCACGGGCCCGACAGGCGCGTTGCCTGGCATATGCTGGGAGCCGTTTTACGCACCTTACGGGATTGGCTGCAGATCGAGCTGGCTGCCAATCTGGGGGCAGGGCTGCCGCTTCTCATACGCGGAGCCTATTATGACCGGTATCGGCCGCATGATCTGCCAGCCGACAGCCGTTCGTTGGAGGATTTCCTGCAGCGCATCGCCGAGGAGATGAAATCCAGTCGGCCCGTGAATCCCGAGGATGCGGCGAGATCCGTGTTCAAAGTTGTCGCCAGGCATGTCGACCTCGGCCAGTCGGCGAAAGTGCGAGACGCATTGCCGAAGCAGATCCAGGCGCTTTGGCCCGAGAGTGTCGGAGTCTAGCAGCAAGCGGCCTGATTCATTGCTCCGGAAACGACTTGTTCGCAGCTTGTTCGCAGCGGGCTGTTGCGCTCGGCAGGCGCTGGTGGAAGAATGGCCATTCCTTGGAAACGTCTCATTGTGCGAGCGAGTCGCTGGCCGTGTTTCAGACGTTCACGATATCTGTCTGGACCCCTAACATCCGGCCTCAGACGCACTACGTGAAGGTAGGGAACCACAAAGGCTTTCCGACAGTTGAGTGAAGAGGCGACAGCAACCAGACCGGCCGGGGCGAGGATACCATGCGCGAGAACCACTCCGACGTCTTCGATCTGTTTTCGGAGATTTATACGAACGCGGCGCAAGAGGAGATAAGCATCCAGCAATATCTCCTTGCCTGCCGCGAGGATAAATCGATGTACGCCTCGGCGCCCGAACGGATGGTCGAGGCGATTGGCGAACCCACCCTGATCGACACCAGCAAGGATGAGCGGCTCGGCCGCATTTTCGCAAACAGAACAATCAAAGTGTATCCCTCCTTCGCCGAGTTCTATGGCATGGAGGACACGATCGAGCGCATTGCCGGCTATTTCCGCTACGCCTCTCAAGGGCTCGAGGAACGCAAACAGATACTCTATTTGCTCGGCCCGGTCGGTGGCGGCAAGTCCTCGCTCGCCGAACGGCTGAAAAAGCTGATGGAGGAGCGTCCGATCTACACGCTGAAGGTTGGCGGCCAGATCAGCCCGGTTTTCGAATCGCCGCTCGGGCTTTTCCATCCCGATCGCATGGGCGACTTGCTGGAGGACAAATACGGCATCGCTCGGCGCCGGCTGAACGGCCTGATCTCGCCGTGGGCGGCCAAGCGCCTCGACGAACTATCGGGCGACATATCCAAGTTCAGCGTTGTCAAGCTGATGCCGTCGCGGCTGCGCCAGATCGGCATTGCGAAGACCGAGCCGGGCGACGAGAACAACCAGGACGTTTCGGCCCTGGTCGGCAAGGTCGACATAAGACAACTCGAGAATTTCAGCCAGTCCGATCCGGACGCCTATTCCTACAGCGGCGGCCTGAACCGGACCACCCAAGGGTTGCTTGAGTTCGTCGAGATGTTCAAGGCGCCGATCAAGGTCCTCCATCCGTTACTCACCGCTACCCAGGAGGGCAGCTACAACGGCACGGAAAACTTCGGATCTTTCCCTTATCAGGGCATCGTCGTAGCCCATTCCAACGAATCGGAATGGCTGCAGTTCAAGAACAACAAAAACAACGAGGCGTTCCTCGACCGTATCCTGGTGGTCAAGGTGCCGTACTGCCTGCGGGTCACCGAGGAAAGGCAGATCTACGAAAAGCTGCTGCGTGAAAGCGAATTGGCTTCTAGTCCATGTGCTCCGGAAGTGCTGGACATCCTCAGCCGGTTCACCGTCTCGACGCGGCTCGCCGAGCATGACAATTCGCCGCTTTACACGAAGATGCGCGTCTATGACGGCGAGAACCTCAAGGACATAGATCCCAAGGCGAAGTCGGTTCAGGAATACCGCGATGCCGCCGGTGTCGACGAAGGCATGACCGGCGTCAGCACGCGCTTTGCGTTCAAGATCCTGTCGCAGACCTTCAACTACGACACCAATGAAGTGGCCGCCGATCCTGTGCATCTGATGTACATTCTGGAAGAGGCGATCAAGCGTGAGCAGTTCCCGAAGGAAACGGAAGCCGCCTATCTCGACTTCATAAAGTCGGAACTGGCCACGCGTTACGCCGAGTTCATCGGCCATGAGATCCAGAAGGCCTATCTGGAATCCTACAGCGAATACGGCCAGAACCTGTTCGACCGCTACATCGCCTACGCCGATGCCTGGATCGAGGATCAGGACTACAAGGATCCCGATACCGGCCAGATCCTCAATCGCGAGGTGCTGGACAACGAGCTGTCGCAAGTCGAAAAGCCGGCCGGTATCGCCAATCCCAAGGACTTCCGCAACGAGGTCGTGAAATTCACGTTGCGCGCCCGGGCGAGGAACCATGGCCGCAACCCGTCATGGACAAGTTACGAGAAGCTGCGCGAAGTCATCGAGAAGCGGATGTTCGGCCAGGTCGAGGATTTGCTGCCGGTGATCAGCTTCGGCTCCAAGCAGGACAGCGTGACGGAGAAGCGTCATACCGAGTTCGTGCATCGGATGGTTGGACGCGGTTACACCGAACGTCAGGTCCGCCGGCTGGTGGATTGGTACATGCGGGTGAACAAGGCGGGTTAGTCCGGCCGGGATGGTTCCATGCCGATCTTCATCGATCGCCGACTGAACCCGAAGGACAAGAGCCTCGGCAACCGCCAGCGCTTCTTGAAGCGTGCGCGCGAGGAGCTGAAGCGAAGCATCCGCGATCAGATCCGCACCGGCAAGATCGCCGATGTGGATGCCGAGCATGCCGTGTCAATGCCAGCGAGGGGGACAGCCGAGCCAAGCTTCAGCGATGCGAAGGACAGCGGCAAGCGGCAGCATATCCTGCCGGGCAACAAGCATTTCGCCCCAGGCGACCGGGTTCCCAAGCCCGGCCAGGGCGGCGGCGGCGGGTCTCCCGGGAAAACGGTCTCGGAAGACGATTTTCGTTTCGTGCTCTCGCGCGAGGAGGTGCTCGACCTCTTCTTCGAGGACCTCGAACTTCCCGATATGGTCAAGCTCAATCTCAAGGAGATACTTGCATTCAAGCCGCGCCGGGCCGGATTCGCCGCGACCGGTGCCCCGACCAATATCAATGTCGGGCGCACGATGCGAAACAGCCATGGCCGCCGGATTGCGCTCAGGCGTCCCAAGCAAGAGGATGTCGATGCGGTTGCGGAGGAACTGGCAATCCTGGAGGCAGAGCCCCAGGGCGCGGGGATACGCCAGCGCATCACGGCGTTGCGCGAAGAGCTCGAGCGACTTGAGCGCCGCCGCAAGCGGATCGCTTATGTCGACCCCGTCGACATCCGCTTCAACCGTTTCGACAACCGGCCGGTGCCGAATGCCAACGCGGTCATGTTCTGTCTCATGGACGTATCGGGCTCGATGGGCGAACGCGAGAAGGACCTGGCCAAGCGCTTCTTCGTGCTACTGCACCTCTTCCTGAAACGGCGCTACGATCGCACCGACATCGTCTTCATCCGCCATACGCACGAGGCGCAGGAAGTCGACGAGGAAACCTTCTTCTACAATACGCAAAGCGGTGGCACGGTCGTTTCCACGGCACTCGAGGAGATGCACCGCATCATCGAGCAACGCTATCCCAGCAACGAATGGAACATCTATGCCGCCCAAGCATCGGACGGCGACAATTTCGTAACCGATTCCGAGCGCTGCATCGGCCTCATGGACGGCCAGATCATGCGCCTGTGCCAGTATTTCGCCTATGTCGAGATCCTCGACGAACGCGAGAGCCATATTTTCGGCGCCACCGATAATGGAACCTCGCTCTGGCGCGCCTACAGCGCCGTCAACCAGAGATGGCCGAATTTCCAGATGAGCCGTATCGCCAACGCAGCCGACATCTATCCGGTCTTTCGGCAGCTCTTTGCCAGGCAGCCGGCCCTGCAGAAGAGCGCTTGAGGGGACCGATGGCAAACCAGACGAGCAAATTCGGCCAGACGAGCAAATCCAGCCAAACCAGCAAATCAGGTCTGCTCTTTTCAGGGTCCGACTGGGACTTCAAGACGCTGTCGCGCGCCTACGAGACAATCGAGGCGATCGCGATCGAAGAGCTCCACCTCGACGTCTATCCGGTGCAGATGGAGATCATCTCGTCCCAGCAGATGCTCGATGCCTATTCGTCGGTAGGCATGCCGCTGATGTATCGTCACTGGTCCTTCGGCAAGCATTTCCTCTACCAGGAGTTGCTCTATCGCAAGGCGGGCCGGGGTCTGGCCTACGAACTGGTCATCAACTCCAATCCTTGCATCGTCTACCTGATGGAGGAAAACACCATGGCTCTGCAGGCCCTGGTGACGGCCCATGCGGCGCTCGGCCACAATCATTTTTTCAAGAACAATCATCTGTTTCGGCAGTGGACGGATGCCAGCGCGATCCTGAGCTATCTGGATTTCGCCAAGAGTTACATCGCTCGTTGCGAGGAGCGGCACGGCGTGGCCGCGGTGGAGGCGATCCTCGACTCGGCTCACGCGCTGATGGAGCAGGGCGTGTTCAGATATCACCGGCCGCCGAAACTGTCGTCGGAAAGGCAGCGCGAAGGCGTCCGCGAGCGCCTGGAGTATGAAGAGCGTTCCTATAATGATTTGTGGCGCACGCTCCCGCGTTCGAAGAGCGGAGACAATATTGGAGAAAAGGACCCCGGGACGGCGGAGCGGAAGAAAACGCTCAACCTGCCCGAGGAGAACCTGCTCTACTTTCTTGAAAAAAACAGCCTGGTCCTGGAGCCTTGGCAGCGTGAAATCCTCAGGATCGTCCGCATCGTGGCGCAGTACTTTTATCCGCAGCGGCAAACGCAGGTGATGAATGAAGGCTGCGCCACTTTCGTGCACTACACGCTGATGAACACGCTGTTCGATCGCGGTCTGATCAGCGAAGGCGCGATGCTGGAAATCCTGCGCAACCATTCGAACGTGATCTTTCAGCCGGCCTTCGACGATCCGCGTTTTTCCGGCATCAATCCTTATGCCTTGGGCCTCGACATGATGCAGGACATCCAGCGCATATCGACCGAGCCGACCGCCGAGGATCGCGACTGGTTCCCCGATATCGCCGGCAACGGCAATTGGCGCGAGACCCTGCTCGACGCGTGGGCGAACCATCGCGACGAATCTTTCATCCGCCAGTATCTGAGCCCGGCCCTGATGCGTAAATGGCGGTTCTTCATCCTCACCGATGCCGCCAGCGAACCGCATTACGAGGTCGCGTCGATACACGATGAGCGTGGCTACGAAAAGATACGCGCCGGGCTCGCCCACAGCTACGACATCGGCGCGAGCCGGCCGGATATCCAGGTGGTGGATGTGGATCTGCTCGGCGACCGACAGTTGCGACTGGAGCACAAGGTGAAGAACGGCATTACGCTGGAGGAGGCCAATCGCGACGCCACGCTGCGCCATATCCGTCGCCTCTGGGGCTATGAGGTCAGTCTGGCGGCGATCGATGCGCAAACGGGCGTGACGCTTAACGAACGTTCGACCAGCCAAATTGGGGAATGACCAAAACCGGGATGGCCGGCGACGGCGTCTACAGCCGATCGCGGCAAAGTCCGCGCCGTCTCGCCATGCGTCAGCCCAGCCTCTCGTGATCAAGCTTGCTGTGAGTCCGATGTTCCGGCCGTAGGGCCCGGGAAGGTCGGCTGCGTGGGAATCTCGGGTGGCGTAGTGGGAGGAATTTCGACGGGCTGCCTCTCCGGGCTGGGAACCGGATCAGGCGAAGGCGGAGGCACGCCCGGAGGCTCATCCGGCGGAGTTTCCGGTGGAGCGGGCGGCCGGGCAGGCTCAGGATTGGGATTATCCGGTATCGGCACGGGATTGTTCGGATCAGGATCAGGATCGGTCATTTCCGTTTCCTCGAGGAGGATCGCCTGGGATGTTCCCCAAGGAGGATCACCCTGGGATAACAACCATCGTGCCTAACGATGGTTCCCGGCCGTCACTTTCGTTATCTTTACGGGGCCGGGGAGCACTCTATGTACGCTGCGTATTGCGAGGCACGGTTCAGGGAGTAACGGCATGCGCACGTTCATGATTGTCACCCTTCTTCTGGTTGCAATCACAATGGCGCTCTCGCTCGCGCATGCGTTGGAGTTGCCCGGCAAGTTGCGCCTCAAGGAGGCCACCTACAAATCTGTGCAGGCGATCTACTATCCCGGCTTCACTGTCGGCGGGTTTGCCGAGATCGGCGGCATCATTGCACTCGCCATCCTGCTCTACCTGACGCCCTACGCAAGCGCTCGATTCTGGTGGACCTTGGCGGCCCTTGTCTTCTTGGTGGCGGGACATGCGACCTATTGGCTGGTCACGCATCCCGTCAACAATTTCTGGGTGCAGGATATCGCCGTGCCGAAACCAGCCGCGGCATTCTTTTCGATGTTCTCTCGTAAGCAAAGCGGCGACTGGAAAGAACTGCGCAACATCTGGGAGGCTTCGCATGTCGCCAGGGCGGGCCTGGCTATGCTGAGCCTGATCTCGGTTGCCGTCGCCGCGACATTTTTTGCTGGGAGTGAATAGCGCCGAGGAACGGCGGCGCTATTTGTTGGTCCGCATCTTCTGCCTTGGATTGATCCCGCCAAGGGCGTTCGTGTCGTTCTCGACGTCACCTTCGATCGTGTTTTCGCCGTCAAGTACGATTTCGTCGCCTTCCTTGATCGTGCCCTTGGACGTCCCTATTCCAGGATTGTTCCTCAGATCGGCATCGCTCGGTTTTTTCCATTTTGGATGTTTGGTTCCGCTCATAGCACAACTCCTTCGAAAGGGTCCTGCTCTAGAAACAGCAGGGCGCGATGAATGTTCCGGCGAAAGGCAGCCTGATACGGCTCTGATTGCGAGGCGCTAAAGCCCGAATGGATAGGTGTCGGGAACGCCGGTTCCGACATGCTCCGGCCCAAGCGGCGTCACCGCGGCGGTTTCGTCAAACCAGACGAACGCGTCAAATTGCTGGGCAAGAGAAGCATCCGCGTAATGGCTGCGCAGTTCGGTTTCCGGCCGATAGATCACGCCGATGAAGCGCTCCAGCCGCCGCTCCGACAGCCGCTTGCGGAGATCGTCGTCGCGCTTGATGTCGAGCAGGAAACGCGAGACGCCGCAGTCATGGCAAAGCCGCTCGTAGCTATCGCCATGGGAAGGCCGCACCCGTTTGATCTCCATCTCACCGTCCCAGTCGGAGGCCGCGGCGACCGTCCCCGAATGCGTGCTGAGCCCGATCAAGGCAGCCTCGTCGCCGAAACGCTGGCGGCAGAACTGGCCGATGTTCACTTCGTCCCTGACAACCCCCATCTCGGTGTAGCGGGCATCGCCGATGTGGGAATTATGCGCCCAGACGACCGCCTTGGCGTTTGGCCCGCGGGCTTCGATGAGATGCTCGAGCGTCTCGAACATGTGGGTGTCGCGCAGGTTCCAGGACTGCGCGCCGCCATAGTACATGATCCGATAGTAGCGTTCTGCGGAAGCGATCAACCGGGCATTCTGGGTGGCGTCCAGAAAATCGACGCCATCCTGCTGCGCATAGTCGAGCTGCTTGGCAAGCAGTTCGCGGCATTGTTCCAGCACCGCCTCTTCGCATTTCTCGTAGCCGGAGGTGAGTGCGACGCGGCCGTAGGTGGAGGGTTCATTTTGCCAGGGCGTCAGGCAGCCATAGCGTTCCCGTGCGATCTTTGCCGCCTGCGGATCGACCCTGTCGAGATATTGCAGAACCGCGGCGATCGATCCGCCCATATTGTAGATGTCGAGACCATAGAATCCCGCCAGTCGCGACGATATCCTGATCCGTTCATTGTGATATCGCATCCAGTCGACGAATGCCGCAACGTCCGTGTTGCGCCACATCCAGGTGGGAAACCGCTGGAACGGCGGATCGGCGTCGGCCCGTGGCGGCCGGCGGCGGACGTAGCGGTCGACCGCCGCAGCGTCGGGCCAATCGGCCTCGACAGCGACGATGGTGAAGCCATGCTTTTCGATGAGCCTGCGGGTGATCGCAGCGCGGGCCCGGTAGAACTCCGACGTGCCGTGGCTCGCTTCGCCGAGCAAGACGATGCGGCGGTCGCCAAACCGGTCGAACAATTCCCCGAACGCCGGATCGTCGAAATCCGGCAGCGGTTCGGCCGCTGCCGCGATCATCTCCGGCAGGCTGCGCGTGCGCGCGCGTGCGGTCGCACGATCGGTCGCGATACGGCTGCCATTCTCGGGCCAGCCCTGCTCGCCGATGAGCGGCACGAACCGCACGCCGCCGAAATCCTCCTCGCTGTAGGTTGCGGCGCCGGTTCGGGTGACCTTGAGAAGGCGCTGATCATGCGGCTCGTCGCCGACCGGGATGACGAGCCTGCCGCCGACGTCGAGCTGTTCCTGAAGCGCAAGCGGCGCACCGGGTCCGCCGGCGGCGACCAGAATGGCGTCGAAGGGCGCTGCGTCGGGCCAGCCCTTGGTGCCATCGCCGGTGCGGACTTCGATATTGTTATAACCGAGTTCTTCGAACCGCTGTCTCGCCGTCTCGGCCAAGCCAGCGTGGCGTTCGATCGTGTAAACGCGCTCGACGATCCGGCTCATCACGGCAGCCGCGTAGCCTGAACCGGTGCCAACCTCCAGGACATGGTCGCCTGGACCGATCTCTGCCATCTCGATCATCAAGGCGACGATGTAGGGCTGCGATATCGTCTGACCCTCGGCGATCGGCAGCGGCCCATCCTCGTAGGCGAATTCTTCAAAGCCGGGTGCGACGAAAGCCTCGCGCGGAACCTCACGCATCGCATCCAGCACCTCGCGATCACGGATGCCACGGCGGCTGAGATGGACTTCGACCATTCGGTTGCGAGCATCGGGAAGATCGAGCATCTTTTGCTCCTCTTGCAGACTGGTGGCCCCGCCCGATTGTGCCCTCAATCGTGCCAACCGGCGACGATCCCTCGATCGGCGTGCGCTCGGCCCGGCAGCGCTTGATCTCATTTTGGCGGCTCGTCTCCTTAACCGTTGGCGAGCGTCCAGGTTCCTGCAAAAGAGCGACTGGCGGGCGCGACGGCGGCTCCGGCCAACTTATTTCGGCGAAAATCCTTTCTTCGGGCCGATCTCACTCCAGATATCGACGGGCGAACGCATTCTGGAGACGTTTCGATGAATGACGAGGCTCGGACCACCGCACAGCCAACAGGCCTTGACCAGGTCAGTCTCATGGACCGCTATTGGCGCGCCGCGAACTACGTTTCGGTCGGCCAGATATACCTCCTCGACAATCCGCTCCTGCGCGAGCCCTTGAAAGCCGAGCACGTCAAGCCGCGGCTGCTCGGCCATTGGGGCACGACGCCCGGCCTCAACTTCATCTATGTCCATCTGAACCGCGTCATCCGCGAACGTAATCTCGACCTTCTGTTCATCTGCGGCCCCGGTCATGGCGGCCCGGCTATGGTCGCGAACACGTGGCTCGAGGGCACCTACAGCGAGATCTATCCCGAAATCGACCAGGACGAAGACGGGCTGAGAAAACTCTTCCGACAATTCTCCTTCCCTGGTGGGGTACCCAGCCATGCGGCGCCCGAAACGCCCGGCTCGATCCATGAAGGCGGAGAACTGGGTTATGCGCTGGTCCACGCTTTCGGCGCGGCCTTGGACAATCCCGATCTGGTGGTCGCCTGCGTCGTTGGCGACGGCGAAGCGGAGACCGGACCGCTCGCGGCGGCATGGCATTCCAACAAGTTCCTCAACCCGGCATCCGACGGCGCCGTGCTGCCGATCCTGCATCTCAACGGCTACAAGATCGCCAACCCGACGATCCTTGCCCGCATGGATGATGTGGAATTGCGGAGCCTGTTCGCTGGCTACGGCTACGAGCCATTTTTCGTCGAAGGTCACGAGCCGATTCCCATGCATCGGTTGATGGCCACGAAGCTGGACACCGCGCTCGACAGAATCCGCTCGATCCAGAAGCGTGCCCGTGCATCGGACTGGCAGGGAGAGCGCCCGCTGTGGCCGATGATCGTGCTGCGCAGCCCGAAGGGCTGGACCGGACCGAAGGAGGTCGATGGCAAGAAGGTCGAGGATTTCTGGCGCTCGCATCAAGTGCCGGTGTCGAATGCCCGCGGCAACGAGGCGCATCGCAAGATCCTCGAAGACTGGATGCAGAGCTACGAGCCGGGAAAGCTGTTCGACGACAGCGGGCGTCTTCTTCCGGACCTGGCCGCGCTTGCGCCAACCGGGTCCAAGCGCATGGGCGCAATCCCTTATGCCAACGGCGGATTGCTGAAGCGCGACCTGGTGCTTCCCGATTGGAAAGGCCTGGCGCTCGATGTGCCGCGTCCGGGAGGCACCAAAGCCGAGGCGACGCGGGTTCTAGGAAGCTATCTCCGCGACGTCATACGCCTGAATGCGGAGGCCAGGAATTTCCGGCTGATGGGGCCGGATGAGACATCCTCCAACCGCCTCGACGACGTATTCGAGGTTACGGACCGGGTCTGGATGCAGCGGATCGAGCCCTATGACGTCCAGCTCTCCAGGGACGGCCGGGTCATGGAGGTGCTCAGCGAGCATCTCTGCCAAGGTTGGCTGGAGGGCTATCTGCTGACCGGCCGCCACGGTCTGTTCTCCTGTTACGAGGCGTTCATCCACATCGTCGATTCCATGGTCAACCAGCATGCGAAATGGCTGAAGACATCCAGCGAGCTCCCGTGGCGCAAGCCGATCGCTTCACTCAACTATCTGCTGACCTCCCATGTCTGGCGGCAGGATCACAACGGCTTCAGCCATCAGGATCCCGGTTTTGCCGACTTCGTCGCCAACAAGAAGGCCGATACGGTCCGGCTGTATTTCCCGCCGGATGCCAACACGCTGCTCTGGATCACCGATCATTGTCTGAGAACCTATAACCGCATCAACGTGATCACCGCCGGCAAGCAGCAAGCGCCGCAATGGCTGTCTGTCGAAGATGCAGAAACGCATTGCCGGGCGGGGGCAGGGATCTGGGAATGGGCCGGGACGGTTCCGAAGGGTAAGAATCCGGATGTGGTGATGGCCTGCGCCGGCGACGTGCCGACGCTTGAGACACTCGCTGCCACCGACATTCTGCGTTCGGCGCTTCCGGAGCTGAAGGTTCGCGTCGTCAATGTGGTCGACCTGATGACGCTGCAGTCGAATTCAGAGCATCCGCATGGCCTCGCAGATGAGGATTTCGACGCGCTGTTCACCAAAGCCAAGCCGGTCATCTTCGCCTATCACGGCTATCCCTATCTCATCCACCGGCTGACCTACCGACGCGCCAACCATGACAACATGCATGTGCACGGTTTTCGCGAGGAAGGCACCACGACGACGCCGTTCGACATGGTCGTGCTCAATGAACTCGACCGTTTCCACCTGGCGCTTGCCGCGATCAAACACGTGCCGGGGCTCGCCGAACGAGCAGAAGACCTTGCCGCAGAACTGCAAGCGAAGCTGGTGGAGCACAAGGCCTATGTCCGCGAGCATGGCGAAGACATGCCCGAAATTCAGAATTGGAACTGGCCCGAGAACAGTGTGACGAAGGCTCGCGATTGATGCGACAGGCAATTCTTGCACTGAACGCCGGCTCCTCCGGCATCAAGTTCGGACTGTACGACCTCGGACCCTCCGCAGAACTGCAACTCGTCTCGCGTGGTGCGCTGGATCTGGGCGATGCACCGAGGCTCAGCGCGAAAGCGGCCGACGGAACGGTGCAGTGTGATCGGCCGCTTGCCGCAGACGCGCGCAATGCTGGCATCGACGCGTTACTCGACTGGATCGAGAGCGAGCTTGGCGGCAGGAAGCTGGTGGCCGCTGGCCACCGCATCGTGCATGGCGGGCGCGAGTTCGTCGAACCCGTCCGTCTGACGCCTGACGTGATCGACGCCTTGGACAGGCTGACGCCGCTTGCGCCGCTGCACCAGCCTCGCAGTCTCGCGCCGATCCGCACGCTTGCCGCGCTGCGGCCGGACCTGCCGCAGGTCGGGTGCTTCGACACAGCCTTCCATCAGACGATCGATCCGATCGTGAGCCGCTTCGCGCTGCCGCGCAGATACGATGCGGACGGAATCCGCCGCTACGGGTTTCATGGTCTTTCCTACGAATACATCGCCGGGCGGCTCAAGCAGATATCGCCCGCTCTTGCAGCGAAGCGGACGATCGTCGCCCATCTCGGCAACGGAGCGAGCCTGTGCGCGATGCGTGACGGGAGAAGCGTCGATACGACGATGGGCTTTTCCGCGCTCGACGGCCTGGTCATGGGCACGCGTTGCGGTGCCATCGATCCGGGCGTGCTTTTGTACTTCATCCTGGAAAGAGGCGTCTCGGGGGAGGCGCTGCAGCACATGCTCTACGAGGAATCCGGGCTGCTCGGAATATCCGGCATCTCGGGCGACATGCGTAGGCTGGAGGCGAGCGACGACCCCCACGCCCGCGAAGCGGTGGACCTTTTTGCGTTCCGGGCCGCAAGGGAGGCTGCCGCGCTCGCCAACACTTTGGGCGGCCTAGAATGCCTCGTGTTCACCGCCGGCATTGGCGAGCGCTCGGCGCCGGTCCGCAAGGCGATATGCGAAAGGCTCCACTGGCTTGGCGTGGCGATTGACGAGCCGTCCAATGCCTCGCATGCCGGGATCATAAGCCGGCCGGACAGCAAGGTCGAAATACGTGTCGTCGCGACCGACGAGGAGAGCATCATTGCTCGCTACACATGCGTGCAAGGGATTGCTCGCTAGCGCAATCGGCGGCCGCTGTTTCTGTCGCATCGGCCCGAAATCGGAATCGATTTCGGAGAGCACGATGCGCAGATTCAAAGCGCTAGAGCGTACTTTGTGCGTCCAAGTGGACGCACGTCGCTCCAAGATAAGGAACCCTGCGCCGCCGCGGCCGTTTCCCTGTCTGGTTACCAATGCGGGATCCGATAACCACAGGGAGAAATCCAATGGCCGAAACCACCAGCACGGCAGGCGCCTCAAAGGCGGCAAACGAAGCGCAGGATGCGATGAAGAAGCAGATCGCCGAGCTTCGCCGCGAAATCAGCAAAATAAATCGGACCCTTTCCGACCAAGCCGAGGAGGCACAGGGCTGGTACGATAGCGCCACCGAACGGGCCTCGCGCGCAGCCCGGCAATTGCGCAGCCAGGCGCACACCGTGTCTGAAACTGTCCAGCAGAACCCAGGCACGATCTCTTCGGCGATGGTGCTTGGCGGCGTGGTCGGTGTTCTCTTGGGAATTGCGATTGCAAAGAGTTCCGAGCCCGAGCGGCGGTGGTTCTAGCCCGGCCGCGCCTATCGGGTGTCAAGCATGGCTTTTGCGCTGTCGGCATCCGTTACGATCACGGTCGCCAGCCCGGCCCGCGCCACAGCCAGAAGAATGGCATGTTTGTGCATCCCGCCTGACCCAATGATCCGGCAGGGAATGTTGCGGTAGTCGTCGAGTTCCGGCGAAAGCACCTGGCCGTTGAGAGGGTGGTCCACAGGCTTGCCTGCCGCATCGAGATAGCGGCCCAGGAGATCGCCGACAGCGCCTGCGGCGATAAGATCTTGCGCATCCGTTCCCTCAGGCAGGCCGTAACGCACCTGGAGCGATTGCTGCGATACGTCTCCCACGCTGAGATAGGAGACATCCACATCATAGGTGCGGGGGAATATCCTCTGGTACACCGACTGGGAAATGATCGCCTCGCGCGACTGCGGGCTCTCCGCGTAGATCGGCGCCGCGAAATAGCAGCATTGCGCGCCCAGGACCTGCGCGAAGCCGCGGACGATCTCGAATGTGTTGATCTCCAGGCCGCGCGTCAGTCCGCCCATCATGGAGCGCATCTCCATCTGCGGCTCGCTGACGGCCGTCATGTGCCGTACGGTCTCCCGCAACGTCGCTCCCCAGCCGACGCCGATAGAGGCAGGCTTGCGGCTTTGGATAAGCCTATCCAGATAGGCGGCCGCGCCCCGGCCGATGACCGAGTGCACCAGCCCGGGATCGCCGGGCGTCGGCACCACGACGGCATCCTGCAGGCCGAACCGGCTCCGCAGTTCAGCCTCGATCTCGATACTGGCGGCTAGCGGCGAGCTGAAGCCTATACGCACAATCCCTTCCTCAAGTGCTGCGGCGAGAAGCTCGTTGACCCTGCGGCGGGTGAGATGCATCCGCTCGCCGATCTCAGCCTGCGTCAGAGCCTCGACATGATAGAGCCATGCCGCCCTGATCATCAGCTCCTGCTGGTCCATTCGCTCTACCCCTAGTGCCGTGGCCGCTTTTGGTTACAAACGTCACACTGGTGTAGCATTTGTAACTTATAAATTCCCGCTATCTGTTTCCGGCTGATTGGTTGATTTGCTAGCAGGAAAATCATGGCCGTTTCAGCCGGATAGCAGATTAAACAGGAATAGCTCAACTTGGATATATGCTCTGATATGGGCAGGGTTTGCCATGGCTATTTAGAATAAAGCGATATGAATACTTTATATCTGGATACATAAATGCGGATTGTCACAAATAATTCATCTGGCCATTACGAAACAGACACAGTGCTGAACGTAGAACCGGCCAGATTGCTTTGGTCACGACTTGCCATTCTCGCAAAGGAGATTCCGATGGTTTCACTCACTCGGCGCGGCGCGCTTGGTATCCTCGGTGCAACCGCAGGCAGCATGGTGCTGCCGCGCTTTGCGATCGGTCAGGGCGCCCGCCCGTCAGTCACCATCGCCGTGCAGAAGATCACCAACAACAACACGCTCGACATATGGAACGAGCAATCCAATGTCGGCGAGCGGGTGTTCTTCCCCAATTTCTGGGAAGGGCTGATCCTACGCGACTGGATGGGCAACCAAGGCCCGGTTCCCGGCCTCGCGACCGAATGGAAGCGCATCGACGACAAGACCGTCGAGCTCAAGCTGCGCCAGGGCGTGAAGTTTCACAATGGCGATGAGCTAACCGCCGATGACGTGGTGTTCAGCTTCTCGGCCCAGCGCGTTTTCGGCGACACGCAGCCGGTCGGCGGCAAGACGATCTTCGAGGACGACCACAAACCCGCGACATCAAAGGAACTGCCTGCCACGATACCCGGCATCGGCCGCCGGCTGTGGCCTCGGCTCGCCGGCGTCGAGGCGGTGGACAAACACACTGTGCGTTTCCACAACGCGACCTCGGATGTGACGCTGGAGGGCCGCCTCTATGCCTTCGGCAGCCAGATCGCCAACCGTCGTGCCTGGGACGAGGCAGCGAACTATGTCGACTGGGCGCGCAAGCCGGTCACCACCGGCCCCTATTCGGTCGGCGAGTTCAAGCCGGACGTGTCGCTTACTCTCGTCGCCTTCGACGACTATTGGGGCGGGCGCCCGCCGCTCGAGCAGATCCGCTTTGTCGAGGTTCCGGAGGTCGCCTCGCGCGTCAACGGGCTTCTGTCGGGCGAGTATGACTTTGCCTGTGACCTGCCGCCCGACCAGATTCCCGCCGTTCAGGGTGCCCCCGGCTTCGAGGTGCAGGGCTCGACGATTCTCAATCATAGGGTTTCGGTATTCAACACCCAGAATCCGATACTCGAAAACCCGCTGGTGCGCCGCGCCATGACCCATTCCATCGACCGCCAGGCGATCATTGACGCGCTGTGGGCGGGCCAGACGACGGTTCCGGCCGGGCTGCAGTTCCCCTACTATAACGAGATGTTCGTGCAGGGTTGGACGGTGCCGGACTATAATCCCGACCTGGCACGCGAGTTGCTGAAGCAGGCCAATTACAAGGGTGACGCGATCCCCTTCCGCCTCCTCGACAACTACTACACGAACCAGACTGCGAACGGCCAGATCATGGTCGAGATGTGGAACCAGGTCGGTCTCAACGTGCAGATCGAGATGAAGGAAAACTGGGCGCAGATCCACGACCCGGCCGGCGTGAAAGGCGTGCGCGACTGGTCAGCCGGATGCCCGTTCAACGATCCTGTTGGCGGCATTGTCAACCAGTACGGTCCGAATGGCGAAGTCCAGCAGAAGAAGGATTGGACCAATGCCGAGGCCAATCAGATGGCCGCGATCCTGGAAACCGGCACCGACCACGCCGCGCGCAAGAAGGCTTTCGCCCGCATGCTGGAAATCTGCGAGCGCGAGGATCCGGTCTATCAGGTCCTTCACCAGAATGCGGTATTCACCGGTATGAAGTCGTCGCTGAAGTGGAAGGCCGCACCCGCCTTCGCCATGGATTTCCGCTCTTCCAACTGGGCAAGCTGACCGTTCGCCATGAACCCGCTCCGGCAGGGAAACGCCCCCGCCGGAGTTTTTTCTTTTCATGAGGTCCTTCGGGAGAGCGGAAGCGGATGGCGATGACAGCTGCAACGGCCAATCTGGTGGAACTGCGCAACCTGAAAGTCGCCTTCGACGGCGTGCAGGTGCTGCACGGCATCGATCTCGATGTTGCACGCGGCGAGGCGCTCGGCCTGGTCGGGGAATCAGGATGCGGCAAGTCGGTCACATGGCTGGCGGCGCTCGGCCTGCTGCCCGGGAAAGCAAGCGTTACCGGCTCAGTGCGCCTTGAAGGCCGCGAGCTGTGCGGCAGCCCGCGCAGCACGTTGGAGCAGGTGCGGGGCGGGCGGATCGCCATGATCTTCCAGGACCCGTCGAGCTCGCTCAACCCGGTCCTGTCGATCGGCCGCCAGATCACCGAGGCGCTGGCCATTCATCGGGGGCTCCGGGGTGAGGCAGCGAAGACCGAGGCATTGAGGCTGATGGACATGGTCGGCATTCCCGATGCCCGTGGCCGTTTCGATCTCTACACGCATGAATTTTCCGGCGGACAATGCCAGCGCCTGATGATCGCCATGGCGCTGGCTGGCGAACCGGATCTGTTGATCGCGGATGAGCCGACCACCGCGCTCGATGCGACCATTCAGGCCCAGATTCTCGACCTCCTGATCCGGCTGCAGGCCGAGACCGGCATGGCGCTGGTGTTCATCAGCCATGACCTCGGCGCGGTGTCGCAGGTCTGCGAACGGGTTTGCGTGATGTACGCGGGCCGCATCGTAGAGGAGGGTTCGGTCGCGCAGCTGTTTTCCAGCCCTCGCCATCCCTATACGCGCGGCCTGTTCGACGCGATCCCGCGCATCGATGGTCCTCGCCGGCGGCTGATCCCGATACCGGGCACGGTGCCGAACCCGAAGAACCTGCCGACGGGCTGTGCCTTTGGGCCGCGCTGCTCGCGCGTCACCGCTTTCTGCGAGACGTCGCCGCCCTCCCTCCTGCCGCAAAAGGATGGCCGCAAGCTCGCCTGCGCGCACCCGATCGAGGCAGCCGCAGTCGGCAAGGCCGACCGCAGGGTCCCTGAAGATTTGCTGCAATGACGCCTTTGATCGAAGCAAAGGAGCTGGTGCGCATTTACACGCTCAGGCACGGACCCTTCTCCCGTCCCAGCTTTGTTCGCGCTGTGGAGGATGTCTCGCTGTCGGTATTCCCCGGCGAAACGCTAGGCATTGTCGGGGAGTCCGGTTCGGGAAAGTCGACGCTCGGACGAATGCTGCTTGGCATCGATCCGGCGCAGGGTGGCGAGGTGCGCTTCGAAGGGCAGCCGATGCCGCGGCTCGGCGCGCCGCAGTGGCGAGCGCTGCGCGCGAAGATGCAGCTTGTCTATCAGGACCCGCTGGCCGCACTCGACCGCCGGCAGACGATCGCGACCCAGATTGGCGAGCCGCTGGACATCCATCGGATGGGGTCCAGGGAAAGCCGCGCCAGTCGCGTTGAGGAGCTGATGGCGGCCGTCGGCCTGCGCCCCGACCAGGCCGGCAGCTATCCGCATGAGCTTTCCGGCGGGCAGCGCCAGCGGGCGGTGATCGCGCGTGCGCTGGCTGCAAGGCCCAAACTCCTGGTGTGCGACGAGCCGGTCTCCGCGCTTGATGTATCGATCCAGGCGCAGGTGGTGAACATGTTGAGCGACCTGCAGCAAGAGAACGGCATCGCCATGATCTTCATCAGCCACGACCTGAAGGTCGTGCGTAACCTGGCCGACCGTGTCGCCGTCATGTATCTCGGCAGGATCGTCGAGGAAGCCTCCTCCGATGTGATTTTCCAGTCGCCCCGGCATCCCTACACCAAGGCTCTGGTTTCCAGCATGCCGATCCCCGGCAAGAGACTGAAGGGGCGCGTCATCCTGCAGGGCGAGCCGCCCAATCCGGCCGCACGTCCGTCGGGCTGCGCCTTCCATCCCCGGTGCCCCGTCGCCCGCGACGTCTGCCGCACGACAACGCCGGCGCTGCGGCAGATCGAGAAGGGGCGTACCGCCGCCTGCCATGTCGTGGCGGACAACGCCGCGATCGCCGCCTGATGGAGCCCGCATGATCCGTTTCGTTCTCGTGCGCGTTATGAGGGCCGTCATCACCATCCTTGCGGTGATGACCTTCGCCTTCGTCGTGCTGCGCATGTCGGGGGACCCGGCCGAGGTGATGCTGGGGCCGGACGTACCGCAAACCGTCATCGACGCGTTCCGCAAGTCGTGGGGTCTCGACCAACCGGTCTGGATTCAGTATCTGGCTTACCTCAAGTCGATCTTCACCGGCGATTTCGGCGTGTCGATGCGCGATAAGGCTCCCGCGCTGCAACTGGTGCTGGAGCGCGTGCCGGCCACGCTGCAATTGACCGTTCCGGCGCTCATCCTGAAGCTGCTGATCGGAATTCCGGCCGGCGTCTATGCGGCGCTGCACCGCCAGAGCTTCGCCGATCGCGGCGTGATCCTGCTGGCGATCCTCGGCTTCACCATTCCCTCCTTCGTCATGGGCCTGGTGCTGGTGCTGATCTTTTCGGTGACGCTCGGCGTGTTGCCATCCGGCGGGCAGGAGACATGGATGCACGGGATCCTGCCGACGCTCACCATGAGCGTAGGCGGCATAGGCATACTCGCCCGTTTCTCGCGCAGCGCCATGATCGAGGTGATGGGCCAGCCCTATATCCGCACGGCATCGGCCAAGGGGGTGAAATGGCGCGACGTGGTGTGGGGCCATGCGCTGCCCAACGCCGCCGTGCCGATCGTGACCATCGTCGGCTTCATGGTCGGCTCGCTGATCGCCGGCGCGGTGGTGGTGGAATCGATCTTCTCTTGGCCGGGCATCGGCAGGCTGCTGATCGTTTCAGTCAGCAATCGCGACCTCGCTGTCGTCCAGTGCATCCTGCTCGTCGTCGCCGCCACCATGGTGGTGTCGAACCTCGCGGTCGACCTGCTCTACGGCTGGCTCGACCCGCGCCTGCGCTCGCCCGCGAGCCATTGAGGAGAACCGGCATGGCTTCGATCTATCCGGCGACCACACGGCCAAACGCGAGGCAAAGGGCTGGGTTCCTGTCGTCCGTCCGCAGCAACGTACCGCTGAGCGTCGGGCTGGGAATCCTGTGGCTGGCCGCGATGGTGCTGGTTGCCATATTCGCCGATCGCATCCGCCCCTATGGGATCACGCAGATGGATCTCACCAGCCGGCTTTCGCATCCCGGCACGATGAAGCATTTGCTGGGCACCGACGAACTCGGCCGCGACGTGCTCTCGCGCCTCATCCAGTCGATCCGCCTTTCGCTCGTCATCGCCTTCGGGGCGACGCTTCTTTCTGCCGTCTTCGGCACGGCGCTCGGCTTCGCCGCCGCGCAGTTCCGCGGTTTCGTCGAGCATCTGGTGCTGGCACTGGCCGACTTCCAGGCGGCCTTGCCGTTTCTCATCATGTCGCTGGCGGTGCTGGCCTTCTTCGGTTCCTCCATGGTGCTGCTGGTCTGCCTGATGGGCTTCTACGGCTGGGAGCGCTATGCGCGCATCGCGCGGGGCCTTGCCATCTCGGCAGGCGCGCAGGGCTATGCAGCCTCGGTGGTGCAGCTCGGCGCCACGCCGGCGCGGGTTTACCTGCGCCACATCCTGCCCAATGTCGCCTCGACGCTGATCGTTTCGATGACTCTGACCTTTCCTGAGATCATCCTGATGGAAAGCGGGCTGTCCTTCCTCGGCCTCGGCGTCCAGCCGCCGGAGACCAGCCTGGGCAACATGGTCGGCTTCGGCCGCGAATATCTGACCCGCGCGCCATGGATCATGCTGGTGCCCGCCCTGGTCATCATGCTCACCACGCTGTCCATCTCGCTGGTCGGAGACTGGCTGCGCGACAGGCTCGATCCCACGGTGCGGTGAGATGTTCCAGCAATCCGAGGAGACGTCCATGACCTTGATCACTGGCATGACTTTGATCACTAGCATGACTTTGATCACCGGCCATCGCGGCGCCCGCAATCTGTGGCCCGAGAACTCGCTTGCCGGCTTCCGCAACACGCTGGAGCTCGGCGTCGACGCCATCGAATTCGACGTCCACCTGACGGAGGCGGGCGAGCTGGTGGTCATCCATGATGCGACGCTTGAACGCACGACGGAAGGTTTTGGGCTGGTGCGTAAGCTGACGCCGCAGGTGCGGGCAGGCGTAAAGCTAAAAGGCACTGACGAAACCATCCCGACACTGGCGGATGTGCTGGCCGTGCTTTCTTCCAGGGACGGACCGGACCTGCATGTCGAGATCAAGATCGACGAAACCGGCACGCCCTATCCCGACATTGCCCGGCGCGTCGCCGAGGCGCTTCGTCGCTTCGGCGTCGAGGGCAGGACGCATCTGACGTCCTTCGACATTTCGGTTCTGGAAGACTACCGGCGCCACGAGCCTGAGGTCGCGCGCCTCGTCTCCGTCAATGCGGACTGGGCTGAAAGACAGGGCGGCCTGGCTGCATTCCTTGCGCGCGTCGACGGCCTCGTCGACATCGTCGCCATCCACCACGAGCTGATGGAGGCGCAGTGGGAACTGGTCCGAGCCGCACTGCCGCTCGACCGGCTCTGCGTGTGGACCCTGAATGAGGAGCCGACGATCCGCCATTGGCTGGAACGGCGGATCGGCCGCCTGACATCGGACCGCCCGGACCTCGCCATCGCCTTGCGTTCCGAAATGATGACGGCAGCGCCGCTCGAAGCCAATCCGGCCTGATCGCACCGATCGGCCACACAACGATGCCAATCTGGCCCAACGTGGAGACAAGACAAATGAGCAATCTTATCGCAACCGGCTTCAACGCGCAGTCTCGCGACGGCGAGCTGGACAGCCTTGAAGCCGATCTTCGCCGGCTTGAAGATATCGGCGTCGACACCGTCGAGCTTGCGCTCACCAGCATCGATCTTGTCGCGGGTGGCCGCATCATCAGGGAAAGGGCGGACAGGCTCGTGGCCTTGGCCGGAGCGTTCTCCTTCCGCTACATGGTTCATGGCCTTGTCTCCTCCAACTTCATGGACCCAGCGACCTGCAGGTACCAGCTGGAGGCGGCCAAGGCGCTGGTCGAGGTCTGCGACCGGATCGGCGCTGGTATCCTCGTCCAACACGGCGGCTTCCTGCGCGCCGACCAGCCTCTGCTGCGCGCGGATGCGGACCGGCGCGAGCGCGAGGCTCTGTCCGAACTGGCGGAATTCGCCAAACCCTATGGCGTGCGCATCGCGCTGGAGAACATCTTTACCGCTGAGCCGGGGCAATACCGGCAGACGCCGGCGCAGGTGGCCGAGACCGTCAAGGCGGTCAACCATCCCAATCTGGTCGCGCTGATCGACTTCAGTCATGCCTATCTCGAAGCGACCTATCGCGGACTGAATTTCCGCGAACAACTCCGTGCCATGGCGCCGGTGGCCGGGCATCTGCATGTCCACGATTCCTTCGGGCGGCCACAGGGCTTTTACAAACCTTACTTTCTGCAGGAAGCGACTGCGTTGGGTCTCGGCGACCTGCACATGCCGCTCGGCTGGGGCGACATCGCCTGGGAGGAGATTTTCGGCGAGCTGGAGTTCCTGCCGGGAACGGTGCTGATGATGGAGATCGGCGAACGCTACCGCAGCGAGCAGCCAGCCAGCCTCGAACGCGCGAAACGCCTGATGGCGCTGAACGGCACGCGCAGTTCCATGGCAGCCAAGTGATCGGTCATTCATTTGATTTTGGCCTGAAGGACGTTGCAACGGTCGGGACTGTCTGGGTATCGTTGGCATAGGTCGAATTGAGGAGCAGCCGGGCCGGATCGGCCGGCCGGTGATGGCTCGTTTGGCGATAAGGCCAATTGATGGAGAGGACATGCGGCAAGCGCTGATCGTGTGGGGCGGCTGGGACGGACACGAGCCGGAAGAAGGCGCGCGGGTCGTCAAGACGATGCTCGAAGAGGAAGGGTTTGGCGTGCGCGTCGAAACCACGACCGAGATCTTCGCCGACCCAGCGATCGCCGATCTGAGCCTGATCGTCCCGATCTATACGATGGCCAAGCTTGCCAAGAACGAGGAGCTCAACCTGACAAAGGCAGTCGAGGGCGGTGTCGGCCTTGGCGGCTATCACGGCGGCATGTGCGACGCTTTTCGCGAGGCCACGGAATACCAGTTCATGTGCGGCGGCCAGTGGGTGGCCCACCCGGGCAACATCGTCGACTACCAGGTCGACATCACCAGGCGCGACGATCCGATCATGAACGGCATCGACGATTTCTCGTACCGTTCCGAGCAGTATTACATGCATGTGGATCCATCGAACGAGGTGCTGGCGACCACCACCTTCTCCGGCGAGCACGCGTCCTGGATCGAAGGCGTGGTCATGCCGGTCGTCTGGAAGCGCCGGCACGGCAAGGGAAGGGTGTTCTATTCGGCGCTCGGCCACGTCGCCAAGGAGTTCACGGTGCCTGAGATGCGAACGATATTTCGTCGCGGGCTGGTGTGGGCGGCGCGTTGAGGGCGCCGACGATTGGCTACGCGGGGAATCCTTTCACGCCGTCAGATCTGGGTTTAGGAGCCTTGTGAGGGATGGCGTCGAAACCTGAAAACAAAAACCCGCCTCGGCGGCGGGTCATTAGCGCAAATCAGCACCATGAATAAATTCCTAGCATAACTGCCGTCACCTGTCAACTGATTCGCGAGCTCGAGCTCACGTTTCTTGCCGGAGCAAATGCCGAACGCATCATCGGGCAATGCGGCGCAGGGCCAAGGCAGCGACAGTGATGGCCGCTGCCAGAAGTGGCAGCCAGGCTTGCGGATCGCCCATGGCATGGAGCGTCAGGCCGCTGAGCAGCAGCCACAGCAGCGGCATCGGAAACAGCAGTGGCACGGGCCCGCTCGCTGCAAGCAGGACGCCGAGCGTCGCGATCGCCGTCGGGTCCGGCGCGATGCCGAAGATTTCGGCGCTCGCCCATGGCCGCCCGAAGAGCGGCTGCAGCAGGGGATAGACGACGAGGCCAACAGCTATGAGCAGCAGCCCGAACCGCCCTGCGATGTCGCGCCGGTCAAAGGCAAGGCCGCCGTGTGCGCCGCCGATCGTCAGCAGCAATGCCTGCAGGCCGAAGGCCGGCGCGACATAGACGATCGCCCAGTTGATCACGGCATAGCGGCTCCACAGGAAGGACCAGCCGACGGAAGCAAAGAGCGCGGCGAGGATGAGCGCGATCCAGAGACCATGGCGGCGCGGCCGCCTGAGCACGAGCAGGACAATGGCGAGGCCAGCGGCGAGCGTCAGGAGATGCAGCGGCCAGAATGCAGCATTATGCAACTCGAACATGCGCCAGTAGACGCGCGGCGAGAAGAGCAGGAAATCCTCCAGCCGGTAGGTCCACCATTCCGACATCTAAGCAGGTTCCGCAAAAGTGTCCCACGGTTTTGCGACAAGAACCTGCGACAAACAACAGAATCTAAGCAGGCATTCGTGGGCCAGCCCACGACTGCCTGCTTAGAGGTCCCTGAGGTAAGCCGCCATCCGCTCGCGCATGGCCGCGTCGGGGAGGGGACCGGTCGCGGCCATCATGTTCTCACGCACATGGTCGACGCGGGCCGTGGCGGGGATGGCGACCGTCACGGAGGGATGCGAAAGGATGAACTTCAAAATGAACTGCGCCCAGCTCCCGGCACCGATCTCGGCCGCCCAGTCCGGCAGCGTCTCGCCTTCGAGCTGGCGCGTCAGCGCGCCTTGCTGAAACGGCCGGTTGACGATGACGGCCATGCCGCGCTCGGCTGCCAGCGGCAGGAGCCGTTCCTCCGCCTCACGGTCGATGACGTTGTAGGTGAGCTGCACGAAGTCTAGCGGCTGCGCGCGCATGATCTGTTCGCACAAATCGTGCCGCCGCCCTTCGGACGTCGTGATGCCGACATAGCGGATGCGTCCGTCCGCCTTCATGGCGAACAAGGTTTCGAGATGCGCCTCCCAACCGACGAGGTTATGGACCTGCACGAGGTCGAAGCGCGGCACACCCCAGAAGCGGCGCGACTGCTCGATCTGCCCGGCTCCGTCGGTGGCGGAGGAGGTCCAGACCTTCTCGGCCGAAAACAGCGCCTTGGGCTGGCCGAGCTTCTCGAGGCCATAGCCGATCACCGGCTGCGAGGAGCCGTACATGGGCGAGGAATCGATCATGCGGCCGCCTGCCGCGAAGAAGGCCGCGATCACCTCGGCGCATTCGTCGCGCAGCACCGGATCGTCGCCGACATTGAAGGTGATCCAGGTGCCGAGCCCCACTGCGGGGATCATCTCTCCCGAGGAGGGCACGGTCCGCATCACCGGCGTAGGCGGCGCGCCGGGCGCGGTTCCCGGCAACACGAAAGCCGCTCCGGAAGCGGCGGCAGCCTTCACGAATGTCCTGCGGTTGATGATCATCGTCTGCCGTCCTTGTATTCCCGAACCACAAGAATGGTTTCGGAGGCCGGCCTTCGCAAGGCCGATCTACCTGGAGGCGGCCCCTGTCCTGACTTGATGGCGCTGGCGGGCATATTCCACGCAGGCGTCTACCGTGCTGACGCAGAGCGCATCGCGGTGGTTCGTCGTATTGTTGTCGCCGGCGTAGGCGACCTCGGCAACACGGCCATCGACTATTCGAATTTGCGTGTTGCAGTAGCCGCCAGGATTGACATTGACGGATCCTCCGACGGTCGGAATAGCACCCACCGCCAAAGTCGGAATCACGACGTTGAGATTGCCGCGTTGAACGGTACGCTGATAAGTCCAGATTTGGCCTGTTCCGCCCGCATCAGCGGTGGCAGTCGGAAAGCCGGCGCACATTCGAACGTCCGCCTCGCTAAGACCGACCATCTCTTTGCGGGCTGCCGCCGTCGTAGCGTCTTCCTTCGAGATGGTCGACGTGTCGTCAGGGGCGACGCAGGAAGACACGATGAAACTGCCGGCCAAGAGAACGAGAAGGACAGGCTTTCGGATGCTGGAAAATATCATACCGACTGTGATGATTTACGCTGGCCCCGACATCCTAGTTAGGCAAGCGGACAATCGAGTCAACCTGCACAACTTCACGATGTCGTTGTCGCGTCGCTCGCTTGGACATTGACAGCTGCTATCGGGTTGTGGGGCGATCTTGTGAGACGCCGGGTTTCAACCGAGACGCTGGCTTTGCATCGAGGTACTGGCTTTGCAGCAGAGCCTTGCAGAAGATAGGAGCAATTGCCGTGACTAGTACCGACCTCTCCGACATCTACCGGGACTACATTGCCTGCCTGAACGAGCAGGACTGGCCGAAGCTGGGACGGTTCGTTCATGATGAAGCGATCCACAACGGCCGGCCGATCGGACTATCCGGCTATCGCGAGATGCTGGAGAAAGACTTCGAGCAAATCCCGGACCTTTATTTCAACATCCAGATGCTTGTTTCCGATCCGCCTTACATAGCGAGCCGGTTGGGCTTCGATTGCACGCCAAAGGGAACGTTCCTGGGCCTCGATGTGAACGGGAAGAGGGTCTCCTTTGCCGAGAATGTGTTCTATGAATTTCGCGGCGAGAAGATCGTGCAAGTATGGTCGGTTATAGACAAGGCGGCCATCGAAGCGCAGCTCGATGGATTCCGAGCCTAGCCCTGTTGCTTGCGCCAGGCCTGGTATTCCTCCTCCACCTCCTTCGTCAGCGGGAGTACTTCCTGAGGTCGCCGCCCTACGACAGCCGGTAGCGCGCGAATTCCTCCTATTCGACATGCTCGCTCGCGCTTTCGATGAGTTTCGGCGCCAGCGCGATCGGCACGACGACGCCGTCATCGTCGGCAACGACGATATCGCCAGGCATGACCAGCGCGTTGCCGCAGGCGATCGGCACATTGACGGCGAAGGGGATGATGTTCGTCTGCGTGGTAATTGGGCGTGACGCCCTTTACCCAGATTCCGATGTCGAGCTCCTTGGCTCCCGGGGTTTATTTTGTTTGAAGTCTCGGCTTCTCAAGGAGGCCAATGGAACCACAACCTGCTGCTGGGGTTCTACTTCCAAGGAAGGAGATCGCCATGAATGGTAGGTTGCAAGACAAGGTCGCGATCGTAACGGGCGGCGGAACCGGCATCGGCGAAGCGATCTGCCTCAAATTCGCGCGCGAGGGCGCCAAAATTGTCGTCAACGGTCTGCCCGATGACCCGATTGAGGACATTGTCGCTGAAATTCTGGACGATGGCGGCGACGCAATCGCCTTTGCAGCCGACGTCTCCGATGAAGCTCAGGCGCGCGATTGCGTGGTTGCTGCGGTGGACCGATTCGGTCGGCTGGACGTGCTCATCAACAATGCAGGCGTTCTGCTCGTCAACGCCGAAACTGATGACATGCCAATCGACAAGTTCGACGAGCATATCCGCTGCAATGTTCGCTCGGCGTTCCTGATGACGAAATACGCCTTGCCCTATCTCCGCAAAACCCGCGGCACCATCATCAGCGCCGGCTCGGAAGGCGGCGTCAACGGCCAGCCGCGGAACACTGTCTATGGCGGTACCAAAGGTTTCCTGCACGCTTTCATGAAAGGCGTCGCCGTCGAGCAGGCGCAATACGGCGTGCGCGCCAATTGCGTCAGCCCGGGCCCGATCGATACAGCTTGGACGCACAAGGAAACTGGTGCTGTCGATGAGGAAGTCGAGAAGGCGCTGATCACGGCCGTGCCTTTCGGCCGTCGCGGTACGCCGGAGGAAGTTGCCAACGTCTATGCGTTCTTAGCCTCGGACGAAGCGAGCTACGTCACTGGCGCCGTCTGGCTGGTCGATGGCGGCATCACGCCGGCCAAGGGCGCGGTCGGCGCGATGGCGAAGGGCGAGGTCACCGCGCCGCCGCCTATCACGCTTGGCCTGCACCATTCGCATGACGGCAACCGCAACAAAGACATCATGAAAATCCAATAGCATACCCACTTCCGCCCCTCCGAACTTCGTTGCCGTGCGCGCGTTCGCGGCATGGGCCGATCTGCCTGAATGCATGAACGCTGCGGCGGTGGATCGATTGGGGAAGCAGCACCCGGAAAGTCGCCTTTCAGTCTTTTCCTATCCGGCCCTGACGATCCGAAATCCTTCGAGCTCTGCGACGATCGGCAGACCCTTCCATCGTTCTATGTCGTGCAGCACGATCAGTTGCCCAAGATCGCCGCCGATCTCGGTGTTGATGCGGTCGATGGTCTTCAGCTGCTCCCAGACGCTGCCAACGGCATTGTTCAGCGGCGCGTAGACACCGTCGTGATTGTGTCCGGTGATCTGGCGCTTCGAATAGACACAGTCGCCGGAGATGACCAGTCTGCCTCGCGCGGACTGGACGATGACGAACTGCTGCCCGATCGTGTGGCCGCTGCCCAGCCGCACATGGACGCCCGGCAGCACATCGTCCTTGTCGCCGTCGATCAGCGAGACGCGGTGATCGACCGATGCATCGAGGGCGGCGCGCAGCGTATCGGGATCAATGATCGCAGTGAGATACCCGAAGCGCGGCGGCAATGCGATCGCCTCATACCAGGAGAGCAATTCGCTTTTCTGGATGTGGAGATTTGCGTTCGGGAACTCGGCGATCGATCCCATATGGTCGAAATGCGCATGGGTCACAAAAATGTCGGTGATACCGCCGGGCCCGATGCCAAGCTCGGCCAGCATGCGGACCGGAGAAACCCAGTAGGGAATGCCAAATCTCAGCGAGAAGGCGTCGCTCGATTCCTGGATGAAGCCGGTGTCGACCAGCACGTTGCGGTCGCCGCGCCGCAGCAGGACGAAGGAGAAGGGAAGATCGACCTTGCCGTCGTCATACATGCCGGCGACGAGATCCACCCAGGGCTGCTGCCGCGATCGGGCGAATTCGATGACATAGACCTCCCAAGGCGTGGTTTCGTTTGTCATCGCTTTCTCCTTCAGCGTTCCGCCAGCGAGCGGCCAAGGCTTGCCATGCCCACGGCAATGATCAGGATGGCGCCCTGCAGCACATATTGCGAGAAGGTCGGGGCGCCGAAGATGTTGAGGCCATTGAAGCCGAAGGCAATGATGAGGGCGCCGACCAGCGTGCCAAGCACGTGGAATTCGCCGTCACGCAAAGTTGCCGAGCCAAGGAACACTGCCGCGAACGCGGTGAGCAGGTAGGAGTCGGCAGCACTTGCCGTGCCGCTGCCGAGCCGCGAGGCAAGCAGTATACCGGTGAGAGCGGCGCACATTCCCGAAATGACGAAGCCGAGGATCTTGATGCGATCGACATTCACCCCGGCAAGGCGGGCTGCCACGGCATTGCCGCCGACGGCCTGGATCTCCTGGCCGAGCGGCGTCCGCTCGACCAGGAGCCAAAGTCCGCCGAGAACGAGGATCATGACGATGATGTTGTTGGGGATACCGAACAGCCAGCGACCTAGGGAGAGCTGGAGAAACGCCTCCGGCACGCCGGCCACAATGGGAACGCCGGCGGAATAGGCGAAGGCGAGGCCAGTCAGGATGGTGCCGACGCCGAGCGTCGCAATAACCGAATTGACCTTTACCTTGGTGACGATGAAGCCGTTGACGAGGCCGATCACCGCGCCCAATGCGATGACGATGACCACCGCAAGCGGGATCGGCAGCTTGTCGTGGACGACAAGGCCGGTGATCAGAATGCCGTGCAGGCTGGCGGCGAAGCCTATGGACAGGTCGAGTTCGCCGACGACCACGGCAAGCGTCAGCCCGCCGGCAATGATCATGGCCAGCGAGGCCTGGTTCAGCACATTGGTGAAATTGCCCACGGTGGGAAAGGCTCCCGGCGACAGGATCGAAAATGTGACGATCATCGCCAGAAGTCCGATGATTGTTCCGTAGCGGGCAAAGATACCGAGCGCCGCCTTGGCTCCGGGCGACAGACGCCGGGCGCTAATCGCAACATCGCTCATGCGGGATGATCCTCCATCTGGGCTTCCGGTTCGAGATAGCTTGCTTCGACGATCGCCTTTCGCGACACCGCCGGACCGGTCAGCTCGCGAACGATGCGGCCTTCCGCCATCACCAGAACGCGGTCGCATAGCTCGGGCAGCTCGTCCGGTTCCGATGAAATCACCAGAACCGCCATTCCGGCCTCGGCTTGCTGGCGGATCAGCCGGTGGATCTCGGCGCGCGCTCCGATATCGACGCCTCGCGTCGGCTCGTCGAGGATCAGCACTTGCGGCGTGCGCTGGAGCCAGCGGCCGATCGCCACCTTCTGCTGATTACCGCCACTGAGACGGCCAACGGGCGTGCTTGCGTTGCGCGCCTTTATCGATAGCGACCGGATCATCTCGCCGGCCATGGACGTGCGGGCGCGGCGGTTCATCAGCGGCAGGTAGCGGCCGTGCACCAGCTTGTCGAGATTAGCGATGCCCAAATTGAAGGCGATGCTCTTGGAGAGAAAAAGCGCTTCCGCCCGGCGTTCTTCCGGGACCAGCCCGAGCCCGGCCTGGACGGCCGCTGCAGGGGAGGCGGGCGCATAGGGCCGGTTCGCCAGCATCATCTCGCCACTGTCCGGCCGGTCCGCCCCGAAAAGCAGCCGGGCGAGTTCGGTTCGCCCGGCGCCGACAAGGCCGCCGATGCCCAGCACTTCGCCGGCGTGGAGCTGAAGGCTGACGCCGCGGACTTTTGGCGCCCGAGTCAGCTTCTTTGCTTCCATCACCACATCGCCGCGAGCCCGTGTGGTGGCTGTCCTTTGAACGTCCCGAATTGCGCCGCCAACGATCGCCTCGACCAGCGCAGGGCGATTGAGTGCGTCTCCGGCGAACTCGGCGACGGAGCGGCCGTCGCGAAAGACCGACACGCGCGTGCACAGGTTCAGGATCTCGTCCAGCCGGTGCGAGATGTAGAGCACCGCCACCCCTGACGCGGAAAGATCGCGCACGATCGCAAACAGCCGTTCCGCCTCGCTGGCGGCAAGCGATGCCGTCGGCTCGTCCATGACAATCAGCCGCGCCTTGCGCACCAGGGCGCGGCAAATGTTGATCAGCCATATCTCAGCCGTCGACAGGCCCTTTACGCCGGCGTTGAGCGGTGCCGATATGCCGACGCGCCTGGCGATGGGTGCTACGTCGCGCGCGATCGCGCGCCAATCGGTCAGCCCAAAGCGCGTTTTCTTCGGCACGCCCAGCATGATGTTCTGCAGCACGGTCATGCCCGGTACAAAAGCGAGTTCCTGATGAATGAAGCTCATGCCGAGCTCGGTCGCCCGCTGCGGCGTGCCAATCTCCTGGCTGTGGCCGTCGAGTTCGAGACGACCGGCATCGGGGTGGTTCAACCCGGCCAGGATCCGGATGAAGGTCGACTTGCCCGCTCCGTTGGCGCCGACGAGCCCGTGGACTTCACCTGATGCAATGTCGAGCGATACGCCCTTCAACGCCTGTGTGCCGCCGAAGGCCTTTGCGATATCGCGCGCGACCAGGAACGGGGTCGCCATCTCGGCGCCGCCTGGCTGCGGCGCATTCCTTGTCAACATCGCCTCCAAACCAAGCCCTACTTTATGGCTTCCGGGTGGTCCTTGAGAAAGGCATCGGCAGTTTCCTTGGTCACCAGCACGGCCGGAACCTCGGCTGCCTTGGCTTGCCATGCGCCGCCTGCATCCTTGATGTCCTTCAGCATCTTGACCATGTTGTAGCCTTCGGTGAAGCTGTCCTGCCAGGCCGTCGCGGTCATGAAGCCGTTCTTGATGTTCTCCAGCGCCTGGGCATTGCCATTGATGCCGTAAACGAGGACGTCGTCGCGCCCCTGGGCGCGCAGTGAACCGATGGCGCCGATCGCCGGGTCGTCCCAGCATCCCCAGATCGCCAGGTTTTCCTTGCCGGCCGGATGCGAGGCCAGCCAGGCATTGGCGTATTGGGCGCCGTCCTCGAAATAGCCGGGAATGCGCACTTCGTTCTTGGTGACGGTGATGTCAGGGTGTTTGGCGACGATCTCGTCCATGACGACTTCGCGGTTCCGGCAGACTTCGCCGGTCCGGTAGGTGAGGGCCAATATCGACCCCTTGCCACCCATTTTTTCGACCATGAGATCGACGACCGGTATCGCCATAGGGCCGCCCGAGCCGTTGGTGGCGGCAACGGTCGAGCCAAGCCCGCCGCCCCAGGTCACCACGGGTATGCCAGCGTCGCCCGCGGCAGCCAGGCCCGCGCCGATCGACGAATAGGGGAACACCATGTCGATGATCGCATGCGCCCTGAGCTGCGCGAAATTCTGGATCGCCGCATTCGCCTGGTCGGCGCTGCCGGCGGCATCGACGACATTGGTCTTCCAGCCGAGCTCGTCGGCGGCCTTCGTGGCGCCCTGGATGTAGCGGACATTGTTGGCTTCGGTGGCGCTGATAGACACGATACCAAGCAGCGGCTTGTCCTGCGCGGCAGCGCCGGGCGTCGCCAGCGAGAGCGCCCCAACGGCGATGATGCAAGCTAGATTTCTCATGGTTCTCCTCCCTTCGTTTGATCTGCCGCCAGAGCCTCTTGTCAGCTAACCGTTTCGCTAACGTCCTGCAAAATGCGGTTCAATGCAAGCATGAATCCGCTGGACACAGCCATAAATCTGAACCAGACTTCAGCGAAACGATTAGCTATCAGGGCAAAATGGCCACTATAAAAGACGTTGCCAGGAAGGCAGGCGTGTCGACCGCTACGGTTTCGGCCGTGATGAACGATACTGCCTTTGTCAGCCCTGTGCTGAGGGCTCGCGTCGTCACCGCCATTCGCGAACTGCGCTATGAGCCGTCGCTGGCTGCCCGTAACCTGCGTCGCAGCCGCAGCCAGTTGATCGCCCTTGCGGTGGCCGACCTGTCGAACCCGTTTTATGCACGCATCGTCTGGTCGGCGGAGGCGGCCGTCGCGGCGTGGGGCTATTCGCTCGTTCTCTTCAACAGCGATGAAAAGCCTGACGCGGAACGGCGCATCCTGTCGCGTATTCGCACTCTCGGTTGCGACGGAATGGTTCTGGTTCCGGTGGGCGCGGCAAATCAATACCAGCCGCATGAGTTCGACGGCATGGCGACCGTTCTTCTGGGGCGAGCGATCGAAGGCAACAGCGCCGATACGGTGACCATCGATAATCGGGAGGCGGGCAGGCAGGCCGTCGATTACCTGCTCGACCTCGGGCATCGCCGCATCGGCTCGATTACCGGCCCGATGCAACTGTCGACCAGCAAGGGCCGGCTTGACGGCATGATCGATGCGATGGCCGCGCGCGGACTTGCGCCGCAGCCCGGTCATGTCAGGTCCGGCGAGTTTCGCGAAGAAGCCGCCTATTCGGTCGCTCGCGATATGATGGGGTCGCCCGATCGCCCGACGGCGATCTATGTCGCCAACGGCGTCATGGCGATCGGCGTGATGCGGGCCGTTGCCGATCTGGGCCTGCGCTGTCCGCAAGACATCTCGATCGCCTCGACGGACACGGTCGCCGGCGCCGGCGGCTTGAAGCCTCGACTTACGAGGACGGAGCACCCCATTGCCGATATGACCAATGAAGCGCTGCGCCTGCTCGTCGATCGTATCGAGGAAAGGGTGTCGGAGCCCGTGCGCAGCATCGTTTTCCAGCCGGCGCTGATCGTCGGGGAAAGCTGCATGCCGCTCGGCAGGAATGCGGGCTGACGGATTCTTGGCGGTCGGCCGCGGGATATCAGTCGCTCTACCAGGCGCCGAGATGTAAGCGCGAGGACCTGGAAATCACACGAGCGCTCGGACACAGCGTTTCTGGAAGTGTGCGGCGCCGTCAGGCAGGCCCTGACCCGGTGTTGCTGGAGCGCCCTGCCGATCAAACGCTTTCGAGATAAGTCTCGAGCTCGAAGTCGCTGACATTGAGCGCGAACGTATTCAGCTCCTGCCGTTTGCAGGCGATGAAGGAGTCGCGCAGGGTGGCCGGAAATATCTCCGCCACATGCGGGCCGCTGTCGAAGCTGGCGATCGCGGAGGCCCAGTCAGGCGGCAGCTTGGCCGGTTGAAGTCCTTTGCCGTCTCTGCCCGCCGGATCGCCAGGCGACAATTGTCTTTCGATGCCGGTGAGTGCGGCGCCCAGTATTGCCGCAAGCACCAGGTACGGGTTGGCGTCCGCACCGGCGACGCGATGTTCGATCCGGCGTGCGCTCGACGGCCCGCCGGGAATGCGGATCGCAACCATACGGTTCTCGTAGCCCCAGGCAACCGCGGTCGGCGCATAGGATCTGGGGCGCAGCCTGCGGTAGGAGTTGAAGTGCGGCGCGAACACCAGCGTGCTTTCAGCCATGGCGGCGAGCAGACCGCCGACGGCATGGCGCATGACGTCCGAACCCTGATCTGTGCCGTCATCGAAGACATTGCGGCCTTCGGCGTCGGTCAGGCTGAAATGGACGTGAAAGCCGTTGCCGGCGCGGTCGCCATAGGGCTTTGCCATGAAGCAGGCGGCAAAGCCGTGCTTGCGAGCTATGCCCTTGACTGTGCGCTTGAACAGCACGGCATCGTCGGCGGCGCGCAAGGCGTCGGCGACATGGTTCAGGTTGATCTCGAACTGGCCGACGCCGTTCTCGGCGATCGCGGTGTCGACCGGAATGTCTTGCATGCGGCAGGCGTCGTAGACATCGTGGATGAAGCCTTCGAAGTCGTCGATCTCGTCGATCGACAGGGCTGCATCGGAATCGAGACGACGCCCGGTTATCGGCGAGACGGGTCCGACCGGCCGCTGCGATTGCGGGTCGACCAGATAGAATTCCAGTTCCGTAGCAGCGACCGGGGTCAGGCCCAGAGCCTTGTAGCGATCGAGGATACGGGCCAGCGCCCGCCGCGGATCACCGAGAAACGGCGCACCGTTCTCGTCGGCAAGCCAGAGCGGGACAAGTGCGGTCGGATGTGCCGTCCAGCTCACCGGCAGGATGCCGCGCCCCGTCCACTGGCAAAGGCCGTCGGCGTCGCCGTTGCCGAAAACCAGCGTGTTGTTCTCGATATCCTCGCCCCAGATGTCGAGCCCAACCAGCGAATAGGGCATGCGCAGCTTGCCCTCCAGCGCCTTTCGTGCCTGCTCGACGGGTATGCGCTTGCCGCGCATGATGCCGTTGAGGTCGCACACCGCAGCCCTCAGGCTGTGGATGTCGTCCCTGCTTTCAAGCCAATTCAGAACGTCCGTGATTGCATCGCCCAATTTCAACCCCTGATTCCGAAGGTGCCGTAGCCCTGCTCGGTTACGATATCTCTTATAGAAAGCTTGTGAGTTTGTGGAAGCAGCTCTGGCGGTCACCAGAGGATTTCCGTTATTTTTTCAATTCACTAGCTGGGATATCGGGAGGCATTTCAAGACCAATTGCGCGATTTGCGATCGCAATATAGTAGTACGGTCGGGGAAAGCCAAGCGGCATTTGAACCGCCGTCTATGATGATCAACGAGATGGATGGACGGTTTCGCATGGATCAGGAGGTCGTGGCGGTTAGCGAGGCGGTTTGCGCCGCCTGGTGACTGCTCTCGACAGTGCTTCCCGGGTCGTCAGTTCCGGGTTTCCGGAAACTTGACGTGCTGCAAGAGATGCGTCGCGCCGTCGTTTATGTCGCGCACGATGGCGGCCCGCGCGCGCGGGCCGTCCTGCACTTCGATCGCGGCGACGGCTTCCTCGTGGTAATCGATATCGAGAATGGCGGCGAGATTGTCCTCGAAACCGGTGGTCAGGTTCCGGAGAAACGGACCGACCTGCATCCATACCGTCTCGATCAGGAAGATCATCTGCTCATTGCCGCAGTGGCGATAGATCGAGAACTTGAAGTTGTAGTTCTTGCGCAGATAGTCGTCGATGTCGCCCTTGCGGGCTGCCAGGGTCAGCTCCGTGCAATGACGACGGATCGCCCGCAGATTGTTGCCATTGATCAGCCTTGCGGCAAGCTCGGTCGCGGAACCTTCGAGGATCGTTCGCACCTCGGTCAGCTGCGAGAATCTTTCGGCCGAGATGACCGGCACCTCCACGCTGCCGTTCGGCATCGGGCTCAGCGCACGCAGCGCCTGCAGCCGCATGAAGGCGCTGCGCACCGGCATGTCGCTGGTGCCGAGTTCCTTGGCGAGCTTGCGGGAGGTCAGTTTCTGGCCGGGGGCAAACTGGCCCGACATCAATGCTCTGACCAGTTCCAGATAGACTTTCTCATGCAGGGGCACGGTGTCGACGGCGGTCAACCCGAAATGCGTTTTATCGGCCATTGGCGGTGCGCTACTTCATTCGTTCTGAAATCTACGCAGCTGGCTACATCTGCCGCTAGAAATGATGGCTGGCCGAACGCGGCATGAAGGCCGAAGTCAGCGATTTTTCAAGCACATGATAGACGCTTCAACCGCAACGCTGCAAGCCGCGTCGTCGCCGCTCTCCCGGTTGCGCCCGGCAAATGCCGCGACGGCGCGCGGCGGCTGGACACCGGCTCGCGTCCGCTCCAGCAAGGTTCGGCGTTACGCGATGTAAAATACGTACTTCGCCGGTATCCAAGATAAATAAATGCTTTTCAGTCGCACAAAATGATGGAACAATGAAATTGAGACTGGGGAAAATTCGATGCGCAAGGTCAGCGGACATGGCAAGCGCCTGTCCTATTACGATTTCGGCCACACGACGGTGTATGCCTCCCGCTTCGACCAGCGCTTTCCCTATTGTGCCTATGTGCCCGAAGACTATGACGAGGACGGCGACAAGACCTATCCGCTGGCGGTCATCGTGCATGGCACCGAACGCGGCATGCTCGCCTACCGGGATGCCTTTGCCGACTTCGCCGAGCAGAACGGCGTGATCGTGCTTGCCCCGCTCTTCCCGGCGAGTATCTGTTTTCCGGGCGACCTTTCCTCCTACAAGATGCTGCGCGAGGGCGACCTCCACTACGATGCCGTGATGCTCGACATGGTCGAAGAAATGCGCGAGCGCTACCGCATCCGCGGCGACCGGGTGCTGATGTATGGCTTCTCCGGCGGCGGTCATTTCACCCATCGTTTCCTGTTCCTCCATCCCGAACGTCTGCTGGCTGCATCGATCGGCGCGCCTGGTGTCGTGACCCTGCTCGACTTCGATCATGATTTCTGGGTCGGGTTGCGCGACTTCGAGAAAGTGTTCGGCAAGAAGGTCGACCTCGACGCCATGCGCAAGGTCGCCGTGCAGATGGTGATCGGTGGTGACGATCTCCAAACCTGGGAGATCACCATCACTCCGGACGATGCCTGGTGGATGCCCGGCGCCGATCTTGCCGGCGCAACCCGCAACGACCGGATCAGGTCGCTGAAGGGCAGCCTTGAGAGACACGGCGTCGAGGTGCAGCTGGATGTCGTGCCCGGCATCGCCCACGACGACCGTGAGCTCATCGCCAAGGTCAAGGACTTCTTTGCGCGGACATTGAATGCCGCGTCCGCCTGAAAAACTGCAGTCAACAAAACTGGAGATAAAAATGGGAACAAGATCGGGAATGGGAAGGCGATTGGTCGGGGTGCTGGCGGCAATCGCCATGATAGCCTGCGCGCTGTCGGCGGTGGCGCAGGAGCAGCCGAAAACCGGCGGCACGCTCAAGGTCCGTATCAACGCCGACATCCGCGCCACCGACGGTCTCAATCGCGATGCAAACACCGACACGGTGCTGCACCAGATCTTCGAGACGCTGGTGGCCTACCGCGCCGATCTCACGGTCGGCCCGGCGCTTGCCGAATCCTGGAAAGTGTCGGACGACGGCAAGACCTACACCTTCATGCTTCGCGACGGCGCGGCTTTCCACAATGGCGACGCCGTGACCTCATCGGACGTCAAATGGAACTGGGACCGCCGCATGGACGCAGCCAACCAGTGGTTCTGCATTCCGTTCTTCGACGGCAGCCAGGGCCTCAAGGTAGAGCTGGTGGCGACGCCTGATCCACGCACCGTCGTCTTCACGCTCCACACACCGAACGCGCTCTTTCTGGCGCAGCTCGCCAATGTGCAATGCAATGGCTGGGTCGCCAGCCCTAAGAATGTCGGCGCCGACGGCAAGTGGATCGCCGACAGCGCCATCGGCAGCGGCCCCTTCAAGCTGAAAGAGTGGGTCAAGGGCCAGTATGTCGCGCTCGAACGCTTTGCCGATTACAAGCCGGTGAAGGAGGCGCCGAGCGGTTTTGCCGGCAGCCGTGAGGCCTATGTCGACGAGGTGCGCTTCATGGTCATTCCCGACACGGCGGCATCGGAAACCGCGCTGTTTGCCGGCGAGCTCGATGTCCTGCCCGATCTTGAATCGTCCCGTGTCGAGGAAGCCAAGTCGCGGGGCATGACGGTGCTGTCGACGCAAGGCCTATCGTGGACGGCGATCCTGCTGCAGACGAAGGACCCGCTGCTGTCCAACGTCAAGATACGTCAGGCGCTGGCGCATGCCGCCGACATCAACCAGATCGCCGCCGCTCGCACCAACGGTGTCGCTGCCGGCGACCCCTCCGCCGTCGCCCAGGCGAGCTCGTTCTTCGACGGTGATTTCCTCAAATGGCCGGAATACGACCCGGTCAAGGCCAAGGCACTGCTGGACGAGGCCGGCTACAAGGGCGAGCCGATCAAGATCCAGACCAACACCCGCTACCAGGGGATGTATGAGAACGCCGTACTGCTGCAGGCGATGCTGACGGCCGCGGGCTTCAACGCCCAGCTCGAAGTGCTGGATTGGGCGGCACAGCTCGACAATTACCTTGCCGGCAAGTTCCAGATGCAGTCATTCGGCTATTCGGCTCGTCTCGATCCATCGCTGATGTATGGCGTCATCCTCGGCGACAAGGCGACCGATCCGACGGCGCAGTGGGACAGCAAGGAGGCCCTCGACCTCTACACGAAGTCGATGGCCACGACCGACCCCGGGCAACGCAAGGCGTTGTTCAAGCAGCTCCATGCTCTTATGGCAAAGGATGTGCCGATCCTTGGCCTTTATTACGAGCCATCCGTCGACGCCGTATCGCCGAAGGTGAAGGGCTATTCGGTATGGCCGGCGGCAAACCCCCGCGTATGGGGCGTCTGGAAAAGCGAATAGACTGGCGGTTCTCTGTCGCTCGAAAGATCGGAGGCGTGTTGCCTCCGATCTTTCGTTTGCAGGGGTGGAAGGAGACTAAACTCACCAGCTCTCGGACGGCGCGTGTGCGCCAGGAGCCGACGCTTGGCGCTGCGGAAACGACCGTCCCAATCTAGGGCCGAAGCGGACTGGCAGCTTCGCCCTCGGGCTTACGCGATGCTCGCAACGGTCTACTACGACGCCTACATTGCGAGCAACGACGGGAAGTACGCATATTGGTACCTGCGACCCAACATGCTTGACCCGAGCATCACTCCCCTGTTCGCAGTGCCGGCACATCCCAGTTATCCGTCGAACCACTCCACGCTCTCGACCGCCAGATGCGAGGTCCTGGCATACCTGTTTCCCGACCATGCCGACTTCATCCGCAAGGTTGGCAAAGAGGCCGGCGATTCGCGCGTCTGGGCCGGCATCCACTACGAGATAGACAACAAGGCCGGTGCCGCACTCGGCAGAGCGGTCGCGGAGAAATTCATCGAGCGGGCGAGAAAGGACGGAGCAGACTAACGGAAGGAGAGGACAGCTGCTCGACCCGTTCGGAACCTTCTTTGCCGATCGCCGGTCGAGGCCAAGGGTAGAACGGATGGTGCGCAGACGAGCCGTGTCGCCGTCATTGCGCCACGGTCTTGCGCGAGCCCGCACCATCGGCGAAACGGCGGTCGATCAGCATCGCCGCATCGAGAAGGGCGCGCGTATAGGCGTGGCGCGGACGGTCGAAGACGTCGTCGCGGTCGCCGATCTCGACGATCCTTCCGTCCTGCATGACGGCGACCCGGTCGGCAACCTGCTCGACCGCGCCCAAATCATGCGAGACGAAGAGGCAGGCGAAACCGTAGCGTTCCTGCAACGACCGGATCAGCAGCAGGATCTGTTTTTGCACCGTCATGTCCAGCGCCGAAACCGGTTCGTCGGCGACGACGAAGGCCGGTCGCCTGACGATCGCCCGCGCGATCGCGACGCGCTGGCGCTGACCGCCCGACAGCTGATGCGGGAAACGCTCGAGAAGGTCGCGCGACAGCCCCACCTCCTCGATAACCTCATTCATGCGCGCGGTTCGCCGCTTGCGATCCAATTCGGTGTCGAGCTTCAACGGCTCGGTGACGATCTCGGCAATGGACTGGCGAGGATCGAGCGAGGAGTAGGGATCCTGAAAGACGATCTGCATGTCGCGACGCTGCGCACGCGCGTCAGCGGATCGGTCATTTGCAATCGCCTTGCCAAGAAACGAAATCGTTCCACCGGACGGCCTGACCAGGCCGACAATGGCGCGGCCGAGCGTCGTCTTGCCGGAGCCCGACGCGCCGACCAACGCCAGGGTTTCGCCACGCCGGACGGTCAGGTCGACGCCGTCGACGGCGCGCTTGCGCTCCGCCCGCGCAAACAGTCTCGGACGGCCCGGATAGTCGATGAAGACATTGCTGATCTCGACCAGAGGTGGGCCGTTGATGGCTTTTCTCGATCCGCCGGCGCTGCGCTTGGGAAGCGCATCGACCAACCGCCTTGTATAGTCGTGCTGCGGTGCGTGAAGGACCTGGATGCTGCTGCCCTGTTCGACCGCCTTGCCCTCGCACATCACCGTCACGCTGTTCACATAGTGCGACACCATGCCGAGGTCGTGGCTGATCAGCAGGACGGCGGTTCCATTCTCCCGCGTCAGCTCCACCATGAGGTCGAGCACGTCGCGCTGCACCAGCGTGTCGAGCGCCGTGGTCGGCTCGTCGGCGATCAGCAGGCGCGGCTTGAGCAGCATGACCGATGCCAGCATGATGCGTTGGCGCATGCCGCCCGAGAATTCATGCGGATAGGCCGCAAGGCATTTGCCGGGATCCTTGATCTGGATTCTCTCCAGCATCGCCAGCGAGCGATCTTTTATCTCGGCGCGCGACATATCGCGATGCAGGCGAAGCCCTTCCGCCATCTGCTCGCCGATGGTGACAGCGGGATTGAGCGAGACCATCGGCTCCTGGAAGACCATGCCGATCTCAGCACCGCGGATCCGGCGTAGCGCCTTTGGGGCAATGCCGATGAGCTCCTGTCCTTCGAAGCGGATGCTGCTGTCCGGGGTCGTGACCAGCGGGGCAGGGAGCAGGTTCAAGATCGAGCGGGCCGCCATCGTCTTGCCCGAACCGGATTCACCGACCAGCGCCAGCATGTCACCGGAAGCGAGATCGAAACTCAGCTCGTCGACGATCCGCTTACCCAGCGGTCCGACCGAGATCGACAGGTTGCGCACTGAAAGCATCATGTTCTTGTCCGCTGTCGGCACGAGCATGTTTTCAGCACCTACATCTTCGGGTCGAGCCAGTCGCGCACCGCGTCGCCCAGCATGTTGATGCCGAGCAGCGTGATCGAGATGCAGAGACCGGGCAGGATGATCAAATGCGGCGCCTGGCCGATATAAGGCCTTGCCGTCGACAGCATGTTGCCCCAGCTCGGCGCCGGAGGCGGGACGCCCAAGCCCAGAAAGCTCAGCGCGCTTTCCGACAGGATGATCCAGCCGAACATGGTGGTGGCGAGCACGATGATCGGGGCGACGCAGTTGGGCAGCACATGCCGCGCCATGGTGATGATCTCGCTGTTGCCCATCACGCGCGACGCCTCGACATATTCCCGCTCGCGAATGGACATCACGGACGCCCGCACCACGCGCACCACGATCGGCATGTAGGCAAGGCCGAGCGCAAGGATGATGCCTTCGCGGCTGGCGCCGATCACCGCCATCAGGCCAAGCGCCAGGAGCAGGCCCGGAAAGGCGAGGAAGGCGTCGTTGACCATCATGATGACGCGATCGACCCAGCCCCGCAGGAAACCTGCGAGAACGCCGAATACGGTGCCGGTGATCAATGCGAAGACAACGGTTGCAAAAGCGATCCAGGCGCTGGTACGCGCGCCGCTGGCGAGGCGGCTGAGCACGTCGCGTCCGAACTCGTCGGCGCCGAGCAGATGCAGAGGCGAGGGCCCGCTGAGGCGCGACGGCAGATCGAGCTTGAGCGGATCGTAGGGAGCGATCCACGGGCCGAACACGGCCAGAAGGATCAATGTTCCGGTAACGGCGATCCCGAAGATCGCGTTGAATTTCAGACCGGGCCGGCCGAGCGCACGGGCGATCATGCGGTGACCCTCGGATCGAGCAGCGGATAGACGAGGTCGACGAGCAGATTGACCGCGACGTAGATGAAGGCGACGAACAGCATCGATCCCTGAACGACGGGATAGTCGCGGGCATAGATGGCGTCGACCAGCAGCCGGCCGAGGCCGGGAATGGTGAAGACGGTCTCGATGACGACGATGCTGGAAAGCAGGCTGCCGAGCACGAAGCCGATCAGGGTCAAGGTGGGCGCGAAGGCATTCTTGAAGGCGTGGCGCCACATCACGGCGCTTTCCGAAAGTCCCTTTGCTCGCGCATGGGTGATGTATTCCAGTCGCGCCACTTCGATCGTGCTGGCCCTGGCCATGCGCGCTATCGGGCCGGACTCGACGAGCACCAGGGTGATCACCGGCAGGATCACATACAGGGCGGCTTGCGCGAAGTCGCGGCTGAAGGGCACGTAGCCGACGATCGGCAGCCAGCCGAGGTAAAGACCGAAGATCAGCATCAGCATCAGCCCCAGCCAGAAACTGGGAATCGAGAGCAGGAAGGTCGAGGTGGCGACGACGGCGATATCGCGCAGGCTGTCCTGCTTCCAGGCGGCCAGCATGCCGGCGGGCACGGCGATCGCCGAAGCGACAAGCACGGCCAGGAAAACGATGGTCGAGGAAACGGCGAAACGGTCGAGGATCAGCGGCAGCACCTCTTGTCCGCTGCCGATCGAGTGCCCGAAATCACCTGTAAGGACGTTGCCGACCCAGATCAGATATTGCACCACCACGGGCTGGTCGAGCCCCATCTGGTGCTGCATGGCTTCGACCTGTCCAGGCTGTGCGAGGTCTCCCAGCATCAAGGTCGCGGGATCGCCCGGGATGAAGCGCATCATCACGAAGACCGCGACCGACACCAGGATAAGTGTCGGTATGGCGCTGGCAATGCGGGTCAGGACAAAGCGGACCATCGTTTCTCCTGCGCTGATATAGAAGATGTCTCCCGTGCCGGCACCGGCTTCTCCACCCGCTCGAGGACCGCCTCGTCCATCGTGAGTTCATAGCGGGTGAACTCGCGGTTTTCAGCCGGCATGGGAGCAATCTCCATGACGCCGGCGGCTGGTTCGAAGACGATCATAGCAACTGTCGCCGACAGATTGCCGCCTTCTTTCTTGACCACTGGGCGGCACACGCTGAACGGCGAGGCGAAATCGTCGAACAGCGCCTCCTTCAGATCGCCGCTCGTGATATCGCCATGCCGCGCCGACAAGTGCCGGCGCACGCGGTGGTCGCGATAGAGGCTGTCCGGCACATCGCGAAGCCCGGTTTCACGCAGCTTGGACAGCGCCACCGGGCTCTGCCAGTGATTGGCATGGACGATCATGTCCTTGTCCGGATAGATCGCAAACGCCTCGTCCGGCGCGCATTCGAGATCGACCGTGAACCCTTCGGCGGTGCTAAGGATCATGTTGTTGGAGCCGGATTTCGGCGTTGTCGCCACCACCCTGATGGCGTGAGAGAAATGCTTCGCCTCGAGAGCCCGGCGCCGGATGAAGGGAAGCGGGATTCCGATCTCGCGATAATCGCGATCCGATTCGAGATAGTTCGCGGTGATGCCGATGCCGGCCGCGTTGAAACCGCTGCGCGCCAGTCCGCCGGCTTCGGTGAAGGTGAGGAGGTCCGGCCCGTCCGTTCGCCGGATGCGCAGCACCACCGACGTCTCGGCGCATTCCGCCTTCCAGTCCCAGTTCTGGCCATGAATGAGCCTGCCGTGCCGGGTTGCCTCCGGCAAGATCGCCGCGCCCGTGCACCCGTCGGGCTCGTCGTCGGAAATGCCTTTCTCGCGCCGGGCAAGCTGCAGGATCTCCGTCCGCGCATTGACCAGGATAATCGAGGACAGATCGACGTTGGCGCCTGACGCGATCCCTTCCATTTCCTCGACGAGATCGGGCGCCCATTGCCGAAGGCGCGGCAGGAACATCTGGGAAAACCGCCCGACATCGTCCGGCCTGAAGCCAAAACGGTCGAGTTGCCCGGCGTAGAGCGCCACCGAAGCGTCGATGCGCCCGCGCGCCTGTTCGCCGTAGGCCATGCCGCGCGCTTTCGGCGTTCCTGCGATTTCGATAAGTGGAAAAGGTGTGACTGTTGTCATTGAAGGGAAAGCCTCAAACTCGTATGAGTCCGGATAGTAATGCATTTTGATTGAATGAAAAGCAGGAAAATTCGATAGATTGCCAGTTCGAACTGCGTAGCGCATATCTATAATGCGAACGCCTGAGGAAGTGCATATGAACGAAACGATAATCGGCCGGCCGCCACGCAGCGAGGCAGCCAGTCCGCTGCAGATAGATCTGGCACGGCGGATTCTGGAGCGGATCAGGGATTCGGGCTGGACGGTCGGAACCCGCGTCTCGGTGCCCGACCTTGCCCGCACGTTCGGCGTTTCGCGCTCTCCCGTCAGCGCAGCGCTGGAACTGCTCGTCGCCCAAGGCATCTTGAGCCCATTCGAGACGAGGGGGCTGCAACTGGCGCGCGATGTCGCCGATCTCGACCCGGAGGATATCCTGCCAAGTTCTCCGCTCGAGGAGCTTTACCGCAGGATGATGCGAGAGCGCGCGCTCGGCCAACTGCCCCAGGAGGTGTCCGAGGCGGAATTGATGCCGCGCTACCAGGTGTCACGCGGTGTCGTGCGCAAGCTTTTGCTTCGCTTTGCCGCCGAAGGCCTGGTGCAGCGCCTGCCTGGGCATGGCTGGCGCTTCGCCGACACGCTTGTCGGCGAAGATGCCTACCGGGAAAGCTATGAATTCCGGATGGCCGTCGAATGTGCGGCGCTGCGGTCGCCCATGTTCAATGCGGATCCGCAGCAACTGGTGCCGGTCCGGCGCGCTCACGAGCGCATCCTGGCGATCGTGTCGACGGGCAAGACGCTGATCGGCGGCGACGAATGGTTCCGGATCAACGCGTCATTTCATGAAGGACTTGCGGCCTGTTCCGGCAACCGTTTCCTGGCCGACGCGGTGCGCCAGCAGAACAATCTGCGCCGGTTGCAGGAATCGGCGGGTTTCGAGGAACTGCCGGCGGAACGTATCGAGCAGTCCTGCCGGGAACATCTGACAATCCTCGATGCCGTCGAGGCGGGCGAGATCGAATGGGCCGAGGCGCTGCTGCGCCAGCATCTGCGGCAGGCTTCGGAATTCGCTTCGCCGCAGCGCTCGATCTGATGCTTGCGACGATGAGCATCATGCCATCGTCATTCCGTGCCGCCTGAGCACCGCGCGCTCGATGGTCGCGACAGCAGCATCGAGACGGCGGCGACCGCTGGCCGCTTGGTCGCGCAATGCGCCGACCTCTATCGGCATTAATGAGGAGCTGGTGTCAAATGCCGGGATTGGACCGCTTTAGGGCCGATTTTCAGCGGCGCGTCGTTTTCATCCGGATTGGGGACAGGGGCTTCGTCGGGCAGTCTGTCTGGGTCCGGCTCACGCACCGGCTTCGGCTCGGGAAACGGCGGTGGCGTGGGTGCAGGAGTGGGCGTTGGTTCGGGAGTGGGAAGAATGGCCATGGCGTGATTTCCTTCCGCTCGCTGCATTCTACCTTGGCGGGTCATCGACGTCGGGTGGGATTTCTGACGCCACCCGTTTCGACCGGTTTCGCTCTACAGGCTGATGCACGCAGAACGACCACGCGTGGCTATGGTTCCGATCTGGTGCCTCCAGCGATCCCGCACGCAGCGCGCCCATGGCAGGACGGCGTCATCAGAAAAAGTGATCGAATTGTCCGCGTGTGCGGGCCTTGTCGGCCTCGCGGAGCGCCATAAATCCATTTCAGGGTGAGGCGAACTCACCTGTTGAATAGGAGGCGGCCGTGAAGCACCAAACACTTGACCAACTGCATGCCGTTGCCGACGTTCACGCTGAAGCAACAGATTTAGTGGCAACTCGCAGTCAACGTCTCGAACGTTGGGCGAAATTGCTGGAAAAGAATCCCGATCGGCGTCTCGAAGCGCTGACGGGCACCGAATACAAGTCCCCTGAGATACGCGAAAAAATGCGCTACAACGACTCACCTCTCACCGTTGCCTTCGAGGACCCGATTTTTCGGGCGCAAGGCTTGCGAGATGACACTTACGGTGAAGCCAGGCGCTTCTTCGAGCTTACCGACTGGCAGTTGCACGAGATCGTCTGCCATTGCCATGCCGGCGCCACGATACGAGCACGATGGGCTGCCTCTCGCGTCCGTGCGGCAATGTCCGAGAGGTTCGGTTTCTTCGCCTGGCTGCGGGGCATCTTCGCGCATTGAGTCAGCGGGCATTCACGCCGCCGGCATCGATACTTAGAGCGGTTCAGCTTTTGATACGACCGAATAACCGCTCTAAGTATTTGTTTGCGCGATTCCGGCCCATCGGCGGAACTTGATACCGCCGGCGTAGGCGGATTCAGTCGGCGGGCGCGGTGTAGCGGCGATGGATCGCTTCGGCGATGGCGGCGCGGCTCTTGGGCGGATCGAGACTTTCATCATCCTCGATAACGGCCGCTTCCTCCGCAAGTCCCTCGTCTTTGACCTGGTTGCGGAACCAGGCCGAATAGTCGCTCGCGCGCAGATGATGTTCCCATGTGCGGTCGTCGATCCCTTCGGCGATATGGAGGAACATCATCAGATTTTGCGCTTGCAGGTTGAGCGTACCGTCAGCGCCGCGGAAATAGAAACTGTTGTCGCCAAGATCGCCCTCGGCATACTTTCGAATATGCCGCTTGCGTTCCTGCCGGGGACGCTCGACCGAGATCGGCCTCGCCGGATCGGCTGTCGACCGGTTCCAATACAGAACCTTGTTTTCCGGTGGCGGCGCGACGCCCTTCGGCACGTCCTCGCCAATTGCGGCACAGAAGCTCTCGACGACCTTGTCAGCTTCCGGGCCAAGAGCCAGCACCGTGTCGACACCTGCCAGCACGTCCCGCGAAACCAGATCGGGATGAACTGTGACCAGAATGGTCGCCGAAAGGCTTTTTGGAAGCGCAAAGGATGTGCCGTCGCGCGCGTGCGGCAGCACGTGATGTGCCTCGTCGATGATCAGCCAGTGCGGGCGTCCGGTGCGGGCGCGAAGCGCGGCAAGCTCCGGCAGCAACTTGGCGAAGGCGTTTGGTCGCTCCTCGGTCTTGATCCCGAGCATGTTGACGGCGACATTGTTGGACGGCTTTGACAGGAGATCGAAGATTTCGCGCGAGCTCGGCGGGCTTTTGGCATCGCCGACCACCAGCACGTCCTCCAGTTCCTCGTAGTCGCCCTCCGGGTCGAGCACGCAAAACTGAAAGCCCTGCTCGACGAAGCGTTCGGTCAGAGCGGTGGCGAGGGTGGATTTTCCAATTCCCGACGTGCCGGCCAGCAGGACGCTGCCGCCGCGTGGCGAAAGGTGCATAATTGCGCCCGAACCGTCCGCGCCAATCTCGATGCGTTGTCGGGCCGTGTCCAGCAAGGCGGCGTCATGCGCGATCAGGCTCTCGATCAACTCTCTCACGCCCGCGCCGCGGGCACCATTCGTCACATGGTCCGCCGTCTCCCTAACTTTCGGCAGTGCATTGGCAACTGCAACGCCGAAACCGACAGCACGCAGAAAGGCATGGTCGTTCTCCGCATCGCCGATGCCGACGACGTTGTGGGCGGACAATTCCAGATCCTCAAGGGCAGCGGCAAGACCGGTCGCCTTGTTGACACCGCTCGGCAGCACCATGACGGCGCCCTTGTTGAAGATGATCTCTAGCTCCAGGCCAAGCTCCTTGATCGCTTCCAGCACGATGGTCTCGTTGGGCTCCCTGGTGGCGACGACGGAACGTCCTATCGACAGGGGCGAGATCTTGCGCATCCTCAGCCGGTCGACGAACTCCGCCGGAGGGGCAGGCGCCAGGATCCGCTCCTTCTTCGAAGCCGGCGTGTAGACGAGCGCGCCGTTTTCGGCGACGACCTTGTCGAACATACCAAGCTCCGGGAAAACGCTTTCAAGGTCGGCAAGCTCGCGACCGGTCACCATTATCAATTTGCGGCCGGTTTCCTTCAACCGCTCGACCGCGGCACGGGTCGCGTCGGAAACGATCCCGTTTTCCGCGAGTGTGCCGTCGTAGTCGGTGGCTAGAGCAAGGGCATACATGGAACTGTCCGTCGGTAGGCCGAAGCTGACCTGAAATGCTTTCTCGCCGAACTGAGCGGAAAGCCGTCTGCTCCGGTGATTTTGTCATGGCTGACTGGTTCCAACGGCATTGTCTGCCGATTGTTCCCGATGACGGAAGGCAAGAGTTGCTGATGCCCGGCTTTTGCTTGAGCATCGGTTTTTCCAAAGCCGGCACCCACTTCTAGCCGATGATCCTGAATCCGTTCGGCTCCTGGCCGGGATCGACATCTTGAGATGTCACGCCGGCGACCGCCGCCCCGGTCGGCCCTTTCCACAACCGGTTCATCATCGTCGAAACCGCGCCTTCGGCCCCGACGATCAGCGCCGTTACGGATCCGTCCTCCTCGTTGCGAACCCATCCGGACAGACCGAGCCTCTCGGCCTCGGTCCGTGTCCACACGCGAAAAGAGACGCCTTGCACCCTGCCATTGAGCCTGACGCGTACGGCCTTGCGCTTGCCCTTCATAGTCACCTCCGTACCGGTGGGTTTCTCATATCTTCAACTCCTCGGCCGCGAAAAAGGCTCCGCCGTCGCATTTTTGCAGATTTGGCGTCCTCTTCGCCCGATGGAAGTGTCCGGGTGCATGATGTCGGCAACGGAACCATGCGGCGGCGGCTTTGTTAAGGACGGACAGCTGCAGGTTGCTGGGCTTCGGAGCCACGATTTCATGACCAACAATTCTCCAACGGGAGGCGCCATACCGGCATCCGTTCCGACGATCGATCCAAAAGCCGCGCCGACGCTTCAGCACGCCGAGGCCGAAGTCTTCTACACAGAGGCGATCCGCGAACTCGCCGCGACGGACATCCCCTTTCTTGTCGCCGGCACCTATGCGGTGAGCGCCTACACGGGCGTTACGCGCCAGACGAAGGACCTCGACATTTTCTGCAAGGCCGGCGACTACGCGCGCATTCTCGCCCATTTCAAGCAGGCCGGTTATGCGGTCGAGATCGTGGACGACCGATGGCTTGGAAAGGTATTCAAAAGCACGCATTTTTTTGACGTCATATTCGCATCGGCGAACGGGACCATGCCGGTCGGCGACCAGTGGCTGGAGCATGCACGGCAAATCGAGCTGCTGGGCACTCAGGTGCGGATCGTGGGTCCGACCGAGCTTATCTGGTCCAAATGCTTCATCCAGGACAGAGGCCGCCACGACGGCGCCGACGTCGCTCATACCATTCTCAAGGCGCAAGATCAGATCGACTGGCACCGGCTGCTTTCCTATCTCGAAGTTCACTGGGAGGTGCTGTTGATGCAGCTTCTGAATTTCCGATGGATCTATCCAAGCGAGCGCGATCATGTTCCCGCATGGCTGCTCGACGAATTGCTCGACCGCCTCGCCAAGCAGAGGGAGTTGCCTACTCCACGAATGAAGATCTGCCGCGGACGACTGCTTTCGCCCACCGACTATGAAATCGACGTCAAGGAATGGGGTTTTGCCGGCGTCGGGGGAACGGGAGAATTTCGCGATGGCTGACAAGAGCAAAACTGTCACGGCAAGGGATGGCAACGGCGGCACCGTGAGGATCGCGGCCGTCGGCGACCTGCATGTGAACGAGGACGCCCAGGCCTCTTGTCGCGATCTCTTCGGCGAAGTTTCGCGCGAAGCGGATATCCTCGTGCTCACTGGAGATCTGACCAATCTCGGCAGACCCCGGGAAGCCGAAATCCTTGCCGAGGATTTGCGCGCTTGCGCGATCCCGGTCGTCGCCGTGCTCGGCAACCACGACTATGAGTCCGGCGCGGTCGAGGACGTCACCAACATCCTTCGGCAGGCAGGAGTCCATCTTCTCGACGGCCAGACGACGGAAATCAAGGAGGTCGGCTTTGTCGGCGTGAAAGGCTTCGTCGGCGGTTTCGGATCGCGTATGCTCGGCTCCTTCGGTGAGCCGGCCATCAAGGCGATGGTTGCTGAAAGCGTCAGCGAGTCGATGCGGCTCGAAAACGCGATGCGGCAGGTCCGCACCAATCGCACGCTTGTCGTCCTGCACTACGCTCCGATAGCCGAAACGGTGGCCGGCGAGCCATTGGAGATTTTTCCGTTCCTGGGGTCGTCGCGCTTGGCCGAGACCATCGATCGGTTCAAGGTCAGCGCCGTGGTGCATGGCCACGCGCATCGCGGCGTCTATGAAGGTCGCACGCCCGGCGGTGCTCCGGTGTATAACGTCGCCATGCACGTGACGAAGCCGACCGGCCGTCCCTACGCCTTGCTCGAAATCTAAAACACCCTGCGCTTTGTCAACGATCGATCTCGCCGAACACGATATCGAGCGACCCGATAATCGCGGCGACATCGGCGATCATGTGCCCTCGCGACAGAAAATCCATAGCCTGGAGATGGGCAAAGGATGGCGCCCGGATCTTGCATCGATACGGCGTATTGCTCCCGTTCGAAACCAGATAGACGCCGAACTCGCCCTTTGGCGCCTCCACCGCGGCGTAGACCTCTCCTTCGGGCACACGAATACCCTCCGTGTAGAGCTTGAAATGATGGATCGTCGCTTCCATCGAGCGTTTCATCGTCGCCCGCCGCGGCGGCGTGATCTTCTGGTTCGGAATTGCCACCGGCCCTTGGCCTTCCGGCGATCGTAATTTTTCCAGGCATTGTTTCATGATCCGCACCGACTGGCGCATTTCTTCCATGCGGACGAGATAGCGGTCATAGCAGTCGCCGTTCTTGCCGATGGGAATGTCGAAATCCATCTCGGGGTAGCATTCATATGGCTGTGCCTTGCGCAGATCCCACTGCGCACCCGACCCGCGCACCATCACACCGGAGAAGCCCCAGGCCCAGGCGTCGTCCTGCACGATCACACCGACATCGACGTTGCGCTGCTTGAAGATGCGGTTGCCGGTGAGCAATTCGTCGAGATTGTCGCAAACCTTGAGGAACGGGTCGCAGAAAGCCCAGATGTCGTCCAGGAGTTTTGGAGGCAAGTCCTGGTGCACGCCGCCGACCCTGAAATAATTCGCATGCATGCGGGCTCCGGAGGCGCGCTCGTAAAAGACCATCAGCTTCTCGCGCTCCGCAAAACCCCAAAGCGGCGGGGTCAGCGCACCGATGTCCATGGCCTGTGTCGTGACGTTGAGGAGATGCGACAAAAGCCGGCCGATTTCGCAAAAGAGCACACGGATGAGCTGTCCGCGCTTCGGCACCGATATTTCGAGCAGCTTTTCGGCGGCGAGGCAGAACGCATGCTCCTGGTTCATCGGCGCGACATAGTCGAGCCGGTCGAAATAGGGCAGGGCCTGCAGATAGTTCTTGTACTCGATGAGCTTTTCCGTGCCGCGGTGGAGCAGACCGATATGAGGATCGGCGCGGTCGACGATCTCGCCGTCCAGTTCCAGCACCAGCCGCAGGACGCCGTGAGCAGAGGGATGCTGCGGCCCGAAGTTGAGGGTGAAGTTGCGAACTGCGGCTTCGACCATGACGGTGCTCCGCTGTACTGGGCTGTTACGGCCGAAGCCGGATACCCCGGTCGGCCGCCCGGACCGCCGATCAGGTGCCTGCCGATCAGGTGGTTGTCTGGATGATCAGCGTCAGCGTGCCATCGCCATCGATGTTGGCAGCGACGACCTGCGACGAATCAAGTCCGTTCGCTGCCAGCGCGGTTGCTGCCTGTGGCGACTCATCGATCGAGTTCTGCAAGGTAAGCAGATCTTCAACACTGGTTTGGGTGATCACGGCCTCAGCCTGTGTCTTGAGTTCCGGAGGCAGATCCTCGAGGGCGACGATCGCAATGCCAGTAAAGTTCTGGTCGGTGAAACCCTGATCTGGCAAGGCTTGATCCGGCAGGGCTTGGTCGGGCGGTGTTTGGTCAGGCAGGCTTGGATCGGGCTGGGCTTCCGGGGCCAAGGGTGCGATCTGCGGAAGCTGCGGGTCGGTGGATTGCGCGTAGATCGGCTGCGCCAGGGCCAACCCCGAAAGGGCGGCAATTGTCGTCAACATGCGCATGATCGTTCCTTCCGTTTTCCGTTTTGCTCGAGGGAGGATCACCTGATCACCACTCAACCGCTGTGCCGGATTATGGTTCCCGGTCCGTCCACGGATAAGGTCATTGGGGCGGCTTCGCCACGACGAGCACAGCCGCCATTACGCCACAGCGCCGTGCGCCCGTTGCATGATCGTCTGGGGAAAATCGATTCCGATTTCCGGGAGCATGCGTCGAGCCGATGCTAAGCAACGGAGAATCGATCGATCACCCATAGCCATGTCCCGTCGCCTTGGCGGCGGGCGACCTCGGCGGTTACGGTGCCATCTGGCAGACGGGTTGACGTGAGTGCCAGGTCTCCGCTGACAACAGCCGGGGCCTGGTTTCCGGCAGCAAATTTTCGGCCGGTTGCGGTGATGTCTGCGAAGAGTGCCCGGATCGCTTCCCGGCCAACCGTCAGCTGCCCTTCACCGCTGTCGACGACGGCGTGCGGCTCAAAAAGCGCGGCCATGCCGTCGATGTCTCCCAGCCACTGCCGGGAAATCAGCAGGCGCTCCAAATCCTGGGGATCACGCGCCGGCTCACGGCGTGATTCATCGGTCATGGCAACGCTCCTCCGGGGCTCTCATGAACTGCGGGTTCCTACGAATTACATGGTCTCATGAGTTGCAGGCTGCCGCAAAGGTCTTGGCGGCCCGCGCGCTGCCCTTGAGGGATACGTCGTAGGTGGATTCGCCGCCAAGGTTGATGTGAAGGCTGCTTCCGGATGCGATCCAGCTCAGGAGAGGATCCTTGGCGCTGGCCTTGAATATCGGCATGGCGATGCCAAGATTGTCGTCGATCACGCCCTTGCCGACATGAACCCCAGACGCCGGGCGGCCTGTGATGCCGAGCTTGGCCATCATCCGCCTCGGTCGATATCGCGGTCCGCAACGCGCCATTTGGCGGCGCCGGCGCGGCGCCGGTGGCTGCGGCCCTCGTTGAGGAAGTCGGCGATCCTTGCCGCCAACTTCGCCGAGGCGAAGGTGAGCAGCCGGTCGTGATGGACGACGGGCTCGCCCGTCTCATTGTCCCAGATCTCGAACCGGTAGCTTGGGTTCGGTATGGCTTCGAAACGGTTCTTCATATCCATGATCCCGGTTATTTGGTTGCCTTGAGCGGTTTACGGCGCCAGGGCAGGCGCTTGGGCCGTGCCGTGGCGGCGGGCGCGCTTTCGCCGGCGCCGTCGGCAAACAGTAGAAGGTCGGCCCTTGCCCACAGCAGGTAGCAGGCAAGCAATGTCAGCGGCTCGGCAATAAGGGCAGGGGAACCGCCCAACCGCACCTCAGGTAAGGCGGCGCCTATCGACAGCGCCGCCGCAAGCATCGCCGGCAGGCGGCTGGCCAGCACCGCGCTGCGGAACGGGTCGGGCCACCCAGTCGGCCACCCGGGCACGCCGGACCCGAAGGCGGCGCTGCCGAACTTGCCGAGCGCGTGCAGCAATCCAGCGGTCGCCGCCAGCACCGGCTGGTCCAGCAGGAACAGTGCTGTGCCAAGTCCGATCGCACCGATCCCCGACAGGAGATCGGCGAGGCGGTTAAGCGTGGGATCGGGGACATCGCGCCCGGTCCACGCGCGATGATAGACTTCGCCGCTGCAGAAGAAGACCAGCGTCGCCAGCGTCAGCGCCACCGCACTGCTGCTGCCGGCGAAATAATCGAACAGCGCGGTGCCGCCGCGCATGCCGGATCCCTGAAGGGCGGCGAGCTGGATCGCAACGCCCATCACCAGCCCGAGTGCATTGCCAAGATTGTAGTAGCCGCCAGGATCGGCCCTACGCGCCCGGATCGCCGTCGCAAATCGTGAAAGGGCCTCCGCCGTCGGGCCGGAGCCCCCAGCCTTCGGTCTTGGGTCAAGACTCGACGCCTCGAAGGACAAGAGATCGGCGAGCGCCGAGGCAGTGTGCCATTCGGATAGCGCGTCATCCCGGCGGAATGGCGCGTGATCGTTGTCGAGTCGCATCGGATCCTCCTCCGTCATGGAGCCGACGGTTCCGGAGCTCGAAACTTCCGGCAATCGGCTATGATCGATGGACCCAGGTTCTGCGACCCCGGCTTACGGATGGCTTACGGGCGTTTTTGACTACGCCTTGGCAGCGGGCGCGCGCGCTCGGTCTCGCCTCGGCTAGTTTGCCGTCGGCGCGAAGCGCTGCGCGACGTGGTCGGCGATCGCCAGGCTTGAGGTCAGGCCGGGGCTCTCGATACCGAACAAATTGACCAGGCTCCCGACGCCGTGCACCGTTGCGTCCTGGATGACGAAGTCGGCATTGGCTTGGCCGGGACCCGAAAGCTTCGGCCGGATGCCGCTATAGGCGGGCTGCAGGCTGCCATCGGCAAGGTCCGGCCAGTATTTGCGGATCTCGTCGTAGAAGCGCTCGCCACGCGTTGGATCGACGCGATAGTCGAGTTGATCCGTCCATTCGACGTCCGGCCCGAAGCGGGCGATGCCATCGAGATCGATCGTCAGATGGACGCCGAGGCCGCCAGGCTCGGGTACGGGATAGACAAGCCGCGAGAACGGCGCCCGGCCGGCGACCGAAAAGTAATTGCCCTTGGCATAGCGAAGTTCTGGCACGAATTGCGGGTCGAGCCCGTCAAGCGAGCCGGCGAGTGCCGTGGCGCCAAGCCCGGCGGCGTTGACGAATCGCGCGGTAGCGATTTCAAAGCGCTCGCCGCTGGTGCCGTCGAGTGTGTCGAGCACGATACGCGCTCCCTCGATGCGGCCGCAGACGATGCGGGTGTTGAGGCTGAGCGCCGCCCCGTGCTCTTCGGCGTCGCCCAGCAGCGCCAGCATCAAAGCGTGGCTGTCGATGATGCCGGTCGCGGGAGACAGCAGGGCCGCAGTGCATCGCAGCTTGGGCTCCAGCCTGCGCACCTCGGCGGCGGTCAAGGGCACCAGGTCGCCCGCACCGCAAGTAGAGGCGTTGGCCAGGATGGAAGCGAGCACCGGCTCCTGTTCGGCATCCGTGGCGACAATGAGCTTGCCGCAGCGCGCACGCGGGACCGCCCGCTCCTCGCAATAACGGTAGAGCTCTTCCCGGCCGGCCACGCAGAGCCTGGCCTTCAGCGATCCTGCAGGATAGTAGATGCCGGCATGGATGACCTCGGAATTGCGCGAGCTCGTTCCGGTGCCGATCGCGTTCGCAGCCTCGAGGATCAGGGTGTCCAAGCCGCGCTGCGCCATCTCTCGCGCGATCGCCAGGCCAACGACGCCGGCGCCGGCGACGATGCAGTCGACATGGTCCATGATCAGGCCACCTCAGCCTTGTTGTTATGCCTGATAAGCCATTCGGGGGCCATGTGCCGGCGACGCGCGTGGACGGCTTCGCGCAGGTTCTCGCGTTCTACGGCTTCGAAGCTGAAATTCTGCATGTCTGAGTCCATCCGGCAACCCTTGGAAAGGGCTTGACACCCCTACAAGAAACAGCTGCATCAAACAGCATAATGCAAGAGGGGCATACCTGCCGATGCTCCGAAGGCGGCAGGACCTACGTCCCGGCATGCAGGACAGGAGGCATCATGGACGCTCGACCGAATTCTCCCGAAGCTCGCGACATCAGCTATCACATGCACGGCTACACCAATGCCCGCAAGCATGAGGAGGCAGGGCCGCTCGTCATCGAGAAGGGCGACGGCATCTATGTCGAGGATCTCGCCGGCAACCGCTACATCGAGGCGATGGCCGGGCTTTGGAGCGTCGCTGTCGGCTTCTCGGAAAAGCGGCTGGTCGATGCGGCGATGCGCCAGATGTCCAAGCTGCCTTACTACCACGACTTCGGTTCCAAATCGCATTCGCCACTGATCGATCTCGCCGAGAGACTGGTGCAGATGGCGCCGGTGCCGATGAGCAAGGCGTATTTCACCAATTCCGGCTCCGAAGCCAACGATACGGCCATGAAGATGATCTGGTACCGGTCGAATGCGCTCGGCCAGCCGGCGCGCAAGAAGATCATCAGCCGCAATCGCGGCTATCACGGCGTCACCATTGCTTCAGCGAGCCTGACCGGTCTGCCCAACAACCACACTTCCTTCGACCTGCCGATCGCCAATGTGCTGCACACGTCGACGCCGCACCATTGGCGCGAGGCGCTGCCGGGCGAAAGCGAAGAGCAGTTTTCAAGCCGGCTTGCCGACGATCTGGAAAGGCTGATCCTGGCCGAGGGACCGGACACCATCGCTGCCTTCTTCGGCGAACCGATCATGGGCGCCGGCGGCGTCATCGTTCCGCCGGGGGGCTATTGGGAGAAGATCCAGGCGGTCCTGTCGAAATACGACATCCTGCTCGTCGCCGACGAGGTGATCTGCGGCTTTGGCCGAACCGGCGAGATGTTCGGCTCGCAGACCTTCGGCATCAGGCCCGACATCATGGTGCTGTCGAAGCAGATTTCTTCGTCGTACCTGCCGATCTCGGCCCTGCTGATCAACGAAAAGATTTTTGAGCCGATTGCCGACGAAAGCAATCGCATCGGCACCTTCGGGCACGGCTTCACCGGCGGCGGCCATCCCGTCGCAGCGGCGGTCGCGTTCGAAAACCTGAAGCTGATCGAGGAGCGCGATCTTGTCGGCAATGCGCGCACGGTCGGCGCGCATATGCAGAAACGGTTGCGCAACCTCGCTTCGCACCCGCTTGTCGGCGAGGTACGCGGCGTCGGCCTGATCGCGGCAGTCGAACTGGTCGGCGACAAGGCGAACAAGACGCCGTGGCAGACCGCCGGCGCGCTGGGCGGGCTCGTCAATGGCTTCCTGCAGCAGAACGGCGTCATCTCGCGCAACATGGGCGACGCGCTGGCCTTCTGTCCGCCGCTGATCATCACCGAGCCTCAGGTCGATCAGATGGTCGACGCGTTTGAAAGGTCGCTCGAAGCCGCCGAACAGGTCGGGTCACAGGGCTGAACAGGCCACCCGAAGGCAGAGGCTGAATGGGCGTTGCGATTGGCACTGGATCATACTTGAACATCCTTTGCGCCGGTGCTACGTCCACCGATATCGACAGGGGCGCTCCGTATTGCCGGGGCTGAGATGGAAGGTGTCAAGCCCTCGGTCCCTCAAGCTGATCTGGGTAATGCCAGCGGAGCGAGGCGACCATGTTTTCAGGTGCACAGATTTCCCTCTATCCGATGTGCGACGATTTCGTCGGCGTCATCCTTGGGGCGCTTTCGGCGATGGATCCCTATCGCCCGAATTTCCGCATCGAAACCGACGACATCTCGACGCTGATCGTCGGTCCGCCGGAACAGCTTTTCCCGGCCATGCGCGATCTGTTCGCATCGGCGGCGGCAAGTGGCGTGCATTGCGTGTTGTCGGCAACGGTGTCGCGCGGCTGTCCGGGCGAGCCTGACGATCCGATCTGTACGCCGATTTCCGGCAGCAGCCATAATTTGTCCCTGGCCGAGCGCATCGACACAGCGCGGGTCCATGTCGACAGTGCAAAAAAGCTCGGACAAGAGGTCGCCGCGCAGTTCTCGCTCTATCCGCTCGGCGAGGGCCATCACATGGACGAGATCTACGGCTGCATCGAATTTCTCAAGACTTCGGGCGTCTTCGACAGGTCGAAGAATTTCTGCACCAAGCTGAGGGGCGATGCCGGGCCGGTGTTCGCGACGTTGTCGGAGGCCTTCCTCCGCTTCGGCGCACCGCAAGGCCATGTCGCGCTCGATCTCACCGTGTCGGCGAACAGCCCGAGCCCTCGGTAGCCTTATTCCTTCGTCCGACCCCCAAAAAGGGGTCGTCAGTGTTGGAGCTTGTCCTTCACCCTGTTCCCCGGGGAGAAGGACAAGCGATAACACATAAGGCTCGACGATCAGAGATTGGCAAACACGCTTTTCACCGCATCGGCCGTCTTCGAGACGACCATGTCGGCCTCTTCGCGCGTCAGGCAGAGCGGCGGCGCGAAGCCCAGAATGTCGCCCTGCGGCATGGCGCGACCGATGACGCCGCTTGCCGCAAGAGCGGTCGCGACCTGCGGCCCGATCTTCTGCGAGGCGTCGAAGAATACGCGGTCGTCCTTGTCGGCGACGAACTCGATTGCCGCCAGCATGCCGTCGCCGCGCACCTCGCCGACGTTTCTATGGCCGCCGACGGCTTTCGCCAGTTCGGCACGGAAATAGGCGCCGGTCTCGCCGGCGTTGGCCACCAGGTCCATCTCGTCGATCAGCTCAAGGTTGGCGACACCGGCGGCAACGCAGATCGGATGCGCCGAATAGGTCCAGCCGTGGCCGAGCGAGCCGAGCTTGTCTGAGCCCTGCACCAGCACCTGCCAGACCTTGTCCGCGACGATGACGCCAGACAGCGGCGCATAGGCCGAGGTCAGGCCCTTGGCGATGGTGATCAGGTCGGGCTTGATGCCGTAATGGTCGGAGCCGAACATGGTGCCCAGCCGGCCGAAGCCGGTGACCACTTCGTCGGCGACCAGCAGCACGTCGTACTTCTTCAGAACCGCCTGGATTTTTTCCCAATAGAGGGCGGGCGGCGGCACGATGCCGCCGGTGCCGAGGATCGGCTCTCCGATGAAAGCGGCGACCGTGTCCGGGCCCTCAGCCAGGATCATCTCTTCGAGCTTGTCGGCGCAGTATTGAGAAAACTGTTCCTCGCTCAGCGAGCGGTCGGCGCGGCGGAAATAGTAGGGCGCCTCGGTGTGCAGGACCGGCGCACGCGGCAGGTCGAAGGCGTTGTGGAACAGGCCGAGCCCGGTCAGCGATCCGGTCATGACGCCGGAGCCGTGATAGCCGCGCCAGCGCGAAATGATCTTCTTCTTCTCCGGCCGGCCGAGCACGTTGTTGTAGTACCAGATCAGCTTGATGTTGGTTTCGTTGGCGTCGGAGCCGGAGAGGCCGAAATAGACCCTCGACATGCCCTGCGGCGCCCGGTCGATGATCATCTTGGAAAGCGTGATCGACGCCTCGGTGCCGTGGCCGACATAGGCGTGGTAATAGGCGAGGTTTTTCGCTTGCGCGGCGATGGCATCGGCGATTTTCTGCCGGCCATAACCGACATTGACGCAATAGAGGCCGGCGAAGGCATCGATGCTCTTCTTGCCGTTGTTGTCCCAGATGGTGACGCCTTCGCCGCCGGCGATGATGCGGGTAGGCGATTCACCCCGTGCATGCGTGCCCATATGGGTCGAGGGATGGAAGAAGTGGTCGCGGTCCCAGGCGGCGAGTTCGTTGGACTGATCGAGCATTTTTTGACTCCTTAGAGAAAGATGGTCCCGACGCGGCCTAAGGTGTGTCGAGATTCAGGTCAGGACGAGTCGAAAATGGTGGCTTCCGAGAACCGGAGCGGAGCGTACTTTTTCGTACGTGAGCACCGGAAGCGCAGGACGCCGCCATTTGCAGACCGGCATCACCTGAATGTCGATACACCTTACGCCACGTCCAGGCAGAGATATCTAAGATCGGTAAAGGCTTCGAGCCCATGGCGCGAGCCCTCGCGGCCGATGCCGGACTGTTTGACGCCGCCGAACGGGATAGGCGCGCCGGTGATCTTGACGCGGTTGATGGCGACCATACCGTAGTCGAGCGCGCGGCCCATGCGCAATTGGCGGCCGCCGTTCTCGGTGACGACATAGGCGACGAGGCCGTATTCGGTGGCGTTGGCGCGGGCGATGACCTCGTCTTCGCTGTCGAAAGGCGTCACGGCGGCGACCGGACCAAAGGTTTCCTCGCGCATGATCAGCGCGTCGTCGGTGACATCGGCCAGAAGGGTCGGCTGGTAGAACAGCGGTCCTGCAGAATCGCGTTTGCCGCCGGTGAGGCAGCGCGCGCCATGGGCGAGCGCATCGGCGACCTGTTCCTCGACCTTCTTGACGCCGCGCTCGTGCATCAAGGGCCCGATGTCGGTGTCATCAATCAGGCCATTGCCTGTCCGCAACGCCTCGATGCGCCTGGCGAAGGCGGTGCAGAAACGATCGTAGATCGGGCGCTGGACATAGATGCGGTTGGCGGCGAGGCAATCCTGGCCGGAGGTAGCGAATTTGGCATCGACGGCTATGGTCACAGCCTTGTCTAGATCGGCGTCGGCAAAGACGACCAGCGGCGCATGACCGCCAAGCTCCATCACCAGCCGCTTCATCGTCGGCGCACTTTGCGCGGCGATCAACCTGCCGATCTCGGTCGAGCCGGTGAAGCTCATGGCGCGGATGCGAGCGTCTTCGCACATCCGCCCGACGATGGTCGAAGCCTTGCCGGTGAGAACGTTGAAGACGCCTGCCGGCAGGCCGGCGCGTTCGCCGAGTTCGGCCAGCGCCAGTGCCGACAGCGGCGTTTCCGACGAAGGATGCGCGACGATGGTGCAGCCGGCGGCAAGGGCTGCCGCCGCCTTGCGGGTCAGCATGGCCGCGGGAAAATTCCACGGCGTGACGACGCCGACGACACCGAGCGGTTCGCGCAGCACCACCATCTCGGCGTTTGGCAGATGGCTGGTGACGCTTTCAGCGTTGAGGCGCTTGGCCTCCTCGGCATACCATTCGACAAAGGAGGCGGCGTAGTCGATCTCGCCCCGCGCTTCTCTAAGCGGTTTGCCCTGTTCGAGCGTCATCAGCAGCGCCAGATCCTCTTTGGCGGCAATGATCAGATCGAACCATTTTCGCAGGATTTTCGAGCGTTCCTGCGGGAGAGCCGCGCGCCAGGCGGGAAAGGCGCGCGATGCCGCGTCGATTGCCTTGCTCGTCTGCTTGGCGTCGAGGGCGGCGACGAAGGCGACGGTGGCGCCTGTCGCAGGATCGGTCACCTCGAAGCTTTCGGCGGCTTCGCTCGCCATCCAGTGGCCGTTGACATAGGCGAGTTCGCGCAGCAGCCGGCGGTCGGCGAGGCGGTCAAGCGCTTCATGGCGTTGTGAGCGGGCAAAATGCGCGGACATTTCGATGTCTCCCGGTTCGAAGTGATACGGAGAGACTATGCGCGCGGTGCAGACAGAGAGGCTGTTTCGGCGCCAACGCGTAGAGAGATTGTCTCTATTGCATCACCGGGGCAGACGATTTCTCTGGTGTTACGATGACATAGGCAACAGATCGGCCACCGGCAAGGCGACCTCCTCCTTCACCGTCTTGGTGACGATGTAAGTGAAATAGCGGTCGATGCCGATCTCGCGTTCGAGCAGGGCGTCGACGAGCCGCTGGTAGGCGTCGATGTCGCGTGCCATCACTTTCAGTAGATAGTCGACGCCGCCGCCCACCGACCAGCAGGCGACGATTTCGGGGACGTCGCGGATAACGCGCTCGAAACGATCGAAATCGGCCTGGCGGTGGCTGGCCAGCGTCACCTCCATCAGCACGGTGGCGACGGGCGCTACGGCGCGCATCGCGACTTTGGCGTGATAGCCGGAAACGATGCCGGCCTTCTCCAGCTTGCGCAGCCGCATCCAGCACGGCGTCGGCGACAGGCCGACCTTGTCGGCGAGCGCCAGCTTGGTGATGCGCCCGTCGCGCTGAACCGCGTCGAGGATTTTGAGGTCGATCTGATCGAGTTTCAATGCGGCCATGAGTGTCCACTTTTTCGTCGCAGCCACCATGACGGCGCATTATTTCGATTGTCAATTGCACTGATTTCGATCTCTAATATGTCATGACATTGTGGCGTCCAGATCCCGCGCTCATCCGGCGGCCGGCCTATCAATCGCTCGCCGACCAGTTCGCGCGCGCCATTCATGACGGCCGCCTGGCCAACGGCTCGCGTTTGCCGACGCATCGGCGGCTGGCCGACGACCTGAAACTGTCGGTGCAGACCGTCAGTCGTGCCTATGAGGAACTGATCCGCCGGGGCCTGGTTTCCGGCGAGATCGGCCGCGGCAGCTTCGTGCAGACACAGCGCCGCGAGCCGGAGCCGCCATACCTGCCGGAGCGCCTTGGCGAGGTCATCGATCTCTCCATCCTGAAGCCGGTCTGCGAGCCGATGCATCTGGAACGGCTGAAACAGGCGCTGGGCTGGCTGGCCGAAAACCTGCCGTCGAGCTCGGCGCTGTCGTTCCGACCGAACATGGTGTTTCCGCGTCACCGCGCTGTGGCGGTCGACTGGCTGCGGCTGTGCGGTCTCGATGTGTCCGCGCAGAATGTCAGCCTGACCAACGGCGCCACGGCCGGCATGACGGTGGCGCTGATGAGCGTGGCGCCGCCCGGTTCGACCGTCGCCACCGAGGCGATCGGCCATCACACGCTGATCCCGCTGGCGCGCTATCTCGGCTTCAACCTCGAAGGACTGCCGATCGACGACAACGGCTTGATCCCGGAGGCGCTGGACGAGGCGTGCCGGCTTTCCGACATCCGTGCCGTGTTCGTGCAGCCCTCGGTGATCAACCCGACCGCGACGCTGATGGACGCCGCGCGGCGCGAGCAGATCGCCGCGGTGGCGCGCAAGCACGACATCGCCATCATCGAGAACGACGTGCTCGGCCCACTGCTCGAGGACCGGCCGCCGCCGGTTGCCGCCTTCGCGCCAGAGCGCACGCTCTACGTCACCTCCTTCACCAAGATCGTGGTGCCGGGCCTGCGCATCGGCTATCTCGCGGCGCCCGATCGCTATGTCGCCGCCGTCGCCAACCGGCATCTCGTCTCCAACTGGATGGCGACGCCGATGGTGGCGGAGATCGCGACAAAATGGGTGGCCGACGGCACCGCGATGGAGCTCGTCCGCTGGCAGCGTTTAGCACTGCGGCGGCGGCAGGAGATCGCCGCGGAAGTGCTTGCCGGGGTCGACTATCGCGTCCATCGCGACGGATTGCATCTGTGGCTGCAACTGCCGGGCGATCGCGCCGAAGAGAGTTTCGTCTCACAGGCCCGCCTGCAGGGCGTGGCGATCGCACCAGGCACATCGTTCCGCATCTCGGCGGCGCCCTGGCAGCCGGCGGTTCGTATCTCGCTGGGCTCGACCACCGAGGGGGAACTGCGCGCCGGCCTGAGCGTTGTCACCAAACTTCTGCTCGGCGATCCGGAGCATCTCCTGCTGGCGATCTAGGCAGACATTGCCGCGAAATCGTGCGGAGTCAGAAACATTGTCATGATATTATTTTCCTGATTGACATGATTTGGCGCGTTCCGCATCGTTGAAGGCATCAAAGTTCTCCAGCACGGGGAAGTTCATTGTCCGCGCCCATCATCAAGATCGACGCCATTTCGAAAAGCTTCGGCACCTTCAAGGTGCTGGACGGCCTGTCGATGCAGGTCATGCCGCGCGAGAAGCTGGCGCTTATCGGCCCATCCGGCTCGGGCAAGACAACGATCCTGCGCATTCTGATGACGCTGGAGAGGATCGACAGCGGCCATATCCAGATCGACGGCGAGCAGCTTTACCACATGGAGCGCAATGGCCAGCTGCTGGCGGCCGACGAACGGCATCTGGCAAGAATGCGCCAGAAGATCGGCATGGTTTTCCAGCTCTTCAACCTGTTTCCGCACAAGAGCGTCATCGACAACGTCACGCTGGCGCCGATCTTGACCAAGGGCATGCCGCGCGCCGCTGCCGAGAAACGGGCGATGGAACTGCTCGACATGGTCGGCATGGCCGACAAGGCCAAAGCGATGCCGGCACAGCTCTCCGGTGGGCAGAAGCAGCGCGTGGCGATCGCCCGGGCGCTGGCGCTGCAGCCCAGGATCATGCTGTTCGACGAGGTGACATCGGCACTCGATCCGGAACTGGTCGAGGAGGTGCTGAACGTCTTGTGGCGGCTCTGCTCCGAGACAGACATGACCATGCTGCTGGTCACCCATGAAATGGGTTTTGCCCATGATTTCGCCGACCGGGTTCTGTTCTTCGACCGCGGCAAGATTGTCGAGGAAGGCAAGCCCGACGAGATTTTCCGCAATCCCAAGCAGGAGCGTACGCAAGGCTTCCTGAAGAAGATCATCGCGGCCGGACATCGCGTCTGACCGCCATGCAGGAGGCGGCGCCGTTCTCTAAGAGTGGCGAAGCCGTTTCGAACCAAAGCAAACCAAGAAGAGAAACAAGGAGTTGGGAACGATGAAAAAACTTGGCATTCTGGCCGGCATGGCCGGTGTTGCACTGACCGCGATTCTGGCCGCCTCGACCGCGGGATCGGCCGACGACGGCAAGCTCGAAGAGCTCAAGGCACAGGGCTTCGCCCGCGTCGCCATTGCCAATGAGCCACCCTACACGGCGGTTGCGGCCGACGGCAAGGTTTCGGGCGCGGCTCCCGATGTGGCGCGTGAGATTTTCAAGCGCCTCGGCGTCGCCGACATCGTCGCCTCGATCTCGGAATATGGCGCGATGATCCCCGGCCTGCAGGCCGGCCGTTTCGACGTCGTCACCGCCGGCCTGTTCATGAAGCCGGAGCGCTGCGCGGCGGTCGTCTATTCGGAGCCGGTGCTGTGCGACGCCGAGGCTATGCTGGTCAAGAAGGGCAATCCGAAGGGCTTCAAGAGCTACGAGGATGTCGCCAAGGATGCCACCGCGACGATCGGTGCGCCAGGCGGCGGCACCGAGGAGAAGCTGGCGCTCACTGCCGGCGTGCCGCGAGACCGCGTCATCGTTGTGCCGGACGGCCAGAGTGGCCTGAAGATGCTGCAGGACGGCCGCATCGACGCCTATTCGCTGCCGGTGCTGTCGATCAACGATCTGGTCAAGAAGGCCAACGATCCGAACCTTGAAGTCGTCGCTCCGGTGGTCGGCGCGCCGGTCTATTGTGACGGCGCGGCGTTCAAGAAGGGCGACGAAGCGCTGCGCGACGCCTTTGACGTCGAGCTGGCCAAGCTGAAGGAATCAGGCGAATTCGCCAAGATCATCGAGCCCTACGGCTTCTCGGCAGCGGCGGCGATGTCGACGACGCGCGATAAGCTCTGCTCGGCAAAGTAGGCATCCCTTCCTTCTCCCCGTTTACGGGGAGAAGGTGTCACGAAGTGACGGATGAGGGGCAGCACAAAGTTCTACGAAGCTGGCGCCGCCCCTCATCTGCCTGCCGGCATCTTCTCCCCGTGAACGGGGAGAAGGGGCCAAGACTACCGCCTCGCACAACTGTAAACGTTGGAAACTCTTGATTTCATGACCCAATGGTCCGGCTATTTCGGCCTGATATTGCAGGGAGCGCTTGTTACCATCGAGCTGACGCTGATGGGGTCGGTGCTTGCCCTGATCATGGCCTTTCTCGCTGGGCTGGGACGGCTATCGCGTTTTTTCGCCATTCGGGCGCTGGCCACCGCCTATATCGAGTTCTTCCGCGGCACCTCGATTTTCGTGCAGCTGTTCTGGGCCTATTTCGTGCTGCCCTTCATTGGCATTTCGCTGACGCCGCTGCAGGCAGGTGTGCTGGCGCTGGGCCTCAATGTCGGCGCCTATGCGGCGGAGGTGGTGCGCGGCGCCATCCAGTCGATCGGCCGCGAGCAGTACGAAGCCTGCACCGCGCTCAACCTTGGCCGCTGGCAAGCCATGCGCCACATCATCCTGCCGCAGGCGCTGCTGGTCATGCTGCCGACCTTCGGCAACAACGCCATCGAATTGCTCAAGGCCACCGCCGTTGTTTCGCTGATCTCGCTCGCCGACCTGACCTTCCAGGCGCAGGTGGTGCGCTCGCAGACCGGCAACACGCTGGTGCCGTTCACCACCATTCTCATCATCTATTTCGTCCTTGCGCTGATCATCTCGTGGGGCGTGCGTTCGCTGGAACGCCGCATGGCGCGCGGCCTCGACGGGGTGCGTGTCTGATGGATCGGGCCTCATAATGGAGTGGGATTGGAATTTCGTCTGGGAGATCATGCCGACGCTGATTCAGGGCGTGAAGATCACCATCCTGGCGACGCTGCTCGGCTCGGTTCTGGCCGCGATCGTCGGGCTGGCCATCGCGCTGGCGCGGCGTTCGCCGAACAGGAGCCTGTCGCGCACCGTCGGCTTCCTCGCCGAGTTCATCCGCGGCACGCCGCTTTTGGTGCAGCTCTATTTCATCTTCTATGTGCTGCCGGATATCGGTATCCTGCTGCCGCCGCTGGTGGCGGGTGTCATCGGTCTCGGCCTGCACTACGGCACCTACACGGCCGAGGTCTATCGCGCCGGCATCGACAATGTGCCGCGCGGCCAATGGGAGGCCGCCAAAGCCTGCAATCTGAACGCCCGGCAGACCTGGACCCACATCATCATGCCGCAGGCGATTCCGCCGATGATCCCGGCGCTTGCCAACTACTTCATCGCCATGTTCAAGGAGACGCCGCTGCTGTCGGCGATCACCGTGCTGGAACTGATGAACCAGGCCAAGAGCGTCGCCAACACCTATTACCGCTATGTCGAGCCGATGACGTTGGTCGGCGCCTTCTTCCTCGTCATCAGCCTATTCTCGGTCGTGCTGCTGCGCTGGCTGGAACGCCGCTACGGCAAGATCGAGAGGTAGTCTCTCATGAAACACGTGCCCGAAATCAGATTGACGCCGACACGGCCAGCGCTCGACGCGCGTCCGCTGGAAAAGCGCGTCGGCCTGATCATCCTTGCCACCGACCATACGACCGAACCGGATTTTCGCCGCATGGTGGCAAGCGACCGGATCGGCGTCTATGTCGCGCGCATCCCCTATGCCAATCCGACGACGCCGGAGAATTTGCGCAAGATGCAGCCGTCGCTGACGGCGGGCGCGGCGCTCATCCTGCCCGACGAGCCGCTCGACGCGATCTGCTATTCCTGCACCTCGGCCTCAGTGGTCATCGGCGATGCCGAGATCGAGGCGGCGGTGCAGGCCGCCAAGCCCGGTATGCCTGTGGTCACACCGCCGATGGCAGGCGTGCGCGGCTTGAAGGCATTAGGTGCCAGAACGATCAGCATTCTCACGCCCTACACGGTCGAGACCAGCCGGCCGATGGCGGCCTATTTCGCGGCGCACGGTTTCGAAATCGCCAGCTTCACCTGCCTCGGCTTCGAGGACGACCGCGAGATGGCACGGATTGCGCCGGCGTCGCTGGTCGATCTGGCGCGCGAGGCGACCGCTGCGCAAGCGGACGCGCTGTTCGTCTCCTGCACGGCGTTGCGGGCAGCACTTGCCGTGGTCGGCATGGAAGAGGCGATCGGCCGTCCGGTCGTCACCAGCAACCAGGCGACGGCCTGGAACTGCCTGCGGCTTTGCGGCGACGTCGAGCCGCGCGCCGAATTCGGCCGTCTGATGGCGCTGCCTTTGGGACAATGAGGCCGTGACGCTTGCGCCCATCACCCTAGCCGACATCCAGTCAGCCCGCGAGCGCATCGCAGGCAAGGTCGAGCGCACACCGACCGTGCCTTCCCCGAGTCTTTCCGGGCACTTGGGCGCGCCTGTTAATCTCAAGCTCGAACATCGGCAGACCACCGGCAGCTTCAAGCTGCGCGGCGCTTCGAACGCCATCGCGTCGCTGAACACCGAGGAGAAGGCGCGTGGCGTGGTCGCCGCCTCGACCGGCAATCACGGTCGGGCGCTGGCTCACGCGGCGAAGCTCGAAGGCATGCGCGCGACGATCTGCATGTCGCGGCTTGTGCCGCAGAATAAACTCGACGAAATCCGCCGGCTCGGCGCCGAGATCCGCATCGTCGGCAACAGCCAGGACGATGCGCAGCAGGAAGTCGACCGGCTGGTCGCGGAAGAGGGACTGGTCATGCTGCCGCCCTTCGACCACCCTGATATCATCGCCGGGCAGGGCACACTCGGGCTGGAGATTATCGAGCAGGTTGCGGACGCCACCCTGGTGCTGGTGCCGCTGTCTGGCGGCGGGCTGGCGGCGGGTGTCGCCGCGGCCATAGAGGGCGTCAGCCCCGGCACCAAAGTCATCGGCGTTTCGATGACGCGGGGTGCGGCGATGAAGGCGAGCCTCGATGCCGGACATCCAGTTTTGGTCGAGGAACTGCCGACGCTGGCGGATTCGCTCGGCGGCGGCATCGGCCTCGACAACCGGCTGACCTTCTCGATGTGCCGCGACCTGCTCGACGACGTGATCCTGCTCAGCGAGGACGAGATCGCCGCCGGACTCCGCCATGCCTATGAACAGGAGCGCGAGATCGTCGAAGGCGCCGGCGCAGTCTGCATAGCGGCCGTGCTTGCCGGCAAGATCAGGGCGAATGGCCCGACAGTGCTCATCCTGTCCGGTCGCAACATCGATATGACGCTGCACAGGAAAGTCGTTTGCGGCGAAGCAAATGAGGAGAGCGCCGTATGAGCCGGATGACGATACTCACCGAAGCCGAATTGCGCGCGATCGTGAAGCTGGATCTCGATGCCGTCGCCTGTGTCGAGAATGCGTTCCGCGCGCTTGCCACCTTGCCGGTGGCGATGCCACCGATCCTGCGGCTCGACATTCCCGAGCATCGCGGCGAGGTCGACGTCAAGACTGCCTATGTGCCGGGGATCGACGGTTTTGCGATCAAGATCAGCCCCGGTTTCTTCGACAATCCGAAGCTCGGCCTGCCCAGCGTCAACGGCATGATGGTGCTGCTGTCGTCAAGAACAGGCCTGGTCGAGGCGCTGCTTCTCGACAATGGCTATTTGACCGACATCCGCACGGCGGCGGCCGGAGCGGTCGCGGCGAAGCACCTTTCGCGGCCGGATTCGTCGATCGCTGCGATCTTCGGCACTGGCGTCCAGGCCGGGCTGCAGCTCGAGGCGCTTATGCTGGTGCGGCCGATCGCCGAGGCCCGCATCTGGGCCAGGGACGCCGCCAAGGCCGAAGCCGCGGCGGATGCATTGCGCGAAAGACTGGGCATCGTCGTGCATGCGGAGCCCGATGCGGCAACGGCGGCGGCCGGCGCCGACATCATCGTCACCACGACGCCGTCGACCGAACCGCTGATCAAGGCCGGCTTCGTCTCCGCCGGCCAGCACATCACCGCTATGGGCTCGGATGCCGAGCACAAGAACGAAATCGCGCCGGCGATCCTGCGCATGGCCGATCTCTATGTTGCCGACAGCGCGAAACAGACACAGCGCCTGGGCGAACTGCATCATGCCATCGCGACGGGCGTGATGGCGGCCGATGCCGAGGTCGCCGAGCTCGGCCAGATCATCGCCGGCGAAAAGCACGGCCGCCGTTCGGACAGCGACATCACCGTCGCCGATCTCACCGGCACCGGGGTGCAGGACACGGCAATCGCCACGCTCGCGCGCGACCGTGCGCGGGCGGGGAATGCCGGGACTATTTTCGAAAGTTGATGCCGGCCGTAAGGCCCAACAAACGAGGACCAAGAACAATGCAACCTAATCTGAAATTCACGCGCGGCGAATATGCGGAACGCCTCGCCATGACACGCAAGGCCATGGAGGTCAAAGGCGTCGATCTGCTTGTTGTCAGCGATCCGTCCAACATGGCCTGGCTGACCGGTTATGACGGCTGGTCGTTCTACGTGCACCAGGCCGTCATCGTGCCGCCGTCGGGCGAGCCGGTGTGGTACGGGCGCGGTCAGGACGCCAATGGCGCCAAGCGCACCGCCTATCTCGCCCACGACAACATCGTTGGCTATGCCGACCACTATGTGCAGTCGACCGAGCGCCACCCGATGGATTTTCTATCGCAGGTGCTGGCCGATCGCGGCTGGGGCAAGCTCGCCATCGGCGTCGAGATGGACAATTACTGGTTCTCCGCCGCCGCCTTCGCGTCGCTGCAGAAACATCTGCCCAATGCCCGCTTCGTCGACGCCACGGCACTGGTCAACTGGCAGCGCGCGGTGAAGAGCCCGACCGAGATCGACTATATGCGCAAGGCCGCCCGCATCGTTGAAGCGATGCACCAGCGTATCGTCGACAAGATCGAAGTCGGCATGCGCAAATGCGATCTGGTCGCCGAGATCTATGATGCCGGCACGCGCGGTGTCGACGGCATCGGCGGCGACTACCCGGCGATCGTGCCGCTGCTGCCGTCGGGCGCCGATGCTTCAGCGCCGCATCTGACCTGGGACGACAGGCCGATGAAGTCAGGCGAGGGTACCTTCTTCGAGGTCGCCGGCTGCTATAACCGCTACCATTGTCCTCTTTCCCGGACTGTGTTCCTCGGTAACCCGACGCAGGAATTCCTCGATGCCGAAAAGGCGACGCTGGAAGGTATGGACGCTGGGCTTGCCGCGGCAAAGCCTGGCAACACTTGTGAGGACATCGCCAACGCCTTCTTCGCGGTGCTGAAGAAATACGGCATCGTCAAGGACAACCGCACCGGCTATCCGATCGGGCTTTCCTATCCGCCGGATTGGGGCGAGCGCACGATGAGCCTGCGTCCCGGCGACCGCACCGAGCTGAAACCGGGCATGACCTTCCATTTCATGACCGGCCTGTGGCTGGAGACGATGGGCCTCGAGATCACCGAGTCCATCCTGATCACCGAGACAGGCGTCGAGTGCCTGGCCAATGTGCCGCGCAAGCTGGTGGTGAAGAATTGAGCACGGTCTCCCACCTTCGCCCATCGCCGATCACGCCGACGGTGGATTTCGAACGCGACGGCGTCCAGCACGGTTTCCTGCGGCTGCCCTACAGCCGTGACGATTCGGCCTGGGGATCGGTGATGATCCCGATCTGCGTGATCCGCAACGGCAACGGGCCGAGCGCATTGCTCACCGGCGGCAATCATGGCGACGAATATGAGGGGCCGCTGGCGCTCTACGATCTCGCCCGCACGCTCGATCTGAAGCACGTCAGCGGCACGGTCATCATCGTGCCGGCGATGAACTATCCGGCATTCCGGGCCGGCACCCGCACCTCGCCGATCGACAAGGGCAATCTGAACCGCAGCTTTCCCGGCCGCCCCGACGGCACGGTGACCGAGAAGATCGCCGACTACTTCCAGCGCGAACTCTTGCCCCGCACGGACATCGCGCTCGACTTCCATTCCGGCGGCAAGACGCTCGACTTCGTGCCGTTCTGCGCCGCCCATATCCGGCCCGACAAGGCGCTGGAAGCCAAAGGCTTCGCGGCGGTCGAAGCGTTCTCGGCGCCCTGGTCGATGAAGATGCTGGAGATCGACGCGGTCGGCATGTTCGACACTGCCGCCGAAGAGATGGGCAAGCTGTTCATCACCACCGAGCTTGGCGGGGGTGGGACTTCCCGCGCGGAGACGGTGCGGATCGCGCGTCGCGGCGTGCTCAATGTGCTGCGCCATGCCGGCATTGTCGCTGGTGCGGTCGAGATGCAGCCGACCCGCTGGCTCGACATGCCGTCAGGCGATTGCTTCTCGTTCGCCGAGGACGACGGGATGATCGAAACGATGATCGATCTCGGCGAACCCGTCGAAGAGGGCCAGGTCCTGGCGCGCATCCACTCCATCGGCCGCACCGGGGCCGCACCTCAAGAGATCAGGGCAAGAATGTCCGGCCTTCTGGCCGCGCGGCATTTCCCCGGACTGGTCAAGGCGGGCGACTGCACCGCAGTGGTCGCCGTACTCGTCGATTGAAGGCGGAACCAGCCAAACTCAGGTTTGGTCGTTCTGCCGCGCGGTATCGCCCTCGAAGCCGTAACGCCAATAGGCGACCACGAGATGCGCATCGCGCGCCAACTTCCGGTCCTGCCTGAGATAGGACCGGATGGCGCGGAAGCTCTTGTGCTCGCAACCGACCCAGGCGAAGACGCTGCGGTCGTCTTCGGGCCAGGGCACGTCCCGGACCGCGTCCTGAAGCAAAGTCGATTTGCCTGGCGCGACGCTATTCCTATGCAGCCATTTTATATCAAGCGTGGCCTGCGAAAGCAGCTTTTGCTCCTCGCCGCCATCAGCGAGTTCGATGCGGACGACGGCGTGCACGCCGGCCGGCAGCGCCTCCACTATGCGGCCGATCGCGGGCAGGGCAGTCTCGTCGCCGGCAAGCAGGCACCAGTCGGCCTGGGGAACGTCGCCGCCGCCCGGGCCGGTCATCCCGACGATGTCGCCGATCCGTGCGTTGGCCGCGAAGCGTGCGCCGGGCATACCGTCGCCCTCATGCATTACGAAGTCGATATCGACCTCTCCCTTTTCGACGTCGATGCGGCGGATCGTGTAGACGCGCACATCAGGTCGTCGTTCCGCTTCGGGCCATACAGGACGGCCATCCACGCCGGTGATCGGCCAGGCGGGTGCCGCGCCATCCCTGGGAAGCAGCAGACGGACATGAAGTCCGCCTGTCGCGAAGCGCCGCAGGTCATTTCCGGCCAGGGTCAGTCGCCGCATATGCGGCGTGACATTGGCGGTCTGCACAACGCGCATCTCGCGGAAATAGGGTAGCGGCTGGCCCGCCGCTCCATCGCCCTGCCAAACGATGCTGGGGCTCTCCGCCGCTGCGAAATGCAGCAGATGCTCGGCGATGGAGAGCTTCACATAGGCGAGGGACGTCTCGTCCCTGCCTTCGGCAAAAACCTTCAGGCAGCGTTGGCAGGCCTCCATGCTGGCTGAGCCGAAGGCCGTGTCGATGCGGCTGCAGGCGCCGTCGACGGCGACATCGCCGTGATCGGCAAAATGCGCGCAAAGCCGCTTCATGATGTCTTGCGGACAAGACAGCACGATTTCAGCGGATGCCTTGAGGTTCCTCGGCATTTCAACCATGGCGCGGCACTCCTTTTGCGAGCAGATGGACGAGATAAGGTCCGCCAAGCAATGAGGCGAACAGGCCGACTGGGAGTTCGTATGGAAAAGCCACCATGCGCGACAGCCAATCCGACACGATCATCAGCAGCGCGCCGACAAGGACCGCGCCGGCGAGGTGAAGGCGGGCACGGGTAAAGCCGATCAGCCGTGCAAGGTGCGGTGCGATGAGACCGACGAAGCTGAGCGGTCCGACGAACATTGCGGCAAGCGCGGTCAGGGCTGCGGCGAGAACGATCAGCGTCAGCCGACCGCCCGCAATTGGCAGGCCGAGCCCGCGTGCGGTATCCTCGCCGAGCGGCAGGATATCGAGCCAGCGGGCGGCTAGAAACAGCGGCAATGTCAACAGCATCAGGCAAACGACCATGACCCAGGCATCGACACCGGTCGCCTGACTGGTCGAACCGCTGAGCCAGCGCAGCAGGACATAGGACTGCGCATTTCCCATGGCGATCGTTGCGGTGATCACGGCGCTGCACAGCGCGCTCATCGCGATGCCAGCAAGCAGCAACCGCTCGGAGCCGAATTTCGCCCGTGCGGCGATTGCCAGCATGGCGATCAGCACCGCCAGCGAACCGAAAACTGATCCGGCGAGCTGCCAGCCAGGCGCCGCCGTCGCACTGACCATCAACACCGCTGTCAGGCCGGCGCCGGCTCCGGTGCCGACACCCAGCACCTCGGGGCTTGCCAGTGGATTGCCGGTGATCCGCTGGATAACGACGCCCGCCACTGCCAGCATGGCGCCGGCGGCTGCCGCCACGCCGATCCGCGGCGCGCGCCAGGCGGCGAGGTCGGAAAGCATCTCGCCACCGGCGATCGACCAGCCCGCCGGACCGCGCCCGAGAACAAGCGCCACCACCGCCGCGACAAGGGTCAGCAGAAGCAGCAGCAGGATGACGAACCGACTGGCCTTGCGCGGGGATGTGCCTGATGTGTTCAGGCTCGGCCATTCCAATAGGCGCAGCCTCGGCAGCAGCCAGAGCAAAACCGGGCCGCCGAGAAGCGCGGTGCCCGCGCCGGTCGGAATGCGTTCGCCACCGGCGCCGGCCGCCAGTTGTACCAGCCCATCCGTCAGCCACAGCAGGATGGCGCCGATCAACGGCGCCGCCAGCAGCTTTTGCCCTAGCGAACGCGCGCCCGAAAGCGTGGCGAGCGCGGGTGCCGCAAGGCCGACGAAGCCGATGACGCCGACCTCGGCGGCCACGGTGGTCGCCATCCACACGGCAAGCGCAATGATGAGGAAGCGGCTGGTGTGACGCGCTATGCCGAGACTGCGCGCCGAGGCATCGTCGAGGCCAAGGATCGTCAGTGGCCTGAGCAGCAGCAGGGCGGCGCCGGCGCCGACTGCCAGCCTGGTCGACAGGGCGATGGTCGGGCCCCAATCCTGCTGGACCAGCGATCCGCCGCCCCAGATGAACAGCGAGAACAGATAGTCGCCATTGGCCAGGATCAGGGCGGCGCTGATTGCGCTCGCGGTCAGCGCCACCATCATTCCAGCAAGCACGACGGAGACGGGCTCAAGCCCGCGCCGCCAAGTCAGCGACAGCACCAGCAGCACCGCAGCAGTGCCGCCGGCAAAGGCGACTGCGCCTTGCGACCGCTCCATCAGAAACGGCGCATAGACGGAAGCGGCCGTCATTGCCAGTTGCGCGCCCGACGAGATGCCGAGCGTCGACGGCTCGGCCAGCGGGTTGCGCAGCACACGCTGCAGCAAAAGGCCGGACAGGCCGAGAACGGCGCCGGCCAGCACCGCCACCGCCGCGCGCGGCAGCGTGCTGTAGAAAAGGATGACACGATCGAGGTTGACGCCGTCGCTCGTCGGCGCGGTCGGCCATTGCGTGCTGATGCGCCATGCGAACAGCAGCGCTGCCACCGCCGCGAGGAGGCCCCAGAGCGCGATCGGCGACAGCGCACGACCGGCCGTGGCGCGCTCGGTCATGGCGCGGTCAGCCATGCCCGCCAAGGGCAGCCGTGGCCAGCCGTGCGAAGCGGCGTGCCGAGGGCAGGCAGCCGAAGTGATTGATCGGCTCAAGCAGGGCGACACGGCCCTCGCGGCCGGCCGGCAGAGCATTCCACAGCGCATTTTCGGGAAGCGCGCGGCCGACATCGGCCGGCAGCGGCGAAACGACGAGGATCGAGGCGTCGGGAACGCGCGCCAGCGCCTCCAGCCCGACCGGAGCAGCGGCGCTGTAGCTCGTCTCGTCGGTCCAGGCATTCTCAATACCGAGACGCCGCAGCACGTCGCCGAACATGGAATCCCGGCCAAAGGCGCGGAAATGGCGTGAATCGCCCAAGCTGATGACGAAGGCCGGCCGCCCGGCGGCGGCTGGCAGCGTTGCGCGCAATCGGGTGATTTCGACTGATGTCTCGTCGACGTAGCGTTTCGCTTCGGCCCGTCGTCCGAGCTTTTCGCCAAGCGCCAGCGTCGCCGCTTCGGCGAGCGGGTACGGCGGCACGCCAGGCGCGTAGACCGTTTGCGCAAAGACCGGCGCGATGCGCTCGAGCATCGGGCGCTGGTATTCGTAGAAACTGGAGATGGCGACAAGATCCGGCGCGACGATGTGCAGCAGTTCGTAATTGGGCGTGCCGCGCAGCCCGAGATCGGTCACCGATCCGGGCATCTCGGGTTCCACCGCCAGCTTGCGAAACTGGATCAGTTCGGTCGCCGCGACCGGCTCGATACCAAGCGCGATCAAGGTTTCCAGCATGCCCCAGTCGATTGCTGCCACGCGCAGCGGCGCAGCTCTGGCGGCGATCGGCGGCAACATGGCCGCCATGCCAAGCGCGAGTACCCGCCGCCGGTTGGGGAGGAGGTGGATCATCACCAGGGTCTACAGCCGATAGCTACCAAGTCGTATGGGCCTTCAGCTTGAACGACCGGCCTTCGCCATAGGAGCAGGTCAGGGTCGTCTGGCAGCTTGCCACATATGTCTTGTCGAAGAGATTGGTGATGTTTAGGTCAACGCCCCAGTTCTCCTTCTCGTAGCCGAGCTTCAGGTCGGCCAGCGTGACGGCCGGAACCTTCGCCGTGTTCTCGTTGTCGGCCCATGAGGAGCCGAGGTGACGCACGCCGGCGCCAATCGAGACGCCGTCATACCAGTCGCCGCGGAAAGTATAGTCGACGGATGCGGAGACCATGAGTTCGGGCACGATGAAAGGTGTCTTGCCGATCAGCGCCGGGTTGGCGTCCTTGGTGATGTCGAGGTCATAGGCGGTGAAAGCACCCGTCACCCGCAAATCTTCGGTGATATTTACCTTGCCCTCGAGTTCCACGCCGCGCGAGCGCACCTCGCCCCTCTGAACCTGAGTAAAGGGATTGTCCGGACTTGCGACGGCCACGTTCTGACGGGTGAGGTCGAACACCGACAGGGTGAACAGGCCATCGACGAAGGTCGGCTCATATTTGACGCCAACCTCGTATTGCACGCCCTCTTCAGGTTTGAACAGATCGCCATTCGCGTCGGTACCGATGATCGGATTAAAGAATGTGGCGATGCTGGCATAGGGGGTGATGCCGTTGTCGAACTCATAGGCGAGACCAGCGCGGCCGGAGAAATCGCCAACGTTGCTGCTCTGTGAGCTGGAAATCGCCGAGTAGTAGGTCGGGCCGTTATCGGCGCTAAGCCAGCCCCAGTCATAGCGGCCGTTCAGCGTCACCAGCCAGCCATCGCCGAAGCGAAGCTGGTCCTGCGCATAGAGGCCGAGCTGCTTCTGCGTCAGATCCTGGTTGAGATAGCTGACGCGAGGCGTTAACGGCGAACCATAGACGGGATCGAATGCATCGATCGGTGGAGTCGTCCCAAATAGGGCCGACGACTGCACCTGGTCGATGTTGTAATATTTGTAGTCGATACCGGCCAGCAGCGTATGTTCGATCGCGCCGGTCTCAAATTTGCCTTCGATCTGGAGGTCCGACAGGAATGTTATGACATCGGTATCGTGGCCGAAATTGATGCGATCCAGTTCCGTCGCGCTCGCCCAGCCGTTGGGGTAGACGCTGACCTCGTCGATGGATGCCGCGCCGAAGCGCGTGTTGGAGCGCACCGTCCAGTCATTGTCGAAGGTGTGCTCGAACTCGTAGCCGATCGAGCCCTGTTCGCGCTTATAGAGATCGATGCTCGGCTCAGTGAAATTGGCGTCGGGATCGATGCGGCCATAGTTCACGCCGTCGACGACCCGGTCCACCACTGTGCCAATATAGGGCAGAAAATTGCCGCCATTGTGGTTCTCGTCGATATGGCTGAAATTCGCGAGCACCGTCAGCCGGGTCTGATCGTCGGGCTGCCAGGTGATGCTTGGCGAGATGAAGCCGCGCCAGCCGTCCTGCAGGTCGCTATAGCTGTCGCCGCCGGCGCCGCCGCCGGTGGAGCGCTAGGGGACCCCCCCCGCGCGGGGCCCCGCGCCCCATTGGGAGACCCGATATGCCCAAACCGCGGGGGTTTTGGCGGGTTTGGCAAAAAGCGGGCGGGCCGGGGGGCGCGTTG
>NZ_JBVVQL010000007.1:262327-323108 GCF_055811195.1 Mesorhizobium sp. WSM4823
CTTCATATTCCCCAACTTCGGCCCCCCCCGCCCGCGGGCGCTGCCGGGGGGGCGCCCGGTGTTGGGTGGGCTGCTCCCCCCCGCGCCCCCCGCCGTCCCGCCCCTAAGCGCGGCCCCCGCGGCCCCCGCGGCCGTTGACGCGATAGCTGACCACGCCGTCGCTGGCCACGTCGCCGATGTCGAAGCCGAGATAGGCCCTACCGGCGTCGTTGATGCCGGTTTCGACATAGCGCTGCCTGCCGTCGGGACGCTTGCTGACATAGTTGACGATGCCGCCCGGATTGCTGCCGCCATAGAGCACCGAGGCCGGACCTTTCAGCACTTCGATGCGCTCGATCCCGAAGGAATCTATATAGAATCCGCCGAAGCCATAGCTGAACAGCTGCAGTCCATCCATGTAGATGCCGGTGTCCGTCGCCTGGAAACCACGGATGAAAATCCAGTTGGTATCGCTGTCGGGACCGAAGGGCTGCGTGAAAACGCCGGCCGTATATCGCAGCGACTCGTCTATCTTCTGCGCGCCCTGGTCGTCAATTTCCTGCCGTCCGATCACCGAGACGGATTGCGGGATCTCGGTGAGCTTGGTCGCGGTCTTGGACCCGGTCTTTGTCTCCTTGGCAACGACGCCGTCGACCGGTCCGGTTGCGCTGTCGCCGGTCTCGCCTTCGACCACCACAGGCTCGAGCTGGATGTCGTTTTGCTGGGCGAACGCGCTCACGGACGGGATCAAAGCGAGGGCGGCGCCCGCCAACAGCGGCTTCATCCGGCAGATTCTGTTCATAAGGCAAACCCCAGGTTCTCGAAACGCATATACCTGACTGTTTACCTCAGCTTATGTGAGGGTCATTGGATGGATTTGCGCGGTTTGTCGGTTTTTGTCCCAAAAGGCGGACATTGCGACTTGATGTTGCGGAAAAGCGCGTCGCGTCTGATGAGATTGATGCGACGCGCTTAAGTTCTTGTTTTATGCATGTCGTCATCCCAAAACCGCTGCGCACTTTTGGGCGACATGCATTGGCGCCCACCGGCACTCCTCATCCACGCACCAGGCGTCAATCCGACGACGGATTTGAACACCCGTGTCAGATGTGCCTGATCGAAAAAGCCGGTCGCTTCAGCGATATCACCGAGTGACGCGGAGTCGCCCGCCATCATGGTCTGGATTTTGCGGACCCGTGCCTGCATCTGCCAACGGTGCGGCGGTATACCCGTAGCCGCCTTGAACGCGTGGCTAGTTGCGGTTTCCGACAGGCCGGTCAGCGCGGCCAGATCGGCGAGACGGATCTTGCCCAGGCAATGCGCGTCGATGTAGTCGGTGACCAGGCGCAGTTTTCGACGAGACAGCGGCGTGCGCCGCCGCTGTCCGCCCGGTTGGCCGATCTCGAAAAGTCCGGCGAACAATGCGTTCAGCAAGCCCTCGCCGTAGAGATCATGCATCGGCTGGCCGCTGTTGCATTCGGCCGCGATCAGGCCGGCAAGCATGGCGATCCGGTCGTCGTGAAACTGAAACCGCGACACATGCAAGGCGTCGCGGTCCAGGCTGCCGCCGAAGCGGCGCGTCAGCGCTGCCTCGTCAAAATGCAGATCGAGGTGCTTGATGCGGCGCAGGCCCTCGACCCTGCCTCTGATGGGGACCCCGGCCGGTATGTAGGCCATCGAAAATGCCCGGTCGTGACGGCGCAATTCGCCCTGCGAGCCCTCGACGAAAAAGGCGCCGTCGCCATCGACATCCAGCGTGACAAAGAGCCGGGGGTCGGGAGAGACATAATAGCCTTCCGCATTCGCTCCGCACGAGACGTCCCAGAGATCGGCGACGACGCCGTCCCAGACATGTGCCTTCAGGCCACCGATGACGGAAAAACCCTGAATGCGACTTTCCATGCGTGGAGCGAAGGCCACGTGCCGATTCCCTGTGATTGCATGATCTCTCGGCCTTGATATATTTCATGATGAAAATTATCAAGTTTTATAAAGACAGCAGCGGGCAAGCGGTCCGAGGTTTGGCGAAAGCCGAAGCGACATTCGATCTCCCCCGCAAAGGCGAAATCGGCAGCTTCGCCCATGGCGAGCTTTTGGGACTCTAATTTCGCGCTGCTTCGAGACGCGCGCGAAATTCCTCGAGCTCCGCTTCGGCAATGGCTGCCACTTCGGTATCGCCTGGATAGCTCCCACCGGCGACCTCCTTGCGGAAGCCCGACAGCGCCTCGACCCGCGCGTCCCTGACGGCTTGGTGCAAGGCAGCCAGATTGCCCCACGCACGGGCGTGACGCGGCACGCGAGTGTTCTCGCCGCAAATGTCCGAGGTGAACAGAAAGATGACGTCCACCTCGGTGCCCGAGCCGAGCGACACGGTGACCAGCGAGGTGCGGCGGTTGATCTCGGCCATCACCTCGGCCGCGATGATTTCGCATTCGACGGCGAAGGCGCCGGCATCCTCGAGCCGCCGGAAGCGGTCCCACAGTTCCAGTGCCTCGGCCGAGGTCTTGCCGACCGACCTGATGCCGCCGACCCAGGTGGATTTGCGCGGCACGAAGCCGAGATGCCCCATGACAGGGATCTGTTCGTTGGCGAGTAGCCGGACACTGTCATGGCCGCGCCCGGTGATCACTGCATCGGCGCCTGAGGTTATGGCGCCAAACGCCGTGCGCAGGATCTCGTCGCCGGTGATGGCGTCGGCGAAGCCGAGGGCCGCTGTCACGAAAACGCGCCGCGACCCTTCGCGCACGCGCGAAACGTTGGCGGCGCGGCAGACGACCATCTCGACGCCGGCGGCCTCGGCGGCCGCCGCCTCATCGGTCGTCTCCGCCGTCACCTGGGCGGCATGCCGCCCGGTTCCCTTGAGCGCGCGCAGATCCGCGACTGTTACGCTGCGCTCGACCTCGCGGCCGCCGAAATCGAAGATGCGCGGCATCTCAGCCTTTCAGCTTCTTGGCGTAGTAGTCCGGCGCGACGACGCCAGGCTTGGAGAACCAGGCCGGTACGTCGACGCCGGAATAGAGCAGGATGTTGCCCCACGGATCGAAGGCGCCGGTGCGCACGATGACTTTGGCCTTAGCCGCCATCTCGCTGAGGATGGTCTCGTGCTCAGTGGTTTCGAAATCGGCGTCGGGGAACAGCCGCTTCAGCTTGGCCAGCAGCGGCGCATTGTGCACCGGCAGCGTATCGGCGTAGCCGACGCGCTCGGCGATGAAGCTGGCGGCGATCGGCGCCAGCACGGTCTCCAGGTCCGGCACGTCAGGCGAGATGGCGAGGTCGATGCGCCAGGCGCTCGAAGGAATCGGAAAGCCCGCATCGCAGACGATCATCAGGTCGCCATGGCCCATCGAAGCGATGGCGTGCGCCAGTTCGGCATTGAGCAGCCGGTTTCGGTTCATGTCGTTTCCTTCTTGGTTGTCTTTAGGGGCTTTGTTGTCTTTAGAGGCCATGTTGTCTTCAGGGCTTCAGCGTAGAGCGCGTCGGCTTTGGCCCGCTGGGGCAGGCCGGGGATAACGCCGAGTTCGGTGCAGGCGATCGCGCCGCAGACGACGCCGAAGCGGACCGCATCGACGATGTCGCGGCCTTCGGCGAGTGCCACTGCGAAGCCCGAATTGAACGCGTCGCCGGCGCCGGTCGTGTCGACCACGCTGACCGGCACCGCCGGCACCATCACGTCGAGCTCGTCGGTCAGGATCAGCGCGCCGCTCCGGCCCAAAGTCACCACCACGTTGCGGACGCCGCGGCGGCGCAATTCGCCGGCAAGCTCGCGCGAGGAGCGCGGATCGTCGGCCGGCAGACCGAGCAGAATGCGCAATTCGCTCTCGTTCGGCGTCAGATAGTCGACGGAGGCGAAGATCGCGTCGGGAAGCTGGCGTGCCGGTGCGGGATTGAGGATTGTGCGGGCGCCATGCTTGCGGCCGAGCTCCATCGCGCGGGCGGCAGCAGCGATCGGCACTTCGAGCACGGTCATGACGACGTCGCTTTGCGCGATGCGTGGTTCCGCCGTATCGACGGTCGCGGCATTCATCAGCTCGTTGGCGCCCATGTCGAGGATGATGAAATTCTCGCCCTTGTCGTTGAGGATGATGAAGCCGACGCCAGTGGCGCGCTCGGCGCGCGTCGTGACCAGGCTCGAATCCACCCCTTCGGCGGCGTAGAGATCGGTGGCGATGCCGGCCAGCTTGTCGGTGCCGATGATGGCGAGCAGCGACGAAGCGGCGCCCAGCCTTGCGGTGGCGACGGCCTGGTTCGAACCCTTGCCGCCCGGACCCATGTCGAAATCGGTGCCAAGCATCGTCTCGCCGAAGATCGGCAGTTTTGGCGCCCGCATGGTCAGCCCGACCGCGAAACTGCCGACGATTGTGATTTTGGGCGTGATCTTGGGTGTGGTCATCAATGCCTCGTTCGGGGCCTCGTTCAGGACGCCATGGCGCGCGCCAGGATCGCTTCCTCGTTGATGCCGGCGCCGGTCAGTTCACCCGAGACCCGGCCGTTGCGCAGCACCAGCACGCGCTCGGCGTTCATGATCAATTCCGGAATCTCCGACGAGATCATCACCACCGCCACGCCTTCGCCGGCAATGCCGCGCAGGATGGCGTAGATCTCGGCCTTGGCGCCGACATCGACGCCGCGCGTCGGCTCGTGCAGGATCAGCACGCGCGGATTGGTGACGAGGCTGCGCCCGAGGATGATCTTCTGCTGGTTGCCGCCCGACAATGTCGCCAGTTTCTGGCTGAGATGTGAAATGCGCGCGTCAAGCCGGGCGACCTGCGCGCGGGCTTCGCGGCGGACCGCGCTGCGCCGCATGAAGCCGGCGAGCGAAAAGCGCGGCAGCGACGCCGAGACGACATTGTTGGCCACGCTCATCGACAAAAGCGCGCCGGCGCCGCGCCGGTCCGCCGGCACCAGAGCCATGCCGTTGCGGATCGAGGCATGCGGGTCGGCGGCGCGCAGTTCCTTGCCGTCGATTGTGATGCGCCCGCTACGGCCGCACAGGCCGAACAAGGCCTCGCCGAGCGTGTCCTTGCCGGAATCCGGCAAGCCGCCAATGCCGAGGATTTCGCCGGCGCGGGCGCTAAAACTCAGCTCGTCCAGCCCCGGTGCGGTCAGCTGCTCGACGGATAGCACAACTGGCGCGGCATCCGACCGCGCTTCGGACTGCAGCGACCATTGCGCCGCCGTGTCGAGATCGCGGCCGACCATGGCGCGGATCAGCCGGTCTTCCGACAGGCCATCATTGTCGAGCGTCTCGATGGTGCGGCCGTCGCGCATCACCGTGATGCGGTCGGCAAGATCGAGCACTTCCTTGAGATGGTGCGAGACATAGATGACGGTGACGCCCTCGCTGCGCAATTGCCTGACAATATCGAACAGCCGCTCGCTTTCGCGCTTGGAAAGCGCCGAATTCGGTTCGTCGAGGACAAGCAGGCGGGCACGCTGGCGGATGGCGCCGGCGATCTCGACCAGTTGCATCTCGGCGACGGAAAGCCGGCTAACTTTGGTGTCCGGATCGAGCTTGCCCATGCCGAGCCGGGTCAAGGCCGCCCGCGCTTCGCGCCGCATCTCCTCGCGCGGCACCAACGACACGGCCGAGCGCGCCGCCATCTCAGACATCATGATGTTGTCGGCGATGGTCAGCGTCGGGCAGAGCGCCAGTTCCTGATAGACCACAGTGATGCCGGCGGCCCGGCTGGCCAGCGGCGAGGCGACGGTGGCTTGCTTGCCGTCGATGCGGATTTCGCCGCCGTTCGGCTGCAGGTCGCCGGCAAGGATGTTCATCAAGGTCGACTTGCCGGCGCCGTTTTCGCCGATCACGGCATGCACCTCGCCGGCACGGAAATCGACGGAAATACGGTCGAGCGCCAGCACCCCGGGGAACCGCTTGGTCAGGCCGGAGATTTCGACGATGGGGGTAGGGGGCTGTTGCTCTGTCATTGGCTGGCTGGATGAAGGGTTGTCGACCCAAGGCCGGCAGCCCTTCATCACGCTGGCTTGTTACTTTTTGGCGACCTCGGCGATGTTTTCCTTGGTGTAGACGCCGACGCCGGTGTCGAGATTTTCGATCGTCTGGCCTTTCAGGAACTGGACGATCAGGTCGACGGCGGCAAAGCCCTGCTTTTCCGGCGCCTGGTCGATCGTGGCTTCGACATTGCCGTCTTGGACAAGCTGCACCGTCTGGTCGAGCAGGTCGAAGCCGACCACCTTGACCTTGTCGGCGGCGTTGTTGCGCTCGACCCAGGTGCCGGCGGCCGGCGTCGAGCAGCATTCGAGCGACAGCACGCCCGAGATCGCCGGATTGGCCAGCATGGCGTTTTCGATCGCCGAATAGATCTTCTGCGGGTCGGTGCCGGTGTTGAGCGTCGAGACCACCTCGATGCCCGGCTCGGCGGTAAGCGCCTCGCGCGCGCCCTTTTCGCGGTCGAGCGACCACTGGGCGGCGGCGTCGATTGTGGTGATCATCACCTTGCCCTTGCCGCCTAGCACCTTGGCCATCAGCTTGCCGGCTTCACGTCCCGACTGGACGAGATCCTGGCCGGCGAAGGCGAGGCGCTTGCTCTCCGGATTGTCGGTGTTGAAGGTCACCACCGGGATGCCGGCAGCGATGACGCGGTCGATCAGCGGCGCCAGCGCGTCGGTCGAAACCGAGGAGATCGCCAGGCCATCCATCTTGCCCATCAGCGTTTCGATCTCGCTGATCTGGCCGTCGGCGTCGGCGCCGACGGGACCGATGAATTGAGCGCTGACCTTGTCCTCCTTGGCGGCGCGCTCGACGCCGGCCTTCATGAACGGCGCGAATTCGTTGGAGACGTCATGGTAGGAGACGTAGATGTCGAGCGGCTCGCCGGCGGCGATCTTGGCCTTGATACGCTCGGCCAACGCGAAATCGGTCAGCTTGGCGCCGGCATGGGCCGACAGCGGCAGCAGGCTGAGTGCGGCTGCGAGAATGACATGTCTGAGTTTCATGGATAGTCCTCCCTTGTTTGGCCTTTTGGCCGCCTGTTGGTTTGGCCTGTTGCTTGGTTATTGCTGTTTTCAGCTCGGCCGGCGTGTGCTCCATTTGTCGATGCCGACCGCTATGATGATGACCAGACCGATCATCAGTTCCTGCACGAAGGGCGATACGCCCATCAGCACCAGCCCATTGCGCATGACGCCGATGATCAGCACGCCGAGAATGGTGCCGAGGATCGTGCCTTCGCCGCCCGACAGCGAAGCGCCGCCGACGATGGTCGCGGCGATGACGTCGAGCTCCAGGCCGAGACCGGTGCGTCCGGCCTGGCCGCTCGGCAGGAAGGCCAGGCTCAAAATGCCGGCGAAGGCGGCCAGCACGCCCATCAGCACAAAAGCGCAGATCTTGACCGAGTTGACGGAAATGCCTGAGACGCGCGCGGCCTTGGCGCTGCCGCCGACGGCGTAGACGCGGAAACCGAAATTGGAGAAGGCCAGCACCGCCCAGGCAAGTGCTGCGATGATGACGAAAAACACCAGCTGCATCGGGATGATGCTGAACAGATAACCCTGGCCCATGAAGCCGAAGGTCTGCAGGACCTCGGGCAGGGCGCCGTTGCGGGCGTTCACCGTCACCGGCTGGCCGTTGGTCAGGATGAGCGCAGCACCGCGAACGATCGACAGCATGCCGAGCGTTGCGATCAGCGAGGGCAGCCGGCCATAGGTGGAAAGCACGCCGTTGACGAGCCCTATGGCGACGCCGGTGAGCAGGCCGACGCCGATCGCCGGCAGCAGCGCCCAGCCGGCGATGATCAGCATGCCGGTGGCGAGGCCGGAGAATGCGTAGGTCGAGCCGACCGACAGGTCGACCTCGCCGGCGATCAGCACGAATGTCATGCCGACCGCCATGATCCCTAGCAACGAGATCTGGCGACCGACATTGAGCAGGTTCAGCGATGTCAGGAACCCGTCGGTGGCGAAGGATAAAAACAGGCACAGCACGAGCAGGGCGATGAACACGCCCGCCTCACGCGCCCGCAACAGCCGCGCCAACGTCAATCGGTCCGTGGCTGGCGCGCGCGCGCCGGTCCTGACCGCATCGGCCATACAGCATCCTCCCTGTACGTGGTGAACGGCCGGTCACGACCGGCGCCGCCACTCTTCTCCCGTTCCATCATCGACCCGTACCGAGCTCGTGCCCGGGCCGATGCATGAAAGCCAATGATCCCGAACAGAATCAGGATGCGGCTCTATCTCCCTGCTTCTCCACGATCTTTCCCATCATGGTGGGCGTGATTGCCCGCACCCGCTTTTGACGTCAGGACGCCTTGCGGAACGAACCGGCAGGCACCTTGCGCAACTCGTCGTAGTTTCCGTATTCTCGCACCTTCTTGAACGGCGCGTTCTCGATAGCGTTGTAGGAGCAGATATAGCCCCAGCGATAGGTATCCGAGCGATTGGCATCCGAGCGGTGCAGCAGATTGCCGTCGAAGATCAGCGCGTCGCCGGCTTCCATCTCGACATAGATATGCTCGTAGCGCTTCAGCGCGGCCTCCAGATGCTCCTGCTCGACATTGGTCTGATCGTTCTCGCGGATGTGGTTGAGACGGCCGAGCTTGTGCGAACCCTTGAGCACCTGCAGGCAGCCATTCTCGCGCGTCGCCTTGTCGAGCGCGACATAGATGCTCATCATCTCCGGCGCGAGGCAGCCGTAATTATACCAGTAGCCGAAATCCTGGTGCCATTCCCAGGCGCCGCCCTCATTGGGCTGCTTCATTGTCATCTTGTGGCTGTAGAGATAGATCGGTTTGCCGACGGCATCCTCGGCGAGATCGACCATGCGCTCGTCGCGCGCCAATAGACCATATTTGTCGTCCTCGGCCTTGGTCCACATCTTCAGGAGGGTGGTCTTGCCTTCCTTGTCGCCCTTGGCCATGACGGCGCCGCTCTTGGTCTCGGCCTCCAGCTGCTTGCGTGCGTGGTCACGAAAATCGTCCACCTCGGCCACACTCAGCAGCCCCTTGCGGATAATGTACCCTTCGCTGATGTAACGTTCCGTTTCTTCCTTGGTCATCGCGAGCATCGTCTTGCCTCCCTGGTCTTCGCGAACGGGCCCTCAGCGGCGCACGCGCCTTGAAGGCCTTGGGAAGAGCGAGGTCTCGAATGCCGACCTCGCCTGCCTCTTGAGAACGACCATAGCGGCGCCTGGCAGGGAACGAAATGGACAGCACCGCGCAGTTTTTGTATAAAACGCGCATGCGGGCAAGAACGTCGGTTCTCGAGAGTTTCCACTATGTGCCGGCCTCCGGATGGACACGCACGGCGTTCAGCGTGCTGCGCGCCGGCAAGGTCGCCGCGGCACCGGATTACCGGATAGAACGCGCGGCCTATCCCGGTCAGGACATCCTCTATTGCCTGTCGGGCCGGGGCGTCGTGGAGACGCTGGGGCAGCGGCTCGATGTACGGCCGGGCCAACTGGTGTGGATGGCCAACGAGGCGCCGCATGTCCATGCCGCCGACGAGCACGATCCGTGGAGCCTGCTCTGGTTCAGGCTCGACGGGCCGGACCCGGCAATCCTGCGGCGCAAGCTGTTCGGCGAGGGGACCTTGCGGGCCGTGTTCACGGAAGCCATGAGCCCGGTTGCGTGGTTCGAGCGGCTGTTTGCCGCGCTGCGGCGGCGAGACGCCAGCATTGACCTCAGGCTCAACCAGCTGGTTGCCGAATTCGTGCTTCTGGTCGACCGGGCGCTCGCCGGCACCGGCACCGATGATTTGCCGAAGCCGCTTGCCGCTGCCCTGGACGCCATGCGTGCAGAACCCGGATTTGCCTGGACCGCACCTGACCTGATTGCTGTTACCGGGCTCGGCCCCTCTCAGATCCGGCGGCTGTTCCAAAAACACCTGCGGACAAGCCCGCACCAATGGCTGATGCGCGAGCGGCTGATGCAGGCGCAATCGCTGCTGGTGCAGAGCGATCAAAAACTGGCCGAGATCGCCGAGGCCTGCGGCTTCTGCGACGTCTATCATTTCGGGCGGGAGTTCAAGCGTTCGGTGGGAATCTCCCCGGCCGCCTGGCGCCGTAGCGAGTTGAGCGCCGGGCCGGGACATTAGAGCGCTTTTGCGTTTGAACTCTTCGTCGCATTTGTCGGACGCCCAACGAGACGTTTGGCTGCCGACGCGGCGGGGGTCCTGCCGCTTTCCGAACGGTGCTACTCGATAAGCAGCAAGCCGCGCTTTTTGTCGCCGTCGCTATCGATTGTGTCCATGGCTGAGAACAGGCGCTCTCGCTCGATCAGCCAGGGCCTGTAGTCCTCGTTTACGTCGAGCACGAAGACCATGTCCTCGGCCTCCAGATACCCTCCGACCGGGGAAAAATGGCCAACGCCGGCGCCGAAAATCTTCTCACGGGTGAAGTTGACGATGTAGCGGCGGCTAGGATCGTTGGCGCGCTTCATGTGCTCGCGAAACGCATCGGCGCTCAGATCCCGAAGCACGGAGACCTTCCGCTTGGTGTTCGTTCGAGCGACCTCGGCAAGCTCGTCCAGCGTGAGCCCGATGATGCAGAAGCCCGTCCAGCACTTTCCCGTTCCCGCGAGGACTTCGGCTTCGGTTGTCTCCTCCTCGCCGATGGAGCGGAATGTGTTTGCGACACTTGCCGGGCCGCACCTCGACCCGTTCGATTGCCATATGACGTCGGCGTTGAAGGTGGCAGCCACGGGCAGCTTCCAGGCGCTGTCGATCAATTCAGGGGTGCGGATAACCGATGACTGGATTGCGTCTTGCGAAACTCTGGACTGACCAGCAATCAAAATTGCAGCGCCGCCCAGCAGACCGACGACGGCGATCACAATCACACCGAAAGCGAGACTGCGCTTCATTGCTGAACCTCTCGGCAGGCAGCAATCGGACAATGAAGAAAAGCCACCGCAACGTCAATCAGGCGTCACATCCCGCCAATCAACCATTCGGTCCGGCACAGATCCCTCAGAACGGTCGGGCCTTCACAGCACCTTCTGCCGGAACTTCGAATGACAGCTTGAGCAATCCTGCAGGATAAGATGCAGGAGGTGCTCGGCGGGAGTGCTGGCAGGATCGGCTCGCGCCGCTGCCGGCCGCTTGCCAAGCAGGCTGCCGCCGTCCATCGCCGGGCTGGAACCCATCCTCATGTCGTCGGTAATGCTGGCGGGCGCCCGCTCGGCCTTGGCGGCAAGCGTGGTCGCCAGCGTCCCGATGTGACGGGCCAGCGCCTCGAATTCCGAACGGGCCTGATCGATTTCCAACCTGGCACCCGAAGGCGCCCCCAATGTCGCGCTGGGAAATTCCGCAATGAGCGCAGGGCCGGTGCGGGCGCGAATGGTTCCGGCTGCCGCCTTGAAGGCCGCGGCGTCATAGGCCAACTTGCCATCGAACATCCCGGCGATCGTTTTCGCGGCTGTAGCCATCTCCTTCATCGAGGCCTGGCGCGAGGCGATGATTGGGTCAGGTCCGGCGGCTGCCATCACCGCAGAGGCACAGGCAAGCGAGAGCATCGCGGTGGCGGCGGTCCATTTCACTGAACCATGCCTTCTCCCGCCAGTTCGTCGATGATCGGGCAGTCCGGCCGCTCATCGCCATGGCAATGCTCGACCAGATGATGTAACAGGCCGCGCAAGCCCATCAGTTCGGCGATCTTCCTGTCGATCTCCTGCAGCTTGGCCCCGGCGATAGCTTTGACGTCGGCGCTCTCGCGCTCCTTATCCTGGTACAGCGAAAGCAACTGGCGGCACTCGTCGACCGAAAAACCCAGGCTGCGCGAGCGCTGCAGAAACCGCAAGCGGTGGATGTCGTCTGCCGAATAGTCACGATAGCCATTCTCCGTCCGGGCCGGGCGCAAAAGCCCGATGTCCTCGTAATAGCGTATCGTCTTGGACGGCAGGCCGGATCTTTCGGAAGCGATGCCAATGTTCATGATGAAAATCTCCGTTCGCAAAGAAAATAGACCTTCCAGCAACTGGAAGGTCAAGTGCCAGGGTGATTTTCACGCGTTGCAGCCCGTTCGGGAGGAGGATGACGAGACGCGGTATCGTGAGCAGGGTCGTTAGCGCGCCTTTAGTAGTTCCAGAGCCGACCCAAGTCCTATCTATTCACGCGGCGGATCCTCGCTAAAGCGAATGTGTTAGCGAAGGCCAAGGAAGCTGAGTATCGCGATTACGATAACAACGGCCCCAACCAGCCAGATGATATTGTTCATGACAGTTCTCCTTTGTCTCTGCCGCGAGCCTTGTGGCAGCTGGCCATAATTTATAGCGAACGCCCTCACGGCGTTCTCGTTCCAAAACTGGCGCTTCAAGCCGGCAACTGTTCTTGGGATCGGGAAAGCCCGCGCCTCTGGAGGAGCGCGGGCCGACCGGAGTACGGGCCCCGATCCAGCAGCCAATATCCGGGAGATATTCGCTGTCATCCTACAACTGTTAGTATGCGCTAATGTTCCATTGATGCAGAAAAGTCAGCGCCCCATTGAGGATCGGGCGCATGGCGCCTCGGCCGTGCTCGCATCTTGCCGGAATTGAGGGCTCTCCGGTGGACACCTCTCTGATGGGGCATATGTTTCTAGTGCGGCGCACAGCAGTATCGCCAGGCAACAGTGCATGCGGGATTTCGGGATGAAACCAGTTTGCGGAAACGTTTGTCGAACAACGCTCAAAACCTGATGCCCAACATCTGGTGCCGATGAGCAAACACCTCCGGCGGCACTTTACACCGTGCACGCGCCGAGGAGACAGAATATGCCGGCCAAAGCCTATATCAACCGGATCGCGACAGCGGTGCCGGAGCATGAGGTTCATCAATTCTATCTGCGTTTCGCGGCTTCCATGCTTGCGGCCGATCGCCGAAGGATTTTCGAACGCATGGCCGATCTTGCCGGCATCGAGCGCCGGTATTCCTGTTTTGCACCTGCCGGCGATCCCGAGGGACTAACTGCCGATCTTGCCGGGACTTTTATCCGGGGCGCCTTTCCTGGAACGGCCGAGAGAATGGCAATGTTCTGTCATGCCGCACCTGTTCTGGCGCAAAAATGCGTCGACGGTTTGCGGCTTGGTGACGGCGCTTCCCGCATCACCCATCTCATCGTCACCACCTGCACCGGTTTTTCGGCGCCCGGCATCGACCTGGAGCTGGTTGCGCGATGCGGCCTGTCGGACAGGGTCGAACGCACGATGATCGGTTTCATGGGGTGCTACGCGGCGATCAATGGCCTCAAGCTTGCCCGCCACATCGTCCGCTCCGACCCGCACGCCAAGGTCCTCCTGGTCAATATCGAACTCTGCACGCTGCATCTGCGCGAAACCACCGAGCTGGAGAAGCTGCTGTCGTTCTGCCTCTGGGGCGACGGCTGTGCGGCCGCGCTCGTCACCGCTGAGTCTCGCGGCATCGAGCTTGACAGCTTTCACTGTGTCGTGGCACACGAAAAGCGGGATCTGATGAGCTGGAGCATTGGCGACCACGGCTTCGACATGGTTCTTTCCGGACAGGTCCCGGCAGCGATTCATGAGGCATTGCGGACCAACCGGGACGCCATCCTCGGCGGCCGGACGACGGAAGCGATCGGCCTTTGGGCCGTGCACCCCGGTGGACGTTCGGTTCTCGACGCTGTCGAGAGGGCTCTGAAGCTCGCGCCCACCGCCCTGGAACCATCGCGTGAGGTGTTGCGCCGGTTTGGAAACATGTCGTCCGCGACCGTCATGTTCGTGATGAAGGAAATGTTGAAGGCGCCGCCGGGCCTGCTCGGCTGCGGCATGTCTTTCGGACCCGGGCTGACGGCCGAAACCATGCTTTTTCGAACTGTGTCATGAGCGGCCTGGAGCACCGCCAGCTTGAGCCGGAAATCCTCGACGGGCTTGCGGCCGACGATCCGCGAGCACTTGCCGCACGCCGCGATCTCCGTCGGATCAACGCGCTGATGTTTCAGACGAAGATCATGGCGTCGCTGCTCAGGAAATTTGTGCCAAGGCCGCCACGCCGCATTCTGGAGATCGGCGCTGGCGATGGCAAATTCATGCTGGCGGTAGCGCGGCGCATGGTTGGGCAATGGCCTGGGGTCGAACTGGTAATGCTCGACCGCGTCGACCTTATCACCGCGCAATTGCGTGGTGATTTCGACAGGCTGGGATGGGCGGTCGAAGGCGTCGCCGCCGATGTCTTCGACTGGGCCAGAAAGAATGAGGACACGCGGTTCGACGCGATCACCGTCAATCTGTTTTTGCATCATTTCCACGATGCCGAGCTCGTGCGTCTGTTTTCGCTGATGGCGCCGAAAGCGCCGTTGCTGTTGGCGACTGAGCCGTCGCGGACGAAACTGGCACTTGCTGCAACCCGTCTTCTCCCGGCAATCGGCGCCAATGACGTCACCAGAAACGACGCGGCTCAAAGCGTGCGCGCCGGCTTTCGCGGCAGCGAGCTTTCCGGTCTCTGGCGGGCAGTGAACGGCAAACCGCTCGAGGAACGGAGTGCCGGCCTTTTTTCCCACATTTTCGTCGGCTCCAGCGCGGGTGACGACCCATGACGCGGTTCCATGACGCGATCATCATAGGCGCCGGCCCGGCGGGCACATCCGTCGCGCTTACGCTGGCCCGGTGCGGATGGGCCGTGGCCATTGTGGAAAAGAGCGCGTTCCCGCGGCGCAAGGTCTGCGGCGAATACATGTCGGCAAGCAATCTTGCGCTTCTGGACCAGTTGGAGATAGGCGATGCCTGGCGTGCCAGTGCCGGCCCCGAAATCCACCGTGTCGGCTTCTTTTCCGGCGAGACCTGCGTCGAGGCGCCGATGCCTCGCGCAAGGAATGGAGTTTCTGCAAGGCCCGGCTTCGGCCGGGCGCTTGGCCGGGACATTCTCGACTGTCTGCTTTTGCAGGCGGCGGGGTCGGCGGGCGTCGAGATCTTTCAGCCTTGCCGCGCCATCGCCATCGATCGGGCTGGCGAAATGCAAATGGTGCGAATTCAAGCCGGAGACGAAACGACAACATTGCATGCGCCGGTGATTGTGGCCGCACATGGCTCCTGGGAACCCGGACCGCTGCCCAGCCAGCTCGGAAAGAGCAACCGCCCTTCGGACCTGCTCGGCTTCAAGGCGCATTTCACCGGATCGTCGCTGGCGCCTGATCTGATGCCTCTGCTGGTGTTTCCGGGCGGTTATGGCGGCATGGTCTCGGCGGACCATGGCCGGCTGTCGATCTCGTGCTGTATTCGACGCGATATGCTCGCGCGATTGCGCAAACAGCGTCGCCCCAAACATCACAGCCACGCGTCGGCCGCCGACGCGGTCTGCCGTAATCTGATCGAATCGTGCCGGGGCGTCAGGGATGTCCTGGAGTCGGCTCACCCCGACGGTCCGTGGCTTGCCGCAGGTCCGATTCGGCCGGGAATTCGCTCCTGCTACGAACGGGACATCTTTCGCGTCGGCAATGCAGCCGGAGAGTCTCATCCTGTTATCGCCGAGGGCATCTCGATGGCTCTTCAGTCAGGCTGGCTGCTGGCGTCGGAACTTGCCTGCGCGCCAAAGGGTCGTGCAGGGCGCGAGGCTGCCGGCAGACGCTACGAGGCGGTCTGGAAAAGACTGTTTTCAACCCGGGTCCACGCCGCTGCAGCTATCGCCGGAATTGCGCTTCGCCCCGGTAGCGCCAGCTTGATGGCGGCAATTGTCCGGAATTTCCCGCAGGCACTGACATGGGGTGCGCAACTAAGCGGAAAGACAAAGCCGGTTCCCGGCTTTGTCTAATGGCGGTTCAAACGGCAATGCTGGCGCAAACCGCAAATGGGCGCGTTTTTTTCGGTTTCGATGGAACAACAACCGCCGGTCGCGGTTGGGAACACAGTCGTTCTACTCCAGCGACTATGGAGCCGTTCGCACGGCTCGGACAAAGGCCCCGCGCTTCCTCCCCGCGGGGTCTTTTCCTGTCTGAAGACTGGGACATTCGCTACCGACCGGCCCCAACCTGTCAAAATCATTGTGTCGAGGAACTAGCTGCGGCCCTGGAGCGCTGCCGTTCATGGCTCGTCGATATCTTGTTTCGAGGGATTACGTGCGAGAGCGCGTTCCTCCTCGTCGTCCGGCAGCGCCTCGTCGCTGTCCTGGTACGGATTGTCGTCGTCTTCCTCCGGCAGCTCACCCTCTTTCTCGAGGTCATAACGGATGTCGCCGTTTCCCGGCACGCTGTCTGGTAGAATTTTGCCGCCTTTGATCGCGTCCCAATCCTGCTGTTCGATTGTCGGGCCTTCGGACGGATCGTCGGGTTTTCTGCGCGGTGCCATAGAAGCTCTCCTCTGCTTATGTGGATCACATGCCTAACTCCGCGGCCCGCTGCGTAGTTCCTCGACCGAACCGGCAGGGCCATTTTGCGTCCATCCCTCGGCTGTCCCGCCGGCGCGGCCATCCAACCACCGACACGTGCCGCAAGACCGGCCAGCAAGCGGCTTTGAACTTGCGTGTTATCTAATATAAGAGCACACTTCAAAAACGGGTGGAGGGGAAACAGCTCAGAAAAAGCAATAGGGAGGAAAGCCATGAACAGCATGAGCCTCACCACGCTTGAACGCGGCAAGACGACAGTTGATGCCGCGGCCCTGGAGGCGCTTTCGGTGCAGTTGCGCGGCACCGTGCTGAGGGAAGGCGACGCAGCCTATGACGACGCACGCAGCATCTGGAATGCCATGATCGACCGGCGACCGGGGCTGATCGTGCGCTGCGCCGGCGCTGCCGACGTCATCGCCTCGGTGAATTTTGCCAGGGAAAACCGGCTTCTTGTCGCAGTCCGCGGCGGTGGCCACAACATCGCCGGCAGTGCCGTCTGCGACGGCGGCCTGATGATCGATCTGTCTTCGATGAAGTCGGTGCGCGTCGATCCGGCGACGCGGCGGGCATGGGTGGAGCCTGGAGCAACGCTCGCCGATGTAGATGCCGAAACACAGGCGTTCGAACTGGCTGTGCCGACCGGCATCAACTCGACCACCGGCATATCGGGTCTGACACTGGGTGGCGGCTTCGGCTGGATCACGCGGAAATTCGGCCTGACCATCGACAATCTTCTCTGCGCCGATGTGGTTACCGCCGACGGCAAGCTGCTGCGCGCCAGCCAGACCGAGAATCCGGACCTGTTCTGGGCATTGCGCGGCGGCGGCGGCAATTTCGGCATCGTCACGGCGTTCGAGTTCAAGCTCCACCATGTCGGTCCGCAGGTGCTGTCGGGGCTTGTCGTTCATCCCTTCGCCGACGCAGAAAACGTGCTGAGCGAGTACCGGGCAGCACTCGAGACGGCGCCCGACGAACTGACCTGCTGGGTGGTCATGCGGCAGGCGCCGCCGCTGCCGTTCCTGCCAGTCGAATGGCATGGCAAGGAGGTGCTGGTTCTGGCCATGTGTTATTGCGGCGATCTGCGGGAGGGCGAGAGAGCGACGCAAAGGCTTCGCGCCATCGGCACACCGATCGCCGATGTCGTCGCTCCAAATCCGTTCACCGGCTGGCAGCAGGCTTTCGATCCATTGCTGGCGCCCGGTGCCCGCAATTACTGGAAGAGCCACGACTTCACCGCGCTTTCCGACAGTGCGGTCGAGGTCGTCACGGCGGCAATATCCAGGCTTCCAGGCCCCGAATGCGAAGTCTTCTTCGGCCATGTCGGCGGTGCCGCAGGCCGCGTGACAGCGGATGCGACAGCGTTTCCGCAGCGCAGCGCGCATTACGTGATGAATGTTCACGCCCGCTGGCGCGAACCGGAAATGGACCGCGCCTGCATCGACTGGGCGCGCGGTGTTTACGAAGCGGTCAGGCCCTATGCCGCCGGCACGGCCTATGTGAACTTCATGCCCGAGGACGAGGTCGACCGGGTCGAGTCAGCCTATGGCGGCAACTATCGGCGGCTTCTGGAAATCAAACAGCGTTACGACCCGCTGAACCTGTTCCGCATGAACCAGAATTTGCGCCTGGTGGAAAGCCTGCGCGCTGCATAGGACAGGCACGCAACGACAAGGCCCGCGTCCCCGACCGAGGACGCGGGCGTCATTTTCTCTAGGTAGCCATCAAGATCGCAATGCGATGCACGCCGACCACGGCGCTCGTGTTCGTCGCGGCGTCGGTTTTGCCCTTGGCGCAGGTGTACATGTCGCCTTCTTTGAGTTTGAATTCCTTGTCCACTTTCTTGATCATGAATTCCCCGGCAGCGATCGTGCATACCATGTCGTTGTCCATGACCATTTCAGGGGCCACTGCTCCGGGCTGAAAGACAATGTCGACAATTGAGATGCTCTTGTAAGCGGGAATGTCGGAGGTCCCAGTGCCGACCTCCACCAGTCTGACGCCGGGCGCAATCTCCGTGCCTTCATTCGGGCCGTACTCCTTGGCCGTTGCGGATCTCGCCAAAGCCAACAGAGGCGTTACCGCGGCGGCGGTGACGCCGAGAGCAATTGCAGACCTGCGATTCATGGCTTCCATCGCATCCTCCCTTTTGTTGGTCGCGCACAAATGTGCATGACCAAGGTATATTAGCACAAGCGCATCTACCTGTATGCAAGGCCGCGCCCGAAGCGCAACGTGCGCGCAGACGATCACAGGGTGATCCGACGCTTTTTATCCCGAAACAGCTCTCAGCTGTCGCCCACCCAGGCAAGGTCTAGTCCGTTCGGTTTCTTGACTCGGTCGGCAAAAACGGGCAGCAAAGCCTGGTATGGCGGGCATTTCCGCCGTTTTCATAGTCGGGGAGGGAGCTTTTTTGATATCGACCTTCGCCAAATCGGCGATCGGTTGAGGGATTGGTTAACCAAGTTTGTCCATCTTTGAATCAATCGGCAACAGACGCGAAGCGTGCAGGGGGCACCAGGCGACTGCGATTATGACGGCAGCGAGTCCCGCATGCCGCAAGGCCGATTGAGGTTGGTTGTATGGCGTTTATGCGTTTGAATAACCGGGGTGACAATCCTGATTCTGGGTTGACTTCGATGAGGCCCGGCCTTCGCTGGGTCGCGGTTCCCGTTGTTGGCGTTGCGATTGCTTTGTGGTCGGTGGCGACCCTGGCCGGCCTTTATTCGGTGGGGACTTCGCTCACCGCTGCCTCCAACAGTCTTCCGCAAGGCTTGCTCTCGCCGCGCACTATCGCGCTCGCCGATCACCGGCGCGCGCTTACCAATTCGTCAGCCAATTCCTGGGCGCCGTCACTGGCAAGCCGGCAGCGTCAGGCGTCGCTGCTCAGCCGATGCGATGCCGGCTGTGCGCACGCCGCCGCGAGCTTCATGCACGAGGGCAAGGTGGCGCGTCTCAAACCGTTGGCGCAGCCGGCTGCCGTGCCGCTTGTTGCAGAAATCTCTCCGCAAGCGCGCTTCGACAGCGTGGTGGCGAAGGCGGCGCTGTCGCCGCAAAAGCTTGCTGCTGCCTTTGCCCACGCAGCACCTCCTATGCTTGCCAGCCTGCCGGCGGCCGGGCGCGTCGAGGAGCCGGTGCGCCTGCCCGAGCAGAACAGCCCGGCCTCGGTGCGCTTCGGGCCGGAGGTCGCTGAGGTCGAACGATCTTCCCGTCTGGCGCTCGCGCTTGCGAATGCATTGCCGGAACAGATGATCGACGTGCTGCCGGAGGTGGCGACAGCCGACCCTGCTGCGCCGCAAGGGGGCGAGGTACAGATGGCCTCGCTGCCGCCGCAGGACGAAATGCCCGACAGCGTTCCGTTGCCGACCTTCCGCCCGCGGGCGGAAATCGATCGGTCAGAGGCGCCCGAGGTCGAGACACCCAAGGTCGAGGCACCCAGGGCCAAAGCGCCCAAGGTCCAGCCATCGAAGGCCGCCAAGGCCCAGTCTCAGTCATCCAAAGCCAACAAGGCGCAGATCGCTGACGCTCCGCAGGTCGAGATGCCCCGGGCGCTGGCCTTGTCGCCGAGGAGTTCGTCACCGGCGGCGATGCCAAGCATGCAAGCCAGTCAGGGCATGCAGGGCAGCCCGGGCAAGCCGGCCAAGCGGTCGAAGGCCACAGACATGCTGGCCTATGCCAAACCCGACAGCCCGGCGGGCGGCGGGGTCTTCCGCAACCTGTTCAGCAAGCCCGGCGTCGGCAGCGGCGTCGCCGTCTACGACATCTCGGCGAAAACCGTCTATATGCCTGATGGTTCGCGGCTCGAGGCGCATTCGGGACTGGGCTCGATGGCCGACCAGCCGCGCTACGCCAACCGGAAGAATGCCGGCCCGACGCCGCCCCATACCTACGATCTAAGGCTGCGTGAATCGCGCTTCCATGGCGTCGAGGCGTTGCGTCTCACTCCTATCGACGGCAAGAACAAATTTGGTCGGGACGGCTTTCTTGCGCACACCTACCTGCTGCGCGGCCGCAGCGGAGAATCGAGCGGCTGCGTCGTCTTCAAGGACTATGCCCGCTTCCTCGCCGCCTTCAAGAAGGGCAAGGTCAAGCGTCTCGTCGTGCGCGGCTAGCAAGCCGCTGATGCAGGTCGTGCCGGAAGGCGCGGCGCAGGTCGCCGCGATGGCCGTCTTCATGGCTTCTTCATCCCAGGGTCTTCGCGACGTCGCTTCGCTCCCGTTTCGCCGCGGGATGACGAAGCTGTGGGAAGATTTCGGCCAATCTCGAAGGTTTTCAATCCTGTTCAGGGATACTATGACTGGAGGTGCCGGGCGGCGGCTTCAACCAATCAACGAGGATGTTATGACTATACGCGCTGTCGTTTGGGGCGAGAATATCCACGAGCGGACCAATGAGGTGGTTGCGGGGATCTACCCCGAGGGCATGCACGCAACGATTGCCAACGCGCTGAAGCTCGATCCCGAAATTTCCGTCTCATGGGCGACGCTCGAGCAGCCGGACCATGGCTTGCCGGCCGACCGTCTGGCGCAAACGGATGTGCTGCTGTGGTGGGGACACAAGGACCATGGCGCCGTCGCCGACGAAGTCGTCGAGCGTGTGGCGCGCCGCGTTTGGGAAGGCATGGGGCTGATCGTCCTTCATTCCGGCCATTTCTCGAAGATATTCAAGATGCTGATGGGCACGCCCTGCACGCTGAAATGGCGCGAGGCCGGCGAGCGCGAGCGGCTCTGGGTGACGAGCCCCAACCACCCGATCGCTGCCGGGATCGGCGAGTATTTCGAGCTCGAGAATGAGGAGATGTATGGCGAGCAGTTCGCCGTGCCGGAGCCGCTGGAAACGGTTTTCATCTCCTGGTTCCAGGGCGGCGAAGTGTTCCGGTCGGGGCTGACCTATCGCCGCGGCGCCGGCAACATTTTCTATTTCAGGCCAGGTCACGAAACCTATCCGACCTATCACGACGCCATCGTGCAGAAGGTGCTGCGCAATGCAGTGAAATGGGCGCACAACCCGCAGGGGTCAAACCCAGCCATCCTCGACGCGCCGAACGTGCCGGTGGAAAAGGCGCTCGAGCCGATCGTCGAGCGCGGTGGAAAACTCCATGCCGCTGATGAAGCCGGCTATCGCTAGCCATCCCGAGGCTTCGGTTCGGAAAATCCACGGTCGAACAACAAGATAAAGCCCAATCCTAAGGATAAGAATCATGCGTCTGTTGATACTCGGCACCGGCTGGATGGCGGAGGAGCACGCCAGGCAGTTCGGTAAGATCGAGGGCGTCGAACTGGTCGGCGCCGTCGATGTCGACCGCAAGCGTGTCGACAAGTTTTCGGACATCAACAACATCCCCAACCGGTTCGCGTCGCTGGAAGACGCGCTCGCATGGGACAAGTTCGACGCGGTGGCGAACGTAACGCCGGATCGCATCCACCATCCGACCACCATGATGCTGGTCGCGGCGGGCAAGCCGGTGCTGTGCGAAAAACCGCTGGCCGAAAATTACCAGAGAGCCAACGAAATGGCCGATGCCGCCGAGCGAGCCGGCATCATCAACATGGTCAACCTGACCTATCGCAACGTCGCCCCGCTGCAGAAGGCGCGCGCCATGGTGCTTGCCGGCGAGATCGGTCAGGTCAGGCACGTCGAAGCGTCCTATCTGCAGAGCTGGCTGGTCTCCAAATTCTGGGGCGACTGGCGCACCGATCCGAAATGGCTGTGGCGGCTGTCACGCGGGCACGGCTCCAATGGCGTGCTGGGGGATGTCGGGATCCACATCCTCGATTTCGCCAGCTATGGCGCCGCACTCGACGTCGACCATGTGTTCTGCCGCCTCAGGTCCTTTGACAAGGCGCCCGGCAACCGGATCGGCGAGTACGAGCTCGACGCCAATGACAGCTTCACCATGGCGCTGGATTTCAGCAACGGCGCTTTCGGCGTCGTCCATGCCAGCCGCTGGGCAACCGGTCATCTGAACGAATTGCGGCTGCGCATCTATGGCGACAAGGGCGGCATCGAAGTCGTGCACAATCTGAACGGCTCGGAGCTGAAAGTGTGCATGGGCGAGAACATCGAGAACGCCAAATGGCAGGTCGTCGATGCCGGAACGGTGCCGACCAACTACCAACGCTTTGTCGATGCGGTGCGCAGCGGCGTTCAGGCCGAGCCGTCGTTCCGCCATGCGGCCGAATTGCAGAAGGTGCTCGACCTTGCCGTCGTCTCCGACGAGAAGAGGGCTGAGCTCAGGGCCCATGCCGAAACCCATTGATGTCGTTCGCTGAAAGGGTCCAGCCATGGTCACGCGCCGCGCCGAATGTTCCTGCGGTCAGCTATCAGCCACCTGTTCGGGCGAGCCGGTACGCGTCTCCGTCTGCCATTGCCTGGCCTGCAAGCGGCGCACCGGCAGTGCGTTCAGCTTCAATGCGCGGTTTCCCTGGGATAAAGTATCGATCGAGGGGCGATCGGCGGAGTTCACGCGTATTGGTGACGAGGGCGGCCGCGTCACCTACAACTTCTGCCCGGATTGCGGCACCACCGTCCATTACCGGATCGATGTCCAGTCCGGTCTGATTGCCATCCCGGTGGGTGCTTTCGCCGACCCATCGTTCCCGCCGCCCTTCCTGTCCTTCTATCACGACAGCCGGCGCTGCGAGTGGGTCGAAGTCCGCACTGAGCCTCTGGCGACGTTCGGCTGAAGACGCCGGCCGCGGAAGGCTGAGGTTTTAGGGCAAAATCCAATCACTCTGAGCGGTCGACCCTAAGCGTTCACGAGCGACCGGCCAACTCATGCCCCATTTCGGAAGTCGGCTGGCATTTGCAGACGACGGCTGATCGTCGCCCGATGGGTCGGACCAAGCGGGCCGCGCCAGAGCGACGTGCGTCCACTTGGAAAGTACGCTCTAGCACTTTTGAATCTGCGCACCGTGCTTTCCGAAATCGATTCCGAGTTTCGGGCCGATGCGTCACGCCTCGAGGAAGTCCAGGGCTTTTTCCACGAAGGCGCCGTGATACTGGAAAATGGCCGTATGCCCGCCGTCCTTGTACAGAACCAACTCGGCATTGGGAAAGCGCCGTGCCATGTCGAGGGAATTGCTGGTGGGCACCATTCTGTCTTGATCGCCATTGACCACGAGGATGGGGTGCCGGATACGCGACAGGTCGGCATGGCGCTCCCGGCCAAAGGCACGAACTGCCTTGAGCTGCTGGTTGAAGGCGCCGAGCGCGATGGGCTTGTCGCGGTCATTGGTCCGCTCCTTCAATCGCTGCAGAAACTCGCGCGCCGCCTTCTTGCCGTTGGCGCTTTGGGTGAAGAAGAGGTAGTTCTTTGGGTCCTTGATGGTCAGTGCGGCGCGGATCATGTCGAAGATGGTGACGAACGTCACCCTGTCGATGCCGGTACCTCCGGCTGGGCCGGTTCCCGCGAGGATGATCTTGCGAACCAGATCAGGCTCCAACTGAACAATCGCCTGGGCGATGAAGCCGCCGAGAGATAGGCCGAGCAGATCGACCTGTTCGAAACCGAGGGCGCGGATGAAGGCGATCGCGTCGCGGGCCATCGCCTCCACCGTGTTGGGAGTGGAGCCGGCTGATGCACCAACACCACGGTTGTCGAAGGTGATGACCCGCCGCTTTGCGGCAATGCCATCGACGACCCGGGGATCCCAATTGTCGAGAACCGCACTCAGATGGGTGAGAAAGATCACCGGTACCCCTGACGCGGGGCCAAGCTCCCGGTAGGCGAATTTCGTGCGGCCGACGTCGACCGTTTTCGTCGGCACGTCCCTGTGTTTGATGATCGCGGCAGGTCGCGATAGCTGGTGCACGTTCATGAGGATTTCCTTTCCGCTGGCTTGCCGTTCTCGCGGGGCTGGAGCAGCGCCTTCGCCGCCACCGCGCCTGCCTCAAGAATGCGATCGGACAGTTCGGTTCCGTTCACCGCGCGCGACAGCTCAAGCGTGCCGATCAGGGTCGCAAAGACACCGAACGCGACATCTTCGAGGTTGCGGGCGTCGGGCGTAAGTTCGGCCGCCACCGGGCGTACGAGCTTGAGCAGGTGCTCGGCGTAGACTTGGCGCGTCTCGACCGGCTCACGCGCGATTTCGGGCAACAGCGCGGCTGAAGCGCAACCTCTGCCCGGATTGTCCCGGTGGTCCGCCGACAGATACGCGTCGATGGCCATTGACAGGCCACCGGTGGCCAATAGCTCCTGAATCTGGGTCGCCTGAACCTCCAGGGCGGCCGCCACACTCTCACGCACAAGCGCCGCCTTCGATGGAAAATGGGGATAGAAAGCTCCATTGGTCAGCCCCGCCTCGCCCATGATGCCGGCGAGACCTGATGCAGCGATGCCGTCGGAGCGAAACCGTTCGGTCGCCACATCCATAATCCGCTGCCGCGATGCGTCTTTCCTGCCCTTCTCGTAGCGCATGTTTTTTCTCCTTCGATCAGCTATTGCATTATGATTATAATATCACTAAATGGTCGTAATGCAATAGGGACACGCCACTGCGGGTCTCTTCGATTTGGGAAAGCTACAATGAAGGCCTTCATCGTCGATCGATACGCAAAGAACGCTCCCCTGCGGCTTGGAGAGGTTCCAGAGACGGAAGTAGGGGAGAATGACGTGCTGGTGCAGATCCATGCCGCCAGCGTCAATCAGCTGGACTCTAAGATCAGGGATGGAGAATTCAAACTCATCCTGCCCTATCGCCGGCCCTTCGTTGCCGGCCATGACGTGGCCGGAACGGTCATTCGCGTCGGTTCGAAAGTCCGACAGTTCAAGCCGGGCGACGAGGTCTATGCGCGACCGCGCGACGGTCGGATTGGGGCTTTCGCCGAGTACATCGCCATCAACGATGCGGACGTGGCTCTGAAGCCGAAGAACCTCAGCATGGAAGAGGCTGCGTCCATTCCACTGGTGGGGCTGACCGCTTGGCAGGCGCTGGTTGAAAGGGCGAAGCTGAAGAAAGGACAGAAGGTCTTCATTCAGGCCGGCTCAGGCGGAGTGGGGACATTCGCCGTTCAATTGGCAAAGCACCTCGGCGCGACGGTCGCCACGACGACAAGCGCGTCGAACGTGGACATGGTCAGGAAATTGGGCGCCGACGTCATCATCGACTACAAGAAGGATGACTTCGAGAAGGTCCTTTCGGGCTACGATGTCGTCCTGAACAGCCAGGACAACAAGACGCTCGAAAAGTCGCTGCGTGTGTTGAAGCCGGGTGGCCTCGCCGTTTCGATCTCCGGTCCGCCCGATCCCGGGTTTGCCAGGGAGAAGGGCCTGAACATGGTGCTGAGACTGGTTATACGCCTTTTGAGCGCCGGCATCAGGAGACGGGCCAAACGCGCAGATGTCCGATATTCGTTCCTGTTCATGGCCGCCAATGGCGCGCAGTTGACCAAGATCACGTCTCTCATCGAGTCGGGCATTGTCCTCCCGGTCATAGATCGCGTCTTCCCGTTTGAGCTGACCAATGAGGCCTTGGCCTACATCGAGCAAGGCCGCGCCAAGGGCAAGGTTGTCATCAAGGTCAAATAGCTTGGCGGCGACGACCTTCGCTTCCGGCAATCCTAATGCCTTAGGATCTTGCTCAGAAAAGCGCGGCTGCGGTCAGTCTTGGGATGCGAGAAGAACTCGTCCGGCGTGCCGCTCTCGACGATAGCGCCGGCATCCATGAACACCACGCGCTGCGCGACCTTGCGGGCAAAGCCCATCTCGTGGGTCACCACCATCATGGTCATGCCTTCCTCGGCCACCGCGACCATGACGTCGAGCACTTCCGAGATCATCTCGGGATCGAGCGCCGAGGTCGGCTCGTCGAACAGCATGATCTTGGGGCGCATGCCGAGGCAGCGGGCGATCGCCACGCGCTGCTGCTGGCCGCCTGAGAGTTGCGCGGGATAGGCGTTGACCTTGTCGGCAAGGCCGACCTTGGCAAGCAGCTCGCGCCCGGCCTTCTCGGCCTCGGCGCGCGGGATCTTGCGCACATGGATGGGAGCGAGCGTGACGTTCTCGAGCGCCGTCTTGTGGGGATAGAGGTTGAAGGACTGGAAGACGAAGCCGATCTCTGTGCGCAGCCGCGTCATGTTGGTGGCGGGGTCGCCGAGGCGCTGGCCGTCGACCACCAGGTCGCCGTCGCGGATCGTCTCCAGGCCGTTGATGCAGCGGATCAAGGTGCTCTTGCCCGAGCCGCTCGGCCCGCAGACGACGACCACTTCGCGCGGCTCGACGCTGAGCGTGATATCCCTGAGCACATTAAGCGCACCGAACCATTTGTTGACGCCGCGAAACTCGATCATGCCGGTACCATTTTTGCTGCGGTTCGACGTCATAACTGCACCTCGCCATGGGCCGCACCCATGCGCTGCTCCAGCCGGCGGGCCAGCATGATCAGCGGATAGCAGACGATGAAATAGCCGAGGCCGACGAGGAAGAAGACCAGCAGGCCGTTCGGCACACGCTGCACCACCAGCCAGCCGACGCGGGTGAGGTCGGTGAGCCCGATGGCCGAGACGACGGAAGAGTCCTTGATCAGCAGCACATATTGCCCGACCAGCGGCGGCAGCACGATGCGCATCGCCTGCGGCAGCACCACCTGGCGCATGCGTTGCCAGCGCGACAGGCCGGACGCCAGCGCTGCCTCGACCTGACCTGTCGGCACCGAGCGGATGCCGGCGACGACGATCTCGCAGATGAAGCAGGCGGCCAGATTGGTCAGTGCGATGATGCCGGCGGTAAAGGCGTCCAGCTCGATGCCGAGCTCCGGCAGGATGAAGAAGATCAGGAAGATCTGGACCAGGAACGGCGTGCCGCGGATCAGGTCGACCCAGGCGCCGATCGCGCCGCTGATCAGCCGGTTGCCGCCGGTTCTAAGGATGCCGAGGCCAAAGCCGATTAACGTGCCTAGCACCAGGCTGATCAGCGACAGCATCACAGTCATGCCGAGGCCGCGCAAGGCGAGGGGATAGCTGCCGGCGAGGCTTTGCAGTTGCTGCCAGATCATGTCCGTGCCCCCGCTAGGCCGAGCCAGCGCCCGGACAGCGCCGCCAGTCCCTTCAGCCCGTAATAGAGCAGGAGGTAAAAGGCAGCGATGGTAATAAAACCTTCTGCCGGCATAAAGCGGTCGGAAGCGAGCAATTGTCCGGCACGCGTCAGTTCGGCGACCGCAATCAGCGACAGCAGAGCGGAATCCTTGACCAGCACGATCGCCTGTCCGAGCAGCGGCGGGATCGTCACCTTGAACGCCTGCGGCAGGATGACCAGGCGCATGCGCTGGACATAGGTCATCCCCGAGGCGACGCCGGCCTCGACCTGGCCGCGCGGGATCGACAGGATGCCGGCGCGGATGATCTCGGCGACATAGGCGCCGCTGTTCAGCGACAAAGCGAGGATACCGACGACGAGCTCAGGCAGGATGATGCCGAGCCGCGGCAGGCCGAAATAGAGGAAATAGAGCTGCGCCAGCAAGGGCGTGGCGCGCACCGCGTCGATATAGGCCTTGGCCGGGATGCGGAACAGCCGCCCGCGCTGCAGGTTCATGGCGGCGAGCACGATGCCGACGGCGAGCGCCCCGGCAAAGGAGAGGACAGACAGCCACACGGTCGTGACGAGGCCCTGCCCGAACAAGGGCAGATATTCGACGATGGTGCGGAAGCTGAAGTTTTCGAGCATGGCGGTGAATGGCGAGTAGCGAGTAGCGAGTAGCGAGTAGCGAGTAGCGAGTAGCGCTTTACTACTCCCTACTCCCTACTCCCTATTCGCTCTACTCAGTGATCTTTCTTCCAGTCTTCGGAATTGACCCAGTAGTCGAGGTTCTTCTGCAGGCGGCCGTCGAGGCTGACCTGGTCGAGGAACAGGTTCATCCAGGTCAGCAGGTCCTGCTCGTCATAGCGGGTGGCGAAGGCCAGCGGCTCCTTCGACAGCATGTCCGGCATGATGGTGAAGCTGCCGGCCGGATAGGCGGTCGACTGACCCTTGACCGCGGAGACGTCGTTGACGCCGCAATCGGCCTGGCCGTTGTTGACAGCGTCAAGCAGCAGCGGGCCGCCGCCCTTGTAGCTCTTGATGTCGGCGTCGGGGAAGGCCTTCTTGGCCTCCTTCTCGCCGGTCGCGCCGAGCAACACGGCGATCTTGGTGCCCTTGGCCTTGCAGTCCTCGGTGGATTTGAACTTGCCGTCGGCTTTGGTGAAGACCGTGCTGCCCGTGTACATGTAAGGTTTGGTGAAAGCGACCTTCATGGCTCGAGCCAGCGTCGGCGTCATGTCGGCGACCAGAAGATCGGCCTTGCCCGACAGCAACGCCGGGATCAGCCCGTCCCAGTCGAAATCGAGGAAGGTGATCTTGACCCCCATTTCCTTGGCCATCAGTTCGGCAAGCTCGACCGAACTGCCAGTGCGTTCGCCGGCAGCGCCGACCAGGGAGAAGGGCGGTCCTTGCGTCTGCACGGCAACGCGCAATTCGCCGCGCTTGGTGATCTCGTCGAGCGTTCCGGCGTTGGCGGCGGCAGTGAGGCCGGCGAGCGCAAGGCCTGCGATGAAAAGTTTGGCAATCTTCATTGGCTTCATCGAGTATTCCTCCTTGTTGTCGTTTGTTATTTCACCCGTCCTGGGTGCTTTTTGAGCGGCAGCGCCGTTGCCGGCGGCGGCCACCGTTCGAAAATCCTTCAATCCCAGCTGGTCGTTTCGGATACCCGTATACCGCGCCGGGCCAATTCGTCGAGGAAGCGGCCGTCAGGCACATGCAGCAGCGGGTTGAGCAGGCCGGGCTCGGTAATTTCGCTCCGCGCCAGCATCTGCGCCACGATGCTGGCGGGATAGCCGACGCCGAGGCTCATGCCGAACAGGCCGGAGGCGAGATCGCGTTCGATGATCAGGTCCGACGTCACCGTCTTGCGGCGGCCGCCTTGGGTGCCGGCAAAGACGTTGCGCATTACGCAAAGGTCCTTTTCGTCGGCGCCATATTGCAGTTGCGGTCCGAGCAGCCGGCCGAGAAATTCGCGCGGGCTGGCGCCAACGCCGGGCACCTTGTCTTCGGAAAGGAAGCCAAGCTCCTTCAGCGGCGCCCAGAACGCCGACCAGCCGGGCCAGCGCAGCGAATAGCGGCCGGAGCGCTGCAACCCCTTGGCGGCGGCAAGCATGCCAGCATAATGCGGCGCGTCGCCATTGGGGAAGGCTTCCAACCTGCCCAGCCCCTCGACCTCGATCTGATGGATGAACGGATTGTCGTGCTGGCGGCCGGCCGGCACCTCGACCCGTCGGCCGTCCTCGACCAGCACGCTGTCGCGGTTCTGGCTGACCAGAACCATGTCGAAGTTCCAGCTCACCTTGTAGCACAGCGGCTTGGCCATCGCCTTCGGTTCGGGGATGCCGCCGCAATAGGAATCGATCGCGGTGATGGCGTCGAACTGCTTCGCAGCGCGCGCGTAGAGCACGAGGTCGATGCCGGGGTCGAGCCCGCATTCTGTCATGATCGAGACGCCGGCTTTTTCCGCTGCCGGGGCAAGGTCGGCGATCGTCTTGCCGTAATTGGTGGTGACCAGTGGCGTGCGCGTCGCGATCGCCGCCTGCACCGCTTCGCGCATCAGCGGCTGCGGCAACAGGTCGATGGCGGCGTCGACACCTGTCAGCACATTAGCCAATACTGGACCGATCGCACCTTCGGGCACGACGAAACGCACACGGGCAAGATCAGTCAGGCCGCCAAGCCGGGCTGCCCCATCCGGCGCGGTATCGACGCAGACCACCTCTTCGACATCGGCGCTGGCGACGAGATCGGCGATTGCCGCCCGGCCTTGCAGGCCGAGGCCACCGAGAACCGCGATCTTCATGGCATTTCCTTCCGGCCGGTTTCGGGCCGCCCAGTTTCGTCGCGCTTGCTCTCGTCCGACCAGCAGCCTTCCGGCAGGCTGACCCATTTGTTGCAGGAGGCCATGACGACGAAGGTCTCACTGCGCACGACTTCGCCCGGCTCGCCGGCACCGGGAATCAGCTCGCTGGTGACGCGGTAGAGGTCGGCGACATCGCCAGCTACGGTGACGTCGACGATGATGTCGAAGCGTCCGGTGACCACCGAGGCCGAGTTCACGAAAGGCAGCTCGCAGATACGCTGCGCCAGTTCCCGCGCCCGGCCGCGCCCCTGCGCATTGATGCCGACGATGGCCGAGATCAGTTCGGGGCGCTCGGTCAGGTTAAGCAGCCCGACGATCTTGAGCAGGTTGCGGTCCAAGAGGTTGCGCAAGCGCATGCGCACCGTAGGCACCGAGACGGCCATCTTCTCGGCGAGGCGATTGACGCCAAGCTGCGCATCCTGCGACAGCAGCTTGACCAGTCGCCGGTCGGTCTGATCGAGATGTTCCCGCAAACGCTCAGGCTTTCATAAATGGAAAGAATTTATGGTTTTTTCTTTCTGATATGAAAACAGCTTAGGGTGTATCTTTTGAAATCGCAAGAGCGTTCGGCCGCCTGTCAACAAGGCGAACGGTGTGTCCGGGAAGGCGGCATGCCGACTAACGCGGCTTCTCGATCCCCGGAATGCCGCCGATCCGCTCGGCGAGAAAGTCGACCAGCAGCCGGACCCGGGCAATGCCCGCGCGCTCCGGGACGATCAGCATGCTTAGCGGTACGGGAGGCGGGGAATAGCCTGGCAGGACCACTTCCAGCCGGCCGGCTGCCAGAAGATCGTCGACAAGCCAGTGATGGGCGGGCGCGATACCGCGTCCGGCGATAAGGGCCTCGCGCGCGGCAAGTCCATGGTCCACCCGAAATCGGCCGCCAAAAGGCACCGCATGGCGTTCGCCCGCCGGTCCCTGCAGGGCGAGCGTGTCGCTTCCCGCGATGTTCGACATCCGGATGCCTTCATGGCCAGGCAGATCCTGCGGAACAGCCGGTCTGCCCCGCGCCGCCAGATAGGCTGGCGCCGCCACCAGCAGACGTCGGGATTGGCCGAGCGCCCGCAGCTTCATCGAGCTGTCGGTGAGCGGGCCCAGGCGAAGCGCGATGTCGACGCCCTCCCGCACAAGGTCGATGCGCTCGTCGGTGAGGCTGAGATCGATCCCGATGTCGAGATAGCGGTCCTGGAAGGCGAAGATCAGTCGGCTGACGTGCAAGACCCCGAGCGCCGCCGTGCAGGATATCCGGATCGTGCCGGCCGCCGCGCCGCGCGTGCCCCGCGCCTCATCGCCGGCCTGCTCGACGAGGCGCAGGATCAGGACGGCGTCGGCATAGTAACGGGCGCCTTCATCGGTCATCGTGACACGCCGGGTGGTCCTGCTGAGCAAGGGCACGCCGATGGCCTCCTCGAGCTCCCGCAGATGCCGTGTGACCGTCGATTGCCCAACGCCGAGCTCTCGCGCCACCGCCGAGAGGCTGCCGCGCTCGGCGACGCGAACGAAGGTGCGCATGCGCTCGAGCGTGACGTCGGATTTATCCATTATTCGGCTTAATCTTATGCATTACCTGGATATAGCGGATCAGCCCGGGGCTGGCTACCTTTGCACCAATCGTCCTTCCTTCGGAGTTGACCCATGAAAGTCCTGCTTGTTTTTGCCCATCCTGAACCGCGTTCGCTCAACGGCGCACTGCGTGACGTCGCCATCAGGGAACTCGAGGCCCAGGGCCACGAGGTGCTGATATCGGACCTCCATGCCGATGGCTGGAAATCCGAGGTGGACCGTGCCGATTTTCCGTCGTGGCCGCCCGATGCCGGCTGGGGCCTCCAAAAAAGCTTTTGCGACCAATACATTGACCGATGACGTTAAAGCGGAAATCGACAAGCTGCTGTGGGCCGACACGCTGATCCTCCAGTTCCCGCTGTGGTGGTACGCCATGCCGGCGATCCTCAAGGGCTGGGTCGACCGGGTGTACGCCTACGGCTTCGCCTATGGTGTCGGCGAGCACAGCGACAAGCGATGGGGTGACCGCTTTGGTGAGGGAACACTCGCCGGCAAGCGCGCGATGCTGATTGTGACCGCCGGCGGGTGGGAGGAGCATTATGCCGCCCGCGGCGTCAACGGCCCGATCGACGACCTGCTGTTCCCGATCAATCACGGGATCCTCTACTATCCGGGCTACGACGTGCTGCCGCCGTTCGTGATCTACAGAGTGGACCGTTTCGGGGAGGCCGACTTCGAGCCTGTCGCGGAACGCCTGCGCGAAAGGATGCGGACGCTCGAGACAACCCGGCCGATTCCCTATCGGCAGCAGAATGGCGGGGACTATCACATCCCGAGCATGCAGCTCCGCCCCGAACTGGGCGATCCGGGGGCAACGGGCTTCGCGCTTCACGAGGATCGCGCCAAGTCGGCGACCCCGCGTTCGACTTTGCGGGACGTGGCCTGACGCAGGATCCCGAAATGATGATGGTCAGGAAACCTGTGGGACAAATCAGCGACCGGCCTGGAAGATCGCGACGGCAGCAGCCGTCAGTGCGGCATTGCCTGATGCCGTAGTGCCGTCCGGAAGCTGCTTGCCATCTTCCAGCCCGACACGCGTCGACCAGTGGCGTTCCGCCGCCCGGTGCACGAACGGCCAGACCGTGGCGTCGGCGCCGTGCAGCAGGATGGCGCGACGCAGCCCGGCGCTGTCGAGCACCGCCGCGATGCCGTCGCTGACTTCCCATGCCACGTCCAGTTCCTGCTCGGAGATCTCGATCAGGATGCGCAGCACCTGGCTGCCATGATCGAGCCGGACCAGGCGCTCGGCATCAGGGACGGAGGCGAGCCCGGCTTCGATGCCGATGCCGCGCTGGCGCAGGCAGTCCATGACCTCGGCGGCGGCCTTTTCGCTGAGATTGACCGAGGCATAGTCGGGCAGCTCACTCCAGCCGGTGATCGCGGCAAGCGTCCGCTCGTCATCGTTCTCGATCCAGGCGCCGGTCGACACGCCGATCAGCGTTCCCGGGCAGGCGCGGCGGAGGGCAAGGATGGTGCGATCCATCGCCTCAGGTGCGAGGCTTTCGCGGCGATCGGGCCCGCGTGCATGGACATGCAGCTCGGCGGCACCGGCGGCGACGCAGGCCGCGCCGTCGCGCGCCATGGCGTCCGCGTCAAGCGGCAGCTGCGGGTGGAAGTCGGCGCTGCGCGCGCCATTGATGCAGGTCTGGACAATCATGAGATGGCGGCCCGGTTGCGGTTGCAACCAGTCTAGCGCACGCCCGCGAAATCCGGAATCGGCCCGGTGCGCATTCCTGACAACGGATGACGCATATTGGGAAGTTCAAGCAGCACTGCTGAGATCGGCTATCTTGACGATCGTCAGCGGATGCTGCGGTATCCGGCCCCGAGCACGCCAGGAGCAACGTCATGCCCGGCCGGCCGAAAGGATATTTTAGAAATGAGTGAGCTCAAGGTCAGGACCCGAACCACCGGCGCGGTTGCCGTGCTGTCGCCGGGCAGCTTGCCTGTCGTCACCACGCCGACCGGCGGCATGGTCGACGTCGTGACCGGTGTCAGCGCGCCGGGCTTCAATCCGCTCGACCTTCTATATGCCTCCGTGGCCGCCTGCATGGTGCTGAGCGCGCGGATCGCTGCCATGCGCATGGGTGTCGCCGCCAGCCTCGGCGACGTCCGCGCCGATGTGAGCGGCGAAAAGGCGGCGGGCGACGTTTCCCGCGTCGGCCGCGTCACGATCACACTCGACATATCGGGCGATCTCGACGAGGCCGTAAAAAGGCGGATCGTCGAGGACGCCGAAACGATCTGCACGGTCAGCAACACGCTGCGTGAGACGCCCGAGCTTGTCACTACGCTCGCCGGCTGATCGCATCCTTGTTGGCTAATTTCACGTATCCTCCGAGGCCGCCCATGGCACGTATTTCCCCGATCGACTATGACACCGCCTCGCCTGAAATCCGCGCGGCGCACGACGAGGAATTGCGCTTGCGCGGCCGGATGACGAACATGAAGCGCATCCTGCTGCATTCGCCCGCTGCCCATCGCATCTATGCCGAGTGGTTCACCTTGCGCGACCTGCTGCGGTCTGATCTCGACGATCGCGCCATCTGGCTGTTTTCGCTGACGATTTCCGCAGTGTGCCGGGCCGAGGTGCCGGTGACCTTCTTTCGCCGCGCGCTGATCGATATGGGGCTCGATCCGGAGAGCATCCAGCCGACGGCCGATGAAGCGCTGCTGATTGCCTTCGGCAAGGCCATCGCGACTGACGCCAATGCTATTCCCGATGAGATCTGGGCCGAACTGAAAGCCCGCTACCATGAGCCGCTGCTCGTCAATCTGGTCGCTTTCGCCGGCATCATGGTGGCGACGACCGTGTTCACCAATGCGGTGAGCGTCGACCTCGATCCGGAGCTCGAGCCTTACCGCAAGAAGGCCTGAGGCAATCGAAACCACCGCGCTGGGCGACCTCTATCTGGAAAACTCGCTGCGCACGATGCCGTGGCGCTGGAGCTTGTCGTAGAAGGTCTTGCGCGGAATCCCCAGCGCCTCGATCGTACGCCTGACGTCGCCCTCGTTGCGGCCAAGAGTCTCGCGGATGATGTCGGCCTCGTAGCGTTCCAGCCGCTCCGGCAGTTTCATGGCGGCGTCCGGCTGGGCTGGGGCAGGGGATGACGTCGCAGCGTCTTCCTCCAATCCAAGCACAAGCCGCTCGGCGAAATGCGCAAGTTCGCGCACATTGCCCGGCCAGTCATGCTCCCTGAGATGGCGGTGCACCGAGGCCGGTATTGCCGGCACCGGGCGCCGGAAGCGGGCGGCGGCGCGCTCGGCGAAATAGAAGAACAGCAAGGCGACGTCGTCGCGGCGCTCGCGCAGCGGCGGGATGGAAATCGTCACCACGTTGAGGCGGTAGTAGAGGTCCTCGCGGAACGTGCCGCGCTGGTGCGGATCGCCGAGATCGACCTTGGCGGCCGCAACCACGCGCAGGTCGACGGGCCGCATTTCGTTGGTGCCGAGCGGGGTGACCTCGCGCATCTCCAGCACGCGCAGCATCTGCACCTGCGTCGAGACCGGCATGCTTTCGATCTCGTCGAGGAACAGCGTGCCGCCGCTGGCATGTTCGATGCGGCCGATCCGCTTCTTCTGCGCGCCGGTGAAGGCGCCAGCCTGGTGGCCGAACAATTCGCTCTCGATGACCGTCTCCGGCAGCGTGCCGCAATTCAGCGCGACGAAATTGCCCCTGGCGCGGCGGCTCCAGCGATGCAGAAGGCTCGCCACCACCTCCTTGCCGGAACCGGTTTCGCCGGTCACCAGCACGTCGACATCGGTGTCGGCGATCTGACGCAGCGTGCGGCGCAGCCTTTCCATCGCCGGCGTCTGGCCGATCAGCGGCAGGCCGTCCTGCGCTTCTCCGGCCGCCTCGCGCAAGGCGCGGTTTTCCATCACCAGGCGGCGCTTTTCCGCCGCGCGGCGCACGCTTTGCACCAGGCGGTCGGCGGCGAAGGGCTTTGTGATGAAATCGTAGGCGCCGTCCTTGATCGCCTTGACCGCCATGGCGATGTCGCCATGGCCGGTAACGAGGATGACCGGAATGTCCGCATCCAGCCGCAGGACGCGGTCGAAAAGCAGCAAGCCGTCGATCTCAGGCATCCGGATATCTGATACCACCACGCCGCCAAAACCGGCGTCGAGCCTGGCCAGGGCCTCGGCCGCCGCCGAAAAAGCGGAGACCGAAAAGCCGGCAAGCTCAAGCGTCTGCGCCGTGGCCTTCAGGAGATCGCTGTCGTCATCGATCAGGATGACCGGCGCTGCGTCGTCGTTCGTCATACTGCCTTGGCCATTACGCTGCTTTCAAGAGATGGATGGTGAAGCGGGTGCCGTTGTCGTCGCTCGAAACCTCGATGCGTCCGCCATAATCGGAGACGATATCCTTCGAGATGACGAGGCCAAGGCCGAGACCTTTTTCCTTCGACGTGTTGAACGGCGTGAACAGCGATCTGAGAATCGCTGGCGGAATGCCCGGTCCGTTGTCGGACACGCCGACCGTCACGCCGTCCGCTGTGTCTTCGACCGAAACCTGCACCCGAGCGTCGTCGCGGCCTTCCAGCGCCTCCAGCGCGTTCTGGAAGAGGTTGATCAGCACCTGTTCGAGCCGGACCCGGTTGCCCATGACCTTGAGGGCAGGTGGCGGCAGGTCGATGGCGAGTGCGTCGAGCCGGCCGGCAAAGCGGCTCCTCAAGAGCACGACGGCGCCTTCGATGATGCTGCGCAATTCCACCGGCTCGGCGGCGGTGCGGCCCTTACGAGCAAAGGCCTTCAGCTCCTCGGTGATAGTACCGATGCGTTCGGTCAGCGCGGCGATGGCGCCGAGATTTTCCTCGACCGGCGAAGTCTGCTTGCGGTCGAGGAAGGTGCGGGCGTTGTCGGCATAGGCGCGGATGGTGGCGACCGGCTGGTTGATCTCATGGGCGACGCCGGCGGCGACCTGGCCGAGGATGGCGAGGCGGTTGGCCTGAACCAGATCCTGCTGCACCACCTGCAGCTTGGCTTCCGTGCTGCGATGGCCTGATATCTCGGCCTGTAGCCGGTCGCGGGCGCGGCTCAGATCCTCGGTGCGTTCGACGACGCGGCGTTCGAGCTCGGTGCGCGCGGCCTGTTCGGCTGCGATCCGCATTTGTCCCGACTGGCGGCGCCACAACAGATACGCGGCAAAGCCGAGCAACGGAACGATGACGCCGAGCGCCAGCAGTCGCATTTCACGGATCGCGGCGGCGATCGGCGCTTCAGCCGGAACGAGATAGTCGAGCCGCCAGGGGGTCGAAGGGACTGGCGTTGAAAGCCTGAGATATTCCGCGTCGCTGCCGCCGGGCGTCACCGCGTGGACGATCGACATATCAGGGCTGAGTGCCTGGGCGCGCGTGATCGGCAACGGCATCAGCGGTGCGTCGCCGAACTGCTGGCTGCCCTGGATGGTGGCAAGATCGGGCCCGGCCAGCCGCCCGGTCGTCATAAAGCGCCAGGACGGCACGCTGGTGATCAGGACGACGCCCTTCTCGTCGCTGACATAGGCCGGCCGGTTTGCCTCGTGCCAGTCGGCCTCGAGCTGATCGAACTCCGCCTTGACGACGACGACGCCGAGCGGTGCGGCAGCATCGCCGACGCGTCGCGAGATGTAGAGGCCGGGGCGTTTGCTGACATTGCCGAGCGCGAAATATTCAGCGGTACCCGATTGCATTGCTCCTGAGAAATAATCGCGGAACCGGTAGTCGTTGCCGACGAAGCTGATCGGCTCGCGCCAGTTGCTGGAGGCGATCGCCAGCCCGTCGGTGCCGATGACATAGAGCACCGAAGCCTTGGTGCCGGAGACCAGCCCGTCGAGCTTGCGGTTCAGCACATCGACCGCCGCATTGCTTTTCTGTGACAGCGCGTCGCGCACCTGCTGGTCTTCCGACAAAAGCAGGGGCAGGGCGCGGGGGCTTTCCAGCACGGCGCGCAGCAGCGCGACCTTCAGATTGGCGTCGGTGCGGCCCTGCGCCGCCAGTGCCCCAAGCTCCGTGGCGCGGCCATAGAGACCGGCGCCGTAAAGTGCGGCCGTGGCGATCGCAAGGGCGATGACCGCAAACAGCAGCCACGCACGGCGCGCCCGCCTGCCGAGTTGCTCGGGCGTCGACAAGGCAGCGGCGGGGCGTTGCAGCATCACCCATTTGTGCATGATTTCGCACAAAGCACAATTCGGCTATGCGAATATCCGCACTTTCTGTGCGCGAAGCGACCTCGTGAGTTCTTGAATATTAAATAAAATCAAAGTGCTGGCTCTTTTTCGTGCGCTTGGCACGGCAGTTGCTAACACGAATTCAGCGGTCGTGAGGCTGCTGGGGGTGGTCAATGCAATTGCTCCGGGAGGTCGAGCTTTCGATCGGAGCACAATGGAGGACGTCATGCAGACAGCATTCGCTGCCGCCGAGCCGCGCGGCAAACTTCCCTTCTACCGGCATCTCTATGTGCAGGTGCTGGCGGCGATCGCCGCCGGCGTGCTTCTCGGCCATTTCTATCCCGAAACCGGTGAGGCGATGAAGCCGTTCGGCGACGCCTTCATCAAGCTGGTGAAGATGGTGATCGCGCCAGTGATCTTCCTCACGGTAGCGACCGGCATCGCCGGCGTTTCCGACCTGCAGAAGGTCGGCCGCGTCGCCGGCAAGGCGATGATCTATTTCCTGACATTCTCGACGCTGGCGCTTGTCGTCGGTCTCGTCGTCTCCAATGTCGTCCAGCCCGGCGCCGGCATGCACATCAATCCGGCCACGCTCGACGCCAAGCAGGTGGCGACCTATGCCGAAAAAGCGCACGACACCAGTATCGTCGGTTTCCTGATGAACATCATCCCTGACACGATCACCGGCGCTTTCGCGAAGGGCGACATCCTGCAGGTGCTGTTCTTCTCGGTGCTGTTCGGCGTTGCCTTGGCTATGGTCGGCGATCGCGGCCGTCCGGTCGTCGATTTCCTGCAGGCGCTGACGACACCGATCTTTCGCTTAGTCGCCATCCTGATGAAGGCTGCGCCGATCGGCGCCTTCGGCGCCATGGCCTTCACCATCGGCAAATACGGCATCGGCTCGATCGCCAACCTCGCCATGCTGATCGGCACATTCTACCTGACCGCGCTTTTGTTCGTGCTGGTCGTGCTTGGCGCTGTCGCCCGCTACAACGGCTTCTCGATCCTGGCACTGGTCCGCTACATCAAGGAGGAGCTGCTGCTGGTGCTCGGCACCTCGTCCTCGGAAGCGGCATTGCCGGGTCTGATGGCCAAGATGGAGCGCGCCGGCTGCAACCGCTCGGTGGTCGGACTGGTCATCCCGACCGGCTACTCCTTCAACCTCGACGGTACCAACATCTACATGACGCTGGCCGCCCTGTTCATCGCGCAGGCGACCGACACGCCGCTCACCTTCGGCGACCAGATCCTGCTGCTCGCCGTCGCCATGCTGAGCTCCAAGGGCGCTGCCGGCATCACCGGCGCCGGCTTCATCACGCTGGCCGCAACGCTCTCGGTCGTACCCACGGTGCCGGTTGCCGGCATGGCGCTGATCCTCGGCGTCGATCGCTTCATGTCGGAGTGCCGGGCGCTGACCAACTTCATCGGCAACGCGGTGGCGACCGTGGTCGTGGCGCGTTGGGAAGGCGAACTCGACCAGACCAAGTTCGCCGCCGCGATGGCCGGCGACTTGCCCGAAGAAGTCGACCTGTCGCTGCCCGGGCTGCAACCCGCCTGACTGTTGGCTGCATGGTCCGAAGCCGGCTTGCCGCCGGCTTCGGGACAGCCGCCGCCAATCTCCAACATCTGCGATTATCAACAGGCCACGCCGCTGCGCGCCGCGTCAGATGTAACAGGCTTGTGAGCCTTGTTCTCGGCGCGGGGCTTGTTCCAGCCGTATTTGAAGGCCACTATCCGCCATGCCTTCAAGGCGCTCGCCCACTTCGATCCCGACCTGATCGCGACCGAAGGCGGGACATTTCCGTCGGACTCGGTTGCGACCGGCCGAAATCGTCGGATCGTTTGCTGCCACAACCCTGACCAGGCGGCAGCCCTCGAAGGCATGGCGGCCTCAGTACGAAGTCGCAAGAGACGTGACCCGTCTCCTGATGGAAGGCGCAGGCTTTCCTCTCAGGAACTCGTCGGGCACTTGAAGAGGGGGCGCTTGAAGAGGAAGCAGGCCCGTGAGCGGGCCTTTGCCGAAACCAAAGCAAGATGTGAGGTCAAACGCGATGCAGCCCGTCCCGAGGATTCCGGTATCCATCATCATCCCGAACTACAATTACGCGCGGTTCCTCAAACGCAGCATCGATAGTGCGCTGGAGCAGGACTACGCGGATGTCGAAGTCATCGTCGTCGATGATGCATCGCAGGACAATTCCACGACAATCATGAAATCCTATGGCGACAGGATCCTTGCCTGCCCCCGAGAGAAAAATGGCGGGCATGCCGCCGCCTTCAACACCGGCTTTGCGGCAAGTTCGGGCAAGATAGTCCTCTTCCTCGACGCCGACGATTATCTGTATCCAACTGCCGTCTCGACGATTGTGGACACCTGGGACGCGGCAACCGCCCAGGTGCAATCCAGGCTGCATATCGTCGACGAACGACAAGGCACCAAGCAAGAAGGCATCAAGGATGTCTTTCCGCCGCCCGAACTGCCCTTCGATAGCGGCGACGTCATGCCGAAACTGCTTCACAAGGGCCGCTATCAGACAACCGTGACCAGCGGGCTGGCCTTTGACCGCGCAACCCTGGAATCGATCATGCCGATTCCGGAGCTGGAGTTCCGCCAGGGCGCCGATGGCTATCTTGCAACGCTGGCGCCCATGTACGGGCACGTCCAGTCCATCGACGAATGCTTAGGCGCCTACCGGATCCACGGCGCCAACCATTCGGTGTTCGGTGAAAAGCTCGCCGAGCGGGCACGCTGGAGAGTAACCCACGATTTCCGCCGCATGCAGGCGCTGTCGGACCAGGCTTCCGGGATCGGCCTGACCATCGTGCCGTCAGAAGCTGTCCGCCACGATCCGGTTCACCTGGAAGAGCGGCTGGCGTCGCTCTGCGCAGACAGGGGCCAGCACCCCGTAGCCGACGATTCCCGTCTGGCGCTCGGGGCGGCCGGCGCCGTCGCCAGCCTTGAAATGTCAGCGTCGCTGCGCCGGCGCGCCGTCCTTGCCGCCTGGTTCCTGTCGGTCGGGGTGTTGCCGCGGAAAATGGCGACGGCAGTGCTGTCGTGGAAGCTCGACGCATCGTCGAGACCGGCATTCCTCAGTCGTCTGTCCAAGACTATCCGCCACGCCATGGGGTAGCGATGCCGTGACATAGCTCCGCCAAGCCGGCCGGTCCGGGCCAAGCGTCGTGGTCGCTGACGCGTTCGAAACTGCGCCGCTATTCAATGTCCATTCTGGATCGGGTGCGATCATCGCCTCCGACAATTTGGATCGCCTGTAAATTATTTGCTTACATCTGGTTGACCTGCGTAAGCAGCATGCTTACATGTTGCATGATCAAATCGTTCAAGCACAAGGCGCTGGCGGAACTCTTTCAAACGGGAAAGACCGGGAAGATCGACGCCAAGATGCATAAGCGCATTCTTGCTCGGCTTGACCGTTTGGAAGTCTCGGAAAGGCCTGAAAACATGGACCTGCCCGGTTTTGACTTCCACCCTTTGAAGGGCTTCAACCCGACCCGCTACACAGTGCATGTCAACGGGCCGTGGTGCATCACATTCGAATTCGACGCCAATGATGCCGCCCGCGTCGATTTCGAACAGTACCATTGAGGCGGCCAGATTGGAGAAGTCGGAGATGAGCGTGTATGAGCCGATGCGTCCGATGGAGCGCTGCCCATCCCACCCTGGAGCGCTGCTTGACGACATTATCCCGGCAACCGGAAAGACCAAGGTGGAAATCGCCAACCTACTCGGAATCTCGCGCCAGCAGCTTTACGACATCATCCGTGAGAAGAAGCCGGTGTCGCCGGCTGTCGCCGCCCGTCTTGGAAAGATGTTCGGCGACGGCGCCGCGATCTGGCTCAGGATGCAGGCCGCTTATGATGCGTGGCATGCGGAGCGCGAAGTGGATGTCAGCGCCATCCCAAGGCTGCACGCTGCCTAAGACACAACAAGCCCGAGCGCATCAGCAGGATGCCTTCGGGATGGTGCGTAGCGGCCGGCCTGCCTGCGCTAATGCGCCCCGCGCAGCCTGACCACAACACTGCGCACCACAAGCACCAGCACTGTGATGATGATCAGGATCACCGAGAGTGCTGCGATCGCCGGGTCGATGTTGTCGCGCAGGCCCATCCACATCAGCCTGGGTAGCGTGATGGCGTTGACCGAGGTGATGAATAAGGTGACGCCGATCTCTTCCCAGGAGAGCACGAAGGACAAAAGGGCGGCGGTGATGATGCCGAACTTGATGTTGGGCATGATGATGCGGGTGGCGCGCTCCCATACGGTGGCGCCAAGGCCGCGCGCGGCAAGGTCGATGCGCCGGTCGAGCTGGCTGAGCGAGACCAGGATCAGCACCGTGGCAAAGGGCACCGTCATCACCGCATGCGCCATGGCGACACCGAGCCAGGTGTCGTAGCCGAAGAACGAGCTGGCGCCGGAAATCGAGGTCAAAAGGAAATAAAGCGTGATCGCCGAGACCACCGGCGGCACCACCATCGGCAGCAGCACGAAGCCGACGAGTGCGGCGGTAAAGCGCGGCTGGAACATCCAGACGCCGAGGCTGAAGCACAGCGCCAGCACGGTGGAGAAGGCGCTGCTGACCACGCCGATCCTGATCGAGAGCAGGATCGAGTTGATCCAGCGCGGATCCTCGATCAGCGCCCGGTAGTGGCGCAGCGACAATTCGCCTGATGGCATCGCCAGCATGCGGGTCGGCGTCAGCGACACCGGGATGACGGCAAGCAGCGGCAACAGCAGGAACAGCGCCACCAAAACGGCGAGGATCAGCGAGACGGGACCGGGACGATAGGTCGGCATCAGATCATCTGCTTCGGTCTGATATAGCGGAACAGCAGCGCCATCAGCACGCCGACGAACAGCACCAGCACCACGCTGATCGCCGCACCCAGGCCCCAGTCCGGGCTTTGGAAGATGCGGAGATAGATCAGCTCTGCGATCATCACGCTGCGGCCGCCGCCGAGGATCGCCGGCGTCACGAAGAAGCCGAGCGAAAAGACGAAGACGATGAGCGCCGAGCCGATGATGCCGGAGCGCGTCATCGGCACGAAGACGGACCAGAAGGTGCGCATGCGGCTGGAGCCGAGGCCGCGCGCCGCCAGCAGCACGCGGTCGTCGAGGCTGCGCATCGAAGATGCCAGCGGAAACACCGCGAAAGGAATGAGGAAATGCGTCATGCCGACGATGACGCCGAACTCGTTACGCACCAGCGTCAGCGGTTCCGAGATAAAGCCGATCGCCTGCAGCCAAGTGTTGATCAGGCCGCGGTTGGACAGCAGCGCCACCCATCCGAAAGCGCGCGTCAGCACCGAGATCCAGAACGGCACCAGGATGCAGAACTCGGCGACCACACGCTGCGCCGGCGTGCCGCGCACCCAGACCACGGTGATGGCGTAGGCGGCGGCAACCGAAACAATCGTGACGATTGCGGCGATGCGCAGCGTGCGGATGAACACCGACTGAACCAGCGGGTCGCTTAGCAGCGTGCCATACTGCCCGAGCCCCGGCTCGGGCAGGGTGAAGCTCCATCTGACGACGCCCAGGAATGGCCAGGCATAGGCCAGCACGAGGAAGAGGAGCAGCGGCGCCATCAACAGCGCCGCGCCCGTCCTGTCGGAGAGATATGCTTTCATCTCAGCCCCGGTTATCCCGGTCGATCAGGCGGAGATGATCTTCGTGTATTCGTCGAGCGCGGCCCCATAGTTCTTGGCGTACCACTCCATGTCGAGCGCGATCTGCTTCTTCATGTTTTCGGGGTCGACCGGGTTGATGCGCTTCTTGTCGGCGGGGATCAGCGCGTCGGCGGCCGGATTGGCCGGGCCCTGGCCGAGCTTGTCGAACATGATCAGCTGCTTTTCCGGATCCTGGGCGCTGGCGATGAACTTCATCGCCGCTTCCTTGCCGCCGGGATTGCCCTTCAGCACGGCGAGCGCGCCGGGCGAGATCAGGCCCTGGTCCCAGATAAACTTGATCTTGCCGCCGGAATCCTGCTCGATCAGCGAGGCGCGGGTCGACCAGACGATCGCCATCGAGGCCTCGCCGTCGAGCAGCACGCTCTGGCTTTCGGCGCCGCCGCCCCAATAGGCGACGACATTCTCCTTGAAGGCAGCGATCTTGTCATGCGCGCGCTTGAGGTCGAGCGGGTAGAGCGAGGCCGGCGCGATGCCGTCGGCGAGCAATGCGGCTTCCCAGCTCGATACGCCCCATTTGTAGAGCGAGCGCTTGCCGGGGAATTTCGCCACGTCGAAGAAATCGGCCATGCCGGTCGGCGCCTGGCTGCCAAACTTTTCGGCGTCATAGGCGATGACATAGGAAAAGAAATAGGTCGAGGCGGCGTGCTCCCAGCCGAAGCCTTCGCGCATCTTCTTCTTGTCGACGATCGAATAGTCGATCGGCTCCAGCATGCCTTGGCTGCCCAGCGTGATGGCCGAGAACGGGTCGACGTCGACCAGGTCCCAGGTCGGAGCGCCGCTCTTGAACTGTGCCGCGATCGCGCCCTCGGTCGGGCCCGAGCCATCCATCTTGACGGTGATGCCGGTCTCCTTGGTGAAGGCCTGGCCATAGGCCGCATCATAGGCGGTGATGGCGTCGCCGCCCCAGTTGACCAGCACCAGTTGCTTGGCTTGCGCGAAGGCATCGGTCGAGCGCAGCAGCATCGGCGTGCCGGCCAGCACGAGTGCAGCCAGCTGCGTGAACTGCCGGCGCGAAATCTCGCCGCGCACGGCTCTGGCGGACAACGTCTCGATGGTGTGTTTCTTGGTTTTGTTTGTCATGTCAGTTCCCCTTTTTTTCGTTAATATTTCCCGAAAGCCTGGCGAATTTCAGCTTCGCCATGCCGATCGTCATTGTCCTCCGTCCGGAAGGAGGAAGCCCTTTTCCGCCGGCCATGTCAGCCACACGGAATTGCCCTTGCTGAGTGCCGAAGCGGCAACCTCGTTCGGCACCGAGACCGTCACCTTGGCGCCCTGGCGCGTCGTCAGATCGAGCCGCGTCGCAGCGCCGAGATAGGTCGAGGCGACCGCAGTGGCGGCGATGCCGTTCTCGCCCGCTGCCGCTTCGGGCGCGATCGACATGTATTCTGGCCGGATCGCCAGGATGGCATTGCTGCCGACAGCGCTGGCATTGCCGCGCAGGTTGATGGTGCGGTCTTCGCACAGGCCGGTGGCGCCATTGTCGGCGTTGCGCACACCCTTCAGCGGCAGCATGTTGATCTCGCCGAGGAACTCGGCAACGAAGCGGTTGGCCGGCCGGTCGTAGACTTCGTCAGGCGCGCCGACCTGCAGCAATTTGCCGTGGTTGAAGATGGCGACGCGCGACGATAGTGCCAGCGCCTCGCTCTGGTCATGGGTGACGAAGACGAAGGTGGTGCCGGTCTCCTGGTGCAGCCGCTTCATCTCGGCCTGCATCTGGCCGCGCAGGCCCTTGTCGAGCGCCGAGAACGGCTCGTCGAGCAAAAGCACACCAGGTTCGAACACCAAGGCACGCGCCAGCGCCACGCGCTGCTGCTGGCCGCCGGACAATTGCGACGGCAGTTTCTTCTCGTGGCCCTTCAGCCCGACGCGCTCGATCATCTCGCCGACGCGTCGCTTGATCTCGGCGGCCGATTTCTTGCGCACCTTAAGCGGGAAGGCGATGTTGGCTTCGACCGACATATGCGGGAACAGCGCGTAGCCCTGGAACACCATGCCGGCGGCGCGCTGCTCGGCCGGCCGCTCGGTGATGTCGACGCCGTCGCTGTAAAGGCGGCCGTCGGTCGGCTGCACGAAACCGGCAAGGATCATCAGGAAAGTGGTCTTGCCCGAGCCCGACGGCCCGAGCAGGGTCAGGAACTCGCCGCGGCCGATATCGAGCGTCAGATCGTCCAGCGCACGGAATGAGCCGAAGCTCTTGCCGATCCCGATTGCCTTGATCTCTGCGGCCCGGCCGGGTTGCTGCATCCTGCCTTTGTCCTCACGCTGAGGTAAATCGTAGGGCAGGGCGGCGGCTCACCGCAACCGAATAGTTTTCGCCGGACCGGCAAATTTGATTCATCTGTTGTCGACGTTGGAGAGGCGAGCGGGACGCTGCTGCCAATCTCCCCCCTTGAGGGGGAGATGTCGCCGAAGGCGACAGAGGGGGTCGGTCCGACTGGACTCAGCCTGCTGCCGCAGATGGAGGTTGGCGCTTCACGCGCGGCGACCCCCTCTGGCCTGCCGGCCATCTCCCCCTCAAGGGGGGAGATTAGCTATTCTCCGACAGCTTTGACCTCAGCCATCTCACGAATACATCGAGCACCGGATGCCCGGCCTTCGCATGCTCTGACACGAGAAAATACGAGCGCGGCGATTTGATCGCGATGTCGAACGGGCGCACCAGCCGGCCTTCGCTCAGCGCCCGGCGGCTGGTCAGTTCGTCGCCCATGGCAATGCCCTGCCCGGCGATCGCCGCCGAGAAAACCAGGTTCATGTCGGAAAAGAAGATGCCGCCCTCGATGTCGGGATTCTCGACCTTCGACAGCGCCAGCCAACGCGCCCAGTCCTCGGTGTCGCCGAGATGCAGGAGATTGGCGCGCAGCACGTCGGCGGGCTTGGAAAAACCGCCGATCTTGTTGAGCAGCGTCGGGCTGCACAGCGGCGTGAACGAGATTTCGCACAACAGCTCGACCGCGCGGTTCGGCCAGTTGCCGACGCCAAAGGCGATGAAGGCGTCGGCCTCGGCATTGCTGACATCGTCCAGCCGCCGCGGCGTCAGGATGCGCAGCGCTACATCGGGGTACATCTGCCGGAATTCGCCAATGTGAGTACACAGGAACAGCGAGGCGAAGCCCGGCGTGCAGCTGACGCTGAACGAGCCGCCGACGCCGGTGCCGGCATGGCGCGTTACCGCGTCGCCCAGCACCGTCAACGCCTTGCGCACGTCGCTGGCGTAGCGCTGGCCGCGCGGGGTGAGCGCCACGCCCTTGCCGATGCGCTCGAGCAGATCGAAGCCGAGATCGCGTTCGAGCAGGCGAAGCTGGTGGCTAACCGCGCTACGGGTCAGGTGCAGTTCGTCGGCGGCGCGCCAGACGCTGCCGTGGCGGGCAAAACTGTCGAGGGCGCGCAGCGCCTGCGTCGAGGGAATTCTCAAGAGGTGAACCGAATTTGCATGAGCCGGAAATACATATCACTTTTTGGCGAGGCGCTTCACTGCTTTCTTTGACCGATGGAGGAACCGGTGACGAACTCGGCCCAAGCGACCGCGCTTGCTTGTCTGGACGATATCCAGCCGTCGCTGTCGGCGTGGACGAGGACCATCTTCGACTTCGGCGAGACCGCCTGGCGCGAATACCAGTCGGCCGCGTGGTATGTCGAGCGGCTGAAATATGAAGGTTTTTCCGTCGAGGAAGGCTCTGGCGGCATGCCCACAGCCTTCTGCGCGCACTGGACCAACGGCGCCGGGCCGACAATCGGCATGTATGCCGAGTATGACGCGGTGCCCGGCAATTGCCAGGATGCGGCGACCGTCAAGCGAGCGCGTCCTGGCCTCGGCGAACAGGCCGGCGGCCACACCGATCCGCATTCCGGGCTCGGCATTGCCAGCCTGGGCGGGCTTTTGGCGGCCAAGGCGGCGATGCAGCGCCACGGCATACCGGGCACGCTGCGCTTCACCGGCGAGCCGGCGGAGAAGGTGCGGGGCTCGAAGCCGATCCATGCGGCTAAGGGCTATTACGATGGCCTCGCCGGCATGATCTCCTTCCATCCGTTCTACATGCTGCCGCTCTGCAACACGGCGCGCTGGGACACGCATTGCGGCGCGGCCTATGCGATGATCTACCGTTTCGTCTGCGACGAGCCCGAAAATTGGGTTCGCGCAAGCGATGGCGCGCCGATCCCGCAGGCGCATTCGGCGGTCAGGGCGCCAGGCGCTAACGACGCGCTCATGATGATGTATATGGCGTCCAAGGCGCTTCGCGATTCCATGCTGCCGCATCAGGGCGGCTGGTCGATCAGCGAGGCGATCCTGACGGCGGGGCAGGCTACCGCCGACAATCTGCCGGCCGGGCTGGCGGAGATCCAGTACATGATCCGCGCGCCGACCTTGGCGATGGCCGAGCAGGTGACCGCTGTGCTCGACCGCAATGCGGAAGCCGCCGCGAAAATGAGCGGCTGCCGCCATGAGCGGCACTGGGTGTCGAAGTCGCGGCCGGGGCTGGCCAATCACGCCATGGCTGATATTGCCTATGAAGCGCTGTCGACAGTCGGGCCGCCGCGCTGGGACGAGGCGGCCAAGGCAATCGCCCGCGAAATCCAGGTCAATGCCGGCGGCACGGCGACCGACGAGCCGTTCATCGCCGAGATGGAGCAGCTGATTGCACCGCGGGAGGCAGAGGCGATCCTGCGCCGCGACCTGCCGCCATCGCAAATCAACTCGACCTCAGACGATTATACCGACATGTCGTGGCATGCGCCGACGGCGCGGTTCTATGTAGCCCGCCCGGCGCTGCGTTCTGGGAGTGGCCACGCCTATCCGTCCTGGGTGATGAACGCGCTGGGCGGCATTTCTGCGACGATCGATCCGATGGTCACCTGTGCCGCGAAGACGATCGCGCTGGCAGCACTTCGCCTGCTGGAAGACAAGTCCGCCCGCGATGCGGCGATGGACGAATTCGTCAGCCGCACCGGCGGCGGCATCGGCGGCTCGAACTGGATCGCGCCGCTCTGCGACTACGACCCGCCGATCCATTTCCGCTGGCCGGAATATGTCACCACCCCGCGCGGACGGGACTGGTGGATACCAAGCAACCCGCAACCCGCGTGATCACCCAAGCCAGGAGAATCCCATGACCGTTCATGACCGCATCGTCGCAGAACCGTTTTCGTTGCAGCGCCGCAACCCGGCCGGCGGCACCAAGCCGCTGACCACTTGGGGCTTTGCCAACGAGACCGATGTCCTGACCGACGTGCTGCTCGGCTCGCCCAATTTCCTGCGCCACCTCTCGACCAGCTCGCTGTCGCGCAAGCATCTGCGCGAGGCGCCGTGCAACGTCCAGATCGCGCAGGCGCAGCACAAGGACCTGGTTGCCGCCTACGAGCATTTCGGCGTCAACATCCACTGGCACGAGCCGACGCCGGAACTGCCGATGCAGGTCTACTCCCGCGATTCCAGCGTGATGACGCCGTACGGCGTCATCATCACCGCGATGGCCAATTGGTGGCGGCGCGGCGAGAACTACGCGGCGATCCGCACTTATGAGAAGCTCGGCATCCCGATCTACGATATGGTCACCGCAGGCACTTTCGAAGGCGGCGACTTCAACGTCATCGAGGACGGTGTGGTGCTGATCGGCTGCGGCGGCGCCCGCACTCAAGAAGAAGGCGCCCGCCAGGTTCAGGCCTGGTTCGATAAGGAAGGCTGGGAGACCCGCATCGCCTTCATCGACGAGTACTACGTCCATATCGACCTGATGGTGGTGCCGATCGCCGAAAAACTGACGGCCGTCTGCCTCGCCTGCACGGAGCCGGGCATCGTCGACTGGCTGAAGGGCAAGGGCCATGAGATCATCGACGTGCCGTTCCAGGACACGATGGCGCTCGGCTGCAACTTCATGTCGCTGGGCAAGGACAGGGTGATCGCGCCGACGTCCAGCCAGACGCTGATCGGTCAGCTCAAGGCACGCGGCTTCGAGGTTGCGGCGGTCGACATGAGCGAGATCTCGAAGACCGGCGGCGGCATCCACTGCATGGCGCAAGCGCTGAAGCGCGAGCCGGCGTGAGGGGGCAGGTGCGAAGCCGGGCCTGACAGCGGCGCCTTATTCCAGCGTCTTGCGCAAGAAAATGCGGGCGTGACGGTCGTCGCCGAACTCAACCCGGCCAATTTCGTCGTAGCCGTGCCGGAGGTAGAAATCCGGAGCCTGGAAGCTGCTTGTCTCGACGACGGCGCGCTTGCAGCCGCGGCTTCTCGCTTCCTCCTCTACCGCCGCGAGAAGCCGTGCACCTTGCGATTTCCCGCGTACGAGCTCCGGCAGGAAAAACATGTCGAGAAACAACAGCCCAAGCTCGGTCCGGCCCCAAAGGCCGCCCAATACCTCTCCCGAAGAGCTGCAAAGCTCTGCGCCGATCGGCATTCTGTCGTCGATCCCGGTCTTTTCGATATTGTAGCGGTAGAGAGAAGCGGCGGCCCGTTCCTTTGCCTGGAGGTTCGGGGCCCGGAGGTCCGTTGCATGCGTCAGCCGGACGGTCCATTCTCCGCTGTCGTTTCGGTATCGCATGGCGCTCCTCCATTGCCGCAACATAGGGCAGGGATGGTCAATGCAAATGCCGGCTCGATCGGCGCCCGTCCGCTCCTGCGAAAGCGCCATTGTCAGCAGCGTCGATCCCGCCTGGCTCGCACGCGCCTACAGCAAGACCAGCTTTCCCTTGCCTAGGCGCCGGGCGCAACGATAGGCGAGGTCGGCGGCGACCATGTCTTCCATCGCAATGCCCATCGCCTTGTAGGTGGTGATCTCTCGATCCGAAACGCGGCCCGGCGCGCGGTCGAGCAGCATGGCGCCAAGCTCGGTGCCGAAATCCGGGTCGAAGCCGGCAAGCTCGCAAGAACCGACCGGGGTCGGTTTGAACGCATCCTTGGTCTCGACAAAAAGACTGGATTTGCCGATGAGTTCGATCGGCATTTCACCGCCGGGAGGCGCCACCCCGACCGACGAGACATGCGTGCCGGGCTGGACCCAGTCTGCCTTGATCACCGGCTCGTAGGAATGCGTCGCCAGGCACACCACGTCGGAACTGCGCACTGCCGCTTCGAGGTCGGCGACCGCCACCACCGACGGATGCAGCCGGGCAAGCGCTGCCGCATCGTCGAAGCTCTTTGAAGCGACACGGATTTCGGCAAAGTCGCGCACCAGCGGCAAGAGATGAAGGTGCTGGTTGGCCTGCACGCCGGCACCGACCACGGTCGCGATCCTGGCATCCCGGCGCGCAAGCGCGCGCACCGACAGCACGGCGGAGCCGGAGGTTCGTACCGCGGTTATGAAGGTGCCGTCCATAATACAGACCGGCAGGCCGGACAGCGGATCGAACAGGCTGATCGTGGCGAGGTGGCTGGGCAGGTTCTTGGCCAAATTGCCTTCGAAGACATTGACGATCTTGACGGTCAAATTCATGCCCTCCATCCACGCTGGCATGGCGAGGCTGTAGCCGGCGGCGGGGATGTCGAGTTGCGGTCGGGGTGGATTGACGACCTTGCCTTGTGACAGCGCCTTGAAGCCGTCTTCCAAAACATCGAGAAGCTGACTGAGGTCGATGCATTCCCTCACGTCGGTTTCGCTCAGCACCAGGATCTCGGTCGCTCCCTTGCTGATTTCCGCCGCACTCCTGCCGGCTGGGCTGAACGCTTCCTTGGTCATCCTGCACTCCCTTAGTTCGTCGAAATCGGCTCGCACGTTTGCTTTAAGCGCAAGTTATTGGGAGATTTTATGTGATGAAATACCTTGATTCCGGCGTCTCTGCGTGAAATCAATGCAAAAATCCCAGAGGTAGCGTGGATTGTGAAATGAGCGACCTCGACCAGATAGACCGCAGCCTGCTCCGGTTGCTGCAGGAAGACGGACGTCGGACGACGCTTGATCTTGCTGGGCGTGTCGGGCTGTCGCCAACCGGAACCAGCCAGCGGGTGAAGCGCCTGTTCCGCGACGGGTTCATCACCGCGGTCAGGGCCGTGCTCGATCCGCGCAAGGTCGGCCGGGGAACGCTGGTGTTCATCGAGGTCCGGCTTGACCACACGGCGCCGCACGTCTTCGACCGCTTCGCCGAAGCTGTGGCGAAAGCTCCGGAGGTTCTGGAGTGCCATATGGTGGTTGGCGGTTTCGATTATCTGGTCAAGGCGCGGATCGCCGATATGGCGGTGTTCCAAGATTTCCTGCAGCGGGTCATCTTGCCACCGCCCGGCGTGCGCGAAACGCACACCTTCGCCTCCATCGCCGATGTCAAGCCGAACGCTCTCTTGCCGGTGTGAGCAGATGCTTACCGCCAGCCGCCCGAGGCGGTAATGCGTTCGCCGGTCAGCCAGGACGCGTCGTCGGAGGCGAGGAACACCGCGATGCGGGCGATGTCGTCGGGCTGGCCGAAGCGGCCGAGCGGGGTCATGGCGATGATTTGCTTTTCAAACTCGCTGCCGACGATGCCGATCCGCTGCAGGCCTTCGGTGTCGACGCCGCCGGGCGCAATGGCATTGACGCGGATGTTGCGGGCGCCCAGTTCTCTCGACATGGACAGCGTGATCGAATCCACCGCGCCCTTGGTGGCGGCGTAGACCAGCGAGTTCGGCTGCGGGTTGAGGCTGGCGACCGAGCTGATGTTGATGACGCTGCCGCCTCCGGCGCCGAAATGGTTCACTGCTTCCCGGATGGCCAGAATGGTGCCCAGCACATTGGTGTTGAATTCACGGTGGAACTCGGCCTCGGTCACTGCTTCCAGTGGCTCGAACGCGAAGACGCCGGCATTGTTGACCAGGATGTCCACAGCGCCAAACGACGATTTGGTCGCCTCGAACAGGCGGCGCACGTCGGCCGCTTGCGACACGTCGCCGTGGACGGCGACGGCCCGGCCACCTCCGTCCTTGATCGCGGCAACGACGCGGTCCGCAGCTTCCCGCGACGAAGCATAGTTGACGACCACGGCGGCACCGGCCGCCGCAAGGCCCTTGGCGATGCCGGCGCCGATACCCTTGGAGGCGCCGGTGACGATGGCCACCTTGCCGTTCAGCTTGCTCATCAAATCTCTCCTTCGTTGACGATGAGCGGTATTTAATAGTGATCGTATAGCGTATTAGGATCGCTTCGATCGGTTCTTTCGTGCCTGGAATTCTTGAATGACCACTATCCTTGAAAAGACCGCAGGTCTCGTCGCCTTCGTGCGCACGGTCGATGCCGGCTCGTTCCACGCCGCCAGCCGGCTGGTCGGTTCCAGCCCGTCGGCGGTCTCGAAAAGCGTAGCGCGGCTCGAGCGGCGTTTGGGCGTCAGGCTGATCCAGCGCTCGACGCGCCGCCTGGCACTGACCAGCGAAGGTCTCGCCTATTACGAGCGGGTCGCGCCTTTGCTGAGAGCGCTCGACGATGCCGAGGACATCGTCCAGATGGCCGACACGGCGCGCGGCCTGCTGCGCGTCACGGCATCCGTCGAACTCGGGCGCGGCCTGATCGCCGCATGGGCGCAAGCGTTCCTGGCTCAGCACGACGAGGTGAAGCTCGAGCTCAGCGTCACCGACCGCCACGCCGACCTGATCCGCGAAGGCTATGACGTTGCGGTGCGCATGGGGGCGCTCTCGGACACCGGGCTCATCGCGCGCAAGATCGCCAATCTGCCGATCGTGCTGGTGGCATCGCCGGCCTATGTCGAATGGCGCGGCCGGCCGGCCTCGATCGAGGATTTGCAGAGCCACGACTTCGTCCGTTACCAGATGGCCGGCCGGCCTTATCCCGTCACATTTGCCGAAGGCGCTGTGATCGTGCCGAACGGTCGGCTCGATACCGATGACGGTGGCGGCATCCGGCAAGCGGCGCTTGCCGGAGCCGGCATCGCGCATCTGATGCAGTTTGCGGTGCAGGACGACCTCGACGCCGGCCGTCTGGTCCGCATTCTGCCCGAGGTAACGATGCCGACCATGCCGGTGCACATCGTCCATGCGTATGGGCGACAGCTACCGGTCCGCGCTCGGCTGTTCGTCGACTTCCTGGCGGGCCAAATGGCGGCGCTGACGAGATAGGCAGGTTGATGGCGTCCGCAGTCGATCCGATGCCATCGCAAGCCGGCTTCAGCCGTCGTCGCCCGGTGATCAGAACGTAATCTTCACCGAAGCGGCGCTGCGGTTGGCTGGCCCGTGAAAGACGGCCTCGATGTTGTTGCCGTCGGGATCGAGCAGGAAGGCGGCATAGTAGCCGGGATGGTAGTGCTGCCGCTCGCCGGGTGCGCCATTGTCCGTGCCGCCGCCGTCGAGTCCGGCCTTGTAGAAAGCGTCGACCATCGCGCGGTCCTTTGCCTGGAAGGCAAGGTGGTGGCGTCCGGTCAGCTTTCCCTGGGCGGCTCGGCTGTCGATGCTGGAAACGAACAGTTCGTCGGCCCAGAAATAATCCTCGGCGCTGCCACCGATTGGAATATCGAGCACCTTGAAAACCGCCTCGTAGAAGCGGCGGCTGGCCTTGAGATCCCTGACCACCAGCTGGACGTGGTCTATGAGACGGCCCCGATGAAGTTCCATGCCTGATAGCTCCTGATCGCCAGGTTGGAAATCTAGCTCAGGACAGTGCACGGTCAATGCAATGAAGCAATCGAGTGGCGCGATTTCCAGACTGGATAAAAATTGCAACCGGATTGTAGGATTCGAAAAGCCGCCATCGTCCTTCGGACGCAAGCGGCGTGACGAAGCTCGAAAGAAAGTCGCGCCGTGTCCAAACGATCTCGGGAGAAAAATATGAGCATTTCCTATCGTTGGGTCATCGTCGCGGCTGGCGCCTTGATGACCTGTGTCGCCCTCGGGGCGATGTTCTCGCTGGCGATCTTCCTCGAACCGATGGCGCTCGACACAGATTGGTCGCGCGCCGGCATATCGAGCGCGATGACGCTGAACTTCCTGGTGATGGGCCTCGGCGGCTTCGCCTGGGGCGCCATTTACGATCGCTATGGCGCTCGCATAGTTGTGATGACAGGTGCGTTGCTGCTCGGGCTGGCGTTGGTGCTGGCCAGCCGCACCGGCTCGCTGCTTGTCTTCCAGATCACCTATGGCGTGCTTGTCGGCCTCGCGGCAAGCGCCTTCTTCGCGCCGATGATCGCGCTGACCGCCGCTTGGTTCGACACCAATCGCAGCTTGGCCGTTTCCCTGGTCTCGGCGGGCATGGGCGTAGCGCCGATGACGATCTCGCCCTTCGCGCAATGGCTGATCACGGCCTATGACTGGCGCACCGCCATGTTCGTCATAGGCGTCGCGGCATGGGCGCTGCTGGTGCCGGCCGCATTGCTGGTGCGCCAGCCGCCCAAGCCTGCCGCCGACGGGGCCGCCGCCGATGTTGCCGCCAACGATACCGGCATGTCGGTTCCACAAGCGCTGCGCTCGCCGCAATTCATCGTTCTGGCACTGACCTTCTTTGCCTGCTGCGCGGCGCATTCCGGACCGATTTTTCACATGGTCAGCTATGCCATGCTGTGCGGCATAGCGCCGATGGCGGCGGTCAGCATCTATAGCATCGAGGGCCTGGCCGGCTTGGGCGGCAGGCTTCTATATGGCGTGCTTGCCGACAGGCTGGGGGTCAAGCCGGTGCTGATTACCGGTCTGGCAATACAGGCCGTCGTGATCGCAGCCTATCTTGCCGTCAGCGAGCTTGGTCAATTCTACACGCTCGCCATCATTTTCGGCGCCACCTATGGCGGCGTGATGCCGCTCTATGCGGTGCTGGCGCGCGAATATTTCGGCCAGCGCATCCTCGGCACAGTGTTTGGTGCGGTGACCATGCTGTCCAGCATCGGCATGGCCTTCGGCCCGCTCTCCGGCGGCATGGTATTCGATGCCTATGCCAGCTATTCCTGGCTGTTCATCGGCTCGGCCCTTGTCGGGCTCGGCGCGGTGGCGGTGGCGATCGCCTTCCCGCGGCTGCCGCGCAGGGAGTTGCAACCGGCTTAGGCTTGGCGGAGCGAGGACACAGGGGTCGAAAGTTGACATCGGCTATGTCAGCTTTTGATCCCTAGTTTTGAGACGTCCATCGGCAACGATGGAAGCTTTGTGCTCTGTTAGTCAGGTCGGTGAGATTAGCGATCGATCATGTTGCATTGCAGCGCGCTCGCACCAGGATAAGTTTCGAGATTCGGACAAAACTGCCGAAATAGGCAAATTCAGGCAGTTTTCTCGCGTTTCGCAGACCACCGCCTCACGCGACTATTTCAACCACGTTAACATTTTGTGTTGCGGCGCAGCATTTTTTTCCTATCGTCGCCCCGGGCATTAGGCATTCGTGAGCGTGAAGAACTGGCGTGAGGATCCCAAATATGCAGCTGGCAAAGCGAATCTTGGTGACTGGGGGCGCAGGTTTTCTGGGATCGTTCTTATGCGAGCGGTTGCTTGCTGAAGGCCACGAGGTCGTGTGCGTCGACAATTTCTTCACAGGAAGTCGGAAAAACGTCTCGCATTTGCTCGACCACAGATCCTTTGAGGTCATTCGCCACGACGTGACATTTCCGCTCTACATAGAGGTTGACGAAATATACAACCTTGCTTGCCCGGCAAGCCCCGTTCACTACCAGTTCGATCCGGTTCAGACGACAAAGACCAACGTTCATGGGGCGATCAACATGCTAGGGCTCGCCAAGCGGGTTCGCGCAAAGATCCTTCAGGCGTCCACGTCTGAAGTCTACGGCGATCCCGAGGTTCACCCGCAGACCGAGAATTATTGGGGCAGGGTAAACCCGGTGGGGCCCCGTTCCTGTTACGACGAAGGCAAGCGGTGTGCCGAAACCCTATTTTTCGACTATTGGCGGCAGCACAGGCTGCGGATCAAGGTGGCGCGCATCTTCAACACTTACGGTCCGAGGATGCGTCCGGACGACGGTCGCGTCATCTCCAACTTCATCGTGCAGGCACTGCAAAACAAGCCGATAACTGTGTACGGCACCGGCGAGCAGACACGCTCGTTTTGCTATGTCGACGATCTCATCGACGGTCTGGTTCGCCTGATGCACACGGCCGACGATGTGACCGGCCCAATCAATCTCGGCAACCCGGTCGAATTCACGATGCTCGAACTCGCCAATCTCACGATCGAGCTTACCGGAAGCCGATCCAAGATCGTGTTTTTACCTTTGCCAGTCGATGACCCAAGGCAGCGACAGCCTGATATCGGGTGTGCCTTGCGCGAGCTCAATTGGAAGCCAAGAATCGCGTTGCGCGACGGTCTCGCCAAGACCATTGCCTATTTCGATGACTTGGTCTCATCGGGATATGCTCGCTCCGCTGCAGCCGAATGAAAACAGTCTTGGTCACTGGCGGGGCGGGCTATATCGGCTCACACTGTTGCAAGGCATTCACCGAATCCGGTTGGTCCGTCATTGCGTATGACAACCTCTCGCGCGGCTGGCGCGACGCGGTCAAGTGGGGACCGCTTGTCGAAGGCGATGTTTGCGACAGCGCAGCGGTAGCAGCAGCGCTGCACCAGTATCGGCCTGATGTGGTGGCGCATTTCGCCGCTTACGCCTATGTCGGCGAGTCCGTCGAGCGCCCGGAACTCTACTACCGAAATAACAGTTTTGGGACGCTGGTCTTGCTCGAGGAGATGCTGAAGGCCGGCGTCGACAAGCTGATCTTTTCGAGCACCTGCGCGTCTTACGGCGTTCCGGTTCGTTCTCCGATTGACGAAACGCATCCGCAGTCGCCCATCAATCCCTATGGGTGGTCGAAATTCATCATAGAACGAATGGTGGACAATCTTTCCGATGCCCATGGCCTCAACGCGGTTGTGCTGCGGTATTTCAACGCGGCCGGATGTGATCCCGACGGCGAGGTGGGTGAGCGGCATGAACCGGAAACGCATGTCATTCCGCTCGCTATCGAGGCGGCGCTCAGGTCGGGCCGGGTTTTTACCATTAATGGCACCGACTTCGACACAAGGGACGGAACCGCGGTGCGGGACTATGTCCACGTCACCGATCTCGCCCGTGCTCACGTTCTGGCAGGGGAGAAGCTTCTCCGCGATCCGGGTGTCCATGTCTACAACCTCGGCACCGGAACCGGAACGACGGTGAACGAGTTGGTCGAGGCGGTGAGCCGGGCTTCGGGAACGCGCCTCCCTGTGGCCTACGGCCCGCGCAGGGCAGGTGACCCGCCTGCGCTTGTGGCCTCGGCTGGCAAGGCGGCCCGGGAACTCGGCTGGACGCCTGAGCAGTCCGGTATCGACCGGATCGTCGAAACGGCGCTGGCCTGGTATCGCCGCCGGTTGTGAGGACGTCCCATACTGCAGGCCAGCCTACCGCCCACGGCCAACTGAAGAAGCGGCCAACTGAAGAGACCGCAGGAGCTTACTGCCCCTTACTCTGAACGTCAGTGGCAGATACAATTTCTTGCTGGTGCTGTTGATATTGAGGAATAATGAGGGAGGCGGGGCCTTGGCTCCTCACTCTGCCGTTCTCGATCCAAATGACATTTGCGGCATCACGCGCCGTTTCGATGCGGTGCGTGATCAGCAAAATTGTCCGGTTGCCAAGCTGGCGATCAATTGCACGCCGCACCTGGTCCTCAAGCGCGGTATCGAGCGCGTTCATCGCCTCATCCAAGATCAGGAAGTCCGGATCGCGCAAAACAGCTCGTGCGAGGCCGATGCGCTGCCGCTGGCCCCCCGAAAAACGCAGCCCCTCCTGCCCAATCCAGGTGTCATAGCGGTCGGGGAGGCCCTCGACGAATGCAGCGACGCCGGCACTGCGGGCGGCGGCAAAGATCTCGTCTTCGGTCGCATCGGCTTTGGCCATTCGGATGTTGTTTGTCACCGTGCCCTCGACGAGGTCTACGTCCTGACCCGTTACGGCGATCTTGGACAGCCAATCGTCCCGCTTGATGTCTTCCAGCCGGGTACCGTCAATCTTGATGTCGCCGGAAGTCGGCTCGTATAGCCGCAGGAGGAGGTTCACGATCGTAGTCTTGCCTGCGCCACTTGCGCCGATCAGCGCCGTGGTTACTCCGGCTGGAATCTCGAACGACAGGTCATTGAGCACAAGCGTGTCTGGATCATATCCAAAGCTTACGTGCTCAAAGACGATGCTCGCGTCAAGATTCCTGAGCGCGATACTACCCTGCGATGGATAGTCCTTGTCCTCGGACTGGATCATCTCCAAGACTGAGCGCAGTTGCGGCTGCATCTGCGCCAGAAACAGCAGGTTGCTTTCGAACTCCTGCGTATGCGGCTGTAACCGATACAGCAGTGCGACAGCGGCCAGCGTCACCTCGAAGCTGATGTGCCACCACCCGGAAACCAGGACGATAGAGCCCAACATTCCCAGATAGCCGATCTCGGTGGTCGGGCCGATCCATGACGAAAGGCGGATAAGGGACAACGAGGCGTTGCGTGCGGCCGCCGACGATTGCACGAAACGGCGCTGATGAAGCGTCTCCTGTCCATAGGCGCGAATAGTGCGCAATGCCTGGAGCGTCATGAGCATGTGCTCGCCTAGCGATTGATGGATCTTCTTCACCTGACGCCCCAGGTCGCGGGCGGGCCGCGAAAAAATGCGCAAGATTGCCGAAATTGCGATTGAGCCGACAGCCGCGATCAGCAAGATCTTCCACGAGATCGTGAGCAGGAAGACGGCGAACACGAAGATCGAGCAGCTATTTATGATAAGTCGCGTGACCGCCCCATAGGCTTGCGCAACCAACCACGATTCGGTCCCGAGCACTTCCATGAGCTGCGATTGCTCGTGCCGTTGGACGAATCCGAAGCCGACTCTGAGATATTGCTCGTGGACGAGGTTGCGCGTGCGCTCGCTGATCCGCTCGCCGATGCTGGAGCTTATCAAGGAGTATACCAGCGCCAGTGCTCCACGCGCGAGAATGAGCAGGAGGATCGCCACCGCGAGCCGGGTAGGGCTACCCAACCAGTCAACTGCCACGCCCAGCGCTCGACCCTGAAAGCCATCTCCTGTGTCGGTGATCCGGTTGGAGACCAGATAAAGAAACAGCAGGATCAGCGTGATGCCTAGGGTTTCGGCCACGGATGAAAGAAAGCCGAGCGCGAGCAATGCCGGCGTCGCCCAGCGCGGCTTGCCAACGATGCGCAGCAGGTGCGACAGATCGCGCAACGAAGCACGGACTGCACCGCGCCGTATGACGTCACTGGCTTGGCTCATTTCAGCTCCCCCGCGGGAAAGCGCGCCGTCACCTGCGGGGGGATCGGCCGGCGACCACGCACCAGCCTTGTCACGACGCGCTTGGCCCACTGCGCGCCGACCCGCGGCAAATCGACGGCGATTATCCGCATGGCGATCGCGGGATGATGGCGAAGCAGCAGCGACATGATCGGAAGGACATAGCGTGGTTGCCTCTGGTGCAACGCCCGCTCAATGAGCCATGCCGAATAGAAATGCAGGCCCTCACGGAGCGTCGGTGCCGCACCCGGGTGGCGGCCGAGCATCTCGTCCACCACAAGCATCCAGGATCGCAGCATGCGAGTCATATCGCTCGACATATTTCCCGGCAAATAGCGATACCCGATCAGAGGCTCCTCGACGACTTCGAAGTGGTACCTTTCGGCGACGCGACAATAAAAGAGGATATCTTCGCAACCCTGCGCGCCCGCCTCGCGCAGCCGACTCTCGAACCCATCTGCGTCGATCAATGCCTGCCGGCGTACCAGCGCGGCGCTGCCGTTGCCGACGAAATTACCGTGGAAGAGGCGCTCAAGCACATCGCCCCGCCAGTTTGGCCGGTGCTGACGATCAGTTATCATGCTCTGTGCATCGATCACCAAATACCAGCAGTAGACGAGCCCCACTTTCTCGTCTGTCCTATCGAGCACAGCCAGCTGACGCTCGATCTTGGTCGGCGCCCAGAGATCGTCGGCATCCACGAATGCGATCAGGTCGGATCGCGCCGCTCGCCAACCCGTATTGCGGGCGGCGGCCACACCGGCGTTTGCCTGCTCGATCAGCCGCACCCGCGGGTCGATCTCCGCGTGACATCGGGCGATCGCGGCAGTCTCGTCGCGTGAGCCATCGTCAACAACAATAATCTCGAGTGCAGGATAGGACTGTGAGCGCACGCTGCGGAGCGTCTCGTCGATTGTATCTTGCGCATTGTGAGCGGGAATAATGACACTGACAAGTTCACTGTTCATTCGAGAACAGCCTCGACAGTGGCGACAAAGTCATCAAATGAGCGGTCCCCGCGAATCTCGATGCGCGGAAGGTCGATGGGATCGCAATCGAGGTCCGCCGGCCCGTGTTTGCGGCC
>NZ_JBVVQL010000008.1:0-102752 GCF_055811195.1 Mesorhizobium sp. WSM4823
CAGCCAGCATCTTGAATCACAAATCCGACCAAACGGGAATCCATTCCGATTCAGTTAGGCCGTGAACCGCTCTAGTGGCCGCCGCGAAATCAGATCTGCGACAGTGGTCCTGCGACTGTTCGGTAGAAGATCACTCGGACTGACGGGACAAGCTGATTGAGATAATCGAAATCGCTGATATTGCCTGTCAGTACAGTCGCGCCAAGCAGGCCGGCTTGATGATGGATCAGCGCATCGTTGAGAAAGCGACGCTCGTGCCCCTCCCCTTTTGGCAGATGACCGAGCCGGAACAACAGTCCGGCGACCACGCCGGCGCGTCCCCAAGCGGTTGCGTCAGGAGCATGAAGTCGATGTGCGGGAATATCTTCGATCGTCTCATTGACCGCTTTCAGAACCGTCTTGGTCGTCTTGTGGGCTGGGTTAAGACGGCCGAACACATGTGTGAGTTCGGCAAGGCAAACGGCGGAGTGGTGGCAGAGCCGATAGGTCAGGAGATCGTCAACCGCTTCGGGCGTGCGCCCCTGCAGCACATCGAGATAGACGCTCGTGTCGAGAAGCAGGACGCCGCCGACCGGCGGCTCGTCCCCAGCCCACGACAGGTCTGAATCGGGGCGCCGTTCCAGCCGCGCCACCATCTTTTGCGGTTTCAGGGAGCGCAGCGCGCTCCTGAGATCAAATGCCAAGATCGATATCCGCAGGGATGCTGCCCTTGCGACGCACAAGCCGGGTGCCGAAATCATCCTCCAGGGCCAGACGCGACAAAGCGAGCTCCAGGAGTTCGGTATCGGAAGTCACATGGGCGCGCCTTTTTGCGGCCTCGATCAATTCCGACGGCACCCTGCCCGACAGGCGTGTGTCCTTCGCCGTCCCAAGAAGACCAACGGCTCTGGCCTGTTCGAGCACCAAGCGGTTACGGGTGTGGGCGATCCGCTTCTCGTTTTCGGCTGCCGTTGAGGTGCGGGCGGTCATCACAGCTCTCCATGTGTTCAACGAGACATAGGGAATGTTGAACGAAAAGACAATGATGGACGTTGCATGATGGGACTGATGCGGGCCACGCTCGTGTCGATTTGCAGGGACATGCCTGCAGCTATTGGATCTTCGAGCGCAGACGGTCCGTCACAAACTCCATCAACACCACGATGACGAAGATCACGAGAATGATGGTCGAGGCATTCTTGTATTGGAAAAGATCGAACGCAACCTTGAGCTCCTGGCCGATACCACCGGCTCCAACGAGACCGAGAACAACGGACGAGCGCACTGCCTTTTCAAGCGCAAAGAGCGTGGTGTTTATCAGGGACGGCATGGCGTCAGGCAGAACTGCCCCGCACAGAACAGAGAACCGCCCAGCGCCGATTGCAAACAGCGCTTCCTGAGGTCTTTCGTCGGCATCCTCCATCGCCTCGGCGAAAAACCGCCCGCAAAAACCGATCGTATCGATGACGATGGTCATGGTTCCGGCAACTGCCCCGAGACCAACGGCTGACACGAAAAGAAGCGCCCAGACCAAATCTGGCACGGTCCTAAATAACGAGACCAGCATCCTGGAGATATGCCGGAACGGGCCGAGCGGAGTTATGTCCTTGGCCGAGAGCCAGGCAAACGGCAAGCTGAGAACGACACCTATTGCTGTCCCAACGAGCGCTATTTGGAAGGTTTCGACCATGCGCCAGAAAACCCGCAGGAGGAAACCTGGCTCGATATTTGGGGGTATCATGCGGCCGACGAGATGAGCCATGCGGGGCACTCCACCTGCCAGTTGTTCAGGCGAAGGTGCGACCTGCCCGGCGGAAACGATCACGAGAGCGGCCAAAGCGACGGCAAAGCTGAAAGTAAGGGGCGAGACCGATGGAATCCGGCTCGGCGAAAGGCGGTCATGCATCGAAGACATCTTTCAGATCAGCGCGGGTCACCTGCGCCGTCGGCCGGTCGAAGAAGACCTTGCCCGCCTTGAGCGCTATCAAACGATCGGAATAGTCGAGAGCATGCTCCATGTCGTGCGTGGTGTAGACCAAGGTTATCGCTTGTTCTTGAGTGAGTTGGGAGAAAACGCGCATCACATCATGTCCAGCTGCCGGATCGAGACTTGCCGCCGGTTCGTCTGCTATCAAAAGCTTCGGACGCCGGATCAACGCCCGGGCGATCGCCACCCGCTGCGCCTGCCCTCCAGAAAGCGCGTCGGCGCGGGCGCCTGCCTTGCCGAGAAGCCGCACGTCGGCGAGTGCCTGCATTGCTTCCTCGCGCCAGTGTTGCTTTGCGATGGAATGGTGCCAGCCGCGCCAGCCGCCGGGCAGCCCGAGCTTGCCCTGCAGGACGTTTGTAAGAACGGATTGGCGGCTGACCAATCCGTGGTGCTGGAAGACAAATCCGATCTGCCTGCGTATGCGCCGCAGTTGGGCGACGGACGGCGCCGAGCGGAAGCTTTCGCCGAGGGTGACGACCTCGCCATCGCTCGACGGTAAAAGACCGATGAGGCATTTGAGCAGAGTGGATTTTCCAGCGCCGTTCGAGCCAATCAGGGCAACCCGTTCGCGCGATGCTATGTTGAGGCCGATATTGGAGAAAATGATCTTTCCGTTCGCATAGCTCTTCGCAAGATCGTGCGCGCGAATGATTGCTGTCATGTTGACCTCTTGGCCCAGACCGGGATTACGACGTAGGCCGGCGGTAACCGCCGGCCTTTACGATGAAGCAAAGAGCAGACCTCAGTTTACGAAGTCGGTGAGGGTCTCGATTCCGATCGTGCGGTACATCGAGCGGACGTAATCGTAGTCCGAGTCCCTGACGTCCGTCAGGAAGAAACCGCCCTTGAATTTCTGGTTGTCCTCCCCTGTCAGGATCGCTTTCATCAGCTCGTTGCCCTTCTTCGCAAAGGCATCGCGGACCTTGGCGAATACGTCTTCTGAAATGTCCTTGCGAGCGACAAGAATGTCGTTCGGCAGATCGCGGCCCCGTGCGATTACCGAGAAGGCGGTGTCGGGGAACGCTTCCCGGACCGAGTTCAGGTAGCCAAAATTCAGACCGATAGCAGCGATGTCGCCGCGGATGAGAGCCTCAGCCGCGATGTTGCGCGATATGATCACTGGTTCGTAATCGGTGGCGTATTTCAGGTTGAAATCGGCCAGCGCCTGCGCGGGGCCGAGGTGCTGGGAGGTGGAGCCGACCGAACCGAATGCGATCTTCTTGCCCTTCAGGTCTTCAATCGAGCGGATAGGTCCATTCGCCAGCACGGCGATCTGAGCGAAATAATCGGGGCGCTGCCAGGCAACAACAATCTTCGGTTGGCTCAATTCCTTCATGACCACGTATTCAGCAGGACCTGTCAGGACAAGATCGACCTGCCCGGAATTCATGGCCTCGACGGCAGTGGTCCGCGAGCTGACCGGAAACAGCTCGATATCGAGACCGGTCGCCTCTTCGAGAGCGGTCTGGAAAGCGCCGAATTCCTGCTGAAGAGCTTCCAGCCCCTCCATGTCGGTTACCGCGAATTTCACCGATTCCGCAAAAGCCGGAAGGGCGGTGGCGAGTGTTATGGCGAGTGCGGTTGCGATGGTGCGGATCATCATTTTTCCTTTGCTGTATAGACAGGAAACTGTTACCCGCTTACCCGTATACGCAGCAGATGACGTGCTCGTGACATTTCGTCGGCGCCTCCGGCAGCCTTTGCTTTTTGAGGGATACAGTGAACTGGCACATCCAGGGTGGTCGCATCCTTACCGACCGGGGGCTTGAAACGGCGGACCTGGGCATCACGGGCGGGATACTGTCAGAGGCACAAGCGGCCAATGCATCCACAATCGATGCCGATGGTCTGCTCGTGCTTCCGGGAATCGTCGATATCCACGGCGACGGCTTCGAGCGGCAAATCATGCCGCGGCCGGGCGTCCGCTTCGACACCGCATTGGCGCTGAAAGATACGGACCGCCAGCTTGTCGCCAATGGCGTAACCACGGCCTTCCACGGCGTCACGGTGTCATGGGAACCCGGACTTCGCTCGCTCGACGCTGCCAAACAACTGGTCGACGCCCTTTGCGACCTCCGCGATACTCTTAGCTGCGATACGCGTCTGCATCTGCGCTGGGAAACCTTCGCGCTTGATCAGATGGCGCAGGTCGTACAATGGCTGTCCCTTTCGCCACGACCGATCATCGCTTTCAACGATCATACAACCGGGTCGGTAATGAACGGCACGATCGCCCGCAAGATCGGCCAGATGGCGGAACGGTCCGGCTTGAGCCGAGAGGATTATATGACGTTGCTCGACCAGATTTGGTCCCGCCGGACCGAGGTGGCGATCGCGATCGAGCAACTGGCCGCGACCGCACGGGCCAATGGCAATGTGCTTCTTGCCCATGACGAAGCATCGCCCGAGGAACGCATATATTTCCGCGCGCTCGGCGCAAAGGCCTCGGAATTTCCACTGACGCTCGAAACAGCGAAGGCCGCGCGGCAAATGGGCGAGGATGTGATCCTCGGTGCGCCCAACGTCGTGCGCGGCGGCAGCCACAATGGTGCACTAAATGCCACAGAAGCCATCAGAGCCGGGCTCTGCACCGTGCTGACCAGCGACTACCACTATCCTTCGCCTCTGCATGCGGCCTTCAGGTTGTCTTCGCCAAACGCCAGCGACTTCCCCTTGATCTGGAATCTGATCTCGGCAAACCCGGCTCGGGTAGCCGGCCTAGACGATCGCGGCTCGCTTGTTGCCGGCCGCAGGGCGGATCTGATCTTGGTCGATGCCGGCGATCCAGCGCATCCGCATGTGGTGGCCACCATGGTTCATGGACAAATTGTCTATTCCTCTGGACTCTCCCGCGTAGACCGACGGTCGGCACAACGATCGCCGGTGAACAGGGCTTCATGAACCAGAATACGAAAGTTCCAACACTACACGAGCGCAGCGGCAATCGCCTTCTGGTCTTTGACGGGTTGGTCTTTCGGCCACGCAGCGATACGCCAATCTGGCAGCAGATCTACGATCACATCTTCAATCTGATCGAGAGCGGCAGTCTTGCGCCGGGCAGCCAACTTCCCGGAGAAACGCATCTGGCGGAGAAACTCGCGGTCACCCGCATTACGCTTCGCCGGGCGCTGCAGCAATTACAGCATGAGGGCCACCTCACCGCCCGCAAGGGCGTCGGTATCTTCGTGCGAAACCTGCCCTCGACATTCACGGTTCGCGACGGACAGCGCTTTCTCGACAATTTCGAAGCTCACGGCCAGGAAATCGGCACCCAGACGCTGCTGGTTTTCCGCGAACCGGCCGGAGCGGCCGTGGCGGAGCGGTTGCGTCTCGCACCTGATACCACCATCATCCGGCTGTGCCGGATAAGAATGTCCGATAAGCAGCCGGTTTACGTCAATACCAAGGTCTTCCCGGCCCATCTCTTTCCCGACTTCGAGCAGAGATACGATGTGCGTCAGTCGGTGACCGATGTTTTCCGCGCGCATGGCATCGAGAATTACCGGCGAGCCGAGACACGTATCAGTGGCGGCTTTGCATCCCCCGATGAAGCGGAGATCCTGCGGCTGACGCCGGGGACACCGGTATTCCGCATCAATGCCGTCAACGAGGACCGCAACGGCGTACCAATCGAGTGGACCCGCGGCTCCTGGCCGCTGACGTCAGTCGAATTCGTGTTCTGATTCTGGCGCATTGCCCTTCCTCAAGCGAGTGTCGGAACATCCAGCCGGATCCATTGCCAGAGCCGGCCGGCTGGCAGATTCTCTTCGCCCTCGAATGGCGGCATGCTCGTCAAATCGGCCGTAGCTGTCTTTGATTGATAAAGACCCCGTTGTTCAGCGTACTTCCAACCCTATGCCGTCTTTTAAAGGGCACTGGTGCTGCCGAGCCGATTTAAAGGGCTAGCGCACGATCCCACTCGCGATCCGCCGATTTGGCCAAGGCGAACGGCGGTTGGCTGCAAAAGGCGAACAGGCTCTAATATTTATGTTGCAATCCCAACATTTTTGTTGTTTTTCGACCAAACGTGCGCCGAAAGGGCCTTAAATATGTTGTACGATGCAGATTTTCTTTTGAGGTTGCAGCAGGGGCTGCAAAAGCTTCTTCCTGTCTGGGATGTATCGCCAAACGCCGATCTCGTTTTGTTGACGATCTCCGAGAACGCGACATTCCGCATCGTCAATTCTGGTGCTGAGCGCGACCTCGTCGTCCGGGTCCATCGGCCCGATTATCATACGGAATCCGAGATTCTCTCGGAACTAGACTGGATCAATGCGCTAAGCCTGGATGGGATTGTTGCGACACCGAAACCCGTCGCCGCTCGCGACGGTCGTCTCCTGCACGCCTTTTCCGACGGGGAAACGACCCGACATGCCGTAGCCTTTGAGTTCATGTCGGGCAAAGAGCCGGATGCTGGATCGGATCTGGTGAAGTGGTATCGGATGCTTGGCGAGATCAACGCTCGCTTGCATGCTCATAGCCGCGAATGGACCCGGCCTAAGCATTTCGTCCGAAAGACCTGGAATTTCGACCGGATTGTCGGCGAGAACGCCTATTGGGGCGATTGGCGCGCGGCCCTTGGTCTGACACCCGAGGGAATGACCATTCTTGAACGCACCTACGCCCTGCTCGAAGCGCAGACGGATGCTTATGGTTATGGTGCCGACCGTTTCGGCCTCGTTCACTGTGATATGCGCGCCGCCAACCTGCTTGTCGATGGTGAGCGTCTGGGTGTGATCGATTTCGACGATTGCGGCATCTGCTGGTTTGCCTATGACTTCGCCGCCGCAATCAGCTTCATCGAGCATGAGCCCAATGTTCCCGATCTAATGGCTGCTTGGCTTGACGGTTACAGACGCGTAGCGCGGTTCGAAGCGGAGCATGAGAAGGCCTTACCTATGCTGATTATGCTGCGTCGCATGCAGTTGACCGCCTGGATTGCCTCACATTCGGAAACGCCCACCGCCCAATCCCTGGGACCGTCCTATACCGATGGCACGGTGATGCTGGCAGAGCGCTATCTCGGCGCCATTGCATGAGGAGATGCAGATGAACGTAGCGCCTAAGGAAATTCTCGATCTCAATCGTTTCGATGCGACGCGAACCGACGGATTTCCACCGGAACTTGCCGAACGGGTGGCCAGGCGCCAATCGAGCTTCGGAGCCTCGTCGGTTCTCTTTTACGAGCAGCCGATCGAAATGGTGCGCGCTAACGGCGCCTATATGTACGACGTAAATGGACGCCGGTATCTCGACGTCTACAATAATGTGCCATCGGTCGGCCACTGCCACCCACGGGTGGTGGAGGCGATTGCCAGGCAGGTCGGGCAATTGAACATCCACACGCGATATCTGAACCGCGTTGTCGAGGATTACGCCGAAAAGTTGCTCGCAACCTTCCCGTCGCCGCTCGGGAATTTAGTGATGACGTGCACTGGTAGCGAAAGCAACGATCTTGCGATGCGGATCGCCAGGATCGGGACGGGTGGCGAAGGCTTCATCGTCACCGAGACGGCCTACCACGGCAACACGGCACTGGTGACGGAGATATCACCCTCTTCACTGCGCAGGCGCGAACCCGCGTTGTTCGTCGAGGTGATCCCGGCGCCTACAGCCCATGACGACATGAGCGTTGAAGACAGTTTTGCCGCATCCGTCGAGCAGGCAATCGCCAAATTGCGCGTGCGCGGCCTGGCGCTTGCAGGCATGATTGTCGACACGATCTTCTCGAGCGACGGCATCTATGCAGATCCGCCGGGCTTCCTCAAGACGGCCGTCGATATCGTGCATCGCGCAGGCGGGCTTTTCATCGCCGACGAGGTTCAGCCCGGTTTCGGTCGCACTGGCGGCGGGCTATGGGGGTTCCGGCGCCATGGTATTACGCCCGACATCGTCACCATGGGCAAGCCGATGGGCAATGGTTTCCCGATGGGCGGCGTGGTCACGCGGCCTGACCTTTTGAAGATGTTCTGCGAGGAGACTGGGTACTTCAACACGTTCGGCGGCAATCCCGTCGCCGCCGCCGCCGGCCGCGCCGTTCTGGAGGTGATCGAGGAAGAGGGGCTGATAGAGGCGGCGCGCAGTGTCGGCACCGGTTTCCGGCAAGCGCTGGAGGCGTTGCGTATGGCTCATCCGCAAATCGGCGATGTGCGTGGCGCTGGGCTGTTTATCGGCCTTGATTTTATTGACCCAGAACAGGTCGCGCCGGACGCCGCGCTTACCACACATGTCATCAACGAGATGAAGCAAAACGGTATTCTGATAGGTGCCGCCGGCAAATTCGGCGCGACGCTCAAAATCCGCCCGCCACTCTGCTTTTCCAGCGACGATGCGGCTGTGTTTGTCGCAACGCTCGACACGATTCTCAAAGCAAGGTAAAAACCCGGCACCGTTTCCGCGTCTGGTTCAGACCGCCGATAAAATCCTCAAACCTCCCCTTCGTCACGGCCAACTTGAGTTGACCATCCATAGGGCTCTGAAAAGGAGGATCCTTGGCTCCAAGTCGAGGACGGTCCGCGGGTGGCAGAAGGGTTTGTCATCACCGAAAACCGGACGCGGCTTTCGGGCCCGGTTCTCATCAGGCCATAGCTTCCAGCGCGCCGAGTGATTCAGGCAGCACCTGTCCGCCATCGACCACCAGGGTCTGGCCCGTGATATAGGCTGCTTCCTCGGAAGCGAAGAACAGCGCGGCGTTTGCGATATCCGACACCGTGCCAAGCCGACGCATCGGGATGGAGGCTTCCATTTTCGCGATGTAGTCGCTGCCCATGCCATCGAGACCCTCGGTGAAGATGTTGCCGGGCATGACGGCGTTCACGGTGATTTTCTTCGGCGCAAGCTCAATTGCTGCCGTGCGCATGAATCCGAGTTGGCCCGCCTTGCTGGCACCGTAATGCGACCAGCCGGGAAAACCGGTGATTGGCCCGGTGATCGATGAGGTGATGATGATGCGTCCGCTACCTGCCTCGGTCATGGCGGGCAGAGCGGCGGAAACGCTGAGGAAGGTGCTTTTGAGGTTAGCCGTCATGACATGGTCGAAATCGCTGGCCGTCATGTCCCCGAGCTTGGCGGCCGGAAAGATGCCGGCATTGGCGCAGAGCACGTGAATGCCCCCGAACCGTGAGATCGCGGCTTCCACCGCAGCGGCGCATCCCTCCTCGGTACTGACATCGGCGGCGATGCCTGCCGCGTTCGCGCCAATCTGAGCCGCGACCTGATCGGCGTCACTCTGGTTGCGAGAAACGACCAGGACGTTGAGCCCAGCTTCTCCGAAGCGCAGCGCGATACCCTTGCCGATGCCGCGGCTGCCGCCGGTGACGATGACTGTCTTCCCCTGTAGTGACTTCAACATTTTCTCTCACTTTTTGCGGGTGGACTTATCAGCTTCGTGTACGAATTGCCTCAAATATGCGCTCAGAGATCAAAACATAGACATTTTTGAACTTTGATTGCTCAAAATAAATGCGAAATATTTCAGTTATTTAGCTCACATAGGCATGGCTTCAAATCACTGAACGCAGACATTGTACCCTTATTTCGGAAACTAGAATGGCGCACAAAATTTTTGTTGTAAAGCACACATCCTTGAGACACACTTGCAACATTGTATGATTACGCAATGAGCCTTGCACGTTTCAAAACCAAGGCTCGTCAAGAAAATAGGGGAACGATCATGATGAAATTTTCCAGACGGCACGTGATGCAGATGATGAGCGCGGCAACCTTAGCCGGTCCGCTGGCGGGTGCCGGAAGCGCTTTCGCCGCGCGCGAAAAGGAGCTGAATATCCTCTGCTGGGAGGGTTACAATTCCTCGCAGGTGCTCGATCCCTTCCGCTCCAGCCAGGGCGCGACGGTGAAAGCTGAGAGTCTCACCAACGATCCTACTATGATCAACCGCCTGCGGGCTGGAGAGACCAAGATCTGGGATCTGATCAACGTCAACAACCCTTGGGCGCGCAAGGTCATGGCACCGGCCGGGCTGATCAAGCCCCTTCCGCGAACTGAATTCGAGCCCTTTTTTGACGCCATGCTTCCGCAGTTCAAAGCGCCGTACCAGTGGGCGATGAGTGAGGACGGCAAGGATCTGCTCGGCATGACGCAGCGTTTCGGTCCCTACAGCTTCGTCGTCAATACCGACAAGATCAGCCGCAGCACGGCGGAAGAGCAGGGCTGGGATCTGTTCAATGATGCATCGCTTGCCGGCAAATACGGTATCCAGGAATCCGACGACTGGAACGTCTTTGACATCTTCATGGTCGCCGGCATCAATCCGTTCAAAATTCACAGCGAGGACGAATTCAAGGCGTTTTCCGCTGCTGCTGAAAAGGTGTTCAAAGGCGCCAAGATGGTTGGCGACATGGCTTCGCTCAATCAGGCGCTGGTTTCCGGTGAAATCGACCTCTACATGACGGGTGGCACCTACTCCATCTCGCCCGCCCGTGCGGATGGCTATGCGAACATGCGTGCCATTACTCCGCTGAAAGGCCCTATCGATGGCAAGGGCGGCATTTCCTGGATCGAGATCACTTCTGTCGTCAACAATCCGGACATTTCGCCCTTAGCGACAGAGTTTCTGAAATATGTTCAGGCACCGGACGTCGCTCATACGGTTGCCTTCGCAGAGGGCACGTTCAACCCCGTCAGCCAGATGGGCAATCCGAAGTGCTTCGAGCTCTTCACCAAGGACGAGCTGGAAGCGATTCAGTGGGACAGCCTTGAAGAAGAAATGGAGCGTTCCGCCCAATACGACATCGTCCCTGATTACGACAAGGCGCTCGAATTGATGACCGCCGCCAAACGTCTTCGCGGCTGATCGGCCCCGTACTGACGGAGTGAAAGATATGAGTCTTGCGATGATCGTGCCCGTGTCGACTGCCTTTTCCGCGCAAGTGAAAGAGGCTGAGAAGACTGCAGCACCGGTGCTGCAGCTTGTTGGCATCAAGAAGATCTTCGGAGATTTCGCCGCCGTCGACGGTATCGATGTCGATATTAGAGAGGGCGAGTTCGTCACGATTGTTGGCCCGTCCGGATCCGGCAAGACGACGCTTTTGCGCATGCTGGCCGGTATGGAAGGGCCGACGCATGGCTATATCACGCTACGCGGAGAGCTGATCAACGACATGCCGGCCGACAAACGGCCGACGTGTCTGGTCTTCCAGTCTCTGGCACTTTTCCCCCACAAGACGGTCGGTGAGAACATTGAGTTTCCGCTCAAGGTGCGCAAGATGCCCGCAGCAGAGCGTAAGGCCCGCGCGCTGGAGCTCATGCGAATGTTGCGCCTGCCGGAGCATTATTACGGCAAGAATGTCATGCGCTGCTCAGGTGGTGAAAAGCAGCGCGTCGCCCTCGCCCGCGCCTTTGCTTACGATCCCGACGTGCTGTTCTTCGACGAACCATTGTCCGCGCTCGACTACAAGCTGAAGAAGGCGCTTGAAAAGGAGCTGAAGGATCTACATCGCGAAAGCGGCAAGACCTTCGTCTACATCACCCATTCGCTCGAAGAGGCGATGGTGATGTCCGACCGCGTCGGCGTCATGAGCCATGGCAAGATGGTGCAGATCGGCACGCCCGAAGAAATCTACACCCGGCCCGCCAATCGGTTCGTCGCCGAGTTCTTCGGCGAGGTCAACAGCTTCGCCGTCACCCGCAGTGAAACCGGAATCTGGCGGCAGAGCGATGGCGGCCCCCTCGCCGTCGGATCTGTCGATGAAACGATCGGTGATACCGCCACCGTCATCGTCCGCCCAGAAACCATGCGCTTCGTAATGGCTCCGGCCACCGCCGACAATGTCATCATCGGCAAGATCTATAACGAATACTCGCTGGGATCGCGCATGCAATATCAGGTCCATTCCGGCGAGCGGATTTTCCTCGTAGAGGCGCCGCGCGCGGCTGCAACCGGTCTTTCAGCCGGCGATACGGTGGCGATCGGTTGGGATGTGGGTGACGCGATCGTGGTGGGAGATTGACCATGGCGATTGCCACCGCCGATGAAATGCCCCATTCAGCTCCACCCGTAGCTGCCGTTTCGGCAGGTTTAAAGGCGGCCAGTCCCGTCGTTGCTCTGCTGGTGCTTGGCTTTCTTGCGCCGCTGGTGACGGTGGCAGCCTATGCCTTTGCCACGCCGAGGAGCTTCGACGCGTTCCGCTCCTTCACGATTGCTAACTTCGAAACCATCTTCGATCCGACCAATACGGTCTGGATGTCCTTTGCGTGGTCGATTGCCTATGCCATCGTGACGGTCGCCCTCCTAGCCGTCATCGCCTATCCCATCGCCTATGGGCTGAACCGCATGTTCGGCAAATGGTCGGGCCTGATCAGTGTGCTCTTCGTGTTTCCGCTGTTCGTCTCGGAAAACGTCCGTCTCTATGGCTGGGTGCTGTTCTTCATCAAGAACGGCGTGCTCGACGGCTCGCTGAAATGGCTGGGGTTTTCCGGTGGGCCGGAGGTCCTCTATACGCCAGGCGCGATTCTGTTCGGCATGATTTATGTTTATCTGCCCTTCATGCTGTTTCCGATGACGCTGGGCATCGCGATGATCCCAAAGGATCTGGTGGATGCCGCACGCGATCTCGGGGCCGGCCGTCTGATGATCTGGCGGGAGATCGAGTTGCCGCTCGCCATGCCTGGCATTCTGATCGGCATGCTTCTGACCTTCGTACTCGGAGCAGGGGCCATCGCCGAATCCAAGATCCTCGGCGGGCAATCGGTTATCACCATCGCGCAGGATATCGAGCTGTCTTTCACGTATGCGCAGAACTGGCCGATGGGTTCGGCGCTCGCGCTGCTGCTCGTCGTCGTCGTCAGCGGGCTTGCGCTTTATGTGCTGTCGAAGCTCGATCTCGACCGCATTCTCGGAAGGAAATGAGCCATGGAAACTCGCTCCCAAATCCGTGCCCGCGCTTTCGTCCGGACGTGGACGGGATGCGTGCTTTTCGTCATTTATCTGCCCATCTTATGCGGCGCGCTTGCGGGCCTGTCTAAGGGCCGCTATTTTGGCTTTCCGATCCGCGTCTTTTCAACGGAGTGGTGGGGCAAGACCTTTGCCTCCTTCGAAATCCAGGTTCTCGTGCAGAACTCCCTGCTGATCGCCTTCATCGTCACCCTGATCTCGGTGGTGCTGGCCTTTTTCGGAGCGCTGGCCTTTGCACGCTATGAATGGAAGGGGCGCAAGCTCTACCAGAAGGCGATCCTTCTTCCCGTCTTCTTTCCGCAGCCGGTGCTAGGGCTTGCGCTTTTGCTGTGGTTCAATGCGCTCGGCTTCAATCCGAGTTGGCAGACGGCCGTCGTTGCGCATCTCGTCTGGATCGTGCCGGTAGTGACGCTCGTCATCGCCATCCAGGTGTATGGTTTTGACCCTACATTGGAAGAGGCGGCACGCGATCTCGGCGCTGGCCGCTGGTTTATCCTGCGCGAAATCACCCTGCCGATCCTCTGGCCGGGCGTCTGGTCGGGCGCGTTGTTTGCCTTCCTGCTGTCCTGGGGCAATTTTCCTCTCTCGCTCTATACGGCGGGTGTGGATTCCACGATCCCGAAATGGCTGTATTCGAAAATGGTGGCGGGTTATTCGCCGATGGTACCGGCGCTCGGCACGATGAGCACGCTGTCGGCGGCAGTCCTGTTGCTGGCCGGTGGACTGGCGATCACGCTGATGCGTCGGCGCCGGCCGGAAGCATAAAGGCGTCTGTCCATGAACTGGAAGACCGACCGGTCGTCCTTCCATTTTCAGTGTGTCCCCGAAACCGAGGCGCGCCCGTGCTCGTAAGAGCAGCCGGTATCGATATGCCCCATCGTGGGTGACCGGTCACTCTTTCGAGCGAGGACCTTGTCCGCTACGACGCCTGGACACTGTTTTACGAGCGGATGCACAAGGCCGTCATTCACAATGATTAGCGGTTTGGTTTGCCTTCCCGCACAAAGGCTGGATGCCCTGTTTACCGGCATCGCCCGGGAATGATCTTGGCCTGAGGCTTGTTCGGCTCGGTCGTTCCCGACAAAACAGGAGCGATGAATGCTCGGACACATTGTATCGACAGTATACCCGACGTCCACGTCTCCGCTGAAACGTGGGGTCTTGATTTGGTCGCGGCGATGGAACCACGCTGGCCAAAGGCGGGTGGCAAGAGAAGGAGAGTGCCAATGACGAAACCGAAGACCGCGCGGCAGGAGCAGATGCTAAGGGAGCTCAATCTGGCTCCTAGCCTGCGCGTGGCCGAACTTGCCCGCAGGCTCGGCGTTTCCACAGAAACCATCCGTCGCGATCTCGACGAGATGATGGAACAGGGGCTGCTCAACCGCACCTATGGTGGCGCAGTACGTTCCCTTGGTCCCGAACCGTCGGTGACGGAGCGTCACACGCTGTTCGTGGCCGAGCGCGAGCGGATCGCAAAAGCCGCGGTGCAAGTGCTGAAGGGCGCGCAGATGCTAATGATCGGCTCCGGTGCCACAACTGTACATACCGCGCGTCGGATTGCAGTGGAAATGAAGAACATCACGGTGCTCACTCACTCTTTTGGTGTGGCGACCGTACTCGCGATCAACCCGACGATAAAGATTGTGATTTTGCCGGGAGACTACCACGCCACAGAAGGCGCCACGATCGGCGCCCACACAGTTTCCTTTCTCAACAGTTTCTATGCTGATTTCGCCATTCTCGGTGCGAGCGGCCTTGGTCCGGATGGACCGTCCGATGCGCTTCTCGAATGCGGCGCGGTTTACGCCGCGATGATTTCGCGCGCGGCAAAGACCATGGTGGTCGCCGATCATTCCAAGCATGATCGGCTTTTTGCGGCGCGATACGCCCCGTGGCAGAACATCGGGCATGTCGTCACCGACCAGGCCCCAAGCATGTCGCTTAAGGGTATCATGGAAAAAAATGGAGTGAATTTGACAATATGCTTATAATGCGCGCTTCTGCGCCGAATGATATCGTCGCCTTGAGGCGAACTATGGCGAGGCGATCAGCGATTGCTGCGTGGCAATCAACACGACCAGCTGACGCGAGCGTCGGGCCGGCCTTTTAGACAGACAGCACAAGCCGATCGAGAAACGGTTGCTGGCCGCCAAGCAACTTTTCCCGGGCCATATCGAGGCCGAACCACCCTGCCCGATCGATCTCTGGAAAGAATTGCATGCGGCCGCTGCGCGGTGGCCATTCCATCTCGAACATGTTGCTGCGCAGGCTGCCAGCGTCGAAATCCCCTTCGACGCCAAAAGCCGTAATAAGTTTGCCGCCGCGCTGGCGCAGCTCTCCCAGCGGAAGCAGCGCTCCCTTGAGCTCCCAGCCGGTTTCCTCGACAAATTCACGACGTGCCGCAGCTTCCGGCTGTTCGTCATCACCATACTCGCCCTTTGCAATCGACCATGCGCCAAGATCTCGGTTTTGCCAGAACGGCCCGCCCGGATGGACAAGCAACACCTGCAGTTCGTTGCTCGTTCTACGGTAAGGCAGGATGCCCGCACTTCTCGCCATCGCCTCGAGCCTCCGCCATCCAGCTTATCATCGTAGGTAGGCCGAGCGGGACATGTTTTCGTTTCCGGGCGCGCAAGAGACGGTCGCAGGCAGCGCGCAGGCAATCGCTGACCACAGGTCGGCAGCGGCCAGCAGAATGCCGAGCCGATGATCCCTGCTCACAATCTTGTTCTGGAGGGCTGTTAAGAGTAAGAATTTGCGCGTATTATTGAGTTAGGGTTAACAAAGGCTTTTCCGGTGACGCTGCTTCAAATCACCTCCATCGCAGTCGAACTCGCGGCCTCCTACGTCACGATTGCACTCACATATCTGGCAGCTGTATACGCGATTTGCTCCCGCTACGGGTGAGCGCGGCCCACCAGACGCGGGAACGGTCCCGCTGCAACGCTGACCGGGGATCGTAACGTCGAGCGGATGGGCAGGTATCAGCCCGACACCAGGCAGCCAGGGTTCATGATGCCCATCGGATCGAAGGCGGCTTTGATCGCGGCAACGGCCTTCCGCTGCTCCGGCGTCAGCCATTCCCAATAGACCGCACGGCGGCTCCGGCCGACGCCATGCTCGGCGCTAAACGAACCACCCAAGCCGCGAACAATGCCGTAGAGGCCGTCCAACAAATCCCCGCCCCGGTCGCGGGTCTCCTCAGCCGATAGGGCCAGCGGCGGCATGACGTTGAAATGGATGTTGCCATCGCCGGCGTGGCCGTAGGCGATAGGCTCCCAGCCAAGCCAGTTCGACAGCACATAGCTGCGGGACTCCTCGATCGTCCGCGCCACGTCGCTCAGGCGCACGGACAGGTCGGTGCGAACATGCCGGCCGCGCTTGGCCTGCCCTTCCACGAGGTCTTCGCGGATTGCCCAGAAGGCGCGCGCCTGGGCGCGGCTCTGCGCGATCGTGCCGTCGCCGAGCAGGCCGGCCTCGAACGCCTCGCCAAGCAGCGCCTCGAGCAGCGCGCGGCTGTCGATGGCGGAACTGCAGCCAAGCTCCATGAGGACATGCACCGGCCACTCGCCTCCCAACGGTACCCGCGTTTCGGGATTGCTCAGCGTGGCGAGCGCGATGCATTCGGAGCCGATCACCTCGAAGGCCGTCAGCAGGTCGGAGCACACGCGGCGCGCCATGCCGAACAGCGCCATGGCGTCGGCGAATGAACCGACGCCGAGATAGGCTGTCTCCACACTGGCCGGCCGCGGGAAGAGCTTCACCTCGACGCCCGTGACGATGCCAAGCGATCCTTCCGACCCGATCAGAAGCTGCTTCAGGTCGTAGCCGCGATTGTCCTTGCGCAGCCCCGTCATGCCTTGCCACAGGCTGCCATCAGGCAGGACTGCTTCGAGCCCCAGCACGAGATCGCGCATCATGCCGTAGCGCAGCACATTGATGCCGCCGGCATTCGTGGCCACGTTGCCGCCGATCTGGCAGGAACCCTGTGCACCCAGCGCCAGCGGAAACAGCATGTCTTCGGATTCGGCCGCATCCTTCAGCGTCTGGAGGACGGCCCCGGCATCGGCCCGGAGCGTGAAGTTCGCCGCGTCGACCTCGCGGATGCGGTTGAGCCGCTCGAGCGAGACAATGACGACGCTCGGCGGGCCACCCGCGACGGCGCCGGCGACAAGTCCGGTGTTGCCGCCTTGCGGGACGATCGGGATCCGATGCTCGGCGCAGATGCGCATCAACGCCTGCACCTGCTCGACTGACCGCGGCCGCAGCACAGCAACCGCTGCGCCCAGATAGTCATCCGTCCAGTCGTGCAGGTAACGTTTCGCTTCAGGCGCCGATCCGTCGATGAAGCCTGTGGCATCGAGGGCGGCGTGAAGGGCTTCTAGCGCGGCGGTCGGCATCAGCCGAAGTAGCGCACGCGGATCGCGTCGATGGCGACGGCGATGAAGATCATGAAACCACCGATCATGCCGACATAAAAGGACGGCACGGAGATGATGGCCAAGCCAACCTGGATGACGGTGAGCAGCAGCACGCCGCCGAGCACACCGACAATGTTGCCGCGCCCGCCGAACACACTCACGCCGCCGATTATCGGCGCGGCGATGGCGTAGAGGAGGTAGCTGGAACCCTGGTTGGAGGTGATGGCCATCTGCCACGAGGCAAGCAGGAAGCCCGCGATGCCGGCGAGGAAACCGGCAATGGTGAAGGTGATGATCTTGATCCGGTCGACGCGGATGCCGGCCGAATTCGAGGCGACCGGATTGCCGCCCACCGCATAGATGGCCCGGCCAAGCACGGTGTTTCGCAGCAGCACGGCCATGGCGAACAGCGCTATGACAAAGACGATCGGCATGACCGGCCAGCCGCCGCCGATGGCGGCCTGGCCGATCCACACATAGCCGTCCGGCAGGTTGGTGATGGTGCGGCCCTGGGTCAGCGCCAGCAGCCCACCTTGCAGGATGATCATCATCGACAGGGTTTGGATGAGCGAGACCATCTTCAGCTTGGTGATGCAGAGGCCGTTGAAGAAACCGATCAAGGTGGCGACCGCGATGCCCACCAGCATGGCGAGCAGCCACGGCAGGCCGAGATCGGAATAGGCCATCGCGCCGATTGCCGAGGAGAAGCCGAGATTCGCCGGCAGCGAAAGGTCGATCTCGGCGACGAGCAGCGGGAGTGCGACCGCAAGACCGATCATCCCGAGCACGGTGGCCTGCACCATGATGTTCTGCAGATTGAAAGTGGTGAAGAAGTACTCGTTGAACAGGCCGAAGATCACCACCAGCGCAATCAGCCAGATCCACACGACGTTGTGCAGCACCCAGCCCATCGCCGATTTCCCGCCTTGCTGCGGGACGGAGGTCGTGGTCGGCTTGGCGGCGGCTGTGGTCGCTTGGCTCATAATGTCCTTCCTTGTCCGGCGGCTGTCATCCATCCGCCTTCTCTTTGGTCTCCTGGCGCAGGCGTTCGCTGGAGATCGCCTCGCCTGAAAATTCCTCGCGGATCGTGCCATCCTCGAACACGCAGACCCGGTCGACGATGCGCACGATCTCGTCCGCGTCAGTCGAGACGATGATGACGGAGACGCCGGTGCGGCTCAGCTCGTCGATGATGCGCAGCACGTCCTGCTTGACGCCTATGTCGATGCCGCGCGTCGGCTCGTCGAGGATAAGCAGGCGCGGCTTGGTGGCCAGCACGCGGCCAAGGCAGACTTTCTGCTGATTGCCGCCGCTCAGCGTGTCGACCAGTGTCGCGGGACCCGCGGCCTTGATGCCCATGGCACGGAAGTAGCGGTCCGAGAGCAGCTGCTCAGCCTCGGGCCGCAGGAAACCGGCACGCGCGACGACCGAGAGCGACGACAGCGAAATGTTCTCGCCGATGCTCATTTGTGCCACGAGACCGTCGCGATGCCGATCGTCGGAGAGAAAGGCGATACCCATGTCGAAGGCGTCACGCGGGCTCGCAGGCAACGGACGTGGCGTCTGCGTGCCGAAGGCAATGGTTCCGGCCCGGGTGGGCGCGAGCCCGAAGATCGCGCGCGCCAGTTCCTTGGCCCCTGCCCCCGGCAGGCCGGTGAAGCCGACGATTTCGCCGGGACGCAGGTCGAACGCCTTGATACCGACCGTGTCGCTGGCCACCTCACGCAGCCGAACCGCCGGCTCCTCGCCCGCGAACGTGCGGCGTTCGCGCTGGAACAGCACGAGGCCACGGCCAAGCACCAGTTCCGAAAGCTGCTCGGACGTCAAGCTGCCGGCATCTTCCGTGCCGCCGGCCAGCATCCCGTCGCGCAGCACCGAACAGGCGTCGCAGATCTCAAGAATCTCGTCATTATAGTGCGAGATGAAGATGAAGGTGACGCCCTGTTCTTTCAGTTCGCGCATGAAGCTGAAGAGATGGGCGCGGTCCTGGACGGTCAGTGCGGCGGTGGGCTCGTCGAGGATGATCACCTTGCCGCCACTGAACATGGCGCGCAGGATGTTGAGCTTGCGGCGGGCAACGGCGCCCAGCTTGCCGGCCATCGCCTGTGGGTCGATGCCTGTTCCCTCCAGCATGCGTGAGGCATCGGCCCTGAGCTTGCGCCAGTTCACGAAACCGCCCCTGCTCGGCCAGATGCCGAGCATCAGGTTTTCCGCCGCCGTGACGTGATCGATGATCATCGGCTCCTGGGTAACCAGGAACACGCCGGCCTTCTCCATCTCTTTCACGTCGACGTTCTCGATCGGCCGGCCGTCGAGATAGATGGTACCGCCGGACGGAACGCGCTGGCCGGAGATCAGTCCGACCAGCGTGGATTTGCCGGCGCCGTTCTCGCCCAGAAGTCCATGGATCGTGCCCCGCCGGATACCGAGCGAGACGTCGCGCAGCGCCAAAGTCGGGCCGTAGCGCTTGCTGAGGTTCTCGACCCTGAAAATAAACGGGTCTTCGCCGGGCTGTCTGGCGGGGGCGGCTGTCAACATGAACTCCCGATCGGTTGGATTGCAGTCACGCGACGCGATTGCCCACGCGGCAAGTGCCACGCCGGCAGAAACCGGCGTGGCACAGGAGGACGACGCGTTGCGCGGTCGATCAAGTGTAGGGAATACCCCATTCCTTCTCCGAGATCGCGCCCCAGTGACGCTTGTCGCCGGAATTGGATCCGTCGATGACGAAGGGCGGGATGATGAGCGTGGGGCCGGTCGCACCGGCGACGATCTCGCCCTTCTCCCAAAAGTACTTTTTGTTCTCGTAGGAGCCGATCGGAACCGCCTCGCCCTTGACGGAGTGCTTGAGAAGCATCTCGACTGCAATTTCACCGTAGGCGATCGGGTCCTGCGAGACGCAGGCATCCATGAAGCCGTCCTGGATCCATTTCAGCGCCACCGGTTCGCCGTCGATGTTGACGAAGATGACATGACCGTCCTCGCCAACCTTCTTCCAGCGACCCTTCTGCTGCAGTGCGGTGACGATGCCACGCGAGGGCGAGTCCGACGGTGCATGGACAGCGTCGAGATTGGGGAATTCGGACAGCGTCGAAAGGGTCACGGCCAGCATCTGATCGAGCTGCCCTTCGGTCGGCCGCGCCAGATACTTGATGTCGGGGTATTTGGCGAATTCCTCGTCCATACCTTCCTTGCGCAGACGCCAGGCCACGCTCTGGAGCGCGCCGAAGCAGTTGAGCACGGTGCCCTTCGGGCTGCCGTGCTTCTCGGTCAGACGCTTGATGATCTCCTGCGCGGCCATGACGCCGCCGAGCTTGTTGTCGAAGCTGACGGTGATCGCCACCTCGCCGCCATCGGACGGAGTGTCGATGATGGCGACCGGAATCTGCTTCTGGTTGTACCGGCGGATGGCCGACACGATCGCCTGACTGTCGATCGGATCCGAGACGATCGCCACAGGCTGCTTCAGCATCAGGCTCTGCCACTGCTCGAGCTGACGCGTGTTATCGAAGCTGGCGTTGGTGGCCTGGAATTGTAACTTGTTCGCCTCGACGGCGCGCTTCACCGCCTCCTCCTGGATGACGAAGAAATAGTAGTCGAGGCTCTTGTTGCTAAATGGGATGAAGCCGGCTTCCTGCGCCCAGGCCGACCTGCCCACGAGCGCACTGGCGCCCATCGCCGCGCCAAGTGCGCCGCCCGCCTTCAGCAGACCGCGACGCGTCAATCCGTTCAGTCTATCCATCTGTTCCTCCCAGGATTTGATTATCTAGCAATACTAGTTATTCAGGGTCAAGGCAAGAGTCAAGCGCGGTTGCCGGTTGGAGTTTTCGAACGCCTTAGCTGATGCAACAGCGTCGAAACTTCCGCCTAAACCCCAATGTTTCTAGCTGTTTAAGCAAAAGTCCGGACAATTCGATTCATGCCGACCGATTGCGCGTCGCGACCTGCCCGGTATCCATAGCATTGATCCGAAATGTAGGCTTCACTACGTCTGGCGCATTGACACGTAAGTCGTGCCGTCGAAGCGGCCGACGACCATCCCTTGCGACTCGCGCGTGAACAGGCCGTTCTCCACCACGCCGGGAATGCGGTTCAGTTCGGCCTCCAGCTTGGCCGGCGACGGAATGACCCCGCAGCGGCAGTCGATGATGAAGTTGCCGCTGTCGGTCACGACCGGCTGGCCATCGCGCATCCGGCGTTCGATGATCGCATTCTTGATGCGATGGTCGGCGAGCACCTCAGCGACCATGCGCTCGGTCTGCTTCCAGGCGAATTGAACGACCTCCACCGGCAATGGAAAGGCGCCGAGCCGCTCGACGATCTTAGACTCGTCGCAGATGGTGATCATGCGCTTGGACGCATGGGCGATGATCTTCTCCCACAAGAGACAGGCGCCGCCGCCCTTGATCATGTTGAATTCGCGATCGATCTCGTCGGGGCCGTCGATGGTGAGGTCGATCTCGCCGATCTCGTTGGGATCGGTAAGCGCGATGCCGACCTCGCGGGCCACGTCATTGGTGGAACGGGAGGTGGTCGTGCAGGTGAGCTTCAGACCGTTCGCGACGTGCTTGCCCAGCTCGCGAACGAACAGATGCGAGGTCGTGCCGGAGCCGAGGCCGAGCTTCATGCCGTCACTGACGAATTCCTCGACCACGCGGCGGCCGGCCGCCTTCTTGGCTTCGTCCTGTGCGCTCATTGTCATGTCTTCCTTTCGTCGGCTCGCATGCGGGCAGTTCAGATCTTCTCTGTCTGCCAGGAATCGAGAGCCGGCAGCTGGTCGGGGAACTCGCTGCCGCTCGTCATTGCGATCGCCGTCACAAGCATGTTGACGACGAGGTGGTGATTGAGACGCGACGCCAGCGGCGTCATGATCTCGGTTCGGTCGTAAGGCAGCACCGCGATCAGCAGGTCCGAGACGTGCGCGAGCGGGCTCCCCGCCGCGGTGATCGACAGCACGCGCGCTCCCCTGGCACGCGATGCCGTTGCAATGTCGATCATCTGCTTGGTGTGTCCCGACTGGGAAAAGATCAGCGCCACCTCGTTCGGTCGCGAAGTTTCTGCATGCAGCCACTGCTTCTTGCGCCCGATGAGGGCTGCACAGCGCATGCCGAGGCGCTGGAACTTGTGCTCGGCATCGAGCGCCGTGATCTCGGAAATGCCGCTGGCATAAATGCCGACCCACGAAACAGCCGACAGCAGCTTCGCGCCTGCTTCGACCTCGCCGGGATTGAGATCCTCCAGCAGCCGCTGGATCGCGTTCAGCGAGTTGCGCGCGGTCTTGCGGACGACGTTTTGGATCGAATCGCCTGGAACGATTTGCTCGTAGGCGAAAGGCGCGGAGGGCACCAGGCTCTGGGCGAGGTTGAGCTTGAAGTCCTGGTAGCCCTGGAAGCCGAAACGACGGCAGAAGCGCATGATGGTCGGATCGCTGACCGCGCACTCCTCCGAAAGGCGCGCCATGCTCATGTGGATAACGTCGCTCGGATTGGCGCTGACGAAGCGGGCCACCCTGCGCTCGGCCGAGCCCATTTCGTCGCTCTCCTGCACGATGCGTTGCAGCAGGCTCATCGCCATTGCCCCCTTACCTGGCCTGAACAGATCTGGGATTGGCTGCAAGATCGATCAAGCGGTCAAGGCGCCACTCGGATTCTACGGCGACCTTGCCGCCGCATCCCCAGGAAACGGCAAAGAACGGCACGCGGGCCGCCGTGGCGGTCGCCTGGTCGACGGCGGTGTCGCCGACATAGGCCCAGGCGTCGCCATTGATGCCCATGCGCTCGGCGACGGCGAGCAGATGGCTCGGGTGCGGCTTGCAGGCGGGCGCCGCATCCGCGCCTACGACCACCTCGAAGAGCCGTGCAACGCCGAGGATTTCCAGCACTTTCAGCGAAAGTTCGTGAGGCTTGTTGGTGCAGATGCCGAGGCGCACGCCCGCGCCATGGAGTGCTTCCAGGTCCTCGCGGACATGCGGATAGAACAGCGTGCGTTCGGCAGGCTCACGGTTGTAGTTGTCGAGGTATTCCTTCACTGCCTCGTCCACCGTCGCATCGTCGCTCGGCAGGCCGAGGGCCACGAACATATCGAGCAACAGTCTGCGCGGTCCAAAGCCAATGAACTTCTCGACAAAGGCGACACTCTGAGTGGCCCAGCCGCGACGTTCCAGCACCTTGTTCACAGCGGCAGCGATATCCGGCGCGCTGTCGATCAGCGTGCCGTCAAGGTCGAAGACGAGTGCCTTGTAGCTGTGATTACGCGAGCTCATGCGACGCATCCCTCTGCCATCAACGGTCGAGTCCAGCCTTGCCGATCGCGGCAAAGCTTGGGGTCAGCGCGCCATAGAGCCCGCCATAGATATCGAAGGCCTTGCGGAGCAGCTCACCCGCGGCCGCATCCGCTGTCTCGCGGGTGATGGGGCGGCACACGCGTGCTGCCTCAATTGCACTCGGCCAAACCCCCACCCCGACGCCGGCAACCAGAGCCGCTCCGAAGGCGCCGCCTTCTGCAGCTCCTTCGGTCGTCACCACGTCGCAACCGAAGAGATCCGCCTGCATCTGTCGCCACAGCGCCGAACGCGCGCCGCCGCCGGAGGCCTTGATCACCGCCCGGTCGATATCGACCCGCTCCATCAGCGTGTAGATATCGAAAAGCGAGTGGACCACGCCCTCCATGACGCTGCGGGCCATGTCGGCTGCACCGTGACGTGCGGTCAGCCCGACGAAACCACCGCGCGCTGTCGGGTCGGGATGCGGACAGCGCTCACCGTTGAGGTAAGGCAGGAACAGCAGGCCACGCGACCCGGCCGGCGCGCCAGCCGCGATTGTCGCGATCCGCTCGGCGGACAGTGCATCGCTGCCCGAGAAGCTGCCGAGCAACGCCCGGAACCACTCCATCGCGCCGCCGGCGTTGAGCGAGACGCCCATACAATGCCACTTATCCGGCGCCACGTTGCAGAAGACCTGCAACCGGCCGTCCGGATTTGCCACTGGCTCGTCGAGCGCTGCCGCGAGGATGCCTGCCGTGCCGATGGTGGTCTGCAGCTCACCCGGCGCGATGACCCCTGAACCGATCGTCTGGATGACGCTGTCTCCGCCACCGCCGGCCACCGGTGTGCCGGCGGGGAGCCCAAACAGCGCCGCGCCCGACTTGCTGACACGCCCGCTGACGACATGCGACTCATGGCATGGCGGCAGGAGCGTCGGGTCGACGCCGATCAGATCGAGCAGGCCGGTCGCCCAAACACGCTTACGGGTGTCGAACAGGCCGGTCCCCGAGGCATCCGAAACCTCCGTCGCGAGCTCTCCCGTGAGAAGCAGACGGAGATAGTCTTTGGGGTTGAGAACATGACGTAGCCGACCGAACAGCTCCGGCTCGTGATTGCGCATCCAAAGGATCTTGCCACCGGTGTAGCCCACCAGCATGCGGTTGTTGGTGCGTGCGAGCAGTCCTTCGAGGCCGCCTGCCCGCTCGTTGATCTCGTCGCACTCCGCCCCGTTGCGCTGGTCGTTCCACAGGATCGCCGGACGCAGCACCTTGTGCGCCTCGTCGAGGGCGGTCAGGCCGTGCATCTGGCCCGAGAGACCGATGGCTGCGATTCCGATATCAGGTTTTTGCGCGAGCACACCGGCGACGGCTGCTCGGGCACCCTCGACCCAGAGCTGCGGATCCTGCTCCGTCCAGCCCGAACGCGGCTGCGAAAACCCATAGGTCTCGGTGCAGCTTGCCAGCACCTTGCCGGCTGTATCGATGAGCAGCGCCTTGCAGCCGGACGTGCCGATGTCGATGCCGAGGAGGGCCTGCGTCACGGCACTTACCTCCCTTTCGGCTCGTCGTAGCGGATGCGGACATGTTTGAAGTTGAGGTATTCAAGCATGCCCTCGCGGCCGTGCTCGTAACCGACGCCGCTCTGCTTGCGGCCGCCATAGGGCGCGTTCATGATGCCGGCATCGACATTGTTGACGGCAACATTGCCATAGTCGAGTCGGCTCGACAGGTAGCGGATCTCGTCCATGTCCTTGGCATAGACGTAGGAGGCGAGACCGTAGGGCGTGTCGTTGGCGAGTTCCACCGCCTCGTCCAGCCCGTCAAAGGGCATCACGCCGACCAGTGGCCCGAAGGTTTCCTCCGTCATCACCTTCATGTCGTGCGTGCAGCCGGCAACCACTGTCGGGCGGAAGAAGTAGCCACCGGCGAAGGCGTCACCTTCGGGCGCACTGCCGCCGGCGACGAGCTTGGCGCCCTTTGCCAGCGCGTCGGCCAGATGTGCCTTCGTCTTGTTGAGCGGCTCGGCGGAAGCCATCGCCCCGACATCGGCATCCGGCCGCTCGATGCCGTTGGCGATGACCAGCCTGTCCGCCGCCTCTGCGAGACGACGCACGAACGCATCCGCGATCGGCCGCGCGACATAGATGCGATTGATGGCGATGCAGATCTGGCCCATGTTGCGGAACGAGCGACGAACCGCGCCTTTCACCGCTGCATCGAGATCGGCCGAAGCCGTGACGATCAGGGGACAGTTGCAGCCGAGTTCCAGCGACAGCCGCTTGATGGTCGGGCACGATCGCTGGATGTGGAGACCCACTGCGCTGGAGCCGGTGAATGCGATCTTATCCACACCAGGGTGTTCCACAAGCGCTTGTCCGACCGTGGACCCGGAGCCAGTGACGACATTGACGACGCCGGCTGGCATCTTCGCCTTCTCGACCATGCTGGCGATGGCGAGCGCCGTGAAGGGCGTCAGTTCGGCCGGCTTGATAACGATGGTGCAGCCTGCGGCGAGTGCTGCGCACAACTTCCAGCCGACCAGCTCGGCCGGGTAGTTCCAGGGCGTGATGGCGCCGACCACGCCGATCGGTTCGCGCACGACGAGGCTGTCGATATCAGTCGTGGTATTGGGGACGATCTCGCCATGGATGCGCACCGCCTCTTCCGCATAGAAATGGCAGGCTTCGGCAAGCTTCAGGATTTCACCCCTGGCCTCGTTGAGCGGTTTGCCCTGCTCAAGCGTCATGGTACGAGCCATCGTATCCGCCTCCGCGGAAACGGCATCGCCTAGGCGGTGGAGCGACTTCGAGCGCTCGACCGGAGCGAGACGCGACCAGCTCTTGAAGGCCTTGCGGGCGGCCGCAACAGCCAGATCGACCTCGGCCGGCGTCGCGGCGGCGATATGGGCGAGCACCTCGCCCGTCGCGGGATTCTCAACCGGAATCCGAGCACCCTCGCCCGTTCTCCAGATACCATCTATAAAAAGCTTCTCGGCAAGTTCGGTTATCAAGGACGGCTTTCCTCTACCTGCCCACGCGCCCGGGGCCTGATCCGCTGATCCCTCATAAACTAGATTTACTAGTTAACGCAACCTCTTCCCGCGCGGAGCTTCGGCCAGCCACCAGATATTTTCCCATGCTTACTAACCATTTGCTTTGCCTTCGTTAATTGACTACCACTTCAAATGGGCTGTCGGAATTTCACCGCCTTGTCGGCGCTGCAATTGCTTTGGCGAACGGCGAGGGGCACAACGGTACTAGCGAAATTGGTAGTTCTACTACTATAACGGGGAATGAGCACGGCGGAATGGAGGAACCCATGTCATACATGTCCAAATTCGATCTGACAGGCCGGATCGCGCTGGTAACGGGAGCGCGCCAAGGGATTGGCGAGGCATGCGCGACGGCGCTGGCGGAAGCGGGAGCCCATGTCCACGTCACCGACCTCGACGGCGCTCGCGCAAAGACGGTCGCCGGCAAGCTCACGGGCCGCGGCCTGAAGGCCGACGCACACGTCCTGGACGTCACAAACAGCGAAGCCCTCAGCACGCTCGCCGACGCCCTGCCGCCCCTGGATGTCCTGGTTTCCAACGCGGGTATCGTCTCCAACATAGCGGCCGAGGACTTGACGGACGAAGAGTGGGACCGGATCATCGGCGTCAACCTGACTGGGGTCTTCAAATGCTGCCGCACCTTCGGGTGCAAGATGCTCCAGGCTGGCCGCGGCTCGATCATTAACATTGGCTCGATGTCAGCGGACATCGTCAACACGCCACAGCCGCAATGCCACTACAACGCTTCCAAGGCCGGCGTGCATCACCTGACGCGATCGCTGGCGGTCGAGTGGGCGCAGCGTGGCGTGCGCGTGAACGCCGTGGCACCCACCTATATCGAGACGCCGTTGCTCGCGAACCTGGAACAGAGCAGAGACATGGTCGATCGCTGGATCGACCTCACGCCCATGAAGCGGATGGGTCGACCGGACGAGATCGCGTCGGTGGTTCTCTTCCTGGCGTCTGACGCGTCCAGCCTGATGACCGGCAGCATTGTTAGCGCAGACGCGGGCTACACCTCGATCTAAGCATAGGGAGAGAAAATTATGCCGATAGCATTGGTTCTTGAAAGGAAGCGGGAACTCGCCCTTCGCGACATCGAACTCAATCAGAAGATGGGAGAGGACGACGTCCGCATCCGCATGGAAGTCGTTGGCATCTGCGGCTCTGACATCCACTACTACATGCATGGGCGAATCGGGCCATTCGTGGTGAACGAACCCATGGTGCTCGGCCATGAGGGCGCCGGAACAGTGGTCGCCAAAGGGGCCAGGGTGACGGGACTCGCGGTCGGCGACCGGGTCTGTGTGGAGCCCGGCATCCCCGACTTCTCCTCGCGGGCCAGTAAGCTCGGCCTGTACAATCTCGACCCCACGCTGACCTTTTGGGCGACACCACCGGTCCACGGCTGCCTGACGCCGGAGGTCGTGCATCCTGCGGCGCTCACCTTCAAGCTGCCCGACAATGTCAGCCTGGCCGAAGGTGCCATGGTCGAGCCGCTGGCGGTCGGCGTTCAGGCCGCGGTAAAGGCTCGCATTCAACCGGGCGACCAGGCGCTGGTGCTGGGTGCCGGCCCGATCGGCATCCTGGTTGCGCTGGCGGCGCTCGCCGGCGGCTGCGCGAGCGTCCTGATCGTAGACCCGCAGGAGGCCAAGCTCCACATCGCCGAGACGTATAGTGGCATCAAGGCACTGCGCGCTTTGAACGGCACGCTGGCAGAGGAGGTGAAGAGGGCAACGGGCGGTTGGGGTGTCGATGTCGTCTTCGAATGCTCCGGAGCGGGCGCGGCCTATCGCGGCATCGCTGACTCCCTACGCCCTGGCGGCGCGCTTGTGCTGGTCGGCATGCCGGCCAAGCCAGTTGAGCTGGACATCGTCGCGTTGCAGGTCAAGGAAATCCGCGTCGAGACGGTGTTTCGCTACGCCAACGTCTATGATCGCGCGATTGCCATGATCGCCGGCGGGAAGATCGATGTGAAGCCGCTGATTACCGAGACGTTCAAGTTCGAGGACGGCGTGGCCGCCTTCGTCCGCGCAGCTGAAGGCCGCCCGACGGACGTCAAACTGCAGATCCGTGTCAAACCCGAGCACGAAATCGAGACGTAGCTTACTCCTCCCTGAAAGCACGTTGGATTTGGTCGGCCAGAGGTTTTACGAGATAAGACAGCATGGTTCGGCTGCCGGTTGAAAAGAACACTTCGACAGGCATGCCTGGCGCCAGGGCAAGGCCTTTCAGTTTCGTAGGCTCGGTATTCGGTAAGCTGAAACGCACAGTGTAGAGGCTGACGCCGCTTCGCTCATCGACGGTGAGATCTGGGGAAATCTCACGGACCACACCATTCAGCTCCGGTGTTGTCTGCTGGTTGAAGGCTGAAAGCCTGAGGGTAGCGCCCTGCCCTGGTGTCAGCTGATCGATGTCTTGCGGGGCAACGCGGGCTTCGACGGTCAGCTCGTCCGTAACCGGTACGACGAGCATGATAAGTTCTCCTGGAGAAATAACACCGCCAACCGTGTGCACGCCGAGCTGATGAACGACACCAGTCTGCGGACTGCGAACGTCGATACGCTTGAGTTGATCTTCGGCCGAGACCTTTCGTTCAACGAACTCGGAGATCTTTGCCTGGACCTCACGGAGCTCGGTTGCGACCTCGCTGCGCAAATCCTGGTCGATCTGAATGATCTGCAAACGGATTTCGGAGGTACGACCCTTCGATTGCGCTATCGCCGCAGTCAGTTGCCCGTAAAGCGGCACCCACGGCAGGTCGAAAAGCGCGATCGGACCAGCGCTCGACAGAAACGACCGCACCTGGTCCAGATCGCGCAATGACTGAAGGCCGTCTCCTGCCAGCTTGGTGCGCAACGGCAAACGCATAAGAGCGGTATAGACCTGTCCGCTCAATCGCGCGTCGAGCGCCATTCCGATGCGCACCAGCACACGCGACCGGATGAGTTCGAGAACGCCCTGAAAGACGAAAAGTGTGCCGGCAAACACCGCAAGCCCGACGAGCGTTGGCACGCTACGGCCGGGTACGACGCGATCGTAGACCTGCAGCATGAAGAACGAGCCGGTCAGCGCCAGAACATTGACGACGCCGCTCATCACCGCAATTCCCGCCAACGCTCGCCGGAAGGAAGCCAAAACCGCCGCGAGGATCGTTCGCGGCGGCTCGGATGGATGGGGATGCGACATCGCCTTCACATCAGTCCCAGTTCACTCTCGGGCGGCGATGACCGCGCCCGAAATCAGGCCTGATGACGAACGCGTGCGTGCCGAGCCCTCGGTCAGGTGTTACGCTTAGATAACCCAATCGTTCAACGCATAGGCGTGGATGTAGTCGATCTGCATTTCTGCAGGCGTCGCAAGCCCGTCGGCGGGCGCTCCCGCCTGGCCACCAATCCCCATATTCACCAGCATATACATCGGGTCATGCATGTCGGCAGGCGTTGCGGCACGAGCGACTTCGACGTCGTCGAAATACCAGACGAGTTCGTCTTCTGTCCAAAGCACGCCGTAGGTGTGGAACCCTTCGGTATTCGAGGCATAGGCCGTAGTGCCCACCTTTGTATGAGTTCCCGTCGCGTTTGAGTGGCCTGTCAAAATGAGCTTGTTTGGATTCTGACCGAACATCTCCACGACGTCCAATTCCGGTGGCCAGGAGCCGTCCTCCGGGAGAAGCCAGAAGGCCGGCCATGCACCTTGTTTTTCGGGCATGTCGGCCCGAATTTCAAAATAGCCGTAGGTCTGCGCGAAGGACTCGTAGGTGGTCAGCAAACCTGACGTGTATTGGTAATTATTTATGTAGGGCCGAATCGCCTCAGGAGCCGGGGCGGCGGTAATCGTGAGAACACCGTCCTCAACGCTGAACGGATTGACGGATCGTGTCGGGGCGTAGTCGGTATCGATGTACCATTGAAGATCGTTGTTGCTCGTGAGCGTGCTGCCGTTCTCGGCCCCCCACCAGTAGTTCGAATCCCAGGTACCGCTCGAGCCGTTCCACAGGTCCAGCGTGTCGAACTCGTCCGAAAAGGTGAGCTCCAGAGCCGACCGGTCCACGGCCAGCTTGAACTGGCTTGCGGTGAAATCGCCGATGGTCTTGTTGGCAAAGACGAGAAACTCGCTGTCGGACAGATTAAGTCGGACGTTCGCTCCCGACTGGACCATGTTGACGCGAACCTCCTCGAAGGAGGTGAAGCCGTAGCTCCCGACGCGAACGGTATCCGTCGCGCCAAAGTCCAGGATCAGATCACTGCCGTTGCCGGGGGTCACGACGAAAATGTCCGCCCCCGATCCGCCCTTCAAAACGTCATCACCCTGTAAGCCGTCGAGCGTCTGTTGGCCGGAGCCGCCAGTAATGATGTTGTTTAGTGCGTTTCCGAAAGCGTAGTTCTTGTCGCCCGTGACAGTCAGGTTCTCGAAATTCGTTGGGAGCTTATAGCTCATCCAGGTCGAGATGGTGTCGACCCCTCCGCCGGACAGCTCAACCGCCTTGTTTTTCGAGGAATACAGATAATAGATGTCATCGCCCTTGCCGCCATACATCGTGACGGTGACGCTGCCGTCCCCGTACATCGAGTCGTTGTATGTGCTGCCATAAAGTGTCGGGCCGGAATTCGTCGCCGAATACCACTTCGAGGAGGACCCGCTGTAGGGGAGTGGAACGCCCTTGGCGTTCAGTACCGTGGCCATCCCGGTCTTTTCTCCTTTGTCTTGCCCCGATGGCAGCTCTAGCATCTATCGAGGGCAAAAGGAGCCAGTACCTTTTGGTCTTCGACTTAGGAGAGTTACCAAAAGCTTAACACGCAGCCAAAGCCCCTGCCGGGAGCCTCACTGACGAAGGGCCTTGCTATCACTCACACATGCCCCACGGATGAGCCGCGCACCTTCAACTCCTCGGGATGCGTGGCTGTTCTACTCTGCCCGGACGCTGCCAGCTACACCCTCGCGTCGGCGAACCATCTCGGCGATCCACATCGGTGCATAGGGTGGCGTGCAGCCAGGCGATGCAGGATAGTCGATGAGGACGGCGAGCCGTTCGCCGATCCCGATCGCTCGCGCGCGAAGTTCAGGATGATGAATGCCAATTTCGGCCAGGCAATGGTTCATGGCCCATTGTTTGTGGGCAGGCGCCTCTCTCATCTCCTTCTCGATCTGGTCAAGCAACGCATCCAGGTCGAGGCCCTCGGCGCCCTTGACCACTCTTCCAGTTGTCAGGCTCCAGCCTGCGCGGCCGACCAGGTCGTCGCCGTCTTTCCAGCCAAGGCGGAGTTCCTCGGCATGCCGACCTGGCTTCACCACATTCACGATGAACCAATCGAGGAGCTTGGGAGAGCGAATGTCGTGGATCATCGTGTCGAGCTCGGCCGCGGAGAAGGCCTTCGGCCTGCACACCAGGGTCGCGAGAAGGCGCCCGGCGGTGTCGCCCGTAGCCCAGAGCTGAAGTGCGAGTTCATGCTGCGTCTTGAGCCGCTTGGCGAGAGAGCGGAGATGAGTAAGGTTCACACCGTGGTCGTCACCACGGCGTACATTGACCTCGCGCATCTTCGGGTCGTCGAGTGCGGAGAGCTCGCGCGTGACTTCCTTGACTGTTGTGCTCGTTGACATGACGCTCCCTTCGCAATGGAGTGACGATCACGCTCGACGACAACGGCGCCCCGCCCGGCCGGGATTGGCTGAAGATGGCAATCGAAGCCGCCGATATTCCGGAGTGTAAATCTAGCTTCTGCGACGGCAAGAACAAACACAATCCTGAAAGGCGTGGAGGCGGGTGTCTTTTCGCCGCCCGGAAACGGGACCAAACCCGCACAGTCGTCGCCTGTACGATTGTGGTCTCGGGTCCAATAATGGCGACCGGCTAGGCCAGCCACGCTAATCGCGTTTTCACACGAACCCTATCCTTCTCGGAAATGGCGGGGGCGCCGAGTGTTGTCCGGTCGCAAACTCAAGAGGTTCAGTCGACCGACCCGACCAGAACGTCACGGTCCTCAAGTATAGCGACCCAGCGCCCGGTATCTGAGGACGATTGCCTTTTTAGAAATCTATATCCAGTTTCCGACCAAAGCTTCACCTCGTCGTTGAGGTTGTCGAGCACGTAATCGCCTCTGTCGGTTTTGACCGTCAGCACTGCGTGCCCCTCGCCGTCCTTCTTTTTGACGACGGTGATCAGAAGGTTTGAGAGCGATACGCCCGCCGAATTGAGCATCTGGCGCTTAAGCAGGACGTAGTCCTCGCAGTCGCCGATCGCCCGGTCTGGATAGGACCAGAATTCCATCGTTCCGTGAACGGCAAGATCGCTCGCCGGCTTGATCGATCTGTTCACGAGCTTGGTGACGGAGGCGAGCCTGTCTTCCATTCCTCTGCTCATAAGGACTGCCGGAACCTTGCCTGATCGTATTTTGCATTCTGCGGCCTGCCTTCGGCAGAATTCGATATAGCCGACCGGGATGGAGGTCCGCTGTCCGATGGCCATGGCACCCGGCACCGCATCGGCCGAGGCTTTCTCCAGCGGCGTCGCGGACATCAACAAGCCCATCAATAGGCCGGCACACAGCCATGCCCGCGGTGTCACCAATCCCATTCGCCCCGCCAAAGGTAACGACCCGATACATTCTTTAATGTTGCGTTACCATCTTTTCATCGGCACATCAACGCCAGCCGACATGCGATTTAAAGCCGCGGTTGCGAGCCATCACCAACGGCCTGAAGCTCAGCGCCGCGGTCGTCGCTGGAGAACTTCCATGGCCACTGGAAGATCGTGACTTTTGCCTGTTGTCGCATGACCGTATCGGCGCACCTTCGGTCATCGACGGCATAAAGGAGCCAGCCGGCCGAATAAAAATTGTAGCCAAATTTGTCGAAGCGACCGAAATCCGAGAACTACGGGGGCTCACGCATACATTCGATTACATTTCGATGGAGCTCGGGCAAACCTCTGCGACAGGCGTGGCGTAAGTTTCAATGGTGAGCAGGAAGTCTCGTCATGGTGACGCGACAGAAAGCCGACAGCGATTTCGCAAGCAGGAACCAATACTGCGCGAGCTCCCATTGGCAGGTCTGCTCATTCCAAGAAAGGAAATTACGATGAAAAAGCTTGTAACAGCTTTCGCCCTCCTCGCCTTGTCGACAGGTGTCTCCCTCGCTGCCAATCAAAACCCAGACCGCGACCCCACCCGCGGGTTCGCCACTGATGCCGACACCAACGAAAAGACCTTGGATACCAGTCATACGGCTTCCTTGCCTCTGTCTGTGGCAACCCAGAAAGAAGAACAACCACAGTCCGGCAAGGTTGTTAAGCGTCGTGCACCATGGGCGGGCCGCCGATAACTGAACTTGTTCCCGCCATTTTCTGCATGGCGATGCCAACAAATGTCCAATCACCCTCCATGCAACAAGGGTGGTTGGACAGGCGGCGCTAAAAAGATCGTGCCGCCATGGATGAATTGAACTCTCAGGCGACAGCTTGACCGCGTCATGCCCCGAACTCAGGAACGGTCGTGGCGAAGCTTCGAAGGCCGGGTCGGTCGTACGGACTGAATGAGTTCATGTCCGACGGGTCAGAACTCCCATGGAGAGAACAACTTAAGACCAGTCGTGCCGAAGTCACCCAAATTCCGCGTCGCCAAGCGGCCGCCATTCACCCTTGAGATTGCAGCAATCATGCCGTCGGGCGCCGACATCCCCCGGCCCTGCCGCGCGGCGGTACCCATGATTTCGCCGTAGACCATAGCGGCTTCCTCGGTCAGGCCGAAGATCCGATCGGCAAACCGACGACGCCAATCCGAGAGCCCCTGCTCCAGACGCTCGGCTCGCTGATCTGGTCGGATTTTCTGGATGCCGAAGGCGATCTCGGCGATCGTCACGGTCGGAAGCGCAAGTTCAGCGTCATGGCGGACCAACCATGCGATTACGGCAGGATCGGGCGACTTCTTCAGCGTTTCGGAAATGACGTTGGTATCAAGGAAGATCAAAGCTCAGGTCCCGCATGAACCTGCCGATCAGTCCGGATCACTGCTTCAAGGTCGATTTCGGTGCCATACGCACTAGCAATACGAGCGTAGAACGCCGATGCCGGCTCGCGACCTGCCTCCCGGACCTCATAGGATTCCAGAGCACGCTCAACCACGTCGGCGATCGAGCGGTTCTCGCGTCGAGCAAGCCGGTGCGCAAGATCACGCGCCTTGGCGCTGCGTACGGAAAGCTGCGGTTCGGCCATATGGAACTCCTTTGCCGTACATATAAACCTTCCTCACTCTGCTGGCAAGGTGGCAGATGATGGCTAGCCATCACCCTTTCACCGTCAACCGATCGTTTGCTGATCGCCGGAAGCGTGAGCTGGTCGCTAAGCGGCCTCGGTTTAAACTGAAGGCCCTGACCGAGCAGGGATTGCTAGGAGATGAGGGCTGGCCGCGGAAACCTCTACATCAAATCCCGCCCTATCGGCGCTGGCTAATGATCGGCCGCCCGCGAAGATCGCAAGATGTATAGACAACCGGCCGCAACTGGTGTTCGCTTCCCGCATGTAATTTTCGGGTATGCAGGAACCGTGACGCTATGGACACCGCTCCCTTGTTCGACCTGACAGGAAAAAAAGCGCTGGTGACGGGCGCCAGCCGTGGTATCGGCCAGGCTATCGCGGAGGCGCTCTGCGCGGCTGGTGCCGACGTCGCTGTGACCGCCCGCGACGAGACATCGCTTCGTGAGACGGCGGACCGAATTAGCGCACTCGGGCGAAGATCGTTTTGCCGGTCTCTCGACGTGCTCGACACCAATCGCATCCGCGTGGTCGTCGACGAGGTCGCGGGAGCCTTTGGCGGGCTCGACATTCTGGTCAACAACGCCGGCTATGAGCAGGTCCAGCCCTCGCTCGACGTTGAAGAGGCGGTGTGGGACCGCATCGTGGCGACCAATCTGAAAGGCGCCTTCTTCTGCGCACAGGCTGCGGCGCGACGGATGGCTGCCGGCGAGAGCGGCGGCGCGATCATCAATCTCTGCTCGCTGACCTCCTATGTCGGCATTCCGACCGCGGTGCCCTACGGCTCGTCCAAGTCTGGACTTCTAGGCATGACGCGGGCGCTCGCCGCGGAATGGGCATCGCTCGGTATCCGCGTCAACGCCATCGCCCCGGGGTATTTCCATACGGCAATGACGGATGTCTTCTACGAGGATCCAGACTGGCAGACGGCGATGCTGGCCAAGATCCCGCAGCGGCGCTTCGGCACGATGCAGGATTTGGCCGGGGCCGTCGTGTTCCTGGCGAGCGGGGCATCTGCCTATGTCACCGGGCATTGCATTCCCGTCGACGGAGGCTATCTCGCATCTATCTGAGCGATAGGGTGCAGTGCAACAGGTGGTATAGACCCATCTTGTATATGGTTGTATATACCACCTGACACGCTGGGCGTTCTTGCATGCGGCCGGCGACAAAAAGGGGAACGACAATGCAGGAGCCTTTCCGGGCCGTAGCTTCGCGCGAAGCAGAAGGCGGTAGGGAAATCGCAGTCGCGGTGCGGAACGTCGGGATGGACTTCGATGGGGTTCATGCCGTCAAGAATGCGTCGTTCGATCTGCCGAAGGGCCGGTTCCTCACCATTCTGGGGCCTTCGGGATCCGGCAAGACAACTCTCCTTCGAATGATCGCCGGGTTCCAGACCCCGAGCAGCGGTGAGATCTTCATCAATGGCGAAGCGGTGAGCGCCGTGCCACCGCACAAGCGGTCGATCGGCATGGTCTTTCAAAGGCTTGCGTTGTTTCCGCATATGACGGCGGCCGAGAATGTCGCCTTCCCGCTGAAGATGCGTCGGCGCGACGCACGCACCATTCCCGAACGCGTCGAGCGATATCTCGCGCTGGTCAGGCTCGGGGGCTATGGCGGCAGGCGCATTCACGAACTTTCCGGCGGCCAGCAGCAGCGGGTCGCGATCGCGCGCGCGCTGGTGTTCGAGCCCGACCTGCTGCTTCTCGACGAGCCGCTGGCAGCGCTCGACCGAAAGCTGCGCGAGGAAATGCAGCTCGAATTCCGCCGCATCCAGCGCCAGCTCGGCGTCACCACGATCAACGTCACCCACGATCAGCGCGAGGCGCTGGTGGTTTCCGACGACATTGTCGTCATGGATCAGGGCGAGATCCAGCAGAAGGCGCAGCCGATCCACACCTACCGCCAGCCCAGCAACGCCTTCGTCGCCAATTTCATCGGCGTCACCAACTTCATTGCCGGAACGGTACGTACCGTTTCGATAGGCGGCGAGGTCTCCATCCTCCGGGGTGACCTGATGCTTGCCGGAAAGGTCGGCGATCCGGTCAATCCACCCGCGGAGGGCGACAAGGCCTCGGGAGCGATCCGCGCCGAGCAGATCCGTCTCGCCGGCGATGCTGCTCAGCTGTCGAAGCTCGATTGCATGCTGGCCGGGACTGTCACCGACACGATCTTCGAAGGCGAACGCATGGTCTACGAGGTAGCCTGCGCCGCGATTGGCGACGAGGTCGTGCGCGTTTTCGACCATGATCCCGCCGCGCACACGCAGTTCGAAATAGGCGAAAGCGTGTTCCTGGGGTGGAATGCCAGGGACATGCTTGTTTTTCGATAGAACCGGAAACCGGTCAAACCCAGAGGAGAATGCAGATGAAGCGCTTCAAGCCGACATTATCCCATCTTTCCCGCAGAACCTTCCTTCAGGCCACCGCCGCGCTTGGCGGCGCCTCAGCGCTCGGCCTGCGCGGCGCTTATGCGCAGGAGCCGGAAAAGCCGGCGGAGATCATCGTGCGCGCCTGGGGCGGCAGCTGGGTGGACAGCCTGAAGGCCGGCGTGTCCGACAGCTTCACCAAAATGACCGGGATTGCCGTTCGTCACGACCTGACCGAAGACAATGAGATCCAGCCCAAAGTCTGGGCCGCCGTGGCTCAGAAACGAGTCCCGCCGATCCACATCAACTGGGACACCACCACCAATGCCACGAAGTCGGCGCTGCGCGGCGTGACGGAAGACCTCTCCGACCTGCCGAACCTTGCCAATGTGACGGACCTTGCCAAACCGGCCGGCCTGGACGGCTTCCCGATCGTCAATACCTATGGCTATGTCTATGTGCTTGCCTATCGGCCCGAGGCATTTCCGGACGGACCGCCGAAATCCTGGAAGGATCTGCTCGACCCGAAGTTCAAGGGCCGGCTTGCCTTCTACAATGACGGCATCGGCTTCCATTTTCCTGCCCAAGTCGCCGGTGGCGGCAAGCTGGAGGACATCCCCGGCAATATGCAGCCGGCTTGGGATTTCATCACCAAGATGAAGGCGCAGCAGCCGCTGCTCGGTGAGGATCCCGACTTTACCACCTGGTTTCAGAACGGCGAAATCGACGCCGCCTGCACCATCTCGACCAACGCCCGGGAGGCCCGCAAGAACGGCGTGAAGATCGAATGGATCGTGCCGGAAGAAGGCGCGAAGTTCGACACGGACGGTTTGTGGATCCCCAAAGGCCTGCCGGAAAACGAACTCTACTGGGCCAAGCAGTACATCAACCATGCGCTGACCAAGGAAGCCCAGCAGGTCTGGCTGGATGGCCTCGGCTTGCCGGGCGTGGTGCCGGGCCTCACACCGCCGAAGGATCTGGTTGGCGATCCGTCCTATCCGACCACCGAAGCGGATTTCCAGCGCCTCATCCGCATCTCGTCGAAGGTCCAGGTCGAGAATGAGAGCGAGTGGTTTTCCAAGTTCAAGGCGATCATGCAGGGTTGACGCCGGGCCGGCCGGTGCTGCCCTGGCGGCACCGGCTCCCCTCACGACGTCGGATACGGATTTTTTCATGCGGGCAGCCAGGACAGCCTATCCCCTGAAATGGCGCATCATGGATGCGCTGGAAGGCGTTGCCGCCGCCATCTGGCCGGCGCGGTTCAGGCGCGCTACGCCCTATCTGATGCTGCTTCCGGCGGTGCTGCTCGTCGGGCTGCTCGTGCTCGGTCTGATCCAGATCGCAGATGCGAGCTTGCGCACGCTCGACACCACGACCTTCCAGTTCTCGGACGACTATTCCATCGCCAATTTCCGGCGGGCGCTGACGGAGCCGCTGTTCCTTGTTGTCGCGCAGCGCAGCCTCTTGGCTGCCCTGATCGTCACGGCGGTGACGCTCGTCTTCGCCTTCCCCTATGCTTATCTGATGGTGCGCACGCGTTCGCCAGGATTGCGCAAGTTCCTGCTGATTGCGCTGTTCCTGCCCTTCTTCATCGGCCAGGTGGTGCGTGCCTATGGCTGGCTGATAATCCTCGGCAACCAGGGCATGGTGAACGAGGCGCTCGGCCTTGTCGGGGTCGCCCCGATGCGACTCATCTACAACTATCCCGCCGTGCTGTTCGGCCTCGTCCAATACATGCTGCCGTTTGCCGTACTGATGCTCGCGCCGGCACTCACAGCCATTCCCGAAGAGCTGGAGGCGGCCGCCGGATCGCTCGGCGCCAACTGGGTTCGCACATTCGTCCACGTCGTTTTGCCACTCGCTCGTCCGGGCTTCATCGGCGCCGGCGTGGTGGTGCTGACGCTTTCGCTCACCGATTTTGCAGTCCCCGCGATCCTTGGCGGCGGCTCGCAGGACTTCATCGCCAACGCCATCTACGACCAGTTCTTCCGAACCTCCGACCAGGGCCTCGGCGCGACGCTGGCGCTTATGCTGGTCGCGCTCGGGTCAATCCTTGTCGGCCTCGTGTTCGCGCTGTTCGGGGCCGGAACACTCGCCATGGGGAGGTCCCGGGCGTGAGCGGCTCGCGCAGCAAATCCGTTGTCCTGTGGACGCTGGTGACGATCGCCCTGATCACGCTTTCGGCGCCGACGGTCGTGGTGCTCGGCGCATCGTTTACCGGCGGCAACATCATCACGTTTCCGCCGGACGGGCTGTCGCTACGGTGGTACGCGCGCATCTCGCAGGCTTCCGACCTGCGCAACGCTTTCCTGCGCACGCTTCAAGTCGCGACGGTCTGTACGCTCGTTGCCATTCCCGTGGGAACGCTCGCCGGCATCGCGCTGGCGAAATATGCGGTGCGTTTCGAAAAGACGATCCAGATTTATCTGCTGCTGCCCTTCACCATCCCGCTGATCGGATCGGGCATCGGCCTCATGCTGGTCTTCGGCAAGGCCGGCATTCTCGGCCAGCTCTGGCCGGTCGGCATCGCCTGCTGCGTCATCAACCTCCCCTTCATGATCTGGGCGGTCACGGCGAGTGCCACTGGGCTTGACCCGGACCTGGAACTAGCCGCCGCCAACTGCGGCGCGCCGCCGCTCCAGGTGTTCTTCTCCGTCACCTTGCCAGCGGTGATGCCAGGGGTGATCACCGGCTCGCTGCTGATGTTCATCCTTGCGCTCAACGAGTTCCTGGTCAGCCTGCTGCTCGTCGATGCGCGCATCGTGACGCTGCCGGTGCTGATCTACAATTCCATCCGCTCGATCATCACGCCCGACCTTGCCGCGATCTCCGTGGTCTTTATCGCCTGCTCGGCTGTCGCCATTTTCCTGCTCGACAGGCTGGTCGGGCTCGACATCTTCCTGAAATCGAAATGAGGAATGCCGGCCCACCGGCCGCAAAGGGAAATCCGATGCCAAACGTATCGTTCCACGATCTGAGCCAATTCGACGCCGCTGGTCGCGCAGCATTGATGCGGCGCTCCGAGACCGATCTCTCCAGCTTTATGGAGAAGGCCGCACCGATCATCGAGGCGGTCCGAACAGAAGGCGACGCCGCGCTCGTCCGCTTCGCCCGCGACTTGGACAAGGCAGATCTCGATGCCACGCGGCTCAAGGTCAGCGCCGCCGAGTTCGATGCGGCCTTCGGCATGGTGGACGAGGACGTGGTCGCCGCCATTCGCTTCGGCATCGACAACATCCGGCATTTCCACGAGGAGCAGAAGCCGGAAGCCATGTGGCTTAAGGAAATGCGGCCCGGCGCCTATGCCGGGGACCGCTTTACGCCGATCCGCTCGGTGGCGCTCTATGTCCCGCGCGGCAAGGGGGCGTTCCCTTCGGTCACAATGATGACCGCAGTGCCGGCCGTGGTGGCGGGCGTCCCGGATCTTGCCATCGTCACGCCGCCGGCGCCCGATGGTTCGGTGGACGCAGCGACACTGGTTGCGGCGCGCCTCGCCGGCGTCGAAACGATCTACAAATGCGGCGGCGCGCAGGCGGTCGCCGCCGTCGCCTACGGCACGGAGACGGTCAGGCCCGCGCTCAAGATCGTCGGTCCAGGCAGCCCCTGGGTCGTTGCGGCCAAGCGGCTGCTTGCCGGAGTGATCGATCCAGGCCTTCCCGCCGGTCCGTCGGAGGCGATCATCCTCGCCGACGACAGTGTGCATGGCGGGCTGGCCGCGCTCGACCTCCTCATCGAGGCAGAGCACGGCCCGGACTCATCGGCGTATCTGGTGACCCACAGCCGCCGTGTGGCCGAGGAAGCACTGGCCGCGCTGCCCGAGCACTGGGCGCGCATGACCGAGCAGCGGGTGGCGTTCTCCACCGCGGTGCTGACCGGCGCCTGTGGCGGCATCGTGCTGACGGCATCGATCGAAGAAAGCTACCGCTTCATCAACGACTACGCACCGGAGCATCTGGAGATCCTTTCCACCGACCCCTTCGCGCACCTTGGCCACATCACCGAAGCCGCCGAGATCCTGATGGGGCCGCACACGCCGGTCTCGATCGGCAATTTCGGGCTGGGCCCCAACGCCGTCCTGCCGACCAGCCGTTGGGCGCGTACCTGCGGACCGCTCTCGGTCACGGATTTCGTCAAGCGTTCTTCCATCGGCTACGTCACGGCCGCCGCCTATCCGGAATTCGCGCGCCACGCCCGTACGCTTGCCCGCTACGAAGGCTTCTCCTCGCATGAACACGCCGTCTCCGACGTGCGCGATCGATATCTGGTGCGGTAGCGGACGATGAAGGCGGCCAGACTCCATGCGGCGGGCGATTTGCGGGTTGAGGATGTGCCGCCTCCCGGCGAACCAGCGCCTGGCTGGGTGAGGCTCAAAGTGACGGCCGCCGGCATCTGCGGCTCCGATCTCCACAACTTCCGCACCGGTCAGTGGATCAGCCGGGCGCCGAGCATCGCCGGGCATGAGTTCGCCGGCGAAGTGACCGCCGTGGGCGCCGGCGTGTCCGAGTTGGCCCTCGGAGACCGGGTCGTCGCCGATTCGCGTTACTGGTGCGGCGAATGTCCTGCCTGCCGGGCCGGCCTGCATAATGTCTGTGCCACACTGGGCTTTGTAGGCGAGGTCTGCGACGGCGGCTTCGCCGAAGAGACGGAGCTGCCGGCGCGGCTGCTCTTGCGCCATGACCCGGCGCTCGATCCCGCAATCGCCGCCATGACAGAGCCGCTGGCGGTCGCCCTGCACGCCGTGCGGCGGCTGTCGCCGCCGGCCGGGGCGCCGGTGCTTGTCGCCGGTTGCGGCCCGATCGGCGGGCTGGCTGCGCTGCTCTTGTCGCGGCGCAGCGAGGGACCGGTCCTCGTCGCCGACCGCAATGCGGCGCGTGCGGATCTTGTGGCCGAGGTGAGCGGGGCGACCGTCGTCGACCTGGATGCCCTGCCCCGCGATCCAAACCTGCGTCATGCCATCGATGCGACGGGCAGCGTGGCGGTCATGGCGCGGCTGCTCGATCTTTTGGCCGGCGGTGGCGCACTGGCGCTGGTCGGCATTTCGCATGGCCGCCTCGACCTCGACCCCAACCTGCTGGTCGAGCGTGAGATCGCGCTCGTCGGCTGCCATGCCTTCGCCGACGAGCTTGCGCCAGCCGTTGCGATGCTTGGCGATCTCGCCCCGGAATTGTCGCGCTTCGTGGCCGAGGAGATCGCGATCGGCGAAATTCCCGACGCCTACCAGCGCCTGATCGCAGGCGCGAGCGGCGGCCTGAAGACCATCGTCCGAATGGAGGCCGGGCAATGATCAAGCTTCCCGAAACCGCCGGGCCGCTCTACGGAAAGGTCAAGGACTACGTGCTCGGCAACATCGGCAGCGGCAAATGGCCGAGGGACCGGAGGCTGCCTTCCGAGAACGAGTTGGTCAGCACGCTCGGCGTCTCGCGCATGACCGTACACCGGGCGCTGAGGGAACTGACCTCGGAAGGCCACCTCCTGCGCATCCAGGGCGTAGGCACCTTCGTGGCGCCGCCGAAACCGCAATCCGCGCTTATCGAAATCAGGAACATCGCCGGCGAGATCGCCGCGCGCGGCGCACGCCACAGGGCCGAGGTCGTCGTGCTCGAGAAGATCCGCAACCCGGCACTGGACCTCATCGTCGCATTCGAGTTCACGCGCCGCAGGCCGGTTGCCCATTCGATCATCGTGCATTTCGAGGACGAAGTGCCCGTCCAGCTTGAGGAGCGTTTCGTCAATTCGGCTTTAGCACCGGACTATCACCGGCAAAATTTTGTTGCGACCACCACCTACGACTATCTGCAGCGGGCGACGCCGCTGACGGAAGTCGAGCACGTGATCTCGGCCGTCGCCGCAGAAGAGATGGCTGCCCGCCATTTGATGATCCGGCCCGGCGACCCCTGCCTGCTTCTGCATCGGCGGACCTGGTCGGGCGCGGCGGTCGCCACCGTCAACAAGCTCACCTATGTCGGCAGCCGCTATTCGCTGGGCAGCCGCTACGCGCCCTCGTCCGCCGCATGAGCCGGGATGCGCAGCGAAGCAGCGTGTGCAGGTCAGGCGAAGCATTGGCGCAGCCTGGGGCGTCGGTTATCGATTGATTCGATTAAACGTCCAGCGACATCACCGCGACCTGAAGGGCTCGGATTCCCTTGCGAATGATCGGTTCGTGCTTGCGGCGCGCCAATATGGCCGTGTGTACTGGTTGGTGCAACGTCGGAGCTCCTTCGACGATAAATGACGGGCGTTCGATGGTGAACCTGCGCGCATCGTCGCTGCGCATGTAGCAGGTGCCGCCGGTCCGGCGCAGCATCATCTCGGCTAGCGTTTCCGATCCCATCGAAAGCCGGCAGATCGCCAGATCGGTGAGCAGTTCGGCGTGGGTTTTCTCCAGCAACACCGTATAGCCCGGGCGAATATAGGTTTCGGGGTCGACCTCGGCGAGCGTTCTGGCGGTCGTTGAAACCATGACATAGTCCTCGACCATCAGATGCTCATAGGCGATCTCAGGCAGATAGCGGGGCGCGTAAAGCACCGCTATGTCCAGGTTTCCCATGCTTAAGTCGCTGACCATCTGATTGGAGTAGTCCGACTCGACGTGGATCGAAGATTTCGGAAGGGCCTGACATAGCGCCTCGACCCATCCCGGCAGAACCGAGCGCGTCATGCCCACCTGCGCGGCGATGCGCAAGGTACCCTCGAAACGGTTGAACGCCCGGACGTCGTGGCGGGCTTGCGACCAGGTCGAGAGCATTGACCGAGCGTAGGCTTCGAACCGGCGTCCTGCAGCGGTCGGCTCGGCGCCAGCGCGGCCGCGCTGGAAGAGCTCGGAACCGATCGCGCTCTCCAGGTTCTTGATGCGGGCGCTGATTGTCGATTGGGTCAAGCCCAGGCGATCGGCGGTGCGGTTGAAATTTCGCGACTCGACGATGTCGAGAAAGGTCTCGATCTGATCCAGCTGCACGCGCACTCCAATCGAAAAAAGCGATCATATCTGCTGGATCATAAGCTTGATCAAACGATACTCAAGGCGGAAGCTGCATCGGAAGATCGGTCGGCGCCCTCGACCGGGATAATGAAGCCACGGAGCCAACAACGTGTTCTTAGTCGATTGCGATTGTCACAATTACTGGTCGAGCGCTACCGTACTGGAGCCCTACCTTTCCGGCTTGTGGAAAGACATGTTCCTCGAGGGCGAGAAGACCGGTCCCGTCGGCGCGTTTCCGCATGGCCATCGCCCCTGGTTTCATCCGCAGGACTTCTCCCGCAAAGACGTCCGTCCGAAGACGGAGGCCGACAATTATCTCATCATGAAGGAGAAGCATCTCGACAAATACAATGTCGACGTGGCGATCCTGACCGGCGATGAGCCGATAGAGGCGTCAACCCTTGCCAATCCCTATTACGCGAGCGCCCTCGTCAGCGCCTATAACGACTATCAGATCGACCAGTGGCTGCCGAAGGACAAGCGCTTCATGGGCTCGATCATCATCGCACCACAGGACCCAAAGCTCGCGGCTGCCGAGATACGCCGCCTGGGCAATCATCCGCGTATGGTCCAGGTTCTTGCCTCGCAAGGTTCGGTCAAGCCGTATGGCGACACGTTTTACCACCCCATCTACGAGGCCTGCGCCGAAGTCGGGCTGCCCTTCGCCATTCACCTTGGCGGCCATGGTGGGGTGAATTCAACCGCCATTGCTCCAGCCCCGACCACGTTCTTCTGGGAGACCCATGCCATCCTGCATATGTCGGCAATGTCGCATGTCGCCAGCATGATCGCGCATGGCGTCTTCGAGAAATGGCCGGATCTCTACTTCGTGATCGTCGAATGCGGCGTGGCTTGGGTGCCCTCTGTTTTGTGGCGCCTGGACGCCGACTACAAAGCACTGCGCAAGGAGACGCCATGGCTGAAGATGCTGCCGTCGGAATACTGCCGGCGCAACATTCGCTTTTCCACGCAGCCGCTCGAGCAGCCGGCGAACATTCAGCACCTCTGGTCCACTCTCGAAGCGATGGACGGCGAGAACACGCTGATGTTTGCATCTGACTATCCGCACTGGGATTACGACGACGCCAACACGCTGCAAATCCCGCCCGCCTGGAAGAGCAAGGTCATGGGGCTGAACGCGCTCGAGGTCTATAAACGCATCCCGCGCGCGCACGCCGCGAACGCCGCCTGACGGAGCAGACGATGGCCGAGAAGACATATGTTTGCCGCGTCGACGAGATCGAGATCGGATCGCCCTACATCGCCAAGATCCGCAGCTTTTCGGTCGGAGTTTTCCGCGTCGGAGATTCATTCCACGCGCTGCTGAACGTTTGTCCACACCGCGGCGCTCCGCTCTGCGAAGGGCCACAATGCGGGACCACCGCGCCCGTCGACCTGGCGGAATTCATCTACCACCGCGAGAACGAGATCGTACGCTGCGCCTGGCATGGCTGGGAGTTCGACATCAAGTCCGGTACGGCATTGGTCAACCCCTCCATACGCGCCCGCACATTTCCAGTCACCATTGAGGCCGACAGCGTCTACGTGACCGCCTGAGGCGAAGAACCTGAGACCAAGAGGATGAGCGTCTGCAGCGGTGGCGCTGGTCCGGGATCAGGTCGGAGCGCTCTGCCACATGGTCGCAAGGGTCAGGCCGTCGCTACCTGGATTTTCCCTGCACGATACGATCGATGATCATGGCGCAGAGCAGAATGGCGAAGCCCGCCAGCAGTCCCTGCCCTACCGCAGCATATTGAAGGGCATTCAGGACATCCTCACCTAGCCCTTTTGCGCCGATCAGCGAAGCGATGACCACCATCGAAAGGCACATCAGTATGGTCTGGTTGATACCGGCCATGATCGAAGGCATCGCAAGCGGCAGGTCCACCCGCGTCAATAGAAACCATTTTGTGGCGCCATAGGCTTGCGCAGCTTCGCGGATCGCTGGTGGAACGCCCTGCAGTCCAAGCGCGGTCAAGCGGACCACCGGCGGCGTGCCGAAGATCAACGTGGCGATTACACCCGGTGGCTTGCCGATGCCGAACAAAGCAATCACCGGGATCAGGTAGACGAAGGCGGGCATGGTCTGCATAAAGTCGAGTACCGGTCGCAAAGCGGTGTAGACGCGCGGACGGCGTCCGCACCAGATGCCGAGCGGGATGCCGATTGCCAGGCAGAGAATTGCCGCGGTGCCCAGCAAAGCCACTGTTTCGAGGCTCTTTTCCCAAAAGCCGAGCACCGCGAGATAGGCGAGCGCGGCGGCGGTGAAGATAGCGACGCGCGGTCCCGCCAGTTGCCAGGACAGGATAAGAATGATGGCCATTGTCACCGGCCAGGGCGTTCCCGTAAGCGCATAGGCAAAACCGTCGAGCACCAGCGATATCGCCCCGGTAATGGCGCCGAAGAATCCTTCGCCGACATGCGAAACGCCCTCCATCAGGCCGTCCAGGCTGGATGACAGGACAGCCTGCCAGTCGCGGTTGGAGGGAGCAACCGCCAGCCATGCGACCGGAGCCGCCGCAGCGAAACGATAAGCCGAAACCCCGTAAGCCAGGATACAGAAGACGAGAGCGCATGCCGCAAGCGGAAAATTGAGCCCGTGCCGCAGCGCGGGGAATGATCGCCAGCGGGCGAACCGCCGCTCGAGCATTCGATTCGCCAGAAACCCGGTAAGAAGCTTGGCGAAAAGCAGGGTGACGAGACCCGATGCAATCAGCAGTGGCGCTTTCGTCTTCGCGACATCGGCCTGCAGCCTGGCGGTGTTCGCAGCCTTCTGCAAAGCCGCCGCAGACGATTTCAAACCTCTCACGTTGTCGGCTCCCGCCGCCTCCGCGGCCTTGGCCTGTTCGGCGCGCGCCTCGGCCTGTTTGGTGAGCCGTTCGGCACGCGCCTGTTCTGCCGTGCCGAGATTGCCCACCGCGCCAACGCCGATCTGAACCACCGCAAGCATCTCAAGGAAAAAGGCGATCCAGAACAGCACCATGGTGCCGCGGGCAGCGGCCCAGACCGGCCCGAGCAGCGCCGCTGCGGTGTTGAACGGCCAGACAGATTTGGAGGCGCGTCTGATGCGAGCGAACGCGTTGACGTAATAGGCCGGATTTTGAACGACAAATTCCCTGACAAGCTCATCTTCTGCGGGTCGATGCTGCTCGACCGGCGGTTCGGAAACGCGATTATGAGCGTTCAAGATTGGCCGCCCTTTCTTAAACCTTGGAGAAGAGCCTGTCTGTCGACGATGCCGACAACGACCCCATCGCCGTCGGTCACCGCGAGCGGAGCGGCATCCTGCGCTGCGAGTTCGATAAGTTCTGCAAGCGGTTCCTGCGCAGCCACTTTCCGCAATTGCCTGATATCCAGAGGATCCCGCGCGCTGAAATCCTCGACCGGTTCCATGACGCGACCGGCGGTGATCACCTTGAGGCGCGAAATGTCGGCGACGAATTTCGCGACGTAGTCGTGCTTGGGGTTGGTTACGATCTCCTCGGGCGTATCGATCTGGATGATGACGCCGTCCTTCATGATGGCGATACGATCGCCGATCCGGATCGCCTCGTCGAGGTCGTGGGTGATGAACACCACCGTCTTGCCCATTGAGCGCGACAGCGCCAGGAACTCGTCTTGAAGCTGCCGCCTGATCAACGGGTCCAACGCGCTGAATGGCTCATCCATCAGGAGGATGGCCGAATCTGCCGCCAGGGCGCGGGCCAGGCCGACGCGCTGCTGCATACCACCGGACAGTTCATGGCAATAGCGGTCGCCCCAGCCTGCAAGGTTGACCTTGGCGAGCGCGGCCTCGGCAACATCGAAGCGTCGTTGCTTGTTTGCCGCCTGGATCTCCAGGGGCAGAGCGACATTGTCACGAACGGTCCGATGCGGCAGCAGGCCGAAGCTTTGGAATACCATGCCGATCTTGCGGGACCGCAGCGCCCGCAATTCGGCCGGCGTTTTGGCCAAGATATCTTCGCCGTCGACGAAGATCTCACCAGCCGACGGTTCGAGAAGGCGGTTTATATGGCGGATAAGCGTCGATTTCCCGCTGCCCGACAGCCCCATCACACAGAAGATTTCGCCTGGCGCGACAGAGATGCTGACGTCGGCCACACCCACCACGCAGCCGAAGCGTTTGACAACTTCGTCCTTGTCGAGCCCCTCGCGGAGGATGGCCGCCATCGCCTCCGGCGCACGCAGGCCAAAGACTTTCCAGACACCTTCCATGGCAATGGCAGCAGCAGCGGCCGCCTGCAGGCCATTTTCCGAAGGCCTAGCCATACCAATGCCGGTAGTCGGTGCGGCGTCCACAGCTATCGCCCCAGCCAGGTCACACGCGGCCAGCCAAACGACCGCGGAGACGGCCCGGGGCTGCTATACCGGCGGTGCGCAACAATCAGTGGCCGAACCACTTGGCGACGTCGTCGGGGTGAGCCTTGATCCACTCCTTGGCCACCTCGTCGGCCGGCCTCTTGTCGACGATGATCGCATAGGCCCATTTGCTGACGTCGTCCGGATTGAAGCTGATGCGATCCAGCGCGGCCGTCAGGTCCGGCTGCCGCTGCGCAAGCGACGCAGAATAGGCGACATGCACCGTCGTGTCAGCATAAGCGGACGACACTTTCGACTTTTCGAGCCATTGCGGGTCCTCACTGGGCTGCAGTATCACGAACTTGGCTGGATCGTGTTTCGGCTCGGTCAGGAAGGCGAGCTTGTAGCGGGCGAAATTCTGATGTGGACTGTAGCAATAGCCGACCCATGGCTTGTCGGCTTTCGCCGCACGGTCGAGTGAAGCCGCCGCCACTGCTTCATCCGTCGACTGAAGATCGAAAAAATCGGCAAAGCCATAGTCGCGCGCCCGCACCTTCTCGATGTTGGTCGACTGCCAGCCCGATGCACCGATCCAGATTTCGCCCTTGCCGTCGCCGTTGGTATCGAACAGCTTCGCATTGTCCGGATTGGCGAGATCCGAGACGTCCTTGATGCCATGCTTGTCGACGGTGACCTGGGTGACGCAGTAGCCCTGCTTGGCCTCGTAGCCATTCTCCGCGAGCTTAACGGTCCCGGCGCCCTTGACATATTTGTCGACGAGGCCCTGCTGGTTTGGCAGCCAGACATCCGGCCAGATGTCGACCTCGCCCTTGTTGCGGTCCATCGCTTCCCAGATCACCGGAACCGCCGTGGTGGTCACGGTCGAAACCTCGAGCCCCAGTTCCTGCTCGGCTGCATTCTTGATGACGTTCATGACCGCCGTCGCGGTGGCATAGTTCGGGTCGGGCATCGTCACATCAGCGGCAAGCGCCGATGAGACGGGTGCAAGAAGCAGGATGCCAAGAGCCGTTTCGAGAAGATGTTTCATGATGTTCCCCAATCGTGTTGCGCTGAATTTCTTTCAGTCTATCCATTAGGTTAGCGGAACGCGCAGGCAATCCATCCCAAATTTCGTCGCATTAGGAAAAACGATGAAGCGCATAAGCGCGTAGCGCCGTGATGAAATGCCTTGGCCGGAAATGGGCCTAGAAATAGGCCTGATCAGGCTCGCTTGCCTTGCGGCCGGCAATAAAAGCCTGGAGCGCCTCGTCGATCGCCGGATCGAGGCCCGGGTCCTGGTATTCGTCGAGCAGCCGTTTCCATTGCCGGTTGGCCCGTTGGGCGGCGTCGAGCCTGCCTTCCTCGTTCCACTGTTCGAAGGAATTGTTGTCGCTGGTCGAGGACCGGTAAAAGGCCGAAAGGAAATTGGCTTGGGTATGCGCACTGCCGAGGAAATGCGATCCGGGTCCGACCGCTTCGATCGCCTCCATTGCCTGCGCGTTGACCGAAAGATCGATGCCTTCGAACAGGCTGGCGACCTTGCCGCAAAGGTCGGCGTCGATGATCGTCTTCTCGAAGCCGGTGACGAGACCACCTTCCAGCCAGCCGGTGGCGTGATTGATGACGTTGGCGCCGGCAAACATCGACATCAGTATGCCCCACGTCGCCTCCTGTTCGGCCTGAGCATCGGGAAGCTTGGAGGCCGACAGCGAGCCGACAGTGTGGAACGGCACGCCGACGCGACGCGCCAATTGCCCGCAGGCAAGCACCATCTTTGCGGCCTCCGGGGTCCCGAAGGTTGGGGCGCCGCTCTGCATCGAGATCGTGCTGGCAAAGCTGCCCATCAGGCACGGCGCCCCCGGGTTGATCAGCTGCACGAGGCAAAGACAGGCGAGCGCCTCGGCAAGCACCTGGGCAAGCGTGCCGGCGACCGTGCACGGGCTCATGGCGCCGGCAAGGGTCCACGGCGTGCAGGCGACCGGCTGGTTGTTGCGGGCGTAGACCTTCAGCGAGCCGGACATGTTAGCGTCGAGCACGAGCGGCGCATTGGTGTTGGAGACGTTGTAGAGCACGGCATTGTTGGCGACGAATTCGTCGCCAAAGACGATCTTCGCCATGTCGACCGCGTCCTGCGCTCGCCTGGACCCGATGAACGCACCCATGAAGGGCCGGTCCGAATGACGGATGTGCGTGTAAAGCATGTCGAGGTGGCGCTTGTTGGCCGGCAGGTCGACGGGCTCGCAGACGACGCCGCCGGAGTGGTGCAGATATGGGATCATATGGTGGATCTTCACCAGGTCGCGAAAGTCAGCGATCGTGGCATAGCGGCGGCCGCGATCGAGATCGTGGACGAAAGGCGGCCCCCAGGATGGACACAGCACGGTGTTGTCGCCGCCGATCATGACGGTGTTGGTGGGATTGCGGGCATGCTGCTTGAACTGGGACGGTGCGGTGGCGCGGACGATCTTGCGGCACATGCCAGGTTCGAAGCGCACCCTCGTGCCCTGCACGTCGGCGCCGGCATTGCGGAAGATGTCGAGGATCTCGGGATCGTCATGGAACTCCATGCCGATCTCCTTGAGCAGCCGGTCCGCGTTCGCCTCGATCAGGCTCAACCCTTCCTCGTCGAGGATGTTGAAGGTACCGATCCTGCGGTTGATGAAGGGACGGCGCGGCGCCTGCTGCGCGACACGCTGGCCCTGCCTTCCGGCCCTGCCCCCGGTTCGCGGAGCGGGAGCTTCGGTAGTGATCGTCGCGTCCTTGTCCATCTTCTTCTCCGACGTCAGGCAGGCGTGAAGGCAACCGGCTCGGCGGCGTGAACCCCGCGCAGCCGCAGATTGCCCGGATCGTAAGCGGCTTCCCGGAGTTCCCGCGCCACCAGTTCTTTACCGAGGATCGAGACGGTCAGCCCTTCGGGCGAGACACCGGGCCGCAGATAGGCCAGAGCCAAGGTCTTGCCGGTACGGAAGCCGTGGGCGCCGGAGGTGACGATGCCGACCGGCTGGCCCGCCTGCATCACCGCATGGGCGTAGAAGGGCAGCCTTTCACCATCATCGTCGATGTCGAGAAGCACCATCGTCCATGAGCCTTTGCCAATGCGCTCCAGCATGGCCTCGCGGCCGACGAACGTTCGCCCGTCCGCTTTGACCAAGGCGCCCAGTCCAGCCTCGATCGGCGTACGCTCTGTCGTCAGATCGGCGCCCCAGGCGCGATAGCCTTTCTCCAGCCGCATTGCGTTCAAGGCATAGATGCCGAACGGACGCAGGTCGAAACGGCGGCCAGCTCTGGTGATCGCATCGTAGAGCTTGCCGAACTGCGCAAGCTGGACGTGCAGTTCCCAACCCAGCTCGCCGGCATAGGATACCCTGAGCGCAGCGGTCTTGATGCCCGCCACGCGAATAATCTGAGCGGAAAGCCAGGGAAACGCCGAATTGGACAGATCGGCCTCGCTCACGGTTTCGAGCAGGTCGCGTGCGCGAGGCCCCATGATGCCAAGCACGCCACGCCTTTCGGTGACGTTTTCGATCGTGACGTCGGCAAAGGCGGCGGCGCGCGACCTTAGCAGGTCCTCATCATGCCTCTCCGCCAACGCTGCGCTGGTCAGGTAGAACCAGTCGTCGTTGAGACGGGTCACCGTGAATTCCGATGCCACGCCGCCTTTTAGCGTCAGCGCGTGAACGAGGCCGATGCGGCCCTGGCGCGCCGGCGGCCGGTTAGCACCAAGCGATGCCATGAACGCGCTGGCTCCAGCACCGCCGACCTCGAACTTGGAAAAAGCCGAAAGGTCGATTGCGCCGACACCATCGCGCACGGCAAGACATTCGCCGCGCACTGCATCGAACCAGCCAGCCCGGCGAAAGGTGAGTGGGGCATCGACTCCGTCGACGGCGAACCAGTTCGGCCGCTCCCAGCCATAAGCGGCGCCAAGCACCGCCCCCTGGCTCTTCTGCATATCGAGCGCTGGCGTCGTGCGGCGCGGACGTCCGGCCTCGCGTTCCTCATTGGGATAGTGGATACCGAACTGCAGGCCGAAACCTTCGACTGCCTTGTCGATGCGGTAATCCCGGTCGGCATAATTGCCGAAGCGGCGGGGATCGATGGCAAGCGCGTCGCTCGGCGGCGCCCCGTCGACGATCCAGTCAGCCAGAAAGCTGCCCGCGCCGCCGCCTTCCATGACCCCCATGCTGGAGCCGGTCAGCAGCCAGGCATTGGCCAGGCCGAAGGCTGGGCCGACCAGGGGATTGGCGTCCGGCGTGAAGGTGATCGGGCCGTTGACCACCGTCTTGATGCCTGCATTGGCGAACGCCGGGACACGCTCCATCGCCAGCGCGATGATATGCTCGACACGATCCAGGTCGGGCGGCAGCAATTCCATGCCGAATTCTGGCGGTACCCCGTCGACCGACCAGGGCTGGGCCGACTTTTCATAGGGACCGACGATATAGCCGTCGCGCTCCTGGCGCAGGTACCAGCTTTCTTCCGGATCGCGGATGATCGGCAGTTCCTTGGCGCCGGCCGCGATGCGATCCGCAATCTCTGAAACCGTGTCGGTGACGACATATTGGTGCAGCATCGGCACGACGGGCAGGTCGAGACCCATCATGGAGCCGATCTCGCGGCACCATGTTCCGGCCGCATTCACCACATGCTCGGCGACGATGTCGCCCTGTGCCGTGCGGACGAGCCACTCGCCGGATGCTTTCCGTTCGATGGCCAGGACCGCATTGTGGCGAACGATCTCGGCACCTCGCGAGCGCGCTCCAGCCGCCATGGCATTGGTCGCCAGCGTTGGATCGACATGGCCGTCATTGGGCTCGTAGATCGCGCCGATAATGCCTTCCGTCAGGCAGAGCGGGTAGATTTGCTTGAGTTCGCCGGGGCTCAAAATATGGAAATCATGCCCCACGAACCGGCCAAGGCCCTGCACGTGGCGGAATTCGTCCATGCGGTCCGCCGAGCGGGTGATGCGCAGCGCGCCGCTCGCATGGAAACCGGTCGGTAGTCCTGTTTCGGCGGTCAAGATTTCACGATAGAGTCGCACCGAATGCGCGCGCATTTCCATGATCGTCGCATTATGGGCAAAATGCGTGCAGAGCCCCGCAGCGTGCCAGGTGGAGCCAGCGGTCAGCTCATGCTTCTCGACGAGGACGATGTCGCTCCAGCCGCGCTTGGCGAGATGATAGAGCAGGGAAACCCCCATGGCGCCGCCGCCAATAACGACAACGCGGGCATGCTGCCTCATGAATTCTTCTCCTCGTGTCCGCGCATTCGTGTTCCGGCTGGATCATAGGGCGGCTTGCCGAGCGCCCGGAGCGTATAGCGCGCGCCGGCCACGGCGATCTCATAGTCGGACGCCAGCATCTGCGCCTTCGTCTCGCCTGGCTCACAGGCAACATAGCCGAGGCTGAGGCTCAAGCCGGTGCGAAAACCGAGACCGCCCGACGTCGTCAATCCGGCCAGCTTACCGTCCCGAAAGATCGGCTCGTCGTGCAGAAGGAGTGGGTTGGCTCCATCGACTGCGAAATGCATCAGCCGCCGCCTCACGCCCTCGGCCTTTTGCTCCAACAGCGCTTCACGGCCGATGAAATCATCTTTCATCCAGGAAACGGCGAAAGACAGGCCCGCCTCCAATGGCGTGTCCTTTGGCCCGATATCATGCCCCCAATGGCGATAGGCTTTTTCCAGCCGGCAACCGTCGAGCGCATAATGGCCGCAAAACGCGAGGCCATAACTGCCGCCTGCCTCGATGATGGTGGAGAGCAGGCTTTCCGCACATTCGGCGGGAACGTAGAGTTCGAAACCAAGTTCGCCGACGAAGGAGACGCGCGTGGCTCGGAGATTGACCATGCCGATGTCGATGCGACGGGAGGTCGAGAACGGGAAAGCCGCGTCCGATAGATCGGCGTCGGTCAGGTTCTGGAGCAACTCCCGCGAGCGCGGCCCCATGACGCCGAGGACTGCTTCCGAGGACGTCGCGTCGAAGACCGAGGCGTCGAGGCCCAGATCCTGAGCATGACGCTGGATCCAGGCAAGGTCCTTCTGCCGTGTCGCGGCGCCGGAAATGACGCGGAACCTATCCTCCCCGTCTCGCGTAACTGTCACGTCGGCTTCAATGCCGCCGCGCCGGTTGAGCATCTGTGTGTAGACGGCGCCACCTTCGGCGACGCTGACATCGTTGGCGCACAGTCGCTGCATCAACCTGGCCGCGTCGCGCCCGAAAACGTCTAACTTGGTGAAGGGTGACAGTTCGAACAGGCCGACCCCTTGAGCCATGCGGCCGGCTTCGGCCTTGGCTGCGCCCCACCATTTTTGCGCACCAATGGAATAGCCAAGCGCCCGCTCGGCCCCGCCGAACCAGAGCGGCCGCTCCCAGCCTGTCGGCGCGCCGAACACCGCGCCCGCTTCTGCGAAGATCGGGTGGAAGGCCGAACGCCTGACATCACGCCCGGCCGTCGCCCGTTTGTAGGGCCAGTGCATGCGAAAGAGATCGGCAACAGCCTCTTCCATCCTGGCGCCGACAAAGGGCCGCGCCGCGGCAGACCGGTCGAAGCGCGCGATATCGAGCGCCCACAGATCGAGGCCGGGTTCACCGTCGACGATCCATTCTGCCATGGCCTTGCCGGCGCCGGCCGACGACATCATACCGGTGGAATTGAACCCGGCGGCGACATAGAAGCCGCGCAGATAGGGCGACTCGCCCATTAGCGGCCGCGTGTCGGGCGTAAAGCTCTCCGGGCCATTCATGAAGTGTCTGATCCCGGTTTCCGACAATGCCGGGAGCAGCCTTAGACCTGCCGACATGAAGGGCTCGAACTGGTCCCAGTCCTCCGGCAATTCGAGGAAAGGCCTCTCGCCCGCCGGCCCGCGCACGTCGAAGATCTTGGCGTTCGGCTCGAAGCCTCCGAGAACCAATTTTCCCGAGTCACCCTTGATGTAGATGCCCTCGTCGAGGTCGCGCACGATCGGAAACGGGTCCTGCAGGCCCGCAATCGGCTCCGTCACCACATACATGTGCTCGACGGCCTGCAATGGCACAGGCACGCCGGCAAGCGCGCCGATATCCCGCGCCCAGGCGCCGGCGCAATTTACGACCGCCTGGCAGTCGATGGTGAGACCAGAAGCCAGCTTGACGCCGGCGACGCGACCGTTCTTTGTCACGAAGCCTGAGCACGCAGTCCCCTCCAGGATGCGAATGCCGGCCGCGCGGGCGCCTTTCGCATAGGCCGCGCAGATGTCGACCGGATTGGCCTGGCCGTCTTCCGCCACCCACAGCGCGCCCTCGATGCCGTCTGGGACGATGCCGTGCACGCGCTCCGCGACACATGCTTTGTCGATGATCCCAACCGTGAGGCCGCAGACGTCGCCCATATGGGCGATGCGCTTCAACTCGTCCATTCGCTCCGGCCGGCGCGCCAGCCACAGACCGCCTGTCCGCCTGTAGCCTGACGCCTGGCCGGTCGCTTCCTCCAGGCGTGGAAACAGCTCGGTCGCATACTGCGCGAGCCGCGTGAGATTGAGGCTGGCGCGCAGTGGGCCGACGATCCCGGCTGCGTGCCAGGATGTGCCGCTGGTCAGCTGGTGACGCTCCAGCAGGACGACGTCGGTCACTCCGAGTTCGGCGAGGTGATACGCTATCCCGAGACCGATCACGCCGCCGCCAATGATCACGATGCGTGCGCTGTCATTCACCGACCGGGCTACCTTTGTTTGGATGCAATGGCGCGATCTTTTCCGCCAAGCCCCTTGCACTCAACCGATTTTTTGCAACATTAGGAAAACTTATGGAGCCCCTGCAGACCGGAGTTGATGGTGAAGAGCGGCAGTTTCGATTTCAATCTGTTTCGATCGATCGAGGTTTTTGCCGCCGTCGTCGAGACGAGGCACGTCACGCAGGCTGCGCAGATGCTGGGCATGACCCAATCGGCCGCTTCCCAGCATCTGAAGAATTTGGAGACCGCGCTGGGCGTCAGCCTGATCGATCGCAATCTGCGGCCGATCGAACTGACGAAGGCGGGCATTGCGCTGCATCGCCGCGCCATTGTCATATTGGCCGAAGTAGAGGGTCTTCGCACCGACGCACGCCGGGTCAACGCAGCACCGCTGCCGTTGCTGCGCGTCGCCCTTCTGGCCTCCATTGCAACGACGTTGGCGCCGGCCCTTTCCGTGCTGGCCCGCAAAACCTTCGGGATTCCCGAGCTCAGCCTCTTTGCCGGCCTGGCGACCGATCATGTTGCGTTGTTGCGGGCGAGGCGCGCCGATCTTGCCGTGACGTCCGGCGAGTTGTTCGAGATCGAAGGCCTCACGCGCTATCCGATCATGACGGAGAAGTTTTTGCTGGTAACGCCGAAAGGTTTCGCTGGCGATGTCGGCGACATCGTGAAGCTTTCGAAAAAGCTCGCCTTCGTGCGATTTTCTCGCGAAACGCCGGTGGGCTTGCGGGTCGACCAGCATTTGAGCCGGCTGCGCATCGAGATCCCGCGCACCATGGAGGGCGACCGTTCCAGCGTGGTGATGGCGCCGGTTGCGGCCGGCATGGGCTTTGCGATACTGACGCCAACCCTGCTCATCGATGGATTGGCGGAAGGCATGGAGATCGACGTGCACGCGCTGCCGTTCACCGGGCTGTCGCGCAATATCCTGCTGGTCGCGCGCGAGCGTGAGCTGGGTAATATTCCAGAAGCCTTCGCGGCGCGCACGGCGGAGGTCCTGACACACGCCATCAGCACCCGCCTCCCCGGCCTTCCCGCCGACTGCTATGTTGTCGACCGTCCAGCGGCGCACGGCTAATCGGCTCCATCATTTATCCTGATGGGGGCTTTTGCCAGTGCGTGCTCCTCCCATTCGGTGTTCAATCTCCGCGAGTTCCAACGCAGGAGGGCGGGCATGAATGCTCCTCACATTCATTCGGATCTGAAGGTCGACTGGTCGACCGAGGCTATCGTCGAGCGACGGAACCGCTTTTATTCGGCCTCGCAGCGAAAGTTCGTCCCCTATAAGGAACCGCTGATCATCAAGCGCGGCAAGGGTCAGTATGTCTGGGACGAGAAGGACCAGAAATACATCGATTTGCTCGGCATGAACCTTTGCATCTCGGTCGGGCATGCCCATCCCCAGGTCGTCAAGGCCGCCAGTGAACAGTTGGCCGAACTGACGCATTGCACGACGATGTTCTACCATCCGGTTCCGGCCCAATATGCCGAAGAGCTGGCCGCGACGATGCCTGCCGGTCATGATTGGGTCGTGCATTTCACCAACAGCGGCGCCGAAGCGATCGATCTCGCCTTGCTGATGGCGCGCTCGCATACCGGCAACATCGATACGCTGGCGCTCGCATCGAGCTATCACGGTGCGACTTTCGGAGCCCAGTCGGTGACTGGGATTTCAGGATTTCGCCACCCCGTCCCGCAGCTTGGAGGCGTGGCGTTCGTTGCCGAGCCGAACCAGTATCGCGGCATCCATGGCGAGGGCGTTGAACCTTACCTCGCAGAGGTGCAGCGTGCGATCGACAGTTCGACCAGCGGCCGCATCGCCGGAATGATCGTGGAACCGGTCCAGGGTTACGGCGGTATCGTGCCCATGCCTGACGGTTACATCTCGGGCGCTTTCGAGCGCGTCCGCGCAGCCGGTGGTGTTTGCATCGTCGATGAAGTGCAGTCCGGTGTCGCACGAACGGGCGACGCCTTCTGGGCGTTCGAATCCCACGGGGTCGTTCCCGACATCGTCGTTGTCGCCAAGGGGGTCGGCAACGGCATCCCGCTCGGCGCCGTCATCGCCAAACGAAACGTCGCCGAATCCATGGCGGACAAATTTCTGTTTCACACATACGGCGCCAATCCCGTGGCCTGCGCTGCAGGGCGCGCGGTGCTCAAGGTCATCCGTGAAGAGCGGCTCCAAGAGAATGCGCGAACGGTCGGCGCCGCACTTAAGGCAAGACTGGAAGACCTCAAGAACCACTTCCCCCTTATCGGCGATATTAGAGGCCGTGGCCTGATGCTGGCGATCGAACTTGTGAAGGATCGTGCCACGAAGGAGCCGGCGCCGGAGGCGACCCTGGCGATTTTCGAGGAAACGCGCCGCAACGGCCTGGTTGCGAGCCGGTCCGGTCCCTACAGGAACGTGATCAGGATGTGCCCGCCGCTTTGCCTGTCGATGTCGGACGTCGACGATGTGATGGAGCGCTTCGTACGCAGCTTCAAGTCAGTCGCAAGTTGATGCTGGCGCTCGAGTGTCGGCCCCCGAGACAGCGTAGCTGAGCCGGTTCGCTCATCTTGGACTAGAGGAAGGTTTCCGGAATCGGCTTCCAGCGGTCCCCGTCAGGTGCGAATTGCGGGATATGTGCGAGGCTGTGGATCAGCGCCCGGTCCGGTCCAAGCGTTTCTTGCCAATCCCGCGCCTCGGTGAGGATCACGCCGATGCCAACCACTTCCGCGCCAGCGTTTCGCGCCAGCTCGACCGAGCCCTTCAGGCTTGAGCCGGACGCCACGACATCGTCGACCACCACGACGCGCTTGCCTGCGAGGAGCGGTATCGCGCGGCGGTCGAGAAGCAGGCGCTGCTCGCCCTTCGAGGTGATGGAGGAGATGCGCTGGACAAGCGCGTCGCCCAGATGGATCTTGGGCGATTTCTGCAAGATCACGTAATCGTCGAGTCCCAAGGCGCGGCTCACTTCGATGGCGACGGGAATGCCGAGCGTGGCCGCGCCCACAATCACCTCGGGTTTGAGCGGCCGCAACTTCTCGGCCAATTTGCGGCCGACATGCTCGCCAAACCGTACGCCGAGATCGATGACCATCATCAGCGAGATGGCAAAATCCGGCTTGATCGCAACGATCGGCAAATCGACCTGCAAGCCGGCGACGTCGACCGGCCAGTGTTGCCCGGTTATCGGCGCAAGGGCGGTTTCCTGGGTCATTTTGTTTGTCCTTGATGAGCGAGCCGCGGTTCGACCAGCAGGCCGACATTACGCCACGTTGTGCGCTTGCGGTTCATGTCGAACCCGTAGATGGAAAGCGAAAGCGAGATGGCGTGCGCCAAGCGGATGGCCTGCACCAGAAGCGGCACACCACGTGCCAGCGCAAAGCGCAACCGAGTTGGCAGCGAGACGTCGTCGATCTCCATGCCACGTGCGCGCTGCGCATCGGCGATGCGCTCGAAATCCTCGCGCAGCATCGGGATGATACCGAAGGTGAGCGACAGGACCAGAGTGACAATGGGCGGGAGACGGGCCGCACTGGCCGCGGCCAGGATAGAGCCTGGCGTACTCGTCTCCATGACAAAATAGAAGGCCGCGGTCGTCGTGACGAGACGTGCCGCCATCCCAGCGGCGATCGGCAGGGCATCGGCAGCCGAAAGCCCCTGCAGCAGGAGGTTGCCGATCCAGCTCGCCATGACCAAAAGCACGAGAAGCGCGGCACCTTTGAGATAGCCGCGCAAGCCAGGCACCTGCATCACACTCAGGAAAACGAGAGAAAGTAGAGCCAGCGACACGCCGAAGCGCCAGTCCGGCGCAAGCCAAGCCAGCAGCATGATCGCGAATGCAGCCGTCAATTTCACGAAAAAGTTGAGTTCATAGATCCGTTTCATGCCGCTGCTCCCGTCGATAGAACGGTCGGTGCGGACCAACCGAGCTGGGAGAAAGCACTCGACGCCCAGGCTTCCTGCGGCGCGCCGTCGAAGACGATCTGCCCTTCATCCAATATCAGCGTGCGCGAGGCGACATCTTGGACGAGGTCGAGATCATGCGAGATGAGCATGATCGCGCTTCCCGACGACAGCATGGACCCTACAAACAGGTCCAGCATGCGTCTGCCCTGCAGGTCGCGCGCAAGCAGCGGTTCGTCCAGGATCGCTACCGATGCCTGAGCCGCATCGGCGCAGGCAAGTCCAAGCAGTGCCTGCTGCCTCGTCGACAGCGCGAAGGGATTGGCTTCGGCCAACCCTTTGATTCCGTATTTCTCCAGCGCTGCATGTGCCTCCCTCCTTACCGAATCGTCGGCTGCCGCGCCTGCGGTGATGGAGAACACGACTTCCTCGAGCACAGTCATGTTGAACAGGATGCGGCGCATGTTCTGCGGAAGATACGCTATCGCGCGGGCGCGGCGCGCAACGGTCCAGCCGTCGGCCGGTTCGCCACCAATACGGACTGATCCTGCGGCGAGCTTCGCCAAGCCTAGGATCGACTGGAACAGCGTCGTCTTGCCTGCGCCGTTGCGCCCTATCAGCGCCACGTGCTCCCCGGCACGGATCTGGAGCGAAACATCACGCAAGACCGGGGCGCCATCGGGGCGCGCAAGCCGGGTGCGGATGCCGGAAACCGAAAGCAGCACATCGCCGACAGGGAAGGACGGTGTGCCGGTCGCCCGATGGTTGGGCGGCAGGATGCCAGCTTCCAGCCATGGCTCTTGTTGTGTCATTATCCCGCGCGCGGCGACGGCCTCCGAAAGCCTACCCGACACGAGCAGGCGCACATTGTCAGCGACAGATTTGAATGCGCCCGGATCCTGTTCGGCGACGAGCAACGAGGGCACCTCGTCGGCCAGCTTCGCGAGAATTCGAACCAGCCGTGCACGGGCGGCTGGATCGAGCCCCGTCGTGGGCTCGTCGAGTACAAGCAGCACGGGCGCAGCCGCAAGGGCAGCCGCGATTGCCACCATCCGCCGTTCGCCGCCGGAGAGAGTAAGTACTCGCCTCCCCCGCAGCGGATTGAGCTCAAGCTCATCGAGCAGAACCTGCAGCCTGCGGCGGATAAGTTTCTTTTCCACGCCCCGGTTTTCCAGCGGGAATGCGATCAGGTCCTCGACACCCAGGTCCCAGAGCTGGTCTTCGACATTCTGCGTAACGATGCCGATCCTGGTAAAAAGGGCATCCTTCGACAGGCTCGAAAGCGGCTGGCCATCGAATGAAACCGAGCCGGAGAAGTGACGGGGCGCAACGAGGCGGGGGATGATTCCTCCCGCCACGTTGAGCAACGTGCTCTTGGCCCCGCCTGCCGCCCCGCATACGAGCAGGCGCTCGCCACGTGCAATGGTCATCGTCGCTTCGGTGATCGCCGGCGGCGCATCGCCGAAGCCCACCGTCACATTGTTCAGTTCAAGCACTTTTCAAATCTTACCTTGCGCTCAGAAGCGCGTGAAACCGGCAGGATGCGCGCTCTTGAGAATCTTCAGCGCTGGGACGACAAGAAGCGGCGTGCCTATGATCATCGGCACAATGTCCGACAGGCCCAGATACATCACAGCCCACCAGAAGGGGAAAATGCCGAGATAAGCGAGACTGGCCGAGACGGCGGCAACCATCACGAGGCCAACAATTAGGCACACTGCTGCAATTTTGATCAGTGTGTTGCGATCGAATTTCGTTCTGGCCGGGTCGAATATCAAGCCAGGCACGAGGCCGGTGAGGCCCACCATGATGCCGTCGACGATGAGCGAATGGGCAGGGATGAATGTACCGGCCAGCAGCGACCAGACTATGGTGCCGAGATAACCGCAGATGAAGCCGCTTTTCCAGCCGAGCAAGATACCCACAAGCGGGGGCAGAAAGGCGAAGATGCGCCACTGGATGACGCCGGGAACGAGCTGGATCGGATTCGCATAGGCCCAGAGCACTCCGGTTGCTGCGGCAGCGACGATCGACAGCACGATCGGGAAGAGGGTATTACCCTCAGAGTGAGTAGCAGTTGCGTCTTGCATGACGAAATTCCCCTGATGTGCCTCCCCTGACCGAAAAGCAAGTTATGTGCCGGATTCTTGCCAGCGCACCGAATTGGATGCTCGCCGGCCGGACGTCGGAGCACTGGGCAAATGCAATCATGCCGCAAGCTTGGAAAGGGCCAGAATCCCGGAGCCATTGCGAGGTTAGTTTTTGCTTGTGAATGCGCTGGCGGATTGTAGCTTGGCGGTGGGCCGATCCGACAGAGGCAGTTCGCGAGATGGCCGCCATCGAAATCCCCACGGATACACCATGCCCCTGAAAGCTGCCGCTCATATCGAGGCCATGTCCGCCTTTGCGTTGGCGAATTTCGGCGGCTATGACCGGCCGACCCTCGCCCAGAATGAGAGCGCCGTTGCGCCCAGCCCCAGGGCGATCGCCGCCGGTCAGCACGCGATTGCCCGCAGCCATCTCTATCCCGATCCGGACTGGACGGCGCTCCGCGATGCAATCGGGCAAACCTATGGGGTCGAGCCTAATCTGATCTTGTGCGGCGCCGGTTCGATGGACCTGATCAGCTGCACCATCGCGGCGTTTGCGGGTTCCGGCGACGAGGTGCTGGGCACCTCCTACGCCTATAATTTCGCGGCGTCCGCCGCGGCGCGCGTCGATGCAATCTATGTCAGGGCGGCGGAACGGGATTTCGCGGTTTCGGTCGACGGGATCCTCGCCGCTGTTACGCCGGCAACACGGATCGTCTTCGTCTGCAACCCCGGCAATCCGACCGGCACGTGCATCCTCAATGCCGAACTGCTGCGCTTGCGCGCCGCCTTGCCGGGCAATGTGCTTCTGCTGATCGATCAGGCGTATGGAGAGTTCGACGGCCAGGACCCACGGCCCATCTTTGCGCTGGTCGGGCGCGGCGATACCGTGGTGTTGCGCACCCTCTCCAAAGCCTATGGCCTGGCCGGCGCTCGTGTCGGCTGGGGATTGTTTCCGCCTTCAGTCGCCGCTGAAGTGCGCAAGATGCAGAACTCGAACCAGGTCACGACGCCGAGCTTGGCAATGGCCGTCGCGGCCTTGGAGGACCAAGTCTATATGCGGGAGACGGTGGCGAGCACTGCCGCGATCCGCGACCGGTTCGCGCATCGCCTGAGGGCTGCCGGATACCATGTTCCCGAAAGCCGGACGAATTTCGTGCTGATCCGCTTCTCGGACGCCGCTGCCGCCGAGGCCGCCGAAAGGAGCTTGCGCGGCGCCGACATCATCGTGCGGAGCCTGGGCGGTTACGGCCTCACTGACTGCTTGCGCGCGACGGTGGGACCGGAAGATGTCATGGATCGGGCATTCAGCATCCTGATCGGTATCCGCAACGCATAGTCTTGGCGACTTAGCCTGGGAGTTCGAAATGCCATATCTGCCTGTCCGGGATTTCATCGGCTACGGCGACAAGCCACCTTCCGCGGAATGGCCTGGCGGCGCCAAACTGGCGCTCAACATCGTCGTCAACTACGAGGAAGGTGCCGAATACAGCATCGGCGAGGGCGACGATGTTTCCGAGGCGATCCTGTCGGATCTTGCCGTATCCCCTGCGGTGCCCGGCCTGCGCAACCGCAACATGGAATCACTCTACGAGTACGGCTCACGCGTCGGCGTATGGCGGCTGCTGTCGCTGTTCAGGGACAAGGACGTCATTCCAACCTTCTACGTGGTGGGACGGGCGCTGGAGCTCAATCCGGCCGCCGGCAAGGCGATCGCGGCGCTCGGCAGCGACATCGTCTGCCATGGCTGGCGCTGGATCGACTACGCGCCGCTGAGCGAGGTCGAGGAGCGCAAGCACATCGCGCTGACGGTAGACGCCGTGCAGCAGATCACCGGCATTCGCCCGCTCGGCTGGTACACCGGCCGGCCCAGCCTCAACACAAGGCGGCTGGTGGTGGAGCATGGCGGCTTCCTGTTCGATTGCGACGACTACAATGACGACCTGCCCTATTTTGTCGAGGTCGGTTCGAAGCGGCATCTGGTCGTTCCGCACAGCTTCGACAACAATGACAGCCGGTTCTCGCGCGGTTCGGGACTGGAGACCGGCAGCCAGTTCTTCGAATATGTCGGCGATGCCGTCGACTGGCTTCTGGCGGAGGGCGAAAGGACGCCACGCATGATGACGGTTTCGCTGCACTGCCGGTTGGCGGCACGGCCTGGCCGCATGGTTGGATTGGCTCGCTTTCTCGACAAGATCAAGGCCAATCCGGATATCTGGATCTGCCGCCGTTCCGACCTTGCCGCGCATTGGCTCGAACGTTTCGGCGGCTGACGTATCGTGCGCGGCACCTCTAAAGTCGCCCGCTGGACAATCGTCAGGATCGCCGGCATCAGAATCGCCGGCTCTATGCCCTCAGCCGCTTGCCTTCGGGGTCGAACGGCGGCTGCTTCAAGAGCACCGCGTCATGAGGCCTCCCCAATATGGCGACCGTAACGGTATCGCCAGGTTTGGCCGAGCCGGCCTTGACATAGCCAAGTGCCAGGGACTGCTCGACAAAGTAGCCATAGGCGCCTGACGACACCTGGCCGATCGGCGTGCCGTCCGGCAGGAAGATCGGCTCGCCACCGGTCGCGTCGGCATCCTTGGCGTCGATCGACAGCATGATGAGCTGATCGCGCGCCGGTTTGTCGGCGATGGCGGCGTAGGAGTCTCTATTGAGGAATTCGCCCTTGTCCATTTTGACAAGGCGATCGAACTTGACCTCCTGCGGCCAGTATTCGGGCGAATATTCGCGGCTCCAGCTGCCATAGCCCTTTTCGACGCGCAGCGACATCAAAGCGCGCGATCCCACCGGCCCGGCACCGACTTCGCCGCCAGCCTTGAGCAGAGCGCCGTAGAGCTCGACCTGGTTGGCGGCCGCGCAATAGAGTTCCCAGCCAAGATCACCAGTGAACGAGACCCGCAGCGCCACCACGTCGACGCCAGCCACCGTGATCTGCCGCGACCGCATGAATGGAAACGCCTCCGTCGAGAGATCGGCATTGGTCAGGCGCTGCAGCAATTCGCGTGACTTCGGGCCGGCGACGTTAAAGCCGGCCAGCTCCTCGGTGCGCGATCGGAAAGTGGTGCCATCCGGCAAGGGGACGGCCTTGAAGAACCTTTGATGGAAGCGCTCGGCCATGCCCGAACCGAACACCATGAACTGGTCGTCCGCGAGCTTTGTCACTGTGAAGTCGCCGGCAATGCCGCCGCGTTTGCCGATCAGCGGGGTGAGACAGGAGCGGCCGACATCGGTCGGCATGCGGTTGGCGAACAGCGCGTTGAGCCATGCCTCCGCACCAGGCCCTTCAACCTCGTATTTGGCAAAGTTCGAAACGTCGATGATGCCGGCATGCTCACGCAGCATGCGCGCCTCGCGTCCTACCGGTTCCCACCAATTCTGGCGCGTGAAGCCGATAGTCTCCTCGCGCGGCTCGCCTTCGGCGGCGAACCAGAGCGGATGCTCCCAGCCGAAATTGAGGCCGAACACGGCGCCCATCCGCTTTTGCATTTCATAGGCGGGACGGGTGCGGACCGGCCGCCCGGCGGCACGTTCCTCGTTGGGGAAATGGATCTTGAAACGGTGGCTGTACTGATCCTGCACACGGGCCTTGGTGAAAGCCTTGCCGGCCCAGTGGCCGAAGCGCGCCATGTCCCAAGCGAACATGTCGAGCGAAGGCTCGCCCTCGATCATCCACTCGGCCGCCAGTTTGCCCATGCCGCCGGATTGCGAAAACCCGGGAATGATGCCGTTGCAGCAGAAGTAATTGTGCAACTCCGGCACCGGGCCAAACAGCACGGCGCTGTCGGGCGACCAGATCATCGGACCGTTGATCACGCGCTTGACGCCCGCCGCGCCGACCGCGGGAACACGGGCAATGGCGCACATCATGTTGTCCTCGATGCGATCGAGATCGTCGGGAAACAATTCGTGGCCGAAGTCCAGCGGCGTTGCATCTTCGGCCCAGAATTTCATGTTGCGTTCATACGCCCCGATGAGCAGGCCGAGCCCTTCCTGGCGCAGATAATATTCGCCGTCGCGGTCGGCGACCGACGGCAGACGGCGACCCATGGCGGCGATTTCCGGGATCGTCTCGGTGACGAAATACTGGTGCTCGGTGGGTATCAGCGGCAGTTGGAGGCCGGCCATCGCGGCGACCTCACGACCCCAAAGGCCGGCGGCATTGACCACCCATTGCGTGCGGATGTCGCCCTTCGGCGTACGAACGATCCAGCTGCCGTCAGGCTCCGCTTCAGTTGCTGTGACAGGTGTGAAGCGATGGATCTCGGCTCCGCGCTGGCGAGCGCCAGCTGCATAGGCCGCCGTCACGCCGGACGGATCGACATTGCCGCCTTCGGGCTCATACATGATGCAGCGTATGCCATCGAAATCGACCAGCGGGTGCAGCCGCTCCGCCTCGTCGCGGCCGACTTCGTAGAAATTCATCTTGTAGCGCCGTGCCTTGGCTTCCTGCAGCCTGAGTTGGTGTTCGCGCGCTTCGGTCTGCGCAAGGTAAAGCGAACCCGGCTGGAAGATGCCGCAGCCCTGGCCGGTCTCGGTCTCCAGTTCCTTGTACAAGGCCATTGTGTAATGTTGCAGGCGGCTGATGTTGGTTGAATCGTGCAGGCCGTGGATATTGGCGGCCGCATGCCATGTGGACCCGGAAGTCAGCTCATCACGCTCGAGCAGGACGACATCGGACCAGCCGTATTTGGCGAGGTGATAGAGGATCGAGCAACCGATCAGGCCGCCACCGATGACCACGGCTTGTGCATGAGTACGCATATCCAGAATTCTTCCCTTTGTTCGGCTTCAGCGCTTTGATCAGCGCCTTTCCGGGTCTGTTGTCTTGGTCAACCGGGTGGATCTTTACAGTCGGAGTTTACCGAGCAAAACGATAGCAGCTCGGACGGTGTGGCGCCCGGCGAAACCCAGGGGGCCTGGAAACTGCGCCCCTGGATTTGTGCTGCGACGGTGGTCAGGCCTTGTCGAGCCACACCTTCTCCAGCTGCAACTCGAACGTCTGATGCATAAAGAGGTTTTTCACGTAGGTGGCATGGTGACGGTAGAGCGACCGCCAGAACGACTGCACGAGGACGCCAGAGTCCTGAAGGATGAACTGGACTTCCTTCATCAACTCCTTGCGCTTGTCTGGATCCGCGACGGCCAGCGCGGCATTGAGCTTCTTGTCGAATTCCGGATTGGTATAGCCCGACTCGTTCCAGGCTTCGCCGCTGCGATAGGCAAGTGCCAGCACCTGCACGCCCAGCGGACGCATGCCCCACTCGGTGGTCGACCATGGATATTTCGTCCAGTCATTCCAGAATGAGGTTCCGGGAATGATGGTCCGCTTCACTTTGAAACCGGCCTCGCGCATTTGCGCGGCGACGACATCGGCAGGATCCTTCACATAGTCGGAATCGTAGGAGATGAGCTCGAACTCATGATCCATCTGACCGGCTTCTGTCATCAGCGCCTTGGCCTTTTCCAGATCGCGCGGCACTTTCGGCAGTTCGTAATATTCCGGGTGGATGGGGCAGACATGGTGGTTCTCGGCGATTTGCCCGAGGCCACTGTAACCGAGCTTCAGCACGGTCTCGTTGTCCACCGCGAGCTGGATGGCATTGCGTACCCTTTTGTCGTCATATGGTTTGTTCTTCACATTGGTTCGCAGCACGATCGTTCCCGCGGTGACGACCGATTCCTTGACCAGATCCATGCTGTCATACAGATCCACTGTGCCGCCGACCGTCTGATAATTGCAGTCGATCTCGCCGGCCTCGAAGGCGCTGGCGATGGCCGGGTTGGAAGCGTCCGTCCCATAGTCGGTCCAGTCGACGCCATCGAGATAGGTCTCGCCGCCGAACCAGGTGAAGTCCTTGCGCCGCCTGACCGAGGCCGACTCGCCGACCTTGTACGAGATGAGCTCATACGGGCCGGTACCAGGCGTCTTCATCATGTCCGCGCCATCCTTATCGAAATTGCGGTGGACGACGATCGCCGGATAATCCGCCATGCCTGGGATGATGGTGACGTCGGACTGACCGCATTTCAGCTTCACGGTATAGTCGTCGACCTTGGTGACGGCGCCTGCGGCGGCCTTGTTGGTGGCAGGGTCGATCAGCGTGCTCATGCGGCCAGCCATCGAGTTGCCCTCGGCAGCCTTGTCGCACCAGCGCTCGATATTGTAGACGATGTCTTCTGCCGTGAGGTCGTCGCCATTCGACCACTTCACACCCTTGCGAACATGCAGCGTGTACTCTGTGGCGTCGTCACTGACGTCCCAGCTCTCGATCAGATGGCCCTCGAAGGTGAAGTCGCGGGTGTAGCGCACCATGTAGTCGTTGCACTGGCGCATCACATTGGCCATTTCCGACCAATCCCATGTACGTGGGTCCTTCATGTCCTTGATGATCATCTGCATCTTCAGGATACCGCCCTTCTTGCCCGGCTCCTCGGCGGCGGCCTGTGCCGGGGCAATGCCGGCCATCGAGTATGCGAGCGCCGTCGAGGCGCCCATCGCGCTCGCCAGGGCAAGGAATTCACGGCGGTCCATCGTGCCGTTTCTGACTTCGTTTGCGTAGCTCTCGATGGCTGCCGGGACGCGGTCGCCATTGCTGCTGAAAATCGTCATTGTTGATTCTCCGGTTTGGGCTTTCCGCCCGTTACATTCCCCAATTGCGGCCGGCATGTTAGGGGCGATGCAAAAATCCCGGAAGGGCTTGAGCTTGAACAAACCGCGGAAACCTGCCTGTTCAGGCCAAAAAAAACAATGCCATTGGCGTCTCAAATTTTTGCGTGCCGAGGCGACGCCGGAAGAGCAACGCCCTCAGGCACTATCTTCCTGGGCTCGCAAAAGAATCCATTCCCGCACCGTGCGCGCGATGGTTCCCTTCGAAAGCTGATTTTCGGTGAGGTAGTAATTCCAAGGGCTTGCGGGGCGGATCGGGAAAGGCTCAACGAGCAGCCTACGACGCAAATAGGCGTGGGCAAGCGACCGCTGGGTTGCGACAAGGCCTGCCCCCATGGCGGCAAGTTCTAGCGCGATGTTGGATGCGTTGGTGGTCAAGCCCTTGTCGTAATCCGCCATGTCTATCCCCAGTGCCGTGGTGACGCACTGCCAATATTCCTGGCGGCCGTGCACGAATATCCAGTCCACTTTGAGAATATCCTCCGGTGCCTTCACGGCGTTCTCGCCGTCAAGCAATGCCGGCGCGCACAGCAGGACCAATTCGTCGTTCCAGAGCGGAATGCCCGTCGGCGGGCGATCGTCGAAACGCCGCGTGGAAATCGTTATGTCGGCGATCTGCTCGCTGAGGTCCTCCCAGATCGTGCCGTGAAGCACGATCTCGATTTCAGGGTGTTTCTTTCGAAAGGCGGCCATGCAGCCGGCCAGCCAGTTCTCGGCGAGACTCATTGGGCAGGAGACCACCACCGTCCGGTTGCGCGACGAGGTCACGATAGCCTCCGTCGCCTGGTCGATCTGATCGAGCGCCTGACGCAGCGTCGGCAGAAACGCCTCGCCCATTTCGGTCAGCTTGAGGCTGCGTGGGTACCGTATGAACAGCTGCCGGCCGATATAATGCTCAAGCGCACGAACATGCGTGCTGACCGCAGCCTGCGTATATCCGAGTTCCTTGGCTGCCATGGTGAAACTGAGATGACGGGCCGAACTCTCAAAGGACCTGATGTAGTTTAAAGGCGGTGGTGGCTTCATCTCCGGCTCCCTGCGGCGTGCAAGCGATAGGTAGACCACAGCGGCGGCGCCGTTCAATCGCGTACAGTGACAAGGCATAGATATTTTTGGCCAAAGCCGCCAAACTAATTGCGTGAAAGCGCCATGGACCCAAATTAATGATGTCGTGCCTACAAATGGAGTGAAGCAAGTGGCTGTGTCGCCCCATCGGCATGAAGGGCCTGACGCGAGTGACGACGTTGCCGTGCGCCTGACTGACTTCGTGTTGCGGCGGCCAGCATCCGTCTTCCCCGCAGCGGTGCTGGAACGGGCGTGTTACCTCCTGCTGGACACACTTGGAATTGCCATCGCCGCAGGCCCCATGGAAGCAGGCGTGATCGCCCGCGATGTGGCGACCCTGCTCTACGGATCGACCGACCCATGGCATTCGGCGCGCATGCTTTTCGACGGCCGTCGCGTCAGCATCGCCGGCGCCGCTTATGCGGGTGCGACACAGATCGATAATCTCGACGGCCACGACGGATACAGTCCGACAAAGGGGCACATCGGCGTTGCGGTCGTGCCGGCGCTGACAGCGCTTGCGGAGGGACTGCCTGCGCTGACCGGCCCGGAGGCACTCGCATCGCTGGTCGTCGGCTATGAAGTCGCCGGCCGCGCCGGCATCTCCTTGCATGCAACGGTGTCGGACTACCACACGTCAGGTGCCTGGAACGCTCTGGGAACGGTTGCGGTGGCCGCGCGCTTGCGGCGGCTTCGGGACGATCAGTTCCGGCACGCCCTTGGCATTGCCGAGTACCACGGCCCGCGCAGCCAGATGATGCGCGAGATTGCCAATCCGACCATGCTTCATGACGGCTCGGGCCTTGGCGCAATGGTCGGGATATCTGCCGCCGTGCTGGCCGAGCGTGGTTTTACCGGCGCGCCGGCCATAACGATCGAGGCGCCCGAGGTCGACCTGCATTGGCGGGATCTCGGCGGATTCTGGCAGGTGCTGCACCAGTATCTGAAGCCTTATCCGATCTGCCGCTGGGCCCATGCAGCCATAGACGCGACGCGCGGGCTGTGCAGCAAGCATTGTCTCTCGCCAGCCGACATCAAGCACATTCAGGTCAACAGCTTCCACTACGCCGCGTCGCTCTTCGACGGCATGCCGGACACGACTTCGAAAGCGCAATACAGCCTGCGTTTTGCCGTCGCTGCGTTCATTGTCCACGGACGCATCGGGTTGGAGCACATTTCCGGCGCCGGGCTCGAGGATGCTGCCGTCGCGGACCTGTTAAGCCGCATCACCGTGTCGGAGTCGGAGCGCCACAGCGCCCGTTTTCCCGCGGGCCGCTGGGCCGATGTCGTGATCTCGACGACCGACGGGCGGGCCTTGATCTCAGGCGACGTCCATGCCCGCGGTGGACCGGAAGCACCTCTGACGCCGAATGAGATCGAGGCCAAATACATGGAATTCGCAGCACCGGTGCTCGGGCAGCACCGCGCGGCAGCAATCCGTAATGCCACTCTGTCGCTTACCGACCGCGACAGCCATTTCTGCGACCTCTCGGCATTGCTCTACGATCCTCCAGCGATCAGCAAGGTCGTCCGGCGGCCAGCGTGGTAGCCTAAGATGCCGCTCAGGCTCCTGAAATACGGCCTCAGCAGAGGCTATCCGGTCAGCGGCGATATCCCCTCGACGCCTGACCTGCAACAGTCCTACGACGTCGTAATCGTCGGCGGCGGCGGTCATGGGCTGTCGTGCGCGCATCACCTCTCGAAATATCACGGCATCCGCAGTGTCGCGGTTCTCGAAAGGGGCTATCTCGCCGGCGGCAACACGGCGCGCAACACGGCGACGATCCGGTCGAACTACATCACGCCGGAAGGCATCGCCTTCTACAAGGAGGGCGTCGAACTCTTCGAACGCCTGTCGCAAGAACTCGACTTCAACGTCATGTTTTCCCAGCGCGGCCAACTCACGCTCGCCCACACGGAAGCGACGCTTCGCAGCTTCCACGCCCGTGCCGAGATGGGCAAGCACATGGGGACACGGACCGAGGTGGTCGACCAGAAGGGTGTCGAGGAACTCGCGCCGCTCCTCAACATGGACTATGGCGGTTCACTCGAAATCCTCGGCGGTCTCTGGCATGCCGATGGCGGAACCGCGCGGCATGATGCCGTCGCCTGGGGCTATGCCGCCCAGGCGGCACGGCGCGGCGTCGAGATCCACCAGCGAACCGAAGTGACGGGCTTCGAGATTGTCGGCGATCAAATTCAGGCCGTAAAGACGAACCGGGGCCGTGTCGCTTGCGGGCAGGTATTGATCGCGACAGGCGGAATGAATTACGACGTGGCGCTGATGGCGGGCGTCGAGCTTCCCATCCGCTGCTATCCTCTTCAGGCCATGGTGACGCAGCCGCTCAAGCCCTGGCTGCACACGTTGGTGTCCTCGGTTTCGCTGCACACTTATCTCGTGCAATCCTCGCGCGGAGAGGTCGTCATCGGCGGCGGTTCCGATCCGTATCAGCTCTACTCCACGCGCTCGACGCTCGACATGAAGGAGCATCTCGCCGAAGGCGCCGTGCACCTCTTCCCGTTCCTGCAAGGCGTGCGGCTGCTCAGGCAATGGGCCGGGATTACCGACATGACGCCGGACTACAGCCCGATCATGGGCGCCAGCCCCCTCGCCAACCTATGGCTCGATTGCGGATGGGGCACCTGGGGGTTCAAGGCAACACCCGTCGCCGGCAAACGTATGGCGGAAACCATCGCGGCCGGTCGTGTACCGGACATTCTGAAGCCCTTTGCGCTGGAGCGGTTCGAGACTTTTCGATTGCTCAACGAAATGGGCGCGACGGCGGCGAGTCACTGACCATGAAACTGCTGACCTGCCCGATGAACGGCCCGCGCAACATAGACGAATTCCAGTCCTTCGGACCTGTCCGCGCCACGCCGGATCCGGACCAGACCCCCGACGCGGAATGGTCGCGGCGGTTGTTTCGTACCGAGAACCGGAAAGGCATCATCATTGAGTGGTGGCGCCACGTGCCAAGCAACACTTTCTTCCTCGCCGAACGTGACCTCGTCAGCAACGAAGTCATCCGCACTTTCACGGCATCCGGACTGGAACCATGATGAACCGACTGCCCGAACCCTGGGGAAGCCGGATCGACCGAACGCGCCCTGTGCGCTTTACCTTCGAGGGCAATGCGTTCGAAGGCTACGAGGGCGACAGCATCGCGAGCGCGCTTGCCGCCTCGGGGCAATGGGTGCTGTCTCGCTCCTTCAAATACCATCGTCCGCGCGGCATCCTCAGCATGACGGGAGCCGAGGCCAACACGCTCGTGCAGCTGCCGTCGGAGCCCAATGTCGCCGCGGACCGCACACCGATCAGCGAAGGCTTGCGGGTCAGCGCCCAGAACGTCAACGGCTCGCTCGAGCGGGACCGCGATGCGATCATCGACAGGCTCGGACGCTTTCTGCCGGTCGGCTTCTACTATCGGACCTTCATGGGCCCACGCCGCGACAGCTGGCTCAAACTCTGGGAACCGATGATCCGTCGCAAGGCCGGACTGGGCGTCGTCGATACGAAAGCCCCTCATCGGCCCTTCGACAAGACGCATCTTCACTGCGATCTGCTTGTGGTTGGCGCCGGTCCTGCCGGGCTGAGTGCGGCCACTACTGCTGCGGAAGCCGGTGCGGATGTCGTGTTGTGCGACGACAATCCGGAGATCGGCGGATCGCTGACCTATGGCCGGTATGATCCGGAGACGCTTTCGGCTCTGTCGTCGCGTCTTCGGGGCTTTCCCAATCTGCGCGTGCTGACCGAAACGGTCTGCAATGGGTGGTACGAAGACAACTGGCTGCCGTTGATCCAGGGCAATCGGCTCTACCGCGCGCGTGCCCGCGACGTGGTGCTTGCCACCGGCTCGATCGAGCAGCCTGCAGTTTTCCGCAACAACGATCTGCCGGGAGTTGTGCTCGGCAGCGCAGCGCAGCGCCTGATCCGACACTATGGGGTGCGTCCTGGGCGAAGAGCCGTTGTGCTGACCACCAGCGACGACGGCTACAAGGTCGGGCTGGATCTGGTCGAGGCCGGAGTCTCGATCGCATTGGTCGTCGATCCGCGCCTCGCTGGCGATGCCGGACCGCTCGAAGCCATGCTGCGCGACAAGGGGGTTGCCATCCAGAAAGGCGCAACAGTCGAGGCCGCGGCAGGGTCCGCCGGCAATCGGCACCTTGCGCGTGTTCGCACAGGCGGATGCTGGGTCGAGTGCGATCTGCTGACGGTCTCGGTTGGCCAGGTGCCCGCCTGGCAACTTCCGTGTCAGGCTGGCGCGAAGGTCGGATATGACGCCACTATCGCCTCGATGACGCTGGCCATGCCGAAAGGGCCGGTCGAGCTTGCCGGCGGTCTCGCCGGCTGCGATGACATCGAGGCCGCGATCGCCGACGGTCGTCGCGCCGCGGCGGCGGCGCTCTCACGGCTGGGCCATGTCATCGAGCCAATCGTCACCAAGCCTGCAGAGATCCGTTCGGGTTACGTGCAGCCAATTTTTGCAGATGCCAAAGGCCGCGACTTCGTCGATTTCGATGAGGACTTGCAGGTCAAGGATCTGCAGAACGCCATCAAAGAAGGCTATCGCGAGATCGAGCTCGTCAAACGCTTCACCACCGTGGGCATGGGCCCCAGCCAGGGCCGCCATTCCGCTCTGGCGACAGCGAGGATCGTCGCTGAAGCGACGGGCCGAACGGTTGCTGAGGTTGGCATCACCACCGCGCGTCCACCGGTCGGACCGGAGACGCTGGGTGTCCTTGCCGGCCAACACCAGCCTCTCGAGCGGCGCACCGCGCTGCATGCACGGCACCTTGCGCTCAACGCGGCGATGAAACCGGTCGGCGCATGGTGGCGGCCGTATTTCTATGGCGATCGCAGCGATGCGGAAAAGGCGATCCGCGAAGAGATCATGGCCGTGCGGCAAGGTGTTGGCCTGCTCGACGTCTCGACGCTCGGCAAGCTCGAGGTGCGTGGACCCGATGCCGGCATGTTCCTCGACCGGCTCTACACGATGGCGCATTCCAATCAGCCGGTTGGGCGCGTCCGCTATTGCCTGATGCTGAACGAGATGGGCTCCGTGGTCGACGACGGTGTCGCCTATCGCATGGCGCGGGACCAGTTCTACGTGACGGCCACGACCGGTGCCGTCGCGCGCGTCTATGCCGACATGCTGTTCTGGAACGCGCAATGGCGCTTGCAGGTCGATGTCCTCAATCTGACCGGTGCGTTTTCGGGATTGAACGTCACTGGACCCAAGGCCCGGGATGTCCTTCAGGCCCTGGAGGGCGACATTGATTTCTCACGCGAGGCATTTCCGTATCTCAGCGGCCGAGACGGTCTCGTCGCCGGGGTGCCGGTGCGCATCATGCGGATCGGTTTCACCGGCGAACTCAGTTACGAGCTGCACTGCCCTTCCAGCCTTGCGCCAACACTTTGGGATGCGGTGATGACCGCCGGTAGGCCGCACGGCTTGCGGCCCTACGGTTTGGAGGCGTCGCGCATTCTTCGAATGGAGAAGGGCCATATCTTGATCGGCCAGGATACCGATGCGATCACCACGCCGGACGAACTCGGCTTCGGCTGGGCGGTTTCGAAGAAGAAACCGTTCTTCGTCGGCAAGCGCTCCATTGAAATGCGCGCGCGGCTAGGACAGGCCCGCAAGCTGGTCGGTCTGCAATTTCCAGCCGGCGCAAAGGACATCCCCGGGGAGAGCTGCCTGGTGTTGCGCGGCGGTGCGCCGGTTGGCCAGATCACGTCGATCGGCTTCTCGCCGACGCTCGGCTGTCATATCGCACTCGCCTACGTCCATATCGATGACCAGGCTGAAGGAAGCCAGGTGACCGTGAAGTGCCGGAACGGCCGTCTGGTCGACGTGCCGGTGGTCGCTCACGCCTTCTTCGATCCCGCCAACGCCCGGCAGGAGATGTAGATGGCGACGTCCGGTCCCAACCTGGCGCCTGTGTTTCCATTCATGCCCGGTGGCTCGGCGGCTGATACGCCGCTACCCTCCGGCGCGGTCGTGCTGACCGATCTCACGGCCAGCCCGCGCTTCGGCCTGAAGGGCGGCGGCAGCGCCGACTGGCTCGCCGCGAATGGGGTGCCTTTGCCCTCCGTCAATCGGGTCGGCGCCTATGGCGGCATGCGCGTGCTGCGCCTCGGCGGCGAGGATATCCTGCTGCTTGCCGAAGGGGCCGACGATGCACTCGCCGAACTCAGCCACAGCTGGCATGGTGCTGCCGTGCCAAAGGGATATTCCTCGTGGCGCGGGGAGGGCTGGGCGTGGATGCGCCTCTCTGGCGCCAAGGCTTCCGAAGCGATGAGCCGGTTATGCGCGGTTGATCTGAGAGCCGGACGTTTCAGCGCCGAAGAGCTTGCGCAGACGCGTGTCGGCCACATCGAAGCCGTCACTTTTCGTTCTCAAGCAGGCTTCGACGTGCTTTTTGATATTACCGCATCGGCCTTCTTCGCCCGCATCGTAGAGGCGGTGGCGAAGCACTGCACGAATTCGCCTCATGAGTAGAAGGATTGACATGACCCGCCCGCAAGGAACCATCGCGCCGATCCTGACACCGTTCGAAAACGACGGCGGCATCGCAAGAGATCTCTTGATATCACATGCGAAGTGGGTGCTGGATCAGGGGGCGCATTTCCTGTCGCCCTTCGGCACGACGGGCGAGGCTCTGTCGCTTTCGCTGCGCGAACGCATGGAGGCGCTGGAATGGTTGGTCGACGCCGGTATTTCGCCTGGCCGCCTGATGCCCGGCACGGGCGTTACGGCCCTGCCCGACACAGTCGAACTGACGGCCCATGCGGTCGGTCTCGGCTGCGCCGGGGTGATGGTGCTGCCGTCGTTCTTCTACAGGGCCGCCGGCGACGATGGCCAGGCCCGCTACTATAGCGAACTGATCGAGCGGGTGGCGAACCCAGCTATGAAGATGATCCTCTACCACATCCCGCAGAACTCCGGCGTGCCGGTGAGCCCCGCCCTGACCGCGCGATTGAACGAGGCATTTCCCGATACGGTGGTGGCCTACAAGGACAGCGCCGGCGACTGGAACAACACGGCGGCGGTGATCGCCGCGGCGCCTGATGTCGCGGTCTTCCCCAGCTCGGAAGCACAGCTGACCAAGGGACTGGCCAGTGGCGCTGCGGGATGCATCTCGGCAACCGTAAATCTGAACGCGGCGGCTATCCGGGCCCTCTATGATGCGACGCTGGCGGAGAAGGACGTTGCCGAGGCCGATGCCGCAGTGAAGGCGTTCCGCAAAGCCGTCCAGGACGCTGGTCTCATCCCGGCGATGAAGGCCGTGCTGGCGGTGCGGTCCGGCGACAGTCGCTGGCTGAACCTGCGTGCGCCGCACGAAAATGCCACGCACGCCGCAGGAGAGGCATTGCTCGCCGTTCTCGGCAAGTCGGCCGACCACATTGGTCGCCGGGCCTGACGCAGTACCATGTCCACTCACCCCTCCGTCATCCTGCACACCGACCGACCGGCATCGGCGCTGGCGGTGATGAAGGAGACCCATCCGGACCTAGCCGTCAGCAGTTGCGAAACCTATGCCGCCCTTCCCGACCTGATCGAGCGCACGGCCGCCGAGGTCGTCTACTCCGTCCGCTTCGACGGAACGCCACGGTTCCCCCGCCAGGCACTGGTCGAAAGCCGGACCGTGAAATGGGTGTCGGTCGGCGGCTCCGGCACGGACCATCTGGGATACTGGGATCCGAAGCGACTTATGGTGACCAATGCAGCGGGCGTGGCAGCCGGCATGCTCGCCGAATATGCACTCGGCGCGATGCTTTCCTTCTCGCTGGACCTGCGCGGCTTTGCGCGTCGTCAGCAGGCGCGCAGTTGGACAGGAGGCCGCGTCGAACCGATCGAGGGAAAGACGGTTCTCATCATCGGCCTTGGCAAGACGGGCACGGCGGTCGCACGCCGCGCCCATGCAATGGGCATGAACACGCTTGGCATACGCGCGCGTCCCAAAGCCATGGCTTACCTGGACGAGGTGCACGGCCCGGATGCCCTTCACGCACTACTTGGACGTGCCGACTTCATCGTGTGTTGCGTTCCCTTGCTGTCCAGTACACGCGGGCTGCTCGATCATGCAGCCTTCTCCGCGATGAAGCCGTCCGCCGTCCTTGTCGATATCTCGCGCGGCGGCGTGATCGAGGAAGCCGCACTCCTGGCAGCGCTCGATGGCAACCGGCTCAAAGGGGCAGCGCTTGATGTCTTCACGACCGAGCCGCTGCCGGCAGATCATCCTCTGTGGGGCTATGACAGTGTCATCGTCACCCCGCACTGCGCGGCGGTCTACGAGGGTTGGGACGTCAAATCGGTTGAGATGTTTGCGGACAATCTGGCGCGCTACCGCAGCGGCGAGCCGCTCAACAACGTGGTCAATCCGGAGCGCGGCTACTAAGCCGGAAGGGAATGCGATCTCATGACACAGGACAGGCGCGGCGGCGGCCGCAGATCGAGGATGGAACGCGGCGGTGGCGGCATCTCGCAGCTGCCCTGGCAACATGTTGAGAACCCCTACCCCCCCATGCAGCTTCTGGACGAGGAGCGGATGGAGAGACTTCACGACACCTCGATGCGTATCCTCTCGGAGCTCGGCATCCGCGTCATGAGCGAAAAGGTGATGGACCTGTTTGCGAAGGCGGGCGCCATTGTCGATCGCGAGAACAGCACCATAAGGATCGACGAAAGCCTGGTGGCCGAAGCGCTGCGGGCGGTTCCGTCATCCTTCACGCTGACCAGCCGAAACCCGGCAAAGCAGGTTCGCCTCGGCGGCAATTCGCTGGTTTTCGGCCTGGTGGCCGGTCCTCCCAACGTCCATGACAGGATCAATGGCCGTCGTCAGGGAAACCTGCCGGACTACCAGAATTTCATTCGGCTCGCGCATCACTTCAACGCCATTCACATCATCGGCAACCAGGTGGTGGCGCCAATGGAGCTGCCGGCCAATTCACGCCACCTTGACACCTACTATGCCAACCTGACGCTGAGCGATCTCAGCTTCCACTGCACCGCGATCGGCCGCGCAAGAGCGATGGACGGCATCAACATGATGGCAATCACGCGCGGCATCAGCGTCGAGGAAATGCGCGCCTCGCCGGGGGTGACTACGATCATATCGATCAATTCGCCGCGCCTGTTCGACGACGCCATGGCCGAAGGCCTGATCGCGATGGCCGAGCACGGGCAACCCGTAACGGTCACCCCCTTCACACTGATGGGAGCGATGACGCCGGTGACGCTCGCCGCCGCACTCTGCCAGCAGAATGCCGAAGCCCTGTTCGGCATCGTGCTCACCCAGCTTGTCAATCCGGGCACGCCCGTCATGTACGGTGCCTTCACATCCAACGTCGACATGAAATCCGGCGCGCCGGCATTCGGCACCCCGGAAAATGCCAAGGCAAACATCGTCGCCGGACAATTGGCGCGGCGCTATAATCTTCCCTATCGCACCTCCAATGCCAATGCGTCCAACGTGGTCGACCTGCAGGCCGCCTACGAAACGGAAATGGCGACGTGGGGCGCCGTGCTGGGCGGCGCGAATCTGATCTACCATGCGGCAGGCTGGCTGGAGGGTGGGCTGACGGCCTCCTATGAGAAGCTCGTCCTCGATGTCGAGATCCTGCAGAACATGATGGAGTTTCTGCGCCCCCTGCCGTTCCAGGAGGACGATCTGGGTTTTGAGGCTATCAAGTCGGTGCCGGCCGGCGGCCACTTCTTCGGCGCCGAACACACCATGTCGAGATACACCACCGCCTTCTACCAGCCGATGCTTTCCAACTGGCAGAATCATGGCAGCTGGCAGGAAGCCGGCGGCAAGGACGCGCTCGAACGCGCGACGGAACTCTGGCAACAGGCGTTGCGCGATTACGAGGAGCCGGTGATGGATGCCGCGATCAGGGAAGAGCTCGACGCCTATGTCGCGCGTCGCCGCGAAGAAATTGCTGCTGATCCAGACACTTAAGGTGAAAGCCTGACGTCACCACCGAAGGGGGATACCGGGGATGCGTTATGATCTCGTGCTGCGCAACGCGACGTTGATCTCAGGCGATGGTTCAAAGCGTTTCGACGCTGATCTCGCTATTGCCGGCAACAGGATCGCCGCCATCGGCAGGCTGGGTGACACGCGCGGCGCCGAGGAGATCGATGCCTCGGGCAAGATCGTGGCGCCGGGGTTCATCGACGTTCACACCCATGATGACGGGGCGCTGCTGGCACCGCACGGCATGGACCCGAAGATCAGCCAGGGCGTGACTACGGTGATCGCCGGCAATTGCGGCGTGAGCCTGGCGCCCCTGCTGCTCGACAAGACGCCGCCACCACCCTTCACGCTGGTCGGCGGCCAAGAGAATTTTCGCTTCGACCGCTTCGCCGACTACGTCGCCGAACTCAGACAGCGCGGCATCGCCACAAATGCGGCCTTGCTCGTCGGCCACACGACCCTGCGACAGCGCATCATGCCGGTGACCGACCGCGCTGCCAATGCAACAGAAACGGCGCTGATGCAGGACGTCGTGGCGCAGGCCATGGCCGAGGGTGCCTTCGGTCTGAGCACCGGCCTCGATTATCCGCCGGCGGTCAATTCCTCAACCGCGGAGGTCAAGGCGCTGGCCGCGACGGCGGCAAGCCTCGGCGGGCCTTATGTCACCCATACGCGAAATTATTTCGAGACGATGGACGAGGCGATCGAGGAAGCCATCGACATCGCCTGTCATGCCGGTGGCAAACTGGTTATCTCGCATCACCAATGCACCGGCCACGCCAATTTCGGCAAAAGCCGGCCCTCGCTGGCGCGGGTCGACCGCGCCCGAGAAACGATGGACATCGGCATGGATGTCTATCCCTATGCGGCGAGTTCGACCGTGTTGCGTCTGGAGCGCTGCGACACCGGGTTGAAGATCCTCATCACCTGGTCCGATCCGCATCCCGAAATGGCAAGACGTGAGCTAAGCGACATCGCGCGCGAATGGGACTGCAGCGAACGCGCCGCCGGCGAAAGACTGCTGCCGGCAGGCGCCGTTTATTTCCAGCTCGACGAGGCGGACGTCCGCAACATCATAGTCCACCCACGTACCATGATCGGCTCGGACGGCTTGCCGCATGACATTCACCCGCATCCGCGCCTGTGGGGCACCTTTCCGCGCGTGCTTGGCCACTATGCCCGCGATGTCGGGCTGTTCAGTCTCGAGGAGGCCGTCTTCCGGATGACGGGCCTGCCAGCGCGTGAGTTCGGAATCCAGCAACGGGGGGTATTGGTGGAAGGCAACTTCGCCGATCTCGTCGTCTTCGACGCGGATATGGTCATCGATCGCGCGACCTTCGAGGAGCCGCGCCAGCCCGCTGCCGGTATCGAGCACGTGCTGGTCAACGGCATATCGGTCTGGCGCGACGGCCATTCGACTGGAGCGCTTCCGGGCACGGTCGTGAGGCCGGCCGGTTCAGCGACTGTCGGCGCGCATCACAGCGCCTCGTAGAGCCGGTCGACGGTTTCAAACGTATAAGCGAATTCCACCGGCCGTGTGCAGCGCCAGCTATCAAAGGACTGGCCGGCGAGAGCCTTCAATGCCTCGGGCATGCGCAAGATACCCCCGCCATACAGCCGATTGGCCATGTCGAGCATGCCAGTGCGATGCATGGCCTCGCTCATGCTGCCGCAGGCATCCTTGACCAGCCAGACCCGAAACCCCTGATAAACCGCATCGAAGACGCTTTCGGTCACGCAGCTGTCGGTCAGCACACCGGCAACCATCAGGTTCTCGATGCCGAGCGCGGCAAGCCGTTGCGCAAGATCGGTACGGCGAAAGACACTCGGCCAGTGCTTGTGGATGACGATATCGCCGGGCAGCGGAGCCACCTCGGCACAGATCTCGGCATCATGGCTGCCCGCCACGGCCGAGCGGAATTCCTCGGTCAGGATCTCCTCTTGCCGGGTATAGGTCTTTCGTTCCTCCGGCTTCACCCAGGCTTGGGCGTGGATCACCGGCATGCCTGCCGCGCGGGCCGTTTCGATCAAGGAAGCGGCATTTTCGAGGATCGTGTCGTAGCCGATGACCGGCCAAGCGGCGCCGGGGCGGTATTCGTTCTGCAGGTCGATGACGAGCAGTGCCGATGCAGCTAGATTCATGGATGCTCCCGGGGATCGTCGAAACCAGCGATGAAATGGAAAAGCAGCCGGATCGCCCGATCGAGATCTGCGATCTCCATGCTTTCGTGCGGATTGTGGCTGCCGTTGCGGTTGCGCACGAAGATCATCACGCTGGGCACCTTCGCGCCGGCAAAGGCGGCGGCGTCATGCCCAGCGCCGCTCGGCATGTGTGGCACCTTCATCTGCAAGTCGCTGGCCGCGCGGTCCAGCCCGGCGATCAGTGCTGAGGACATGGTGGCCGGTTCCCAGGCGAAGCGAGGTCCGGGCTCGAAAATCACGCCACGCTTGGCACCGGTTTCTGCGAAGAGTGCGTGCAGCCGTGCTTCGATCCGCTCCAGCACGGCGGCATCCGCGCTGCGTACGTCCAGGGTAAAGCCGAGTTCGCCCAGCACGCGGCTGCCGCCATGCTGGCTCGGATCCGACTGGACCCGCCCAAACGTGATGGTGGCCTCATGCCCCTCGCGCTCGAGCGCGTCCCATTCGGCTTCGAGACCGGCGACCAGATCGGCGAAGCCCAGAACGCTGTCATGCCGGGCGAAGCGCGGCTCGGCGCCCGAATGAGCATAGCTTCCGATGCAAGACGCACTGACATAGCGAAAGCCCCCAGCGATACCGGTGACGATGCCGAGCGGCACGTCGGCGGCAACCAGGCGCGGTCCTTGCTCGATATGCACCTCGATGAAAGCGGCGGTACGGCTGGCATCAATTCCTGGCACACCACGCCGCACCGCATCGGGATCGAACCCCTCCTCGCGCATATGCTCGGCAAGGGTCCGGCCGCTGTCGGACCGCCTGGCTTCGAGCGATTCCGGTTCCAGCAGGCCCAGTGCCGCTAGGCTGCCAGGATAAGACAAGGGAAACCAGACCGCTTCCTCGGCACGCGTCGCCAGCAGAATAAGATCGCGCGAAAGCCGCATATCTTGCCCGACCAGTTCGGCCATGACACCCAGCCCGGCCACGACGCCGGCAGCACCATCGAAATTGCCGCCATGAGGCACGCTGTCCAGGTGTGAGGCGACGACGATCGGAGACAGGTCCGGGTTGCGGCCGGCGAGCGTCAGGTAGAGGTTGCCGGCGGCATCGACGCGTGCCGCCGCGCCAAGCTTTTCGGCTTCTTCGCGGATTATTGCGTGGGCAAGGCGCTCGCCCGGACCGTAGGCCACGCGGGATATGCCCGGCGGATCGGTTGTGGCCTCCGCCAGCCTTTCCAGCACGCGCCCGGCCAGCCTTCCGCCCGCCGTCAGGCCATCGCCGGTCATGATGCGGAACCTTGCTCGGGGCTTTTACCCCGCAGCCGTTGCGGCGTCAGATCCGCCAGTGTCACTCCTTGCCTCGCGACGTCGTCCGGAAGGCCGCCACCTGCGATCAGACTGGCGCAGATGCGCGACAGCGCGGGCGACGTTTTGATGCCGTAGCCGCCCTGACCCACCAGCCAGACGAAATCCTGCATCTCGTCATCGGGTCCGACGACCGGCGATCCGTCCGCGACGAAGGTCCTGAGCCCTGCCCATGAACGCGACACGCGATGCACCTCGATCGTCGTCGCCTGCCCGAGCCGCTCGGCACCGATCGCGACATCGAGGTCCTCGGGATAGGCATCCATCGGCGCCGACGGCGTCGCGTCGGCCGGCGAGACCAGCAGTTGGCCGGCATCCGGCTTGAAATAAAATTCGGCGCCGACATCATTGACCAGCGGCCAGTGCTGGATGTCCACGCCGGCGGGCGCCGGAATGTTGAAGGCGGTGCGGCGCTTGGGCTGGAGGCCAATCGGGCGCACGCCGGCCATCACAGCGATCTCGTCGCCCCAGGCTCCGGCAGCATTGACGATCCGCCGCCCAAGGAACGTGCCTGCCCGCGTCTGGACCCGCCATAGGCCGCCTTGCCGGTCGATTGCCTGGACCCCGGCATCGGTGACGATGCGGGCGCCGCGTGCGCGGGCGCCGCGCAAGTATCCCTGGTGCAGGCCGTTGACGTCGATATCCATCGAATGCGGCTCGATGTAAGCGCCGGCGAGATAGTCCGGACGCAGCACCGGCACGCGTGCAACCGCCTCGGCGGGCGTCATCGCGACAATCGACGGGACCAGCGCCCGCGCTGTCTCCAGTTCCTGATCCAACAGATGGAGCTGGTCGGCACGCGCGACCGTGATCATGCCGCGCTTGCTGAGAAGCGGATATTCCGAGAAACCGGCCGGCGGTTCGGTAAGGAATGCGCGACTTGCCAAAACCAGCCTGCGAATAATGCCGTTGCCGTAGTTTTCGGTGAAGCTTGCCGCCGACCGGCCGGTGGTGTGATACCCGCATTGGCTTTCCCGTTCGAGCAGCACCAGCTTGGCCGACCGGCTGATCGCGAAGGCGGCGCCGGCGCCGGCAATGCCGCCGCCAATGATGATCACTTCGGTTTCCTCGGCGGTACTCATAAACACTCGTCCCTGGATATGACTGCGCCGGCCTGGCTCCGCGACACAGGAGGCGGTTCGCCCAGACGACCGCGCCTTGCGCGATCGCGAGCCCCGCGCCCTTCGGCGAGATTGTCGGCCAAAGAATTCTGCAAGGCACAGTCGCGCAGTGCCAGGCCGGTGACGGCAGGCACCGGTTTGCCAGCTATCGCCATGCCTTTCAGCCGCGCCCAGACGGCGCGGCGCTTGCGCAGCTGATGCGATTGCAGCTCGCTGAGTTCGGCAAAGCTGGTCTCGCGTTTGATCGCCAGCACCCCGGCGGCGACGGCCGCTTCAAACAGCTCGAGCCCACGCCGGGTGCGAACGACGATGCCGTTGAGGGCTTCGTCGTCGACCGCCGGCCCGCCGTTCAGCCAGGCATCCGAGGCGACGATATCGGCCACCTGACCGATCGCATCCGGGCAGATCTTGCAGCGCGGCTGAATCATCCATTTGTCCTCATCTTCCCACATCTGCCGGTAGGTCAGGTGGAAGGTGCGTCCATCCCTGGCCTCGATCCGGTTGAGCCCGGGATTGCCATGGCCTCGATACCTGAAGAGGGAGAGCTCATCCTCGCTTAACCCGAGACGCTGCAACACCTGTTCGGATTTCGAAAGATCCGAGGCTCCTCCGCAGACGAATGCCAGGGCATAGCGCATGAGATCGTCGACGCGCGGATCGAGCCGCGCCAGATTTCGTACCGCTGATATGTCGCAGGGCTTGGCGATCAGCGCAAAGGGCTCGCCGCGATCGAGGATCTCGCGGAAGTCAGCCAGCGGTGCGACCGGGCCGTAGCGCGACCCTGCAGCTCGCAGAACCGAGGCCGCATCGAAGCTCAGGCGTTGCTCGCTGCGCATCGGAGCCGAGCGGGAAGCCCCCACGTGCAGGACGAACTTGACGCGGCCGGAGCCGAGCAGGAATTGACCAAGCGCCGTCAACACTCCGCCGCTCGACGCTTCAAACCGCACCCGCGGGTCGGCGGCATGGCCGAGGACCAGCCGCTCGGCGGGCCCCCAGACCGTGTCCGTTAACGCGGCTTTGCTTGCCTGCGCCGGATCCGGGCCGGCGATACGGGTTCCCGGGCAAACCGCGTTGATCCCCGTCAGGGTCGAGTGGCTTAGCGCCTTGCGGGCGACCGGACGGATACGCCCCTCCGGCGTCATGATCATCTCGATCGCATCCGGGCCGGCGACCGAGCGGCAGAGCCCACAGCCGATGCAAAGCCCGTTCTCGACGATTTCATCGAGGAATAGTGAATCGGCCGCGGATGGTGTCATGCCGCACGCCCAAAGGATCGGTCGCGGCCCATGTCAGACATCCGAACGGGATGTCGCGGCGGCCTCGCAGATGAGACGATATTGATCCGGCCGGCGATAGAGCGCGAAGTCGAAATTCACCTTCCGGCAGGTCGCGATGAGATCGAGATCGGCGCGATGGACAATGACCTCGTCGCCGAGCGAAAGCGCCTGCGCGGCGATCTCACCGGTGGGCGCGATGATGCAGGACCCGCCGATCAGCGCCTGACCGTCTTCGAGACCGGCCTTGGCAGCTGCCGCGACCCACAGCGTGTTCTGGTAGGCGCCGGCCTGCATGGGCAGATGGTTGTGGAACATGCGCAAATGCGCCAGCGCCGGCGCCTCGTCGAGCAGCAGCGGTGTGTTGTAGCCGATCAGGGCCACCTCGGCGCCGTTCAGGCACAGCATGCGGTAGGTTTCCGGCCAGCGGCGGTCGTTGCAGATCGCCATGCCAATGCGGACGCCGCGATAGTCGAAAACCGGAAAGCCGAGATTGCCCGGCTCGAAGTATCGGCGCTCCAGATGGGTGGTCGTGCCCTCTTCCGGTTCGCTCGAGCCCGGCACATGCATCTTGCGATAACGGCCGACGAAGGCGCCATCCGGTCCGACAAGGTCCATGGTGTTGAAACGGCGCGTCCGGCCGTCCTCGTGCAGAAGTTCGGAATAGCCGAGTGCGAAGCCGATCTTGAGGCGAGCGGCGCAGTCATGCAGCCGCTGCGTTTCCGGTCCCGGCATCGAGCGCTCGAAGAAGGACTCGATCTCGGCCGGATCGTCGATACGCCAGCGTGGAAAGAAGGTCGTCAATGCCATCTCGGGGAACACCGCGATCTCCGCCCCGCCGGCGGCCGCACGCTCCAGCAAGTGGACGAGGCGGTCGACCGTCTCGGCACGCGAAGCGCTGCGTTGGATAGGCCCGGTCTGGCAAACCGCGATGGTCAGGCATCTAGCCATGGGGTCGTGTCCTCGACGGGTTTTCTGGAATGGGAGGGGTCGGCGGCGGTTCGCGGCACGAAGCGCCCGAACCCTGGCGTTGCCTGAAGCACGCCTTCGGCGATCACCGGCTCGCCGCGCACCAGGACGGTGGTCGGCTTGCCAGTCACGGTCCGGCCCTCATAGGGCGTGAAGTCGACGCGGGAATGCAAGGCAGCGTGCCCGAGCGTCCATCGCGCCGCGGGATCCCACAAGGCCAGGTCGGCATCCAGCCCAACGGCGATGCGGCCCTTGCGATCCGCAAGCCCATAGACCGATGCGGCATTGCGTGAGGTGAGATCCAGATAGCGGCCAAGCGTCAGGCGGCCGGTCAAAAGCCCTTCCGAGAACAGCAGGGGCAGACGAGTCTCGATGCCGGGAATACCGCTCAGCGTGGTGTTGAAGCCAGGCGTCTCGGAGCCGCCGATCTTGTCGGCGAACCAATAGGGAGAATGGTCGGACGACCATTGATCGATGCCGCCATCGATCAATGCCTGCCATAGATGCTGTTGGCTGCGCGGCGAACGTGGCGGCGGCGAAAAGACAAAGCGCGCGGCGTCCATGGCGGGGCGGTCGAGATCGGCGGAGCCGATGAACAGATATTGCGGGCAGGTCTCGGCGATGGCGTCCACCCCCCGCGCCCGCGCCCGCTCCACCTCTTCGGCCGATTGCCAGGAGGAGACGTGGACGATGGTCATGCGCGCGCCGGTCATTTCCGCGAAGGCGAGGGCGCGGTGCGTTGCCTCACGCTCCATGGTCTCGCTATGGGCAACGACGTGATAGCGGATGTCGGTGCGGCCGAGATCGATCAGGCGCTGGCGCGTGCGCCGGATGGCGGCGTCGTTCTCGGCATGGACCATGACGATCCAGCCGAGGCCGCGCGCCGTGTCGAGGATCCTGAAGAAGAGATCATCGTCGACCGCGAAGCCCTGATAGGTCATGAACAGCTTGACCGAAGCGATGCCTCGCCCAGCCAGTCGAAGCAGCTGACCCTCGACATCGGAGCCCGTGCCCATGGTCACTACGGCATGCAGTCCGTAGTCGATTACCGCGCGTCCCGCAGCGCGATCGAGCGCACGGTCCACGGCATCGATCGTCGTCATGTCCGGACCCGGCATGCCGAACGGGATGATGCATGTCGTTCCACCGAAAGCCGCCGATATGGTGCCGGACTCGAAGTCGTCGGCATTGCCTGCCCCGCCCCAGACCGGCTGATCGAGATGGCAGTGGGCGTCGATGCCTCCCGGCATGACCCAGCGGCCGCCGCCATCCAGAAGCGTCTTGCCGGACAAGCCATTGCCGATGGCGGCGATACGGCCGCCATCGATGCCGACGTCGCATTCGGCCCACCCGTCGTCGAGCGCAACGCGCCCGCCTTTGATCACCAGATCATGCATTCGCTTTGCCCGCCCACCTGTAGCGTCTAGGTGACAGCCGCCGTCACCATGATCTCAACCCGATACTGGTCCCCGGCAAGGCGTGCCTCCACCGTCGCTCGTACCGGCATCGCACTGCGGTCGATCCAAGCGTCCCATGCCGTATTCATCATGTCGAAATCGGCAATGTCCCGCAGCCAGATCTGGGCACTGAGCAGCCTGGTCTTGTCACTTCCGGCTTTGGCCAGATAGGTGTCGATCTTGGCAAGAATCTCGCGCGTCTGCGCGGCGGTGTCGCCGGACAGATCATCCGCGGTCATGCCAGCCAGATAGACCGTACCGTTGTAGCTTAGTGCGCGGCAGAAGCGTTGGCCGTTCTCAAGGCGTTCAATCGTCATGCGTTTGCCCTTGGCTGGATTTCGGGTTCGGCGGATTGGCTATGGTAGGGAGTACACAAAACCACTGTAAAGCCTGACAGACGTGGAGATGCCGCTTTCCTTAGGAAGTATGGCCAAAAAAATTAGGGCCATAGCCATGTCAATCTTCGCTTGTCGTCGCCTAGGCGACGTGTAGCTTTTGCTGGGAACGAGCAGCCGTGAGCCAACGGCGCCGCGAGGGGAACCGCCGCAATGTATAATAGCACCGCGCCGGCCGTCGGGAAGGCTCGTTTCCGATCGCCGACTTGCGTCGGACTCGGCTGATAGCCGCCCTATGAGTTCGCTCGCCCGATACGCGATCCACGTCTGGCGAAACGCGGAGCGCTCACGCGCGCTGCTGTCGATCATGGTCAGCATCTGCCTTGCTTGCACAGGCAGCGCCATGCTGATGACCGCCGTGTCGCTCACCCTCGGCAAACCCGGCATCGCCCCCGACGTCGTCCAGATTGTGCTGACCGCCTATCCGGTCGGCTTTCTGATCGGATGCCTCGTCACGCGGCCGCTGGTTGCGCGCTACGGCCATGAGCGAACATTCGTGCTGATCCTGGTCCTGGCGCTGCTGTCGGCCTCGGGATTCGTCCTTACCGATTTCGTGCCCAGCTGGTTCTGCTTCCGGCTACTCGGCGGCCTGTCGATGGCATCGATATTCGTTGTCTGCGAAAGTTGGATCAATCTTTATGCCGAGCAACATAATCGCGGCGCGATGTTCTCGATCTACATGCTGACGACGGCGATCGCCGTGTTGTTGGGGCAAGTACTGGTCGCGCTGGTAGGGCCGCAGTCGCCGCATCTGTTCTCGGTCGCGGCGGTGATCACCCTGCTGGCGCTCATTCCCAAAGCCCTCGGCAAGCGCTGGCCGGCACTGCCCTCGGCCGTTGCCGACCCGGACCATCCGCCAGGCTCAAAACCTGTGAAGCCTCTCGGCCCCTTGACACTCTTCCGATTGGCGCCGGTGACGGTAGTGGCCATTTTCCAGGCCGGCATTACCAACATGAACATATTCGTGCTGACACCGATCTACGGTACGCAGATTGGGTTGTCGGCTGCGGCAACCGTCTGGCTGGTGACCACCGTCAGCATCGCCGGAATGCTCGCGCAAACGCCGGTGGGCTGGCTGTCAGACAGGGTTGACAGGCGTTTGATGCTCCTGGTGCAGGGCATTCTCTCCGGCACCTTTTGCGCCATGATCGCCTGGGTCGGCAATTCCTCGCAAGTGCTGCTATTCGTGCTGTTCTTCTCCTACGGCGCCACGGCGCTGACGATCTATCCGGTCGCCATGGCATTCGGCGCCTCGCAACTTCCCGGCCGGTATATGGTCGCGGCGTCCGGCACGCTCCTCCTGCTCTACTCGATCGGCAATGTGGCGACGCCGGGCGTCGCTGCCGGATTGATGGACCATATCGGGCCGCCGGCCATGTTCCTGCTGCTCGGGGGCGGCGCGGTGCTGGTCACGCTTGCCGCCTGCTACAATCTTCTGCGGCGGCCGGTCGCGAGACCGGCGGTGCAAACGGTCGAGGAACAGGTTTGACGCCATGACGAGCAATCCCGCGGTGAACCGCCTGCAAGGCACGGTCATTCTGATCGCCGGTGCGGCGAGCGGCATCGGCGCGGCCATTGCCCGGCGCTGCGTTGCGGAAGGCGCCAGGGTCGTCTGCGCAGACCACGATGCCGGGGCGGCGAACGAACTCGCCGAAGGGCTCGGCCTTTTGGCGATCGCATGCGGCTGCGACGTGACCGAAAGCAGCTCCGCCAGGAGCGTCGTCGAAATCGCCAGGGAACGCTTCGGCCGGCTCGATGGCCTGGTGCACAATGCTGCCGCGCCATCGAAGGACGGCACTGTCGCCGATCTCGACGAGAGCTCGTGGCGGCGCGAGATCGATGTCAGCCTGACGGGGGCGTTCCTGATGAGCAAGTTCGCGGTGCCGCTGATCGCAGCAAGCGGCGGCGGTTCGGTGGTGCTGATCGGGTCGCAGTTCGGACGCGTCGCCACGGCCAAGGCGGTCGCCTACTGCGCCGCCAAGGCAGGGCTCATCCATCTCGCCAAGGCGATGGCGGTCGACCATGCGGCCGACAAGGTGCGCGTCAACAGCCTGTCGCCGGGCGCGGTGGCGACGGCGCGGCTGCTTCACCGGTGGCCTGATCTTGATGCTGCCGATGCCGGCCTTGGGTCCGCCCATTTGCTCGGCAGGATCGCCAGGCCGGAGGAGATCGCGGCGGCAGCGGCTTTCCTGCTGTCGTCGGATGCGTCATTCGTGACCGGCACCGATATGCTCGTGGACGGCGGCTATGCGACGCGCTGAATTTGAAATCCTCGGACCGATACAGGAGGTCATATGACATTGCTCGTCACCGGCGGCACCGGCTTTGTCATGAGCGTAGTGGCACGCGAATGGCTGGACCGCGATCCGCAAGCCCGCGCCGTGATTCTGGACAAATCGGCACTAGATGCGACCGCCGAGGCATTCTTCGCGCCCGTGCGCGACCGTCTCACGGTCATCCTTGGCGACATCACCGATCCTTCCAGCTGGGCGGCCGCGCTTGAACGACACGACATCGGCGCCATCGTCCACGGCGCGACCGTCACGCCCAATTCGCGTCCAAGCGACCCGAAACAACAACCCGAGGCCGAGAACCCCGACACGATCGTCGACGTCAACCTTATGGGCACGGTGCGCATGCTGGAATGGGCACGCAACCGGCCTGAGATCAGGCGCTTCATCTATGTCAGCTCGGGTTCGGTCTACCGTCATAACGGGCCTGACTGGAGCGGGGAACCGCTGCCCGAAGAGGGTTACGTGGCGCCGCTGACGCTTTACGGCATCTCGAAATTTGCGGCTGAAATGGTCACCAACCGTTACGCCGACCTGTTCGGTCTGTCCGCCATCTCGGTCCGGCTGTCGTCGGTTTACGGCCCGATGGACCGGGTGACCGCCAGCCGGAACGTCCGTCATCTTCCAAACCGGATCGCGCATATGGCGCTTGCCGGCGAGACGATCCGGCCAAACAGTCTGGAGCCGCTCGGCGACTATGTGCTGTCGAGCGACGTTGCCCGCGCCATCATGGCCCTGCTCGATGCGGATAGCCTGCGCTACCGACACTACAATATCGGCAGCGGCACGACGACGACGGTCGGCGACTTCATCGCCTGGGCCGCCGAGCGCACTCCCGGCCTGAAGGTCGAAGTCAGCGCGGCGGAGACGGCGAACATCGTTATGAATCCGGCGCTGAAAACGGGCATGTGGGGCGTCTATGACATTGCCCGCATCGAGCGGGACACAGACTGGCGGCCTACGCCGGGCAAGCAGGCCTTCCACGAATACATGGACTGGATCGCCGCCAACGCGGATTCTTGAGGAGCAAGCCGATGCCGACCGATTTGCCGCCCGCGCCACAGCAGCCGCGCGACTTCGTCGGCTACGGCCCGCGTCCGCCTTTCATAACGTGGCCAGGCGGGGTCAAACTCGCCATCAACCTCGTGCTCAACTACGAGGAAGGGTCGGAATATTCGTGGCTGGAGGATGGCCGCAACGACAATTGGGGCGAATACAACATCCCGAACAGTCCGCCGGTGCGCGACCTCGGCACCGAGACCCATTTCGAATATGGCAGCCGCGCCGGCGTGTGGCGGCTGGCGCGGCTATTCGACCATTATCGGATTCCGATCACCATCTCCGCCTGCGCCGTCGCGCTGGAACGCAATCCGGCCGTCGTCGAATGGATGAATGCTCGTGGCCACGATCTGCTCGGTCATGGCCTGCGCTGGGTCGACTACGCGACGATGGAACGCAGCGAGGAAGAGCGCCAATTGCATGAGGCGGTCGCCCTCTACGAAAAGCTGACGGGCAAGCGCCCGGCCGGCTGGAACTGCCGCTCGTTTCCCAGCGTGAACACGCGCGACCTGCTGGTGCGGGAGGGCGGCTTCCTCTACCATTCCGATCCCTGCAACGACGACCTGCCCTACTTCCTCGACCATCAAGGTACGAAGGTTCTGGTCGTGCCCTATTCCAAGACGCTCAACGACAGCCGCTATCTGGTGGCGCCGGGTTACAGCAATCCGCGCGACTTCGCCGAGGACTGCCGCGCGGCCATCGACTACATGCTCGACGAGGTGGACGAGACCGGCGGCCGCATGCTGACGATCGGCATCCATGCGCGGTGGATGGGCCAGCCCAACCGGGCATCCGGGCTGCGCGAGGTGATCGAGCACGTGAGGACGAAACCGGCCGCCGCTTTCATGCGGCGCGAAGACATCGCGCGTTTCTGGCTGGAGAACCACGACCGCTTCGAGCGGCGCGAGTAACGGAAGCAAGAAGAGTGGCGGCATGTTCGAGACGCTGATCAGGGGAGCCACTGTGGTGAACGCCGACAGGCTCGAGCGGCGCGACGTCGGCATCGCCGGCGGCCGGATCGCGGCACTCGTCGCGCCCGGCGAAACGGCGGTGGCCGAGACGGTGCTGGACGCTTCCGGCTGCTTCCTGCTGCCCGGCTTGGTCGACGCGCATTCGCATCTGCGCGAGCCGGGCCTGACCCACAAGGAAGACTTTTCCTCCGGCACGCATGCCGCAGCACTTGGCGGCGTGACGACGGTGCTCGACATGCCAACCGACGAGCCGTGGACGACCAGAGCCGATGAGCTTGCCGACAAGATGGCAATGGCCGAAGGCCGCATCCATGTCGATGTCGGCTTCCAGGCGGTGGTCAGCCGCGACCTGTCGCTCATCGCTGGCCTGCTCGATCTGGCGCCGGCCTCGTTCGAGCTGTTCACCGCCGATGTGCCCGAGACCTTTCTGTTCCCGACATTCGACGCTGTTTCCTCGGCTCTGAAGAATTTCGCCGGGGCCGACACGCTGATCGGCATTTCGCCGGGCGATCAGTCGATCCTGACCTCAAGCAACGAACGCAACCAGGCGGGAACCGTCGCGGCGTTTCTCGACAGCCGGCCGCCCCTGGCGGAAGCCGGCGGCATCGCGCGGGCCATCCTTGCGGCTGCCTCCACCAACGCCCGTATCCATGTCCGGCAGATCAACTCCGAATTGGGCGTAAAGGTCTGGAAGCGACTGCGCGACATGGCGGACGCCAGCGTCGAGACAACGCCGCAGAATTTGTTCTTCAGCGCCGACGACTACGCAACGCACGGCGCCAATCTGAAGGGCTCGCCGCCGTTGCGATCACGGCGGGACGTCGATGCACTGCGCGCTGCGCTAAAGACCGGGCTGATCGACATCGTCGCCACTGACCACGCGCCGCATGCGCCGGCCGAAAAGGCTGCCAACTATACAGGTTTCGCCGACATTCCAGGTGGCATGCCGGGATTGCAGACACTGCTTCAGGCCATGCTGAAACTCGTCGATGAAAGGGTTGTCGAACTTCCCGATGTCGTGCGCATGTGCGCACGCAATCCGGCGGAGCGCTTCGGGCTTGGCCGGCGCAAGGGGCAAATCGCTCCCGGCTACGATGCCGACATGCTGATCGTCGACCCGCGCAAATCCAGCGTCATCACCAATGCCGGGCAGGTATCGCGCGCGGGCTATACGCCCTTCGACGGCTGGACCGTGAAAGCGCGACTGACCAACGTCTTTCTGCGCGGCCAGGAGATCGTGCGCGATCAACTGTTGATCGGTCCCGGGCGAGGAAAGCCCGTTCGTCGGGAAAGCTGAAGGAACCGCATGCCCCTGCTCAAGGACAAGGTCGCGATCGTCACCGGAGGAAGCTCCGGCATCGGCCGCGCGATCGCTCTCAGCTTTGCGGCGGAAGGCGCCGCCGTGATTATCGCCGACACTGTCGAAGCGCCGATCGAGGGTGGCCGGAGCACGGTCGCTCTGATCGCGTCGACCGGTGGGGCGGCCACGTATATCGCAACCGACATTTCGGACTGGAATGCTGTCGATGCACTAGTCGGCGCGACCGTCGCCCGGTTCGGGCGACTCGACGTAATGGTCAACAATGCGGCCGTCTACACCAGCACCAACCTGCTGCAGACAACGCCCGAGCAATGGAGCCGAGTGATCGGAATCAACCTGACAGGGTTCTTCTACTGCTCCAAACGCGCCGTCATGCAGATGATCGCCCAGCCCCCGGTCAACGAGGTGCGTGGCCGCATCATCAACATCTCCTCCCAGCACGGCATGGTCGCCTGCCCGGGTGATTTTCCCTATTCGGTGAGCAAGGGCGGCATCGTGCAGATGACGCGGCAGATCGCGGTCGACCACGCCGCCGATCTGATCGTCTGCAACGCCATTGCACCTGGCAAGATCATCACCGGCAAGCCGGGCGTGGCCAACGATCCCGACGCGCTCGACTATTCACGCCACCGGACGCCTTGGCCGCGGCTCGGCACCCCGAATGACGTAGCGGGAGCCGCGTTGTTCCTCGCCAGCGACATGGCAAGTTACGTCACCGGCATCAATCTGATGGTGGACGGCGGCTGGATGGCGGGCTGAGGGACGAGGTCGTCGGGGTTCCGGTAGTGCGCGTGCAGTCGCGGTGGGGCGGCGCCGTCGATCAAGAGGGTTTAGAAAACCTCGAAGAGGCCAGCGGCCCCCATGCCTCCACGAAACGACAGCTGCCGCAATGAGGCCGCTGCGCCCGTTCTAAGTGCTCGCGCGTTCGATGATCTGGAAGCCGGTATCGACGACCCGACCTTGATTTCGATTACCCCTGGCGCGTTCCACGATCATTGTAACGGATTGCTGCCCCATTTCGTAGGCATTGGGCTGGACCGTAGTGAGGCCGGGGGTGATTTCGGATGCGATTTCATAGTCACCCCAACCGGCTACGGCGATCCGGTCTGGGACCTTCCATCCGCGCCGTCCGCATTCGAACAGCACACCCGCCGCCACGATGTCCGTCGGGCAGATGACGGCATCGATCCGAGGACCGATACGGCAAAGCTCTTCGAGCGCCTTCGGGCCTGCACCGAAACCGTCCGCTTCATCCGCCAGATGAACCAGATCAGATGACAAACCGGCTTGCGCAAGAACAGACCTGAAGATCGGCAGTCGCTCTGTGAACCGGTGAGACGCAGCACGCTCGTACCCGATGAAGCCGATATTGCGGTATCCTTGAGAAAGGAGCACGTCGAGGATCGCCTCGGTCGCCGCAGTGGTGGAATAGCCAACGGCCATGTCGATAGGATTTCCCAGAACCCAGGATTCCACCACGGGGAGCGCTGTCTTTTGGAGAATATCTATGGCTGCCGGCTCGTGCTCATTGCCGACTAGGGCAATGCCGGCAACGCGCAGCCCGATGAACGTTTGAATGGCTGCGCGCTCGTGGCAAATCGTATCGGCCAGTTTCAACACGAGTTCGTAGCCATGCTCGGCAGCCGTATCTTGCATGCCACGGACATATTTGTAGAAGCTCGAGTTCTTGATCGAAGGTATGATCGCACCGATGACGCGGCTTTGTCCCGATGCGAGATTTCCGGCTGCATGATTGGGCACATAGCCAAGTTCAGCAGCGATCCGCATGACCCGCTGACGTGTCTCGTCCTGAACGCGCTCCGGGTAGCGGAAGGTGTTCGAAACAGTCATGGGCGAGACGCCCGCGGCACTGGCAATCGAGTGCATGGTGACCAGACTGACCTGCTCGCGTCGCTTGGTCATAAATTACCGTTTGCTGTTCGGGCTGGGTGACGACAAACCATCCTGTCCCTTTAAAGGAAGCAAAAAAGCCATACCTGTTGACTCGTTTTGGCTTTCCATGAATTGTAGCGCTACAAAATGCAAATGGGAACAGGCCTTTGACGGAAATCTTGCAGGCAAAAATCCTGGGCCGGGGCCACTGCGCAGCATGAGTTCTGGGCTGGAAAAGGCAGCGGACCTGCAACTTGCCGGCGTTTCCAAGTCGTATGGAAAGGCGCTGGCCGTCCGCGATCTAGACCTGGAGATCGAAGGGGGACACCTCGTGGCCCTTCTGGGTCCTTCCGGTTGCGGCAAGACAACGACGTTGCGCATGGTCGCAGGTTTCGAACGGCCCGATGTGGGTTCGATCAAGATCGGCGCAACGGACATTACTCATTTGCCGCCCCATCGTCGCAATCTCGGGATGGTCTTTCAGAACTACAGTCTGTTTCCGCACCGCACTGTTGCTGAGAATATCGGTTTTGGCTTGCGCATGGCAAAAGTCGGCGCTGCCGAAAGGGACCGCCGCGTCGCGGAAATGCTGGACCTGATCCAATTGCAGTCGCGCGGCGACATGTATCCTTCACAGCTTTCCGGCGGCCAGCAGCAGCGCGTGGCGCTGGCCCGTTCGCTCGTGGTCAATCCCAAAGTGCTGTTGCTGGACGAGCCGCTCGGCGCTCTGGACAAATCGCTGCGCGAGAGCATGCAGTTCGAAATCCGCGCAATGCAGCAGCGTCTCGGCATCACGACCTTGCTCGTCACCCATGATCAGGAGGAAGCGCTCTCCATGTCGGATCGGGTGGCCGTCATGAGCAACGGCCGCATCCTGCAGACCGGGACTCCGACCGAGGTCTATGATCGGCCGCAAACGCGGTTCGTCGCGGAATTTCTCGGGGCTTCGAATATTTTCGAAGGCACGGTGGCGCCGGGCGGCTCGGCATTGATGCTGCCTGGTCGTTTAGCGCCGGTCGATGTTCTTCTCGATCGTCCGCAGGAACCCGGTTCGGCTCTCATGGTTTCAATACGTCCAGAGCGCATGACACTCGGGGCGATACCGGTGAACGGCCCGCAATTCGAGGCGCGGATCACGGGCGCCGTCTTCCGCGGCAACTACGCTGCCTATCAGGTCGACGTTCCGTCCTTGAGACGCGAGCTCTTCGTCTACAGGCAGGCGGATGGGCCTTTGGGGTCGGTTTCGTTTCGACTTGGTGAAGTAACGACGCTCGGCTGGGCGCCTGAAGATGCCGTCATCGTACGGCCGGAGTAATGTTGGAATGACAAATACGGAAAATGCCGGCGCGCGCATCGGCATCGATGTCGGTGGCACATTCACGGATTTCGTGCTTTCCGATCCGCGCAACGGAAGTCTCACGCACTATAAGGAACCTTCGACACCCGACGAACCGTCGCGGGCTCTGATTGAAGGGCTGCAGTCCCTGCTCGACAAGGCAGGTCTGCGGTCGAGCGACATCGCGACCATCATGCATGGCACGACAATCGGGCTGAACGCGATCATCCAGCGGCGCGGCGCCACGATCGCGCTTGTGGTCAGCCGCGGATTTCGTGACATCCTTGAGATCGCCCGAAGCCGGATGCCGTCGTCGTTCGATTTCCACGGCAGCAAGGAAGAGCCGCTGGTGCCACGCTTCCGGATTGTCGAAATCAATGCGCGTCTCTCCGCGAGCGGCGAAATGACCATGACGCCGGACGACGCGGAACTCGATCGCGTCGCGGCAAAGATCAAGGCGCTCGGGGTTGATGCCGCCGCCCTGATGCTCATCAATGGATATACGAAGCCGGCGGTAGAGATTGATCTTGCTTCCCGCCTATCGGCGAAAGCCGGCGGCCTTGCAATCAGCTCCGCTGCGGCGATCTGGCCCGAGATCCGTGAATATGAACGGACCTTGGTCGCCTGCCTGAATGCCTATATCCAGCCGCTAATGCACCGCTATTTCAGCGGATTGAAGAGCGGCCTCGAGCGCGACGGCGTCGTCGCTCCCATCCTTGTTAAGCCTCGAACGGAGGTTCGCTGAGCTTGTCTTCGGCTGGAGAGCGGCCGGTCGAAACCATCCTGTCTGGGCCGGCATCAGGCGTGATGGCCGCGGCGCGCCTTGCCGAGACCGCGGGCGTTCAATCGATCATCACTTTCGATATGGGCGGCACCTCTTCGGATATCGCGGTAGCAAGCGCCGGTTCGGCGCAGCTTGCGACCCGAACCGATGTCGGCGGGCTTCCGCTGGTCCTTCCGGTCGTCGATGTCTCGGCGATCGGTGCAGGCGGCGGCTCGATCGTGTGGGTCGACGATTACGGAGTGCTGAAGGTCGGTCCACGCAGTGCAGGCGCTATGCCGGGGCCGGTCTCCTATGGAAGAGGCGGCACCGAACCGGCAGTGACCGATTGCTACCTTACGCTAGGCTATATCGATCCGGGCGGCTTTCTCGGAGGCCGCATGCGGCTCGATGAGAAAGCGGCGGCTGCGGCGCTTGCCAAAGTCGGGGTACGGATCGGCCTCGATGGGGAGGATGCCGCACAGCGCGCGGCAGAAGGCGCATTGGCGGTCACGACGGCGGGCATGGCGACCGAGCTTTACAAGACGCTGGCCTCGCGCGGTCTCGATCCGGCGACGTTCGCGCTCGTCCCGTTTGGCGGTGCGGGGCCGACCCATGCCAACCTGCTGGCCGAGGAGACGGGGATTGGACGTATCGTCATTCCGCCGACGGCGGGGACCTTTTGCGCATTGGGCGCTGCCGCTGCGGATTTGCGGCGCGATTTCGTGCGCAGCCTGCGTTGGCCTCTCGACGCGCGGAGCGCTGGGTTGCTGCAGGGCGTATTCGATGAGCTCTCGGCCGAGGGTAGCGCCTGGCTGAACCGGGAAGGCGAGCAGAGCACACAGCGCCGGTACGAACGTGCAGCCGACATGCGTTACGCAGGACAGGCTTATGAATTGCGGGTGGAAATTGCCGACGACTGCAAAGACGCACTCTGCGTGGCGGAGGCATTTCATCGCGAGCATGAGCGCATTTACGGGTTTCGCGACACGGAGAGCGAGATCGAACTCGGAACGGCGCGGCTTGCCGTCGTCGGCGTCACCTCGAAGATTTCCGAACCGGTCATCGCGGCCGGTACAGGCACGCCCAAGCTGAAAGCGCAGCGTCGTCTGTTCAGAAAAGGCGCCTGGATCGAAGCCGGTGTTTACGCACGGAGCGATTTCGGCGCCGGAGACACAATTCAGGGACCGGCCATCATCGAGCAGGACGACACCACGACGGTGCTTCTTCCCGGCTGGGCAGCCAAGGTGGATGCCACTGGTAATCTTCATCTGGAAAGACATTCGTCATGAAGCTCGATCCCATCACGCTCGCCATCCTTGGCAACAAGCTGGCTGCCGTCAGCGAGGAAATGTGCCTGACGCTTCAGCGCACCGGCCGCACATTGTATGTCAAGGAAACGGCTGATTTTGCCTGCGCGCTGGCGGGACTCGACGGGCGCTTCTTTGCCTATCCGCGCTCCATCGGGGTTTCGGGTTTCGTCGGCCTCGAGTGCGGCCCGACGATCGCGGCTGTCGGTCCTCTGGAGCCGGGCGACGTCATTTTAACCAACGATCCCTACCGGTCGGAAGGGCTTGCGACGCATCTTCCCGACCTTCACATGATCCAGCCTTACTTTCACGACGGCAAGATAGTCGCCTATGGCTGGTGCTTCGTCCATTGCTCGGATGTCGGCGGCCGCGTGCCTTCCAGCATCTCTCCGATCAACACCGAGATATTCCAGGAAGGTCTGCGCATCCCGCCCGTCAAGCTGATGAAGCGCGGCGAGATGACAGCGGAAGTGCGCCTGTTCCTGGATGCCAACAGCAGGACGCCCGATGCCAATATGGGCGACATCCGCGCCATGCTCGCAGCGCTTTCCGCCGGCCGCCGTCGTCTCGAGCAGACCATCGCGCAGCATGGCGTCGCGGCAGTGTCCAATGCGGCAATCGATCTGGTCGCCTATGCGGCTGAGAAGGCCCGGACCGTTCTGAAGCGTGTACCAGCCGGCACATACGCCTTTTCCGACTATCTGGACGACGATGCCGCGACGCGCATTCCAGTGCGAATAGCGCTGGCTGCCACCTTCGAAAACGGCGAGGTCCATCTCGATTTCACCGGCACCGATCCTCAGGTCGCTACTGCGATGAACATCCCCTCCCGGGGCCGGCCGCATGCCTGGCTGACCTTGCGCGTTCTGGCGCTGGTCAACACGCTCGATTCAACGGCGCCGCTCAATGTCGGGCTGCTCGATCCGGTGCGCATTACCGCGCCGGAGGGAAGCCTGGTCAATCCGCAGGAGCCGGCGGCGACGGGCGTGCGTCATGCGGCAGCGATCCGCGTGAATGACGTTCTGAACGGTGCGTTCGGCAAAGCCCTGCCGGACGTGATGCCGGCAGCATCGTCCGGCACGGTGATACCGGTCGTCCTGGCCGAACCCGATGGCCGCGGCGGCCGACGTGTTCAGGTCGTGGAGCCGATGATCGGCGGTACCGGTGGTCGTTTCGGCAGTGACGGCGTCGATTGCCGCGACAGCGGGATTTCCAATCTGGCGAACAATCCGGTCGAGACGGTCGAGGCGGAACTCGGCATTGATATCCAGACATACGCCCTGCGTCCGGATTCCGGCGGCGCCGGTCAATGGCGTGGCGGCTGCGGCATGGAACTGACCTTTCGTATCCTCACCGACGATTCCAATGTGCTGGGGCGCGGCATGGAGCGTCTGGTGTTCCGCCCCTGGGGATCGAATGGCGGCAAGCCAGGACTTCCCGGCGCGCTGATCGTCAACCGTGGCAAGCCCAGCGAGCGGCACCTTGGCAAGATCGATGTGCTGAATCTCAACGCCGATGATACTGTGACGTTCTTGACGCCGGGCGCCGGTGGCTGGGGCGACCCGGCCCGTCGCGACCTGGAAGCGGTGCTCCAGGACGTCAAGAACGGTTTCATCAGTCCCGAGGGCGCAGCTGCGGATTACGGGGTGGTGATCCGCGACGGCGCCGTGGATGAAGCCGAAACCGCAACGCTGCGCCAGACGCTTGCACCCAGCAATGCATCGAATGCTCAAGGTCCTGAGCGCGAACGCTGGGAAAGCATCTTCACAGCACCCGTCATGGACCGGCTGAACCAGAGGCTGATCGCCTTGCCGGGTGCAGCGCGCCAACGCCGCCGACGCGAGATTTTCGACGCCGTGTTGACCGATCTGCCCGAGACCTTCCCCCGCGCTGCCGCCAATGAACAAGCCATCTCCAATGCACGCGAAAAGCTGGAGGCGATCGCGCAGAACCTCTGAACCTTACCAGACCACCTGCATGCCCCTTCGTTCCAACCCCTTTGGAGAACTGCTATGATCCTTTTGAAAAGACGCAATTTTCTTAGCGGTGCCGCCGCGATCGGCGCCGGCCTGATGACCGGCGGCATGCCGCGGTTTGCGAACGCGCAATCCAGCGAAATAACGGTCACCGCATTTGGCGGCGTGTGGGAAGAAGCGGTACGAACCTGCTTCGTGGCGCCGTTCGAAGCGAAGAGCAAGGCCAAGGCCAATGTTTCGCTCGGCGGCCCGCCGCAATGGCTGGCCCAGGTTGAGGCCAATCCGGCAAAGCCGCCGCTCGATGTTCTGATCATGACGCCGGACCTGGCATTGACCGCTGCGAAGGCCGACCTTGTCGATGACTTTACCGTCGCCAATCTGCCCAATTTGGCCAAGATTCCGCAGCAACTGACCGATTCCATCATGGGCAAGGGTACGCTCTTCGACTACGGCGTCGGCGGGATCACATTCCACAAGGAACGCGTCAAAAGCCCTCCGAAGTCCTTTGCTGAATTTGTCGATCGCGTTGCCGCGGGCGAGTTCGTCGCCTCCCTCCCCTCGATCAGCTATGCGGTCACGCCCATCATGCTGATCTGGGCCATGGCAAAGGCACTTGGCGGCGGCGTCGACAATGTCGATCCATTCTTCAAAGCCATGGAGAAAATGAAGGACAATCTCGTCTTCTGGGCGGGGCCCAACGATTTCTTCAACCATCTGTCGTCCGGCGAGGCCGAACTCGGCATCTATTTCGACGGCCGCACCTGGAACCATTATGATAGCGGCGCGACCTGGATCGACTTTATCAATCCGACAGAAGGCGGCTCTCTGAACGGTGTCGCGGTTCAGAAGCCCAAGAACGCAAACCCGCTCGCCTGGGTTTACATCAACGAGGTTCTGGACGCCGCCAACCAGACCAAATTCGCAGAGATCATGAATTACGGCGTGACCAATACCGACGTGGTCTACAGCGAAAAGCTGAAGCCGCGCGTGACACCGTGGGAAAAGACGGCCTTTCCCCCTTACGAACAGATTGCCCTGGTCCGCAATGAGTGGGTCGATCGCTGGAACCGCGAGATCGGTCGCTAACAACCGCCCTGGGGGGGGGGGGGGGGGGGGGCGGCCCCCCCCCCCCCCCCCAAAAAAAAAAAAAAAAAAAACCGGGCGGACGGGCCCACGCCCAAGCCAGCCGCCACACGGAGG